>MHUV01000001.1:0-37837 GCA_001823545.1 Candidatus Yonathbacteria bacterium RIFCSPLOWO2_01_FULL_43_27
TGGAGTAAGTAGTTCCGGTCGTGGTGGTAATCTGGGTACCGTTACGGTAAATGCGGTAACCAGTGACTGCCGTGTTGTCCGTGGATGTTGACCACGTGAGGTTAATCTGAGAAATAGAGACTGCGGTAGCGGAGAGGTTGGTAGGGATGGATGGTGCCGTGGTGTCGGAGGTTGGTTGTGTAGTCGTCGTCGTGGTGGTTGTACAGTTGGTACAGTATTCAAATGCACCGATGTCGTAGGCGGAACCTTGGGGACGGGAGATGCCGAAGTAGTCACGGGTGACGAGAGAGGAGACGAGGGAAAGAACTTTATTGATTGCAGGGCTACCAGACTGCAGACTAAAGTCCCCTATTGAAGGATTATTATATAAAGGATCAGCATTAATTGGAGCAGTATCCAATGTGCCGGTATAATTACCTAAACCATAATATATATTATCCCTCACATCTTGAATGAGCGGTGCATCTTGAGGATATCCAATATATGAAGTTGCTGTACTCTTCATATGACAGATGTTATTTCTAAAGACGATATGCTCAACATTTGGAGTAGGGCCACTAAATTCTAAACATGTGTGGCTGTTGCCATAAAAAGAATTGTTGTATGCTTCCATGCCGCCGTTACGAACTACAAGTGAGCCATTATTTAATGGACCGCCTGTATTTATGAATAAATTATTATAGACATATGTCATCGGCAGGACCGGATCACCATCATCCCAATCTTGTTCGTAGGCATAAACCCCTCTGCACGGATAATTAGTCGCATCGATGATATTATCATGCACAAAAATATCGCCGGCATAACCATCGCCTTTTGTCGTACAGCGAGTGCCTTCATAGTTGATTGAAATAAGCGGACCGGAATCAAAGCTGTTGTCATAAATATGGTTCCATGCGATTTCGATCTGATCACCACACGCCTGAGAATAGATAGCATGGTCTAATTTATTAGCCGTTCTTCCTCCGTGAATTATGTTGCCCAGTACCTTTGCATAATCGGCGCCAGGGACGATTGATCCTGTTTGCGCTTGAGTTGTACGGATCAAGCCAAGACAATCATTGTTAACAATGCGCCATCCTAGTGCATAAAGACCGGGGTTTCCACCAATCGCAACACAAGCGTCATAAGCCACCATTTTAAAATTACCTACCACTATCCAATCTACCGACGGTTCCGCGGTGCTATTCATTACGAGTCTAAAGGCTCTTGTAATGCCGGTTGGCCCAGGCGAGCTAAGCGTCACAGTTTCTCCCGGATATGCCAAGTAAGCGATAGGCATTGCTTGCGTACCCGAGCGTGTAAATCCAGCTGTAGTACCTGCGCGCATACCGAAAATTGCTCCCCAATTCTGATAACCATATTGACCAGAATATGTGCCTCCGCGCATATACATCGTATCGCCTGGTTGAGCATTATTATAAAAACTGTTTGGCGAACGCCATGGATCGGAAAAAGTTCCGGATCCAGGATTGGTTGGCGAATTAATATCAACAAAATAAATATTTCCTGTGCGTACCGTAAATGGTAGTCCGGAAGATGAGCCATTCGTGTTCGTCACGACAATGTTTCCCGTTTGTGCATTTGCGCCAAGTTGAAAAGCAATTTCTGTATCACTCCACATTGGATAATTGTCCGCTTGTCCGCCCCCAATTGTGACATATGATGTGCCACGCGAGGTACCGAAATTTTTTCCAAAGATGCGAACGAATACCCCTTTGTTATTTTCTCCTCCCGTATTAGGGCCTGAAACGATGTCGGTATAAAAAACAACAGGCGCCCCTATAGTTGTGGTGACCACTCCCTGTACTTGAGTCGTCGCACTTGCCCCACTTGATTGAGATGACGCGTTCCCTGCAAGGTCGTAGGCAAGAACGGCGTAGGTGTAGAGGGTTGAGGCAGAGAGACCCGTGTTTGAGTAGGTGGTGCCCGTCGTAGTAGTGAGTTGAGTACCGTTACGGTAGATCGTGTAACCAGTTACACCTACGGCATCAGTGGAAGCTGTCCAACTGAGATTGATTTGAGAAGAAGAGATGGCGGTAGCGGTGAGGTTGGTGGGGATACTTGGTGCGGTAGTGTCGGGAGCAAGTCCTGCTTGGGTGGTAGCACTTGCAGAGGTTGATTGGGAAGAAGTATTCCCTGATGCGTCATACGCAACTACGGTGTAGGAGTAGAGGGTAGATGCAGAAAGACCGGTGTTAGAGTAAGTAGCTCCAGTAGTGGTAGTGATTTGGGTACCATCTCGGTAGATACGGTAACCCGTGACACCTACGGTGTCCGTGGAAGCTGACCAGTTGAGGTTGATTTGGGAAGATGAAATAGCGGTAGCCGTGAGGTTGAGAGGAGTAGTAGGAGCAGTAGTGTCTGCAGGTGGTGGAGGTGGGGTACCACCAGCGCCAGTGTTTTCATCAGCACCGATATCCCAATACCCTGAGCGAGTTTCTCCGTCGATGTCGGTGGAAAATGAGAGGTTGGGATCGGTGGAGAGGTCGACGCCGGCATTCAGAGCACCAGTATCAGATGAAGACAGATGGAAATTGCCGTTAGCTTCATCAATAAATGAGAATATTTGACTTGCTCTATTGGTTCCTCCATAGGTTGCGCTCGTAGCATCTCCTGAAGCAGAGTTTGCACAACTCAGAGAACCTGACCCTGTATGAAAATAGTCGCCAGAAAGAGAACCCTTTACGAGGTTATTTTTACAATTAATTAAAGTTCCAGAATATGCGACACCCCTGATTCCATAAGTTCCCGAGTTAACAACAGTATTGTTATAAAAATAAACTGAAGCCGAGCCCTGCAATCCAAACTCATCAACATTGTAAACAATATTATTCCAAACTTTAGTACCTGATGCTGCAGAATAAGCACTTATACCACTTGAAATGGTAGCAGGATTTTTCGTTACGATACCATTACTAAACTCAACACCAGTAGCATTAATATACACCACGCTTCTTGTTCCACCACCGCTTCCCCTCTTTACCTGTAAGCCATCAACTTTTGTATATGGTTCTAAAATATTGAGAGCGTACGTATAACTTGCAATGGCATCCAATCGGTATTTCGTATCGCTCCACACACCCGCATGTCTCGCCTCGGGTGTCGTATAGATCTTAACGTACCTCGTTGCATCCGTCGTCCAGCCATCAATCGTTACAGCCGTGGTATCAGGGTTTGTCCATACTCCTTCAATACGTGCTACCGCAACTTCATCAGTAGCCGTAAGGTCACGTTGCTCCCCTGCTTCCCATGCAGAAAGTGAGGTGTAACAGTTGGAGTATCCCGTACAGTCTTGGCGGATGATGCGAACGGATTCTGTTGCTGCAGACGATAGATTAGGAACGAGGAAGAGGAGGACGAGAGGAAGAAGACGCGCGATGTGTTTGATGGACATAGAAATACGAATGATAATTAATTGCTAACTTCCATAAGTATACCGTGGATTAGAAAAAAGGAGGAGGAAGTTTTCCACACAAAAAAACTCGCCAAGGATGGGCCTTGGCGAGTCTTTTTATTAGTGACGTAAGGCGAGCGAAGTGAGGAAGTAGCCTTTCTCATTTCCGAGCCGAGGAGCTAATATAAGGGTAAATACCGCTTTTATTCCTAAGTTTCGTAAGATTACTTTCTTGATTCAATAATCGTCAAAGCAACATTTTGAGGAACAATGTCATAGTGGTCAAATTCCATGGTTGAAGATGCGCGTCCTTCGGTCATAGAGCGAAGTGAAGTAGTATATCCAAACATTTCTGAAAGTGGCACTTTTGCAGTTACTACTTTCAACATACCTCGCTCACCCATTCCTTCAATCTGTGCACGCTTTGAAGAGAGATTTCCTGTTACGTCACCCATAAACTGTTCTGGGGTAACAATCTCAACCTTCATAATAGGTTCAAGAATTACGGGGCCTGCCTTGCGTGCTGCTTCTTGAAATGCTTGTGATGCGGCAATCTTGAAGGCGATTTCTGAAGAGTCTACATCATGGTACGAACCATCGTAGAGTTCTGAAGAAATATCTACCATTTTGTATCCTGCCTGCACACCGCGATCCATTGCCTCGATAATACCCTTCTCTACCGGTGGGATGAATTCCTGTGGAACAACACCTCCTTTAATACTATTGATAAATTCAAAGTGATGATCCTTGCGCTTCACGTTCTTTGGAAGATCTTCGAGGTCAACATTCTTATCAATTGGCTTAATGCGAATTTTCACATGACCGTACTGTCCGCGACCACCCGTCTGCTTGATGTACTTATGTTCTGCTTCTGATTCTCGGGTAATAGTTTCCTTGTATGCTACCTGTGGCTTACCAACATTTGCATCCACATTAAACTCACGCTTCATACGATCCACGATAATTTCAAGATGAAGTTCTCCCATTCCTGAAATAATAGTTTCCATCGTTTCTTCATCAGTTGAAATACGGAACGTTGGATCTTCGTCAGAAAGTTTCTTGAGCGCCATACCCATTTTTTCTTGGTCAGCTTTTGTTTTTGGTTCAATGCGAAGTGAGATAACCGGCTCAGGGAATTTAATTTCCTCGAGTACGATAGGGTTTGCCTCGTCACAAAGCGTGTGTGAAGTTTTTGTATCTTTAAGACCTACCATTGCAGCAATTTCTCCTGCGAATACTTTTTTTACCTCTTCACGCTGATCTGCCTGAAGTCGTACCATACGGCCAACACGCTCTTTGGTACCCGTTGTTGCATTATAAATATACGATCCCGCTTCTACAGAACCTGAATACACACGGAAGAAGGTAAGTTGTCCTACAAATGGGTCTGCCTGAAGTTTAAATGCGAGTGCCGCAAAAGGTTCTTTGTCTGAAGGGCCACGGGTAACTTCCTCACCATTACGAGGATCAATTCCTTTTACTGGGGGAAGATCTGATGGCGCAGGAAGATAATCAACCACTGCGTCGAGTACCAACTGTACACCCTTGTTCTTGAGGGCTGAACCAGCATATACGGGGAAAATTTCATTTGCGATTACTGCCTTACGTAATGTCTTCTTGAGAATTTCCATAGGAATTTCCTTTCCTTCGAGATATTCATTCATCAACTTTTCATCATTTTCTACAATACGCTCAACGAGTTCATTGTGGTATTGCTTTGCTTCAGCTTGATACTTTTCAGGAATGTCGGACTCTATCACGTTGCTCCCCATCTCTCCTTCAAACATAAACATTTTCATTTTAAGAAGATCGATTACTCCCTCAAATTCGTCCTCGAGACCAACAGGAATTTGCATTCTCACTGCTTTTGAATTCAAACGATCGAGGATTGATTTATATGAACGCTCAAAAGATGCACCGGTACGATCAAGTTTGTTAATGAAACAGATGCGTGGTACCTGTGCCTCGTCTGCATAACGCCAGTTGGTTTCTGACTGAGGTTCTACGCCAGCTACACCGTCAAACACCACTACGGCACCGTCGAGCACGCGAAGTGAGCGCTTTACCTCTACGGTAAAGTCGATGTGTCCAGGGGTATCAATAATATTAAAACGTACGAAATTTTCCTTCGACTTTGAGACATCGGTCTTGTTCCAGAAACACGTAATAGCTGCAGCAGTAATCGTAATACCACGCTCGCGCTCCTGTTCCATCCAGTCGGTTACCGTCTCACCTTCGTGAACCTCGCCAATCTTGTGCGTCATTCCCGTGTAATACAAAATACGCTCGGAGGTGGTAGTCTTACCAGCGTCAATATGTGCAATAATTCCAAAATTGCGAACTTTTTCCAATGGGTAATCCCTTTCCATAATAATAAGATTTATAGATTAAATAATTAAAAACTTTTTTTACAAAACAATCAGGATTTCAAGTTAAATTGTTTTAGATACGAGGAGCCTAAAAATTTTCCGACCAAGATGTACATACAGTACTTCGCGGAAGGAAAATTTTGTAGCGACGAAGTAGATGAAATAATTTTACTTGAAAGACTACCAAGCAAAGTGTGCAAATGCCTTGTTTGCCTCTGCCATCTTGTGCGTGGTGTCACGCTTCTTGATAGCCTCACCCTCATTGTTTGAAGCAGCGAGAAGCTCGTCTGCAAGTTTCTGATGCATTGGGCGACCCTTCTTTGAACGTGCTGCATCAATGATCCAGCGGAACGCAAGCGCAAGGCGACGTTCAGGACGCACCTCGCGAGGAACCTGATAGTTTGCACCACCAATACGGCGCATACGAATCTCAGTCAAAGGGCCAGCATTCTTCATAGCAAGCTCAAAAATCTCAAGAGGCTCTACGTCCTTTCTCTTTTCTTTAATTACATCAAAAGCACCGTACACGACCTTGCGTGCGGTATTCTTTTTCCCCTCCTGCATAATGTAGTTGATAAATTTCTCAACTTTAGCTGAGCCGTATACGAGATCGGCTCCGGGAATATTACGATTGGTTACTTTTCTACGCATTGTTTTTTAAATTATTCACTAATGAACGTGAGTATATACTTATTTTTTACCTGCCTTCGGACGTTTTGCTCCGTACTGACTGCGACCCTTCATTCTTTTATCAACTCCGGTTGCATCGAGAACGCCACGAACGATGTGATAACGTACACCACTCAAGTCTTTCACACGACCTCCGCGAATCATTACCACTGAGTGTTCTTGGAGCTTGTGTCCCATACCAGGAATGTAGGCGGTTACCTCCATACCGTTCGTAAGACGTACGCGTGCAATTTTACGAAGTGCTGAGTTAGGTTTCTTAGGAGTGGTGGTGGTTACCTTGGTACATACTCCACGCTTGAATGGTGAATTGTGGAAAACCGCCTTATTCTTTTTCGTGTTAAAGCTCTTGCCGAGCGCGACAGAACGAGACTTCCTGCGAGGAGTTCTTCGGGGACGTTTAGTTAGCTGATTGATTGTTGCCATAATATGAAGTGACAAAACGACCGAAAAGAGTTTCTGAAAAGAATCTCAGACGGCGTAATGTCCCCTACTCTACTATATGAGGCAAAAAAATGCAAGCTTAAGTCTTCTCCAACGCAAAATTACACTCAAATAAAATACAGTTCCAACACAAAAGGAGCCCAAAAGGGGCTCCTCAAGTGCTGAATCGTTGGTAATTCGGCGGTTGAACCGCCAAAATACTGCCTACACAAGGAAAAGGTCGGGTTTCTTGCTTTTTTAGAAATACAAGATTGACAGTTTCCCACACAACAAAAATGCACCTACAGGTGCATTTTTTTGTTGTGTACTATTCCATATCTTTCTACATATCTCTCAAGAATTTGAAGCTATCTTCGAAGTTCTTAAAGATAATGTCGGTAATAGACTCGGTTTGCTTAGGGGTAATGATCGTACGTGGACCAAAGACACCAAGGTTTCCGCTTTCATCTACCGAGGTTACTTTCACGCGGTAGATAGCTCCAGGCTTGAGTGACGAGATGATGATGTTGTGATCCATTACATATGCATCCAAGACCTCTGATTTGTTGGCAAGTTCTTTCTCCTCCGCACCTGCTGTCCCGATACCCTCTTCGTAAAAGACTACTGAATCCGCTGGCTCGTTCGTTGTCCACGAGATAATAGTCTGAATGCGATCAGTACGCCCTGGAACCATTGCATTAGACACCTTGAAGTTTGAGATTGTTGGAGGAACAATGTCTCTCGAAGTTGTTACATGGAGTGTGGAACCAGCTTCAATGAGATTACCTCCCTCATTCAAACCTGACACATTAACATCGAATGATGTTCCTGAAGGAAGGTTTTCAATTTTTACAGAATGTGAAGTGGTTTTTCGATCATCAGCCTTCCTTTGCGTAATACCTGAAGAAAGATCTTTGTATTCCACGATTGAAGTGGTCGGCTCGTCGGTAATCCATACAACAGTGAATGAATCACGCTTGGTCTCTACGATTGAACTCTGAATCTTGCTTGCTTGTGTCGTAAAGGTAAGGTCTTCTGATCTCCCTACAACCCGGGGAAGCGAGAATGCGCGCGCCTGAACATGGTATTTCGTATTTGGTTTAAGGTTAAGGAGTGCAAGCGTATGATTCGTTGCTTTTTCTGTCGTGTCTGAAACTTCACTCGTATAAGGATTTTCTTTTGAGGCATTGTACGTACCGTCTTCGACAAAACCAATAAGTGGGAATGCTTTGATGTTGGTTCTGAAAGAAATCGTTGCGCCACTTTCGGTAATATCAGTGATTGATGGCTTTGACACGAATGGTGGAACAAGTGACGGAAGGATGGATTCAATAGTATCTTCAATTTCTTTCTGGAATTGTTCAATGTTTTCTATCTTTGCAAGTTCTTTTATATTCTCTGAAAGGAATGAGGTCTTGAATGTCTGCTCCTCAGAATAGCCAGTGTTCCCCGCCTTGTCCACTACCACTGCCTTAATGTGATACTGTGTACCAAGCGTAAGCCCACGAATCTTGATTGTATGCTTTGTCCCCCACGAGAAGTCGTCTGCTGCGTGATCGCTATACGAAATGTCCTTACTGTATCCAAGTTTACCCACAGATGCTTCACTTGTATCAAAGGTAACTGTTGCCGTAAATGGCGTGATGTCACCTACTTTCATATTTGTGATTACTGGCGATGTCGTGTCGGCAGTAGGACCACTTCCGCCCTCTTCTTGTGGAAGACTGCGAGATACCGTGACGACGACGTCCTCACCTGTGCGTGTCGTCGTAAGGGTCTGCTCAGCTGATTCAGTCTCGTTACCCGCAGCATCTGCAGAGACTACAGTGTAGTAGTAAGGAGTTTGCGCAACGAGTACGTTTGTACCTCCACCCTCGCCAACATTTTGTGTTTGAGAAGAAAGTGTCGCTACATGATAGACCGAGTACGAAGGGATGCCCGCAAATGTCATATCAGTCGTCGTGCGCTTGCTATGATTTCCTGTAGTTCCACTCCAGCGTACCTGTGATGTTGCTGGCTCATCGGTTGTCCATACGATTACCGCAGATGTTGGACCTACCACCGCCGCACTTATGTCACTAATTGTAGGCGCCGTAGTATCGAGCGTAGTAGTAAAGCTGTAGAACTGGCCATTATTATCGTCCGTCGTCGTATTACCATCTCCGTCAGTTGATTCTACTTTATAGTAGTACGTATTGCCTGCCGTGAAAGCCCCTGAAGAGGGCACACCTACCTGATGCTGGAAGAGACCATTTGTGCCTGCGGTCGTCGCAGAGGTTCCTGTAACCGTAACTGAACCAACCAAAGTACTTCCCGAGCGGTCGGTACCGTAGTAAACCTTTGAGGTAGAGCTTGCGTTGGTATTCCAGAAAATTGTTGCTGTCTTGTCTGTTACATTCATTGGGGTAACACCCGAGATGACGGTACCCTGCGCTGTCGTGAAAGTTGTCCCTACCGCCCAATCACTGTCGAGACCCTCTGCATTTGTTGCCTTAGCGCGGAAATAATATGAAGTATTTGGGCTCAAGCTGTTCAAGTAAACACTGTGGTTCTCTACAAACGACGTCTGGTTTGCTGTACTGCCATATGAGCTGGTGGTACCGTACTCTATTGTAGAGGTTGCGAGAGAATCTGTAGTAAAGGTAATGTGCGCAGAAGTATTTCTAATGGTATCTGCCGTAGGAGTATCGGTAATTTCAGGAGGAAGTGATACAGCACCACCAGAACCGTTCGGAATATCAGAAAGAACTGCAGTGAAATCAGAGATGCTTCCCTGATCATTAACTGCTGTTACTTTATAATAATGCACTGAAGTTGTAGCCGAAGTAATATTGTGCGTTGTGTAATTGATTGCAGGGTCTGATATTGACGTTACCACAGAGTATTCAGAACTTGCGGGAGCTGAGGCGCCATCGGCTGCAGCAGCATGATGAAGCTTGTAGCGCCCTGAACTATTCCCCGTAAAGGTTGATGAATCGGTAGCGCTAAAGAGTGACCAGCTCAAGAATTCTCGATACACGTCGATATCGGTGTTTGAGACATCTTTGTAGTCAAAGTTTGCTGGCATTGCTGGTGCAGAGGCGGTTCCCGATGTTACATTACCGTACGCATCGCGGACCTGCATATATACTGTTTCCGCACTTGGATAACCAGTCGTGATCCACTGTGTAGAAGAGGTGGCAAGAGAGATAGGTGAAGCAGCGAGTGATGACCATGCACAACTATTGCCTTGGGAATCAGTTGCTGGAAATGCACTATTGTTACACAAACGATATTGAATAGTAGAGTAGTCAGTTGCATAGAGTTTGATACCTGCTCTATTGTCCCCCGGTGTTCCCGCCGAGCCCGCACCATCCACCGATGAATCGACAACAAAGTTACCTGAGGTAATTTCGGGGTACGTGGTATCCAAGGTAAATTCAGCAGAATCTGCAGTGCCAATATTATTTGCTACGTCTCCATCGTTTGCTGTAACACGAACTTTAGCGTTCGCGACATTAACAGGACTTGCCGAAAGTGTTGAAGTTGCGTTCCATACCACAGCGAAAGTAGTAGTTGCACCGCCCGTATATGTCTGTAGTGATGTCGCACTAGCCGAGAGATCGTCTGATGGAATGTCGCTCCACGACGAACCACCATTAATACTATATTTGAATGATGGTGTAAAACTTGCAGTATCGATATCTCCAACACGATACGAAATATTTACCTTACCATAATCAGCATCTCCGATAGTCGTATTCTGTATAGTTATTACGCCCGTAGCACTATACGAGGTGTCGAAAGTTGGAGGTCCATTAACCACATATGCAATCCTCACATCATCAATTGTTGGCGTATTTGCACCAAGAGAAGTGAGGGTGATCTTGTACTGGAACCACTGATCATTGACCCCATCACGAAGAGCTGCGTCAATAGCCTCGGTTGTACAGGTCACGGTGGTTCCAACTTTTGAACAACCAGTAGTACCCGAGGTAATTCCTGTAGACCACGTTGAACCACTAAAATCAGAACTTGCAGAAGTGCGTAAATAAAATGTTGCAGTTGAGCCTGAAGGTAACGTTGCATCCTCTGTCCAAACAAGACCACCCATAATATTTGCATCCGATTCACTATTATATGCAGATGAAACAAGGGATCCTAATGGAGCATATTCTGAATGGTTGACAGTAACATCATTGAGTACGGGAGTGACCGAACTAGTACCGTTCAAAGTTGCTTGATACTGCACATACTGATGTCCGTCGGTTACACACCCTCCATCTGAAGCATTACCCCCACTTGAGACAGTAGAACAGCTTGCCCAAGCAGTCGCACCCGACATATCACTATTTGAATCCGAGCGAACTTTCATGGTAATTGTTTGACTATTTAACGTTGCATTCCATGAAACGACATTAAAAACTGACGGTCCACCTAAATTGATTGGTGCGGAAGTAAAAGTTCCTGTAGTCGCAAAAGGGTACGTCGCAAATTTAAGATCTACTCCCGTAGATTCATAATGCGTTATAAATAGCGTATCTGAGCCAAAACCATGCATACTAAGATCCTTCCCCGCAGCGGTTGATGATTCTATGGTTTGTAACGTCCAACTTGTACCACCATTCGTTGTTTTTGCAAATTCAAGGTCAGAATTATTGGAATCAAAATACGCCACAAAAAGAGTGCGCGCATCGGCAGCATAAATGGCCTTTGGATACCCTCCTCCAGAAACCGTCGCCGTATCAATATTTGACACCGTCCAGTTCACACCAGTGTCTGTTGATGTTGCAAATTTTAGGTCTGAGGTATTATTACTCCCATTGTCAAATACCATAAAAATAGTATTTGCATCAGTAGCCACAACAGAAGACCCGCCCATACTTCCACTAACACCAGAAACCGCTTTAAGTGTCCAATTTGTACCACCATCAACTGTTTGCGCAAATTTAGCAGATCCATTGAATTCACTATAGGTTACAAATGCAGTAGTAGCGCTTAGTACATCAATTGATGTTTTTACGTCATAAAGATTGGCGGTAGGATTATCGATAGTTCCAAGTGTCCAATTAGCACCAGCGTCCGTTGATTTTGCGTACTTAACAAATCTATCACTTACATTCGTCACATCGTAATATGCTATATATATTGCACCAGCAACTGCATCTATTGAACTATTGATACCAACAGCTGCTGTTGAATCAATCGTAGCTAGCGACCAGTTACTGCCACCATCTGTTGATTTGGCAAATTTAAGATTTGTATTGGTATTATCATAATATGATATATATATCGTACTGGAGTCAGGTGCATATATCGATGGTTCTTGCCCAACAGTCCCCGTAGAATCGACCGTTGAGGTTGTCCATGTGGCACCCCCATTGATAGTTTTTGCGAACTTCAAATCGCCACCAGCCGACGTATAATAACTTACAAAGACGGTACTAGTACTGACCACGTAAACAGAAGTTTCAGTTCCACCCGCAGAATCCAAAACATAGCTAGCTAACGCACTTGAAGAATCTCGCCCGAGAACCACGTGCCCATCGCTTGTGGTTGTATCAGCAGCCAAAGTATTTGCAACCGTTCCATTCCTAAACCCTCCTCCGGAAGCAGATCCTGTTGTAGTAAGAGTTCCATCATCCGTAAACGAGGATGCGATTGGAGCCAATATTATATTATCCCCTATGGTCAGCGTCGAACTCGCACTATCATACGTATCCCATCCAGAGTTCTGATTGCTCGAGTGCGTTGCCGTACTTGCAGATACTCCCCCTGACCAGCTCGATTGCTGGAAGTAGTACGTAGCTGCGTGCGTTACTGTATCTCTAAAATATACTCCTGAGATGACGAAGACTGCCGAGAGCGTAAGAATCCATGCATATTTATGGTGCTTAACAATAAGGGTACGAGCTTGTGTAATGGACATAGGAATATATTGAACGTTGGTAAATTAAAATGAAAACAATTTCATAGGTGCGCAAGCAAAGCTTGCGCACCTATGTCGCTAATAAAAGTTTGTATATATTGTATCACGCACTGTAAGTAAATAACTAGTTCCCTACCAAAGATATTGTGGATAACTTTTGATATTGTTGGCGGTTGATTGTTGGCGGTTGAACCGCCACATCACTCGATCAATAATTTTTTAATCACCTTATTTTCTTTTATTATTTTCAAGGATTCTTCTGAAAAATTTTTATACTCATTTTTATTTTTGAACTGGTCTAAAATAATATCTTTTTTGCAAAAAACATTGTTTGCATTTTCAGGGTATTCCCCGCCATGGTCCTCTATATACTCCCGCCAACTTGACCTCACTAGCCCAGTAGTCATAACACCTGTGGCGGTTGAACCGCCACAGGAATGGACTTTATCATTTAAATTAACGTAAACACTCGTATGCAACAACTGCTCGTTTGAATCAATGTGAACAGACTTGAATCTACCTTGGAACAAGGAGCCACTTCTATTATATTTGTTATTAAAATACCACGTATATCCACCCAACCTTTTCATAAATTCACTTATTCCACCGTCAACCATTTGTTGTAAAATAAAATGGTAATGATTTGGATTCAAACAATAACTAATAAACTCAACAAGCTTGGTAGTAGTACCGGGCGTGGCGGTTGAACCGCCACGTGAATTCTCATGAATACTACCTATTGGTTCAAGTGTATTAAACTCATTTATGCTTTGAAAAAATCGATTGAGGTCCTCTTGGTCACTAAAAATATCTCTTTTATCTACCCCACGATTAAATATATGGTAATGCTCACCTGTAACAAATGGCGTTTTTCTGATCCCCATATAAAAATTATAACATTTGGCGGTTGAACCGCCAAATTACCATTGGATAGATTTTTTGACTTTTACCCTTTGAACCGCTAGACTGGCTCCATTATGACTGACATAAAAACAACCGTAAACAATATATCAGAAGCAGAAATAGAGATCTTGTGCGAAGTCGACACAGAAACCTTTGAAAAAGAGCGTGCGCAGGCGCTAGAGCGCATTGGTAAAGAGGTGTCACTTCCCGGCTTTCGCAAAGGACACGTTCCAGCAAATGTACTCGAGCAAAAGTTTGGTGAGGCCTTCATTCTCGAAGAAATGGCAAACCTTACCATGGAAAAGGTGTACCCTGAGATCCTTCGCAAACACAAGGTTTCAGCGATCGCACAACCCACGGCACAGGTAAAAAAACTTGCAAAAGGTAACCCATTTGAGTTTTCCCTCACCTTCCAAGTGCTTCCCGAGATCAAGCTCCCTGACTACACAAAAATTGCAAAAGATGTAATGAGTGGGACCGATGACACGGCGGTCACCGACGATGACGTTGAGAAAGGTCTTACCGAGCTTCGCAGACAGTATGCAACCAAAGATGACGAAGGTAAGGAGGTGCTTCCTGAATTGACCGACGAACTTGCACAGAAGTTTGGCCCTTTTGCAAACGTCGCTGAATTTACCGAAAAAGTACGTGAATCTCTTGCTCACGAAAAACAAATGCGCGCACGCGAAAAGAAACGTATGCAAACCATGGAAAAAATTGCAGACGGCATCACGGTCACCCTCCCTGCTCTTTTGATAGATGGTGAGCTCGACCGTATGATGTTCCGTTTTCGCCAAGATATCGAACGTATGGGAATGAAATTAGAGGCGTATCTTTCAACCATAAAGAAAACTGAAGAGGATTTCCGCAAAGAATGGCGCATCGATGCAGAGAAACGCGTTAAAATCCAGATTGCACTCGGAAAAATCGCCGTCGCAGAAAAATTGGAAGTTCCCAAGGACGAACTTGATCGCGAAGTAAAATTCCTCACGGAACAACATAAAGACATTGACCCTGCACGCGCATATGAGCACCTTGAGATGATGCTCCTCAATGAAAAAGTATTTCAATTTCTTGAACAGACAAAGTAGAAACAGCGTAATCTATTAGACCCTATGAACACACAAGCACAAGAACTTCTCAAGGCGCTCCCTGTCGACCGTCCACGTTTTGGCGATACGCGAGGTGGCGCTCCGGCAACCTTTTTTGAAAGTATCTCAGCAGGTCTCTCTGCAAATGGAGGGCTTTTCATGCCTGAAAAATTTCCACAAGCGTTCAAAAATATACCGGACTTTTTTACCACCATACTCCCCACCCTCACGATCCCCGAAATTGCAACGCTTGTTCATCGCGTATTCATCCCCCGCGAAGATATCAATGACGAAGAACTTTCTCGTATGATGCACGAGGCGTATAATTTCGAAATTCCTCTGGAAAAACTTGATGATCATACGTTTGTTGCGCGCCTCGACCAAGGACCAACAGCAAGTTTTAAGGATCTTGCAGCACGCTCTATTGCGAGACTTCTTGATACGTGGAGCGAAGTGCACCACAAACCACTTAATATCGTCGTCGCAACGTCAGGAGACACGGGAGTTGCTATTGCAGATGCTTTTGGCAAGGCACAAAATATTACCGTTACGGTTATGTACCCCGAAGGAGGCGTGAGTGAAGTGCAGGAAAAACAAATGCTTCGCGTACAGGAACGCAATAGCAACATACAGGTCATTCCTGTGTTAGGGAATTTTGACAACTGCCAAGACATCGCCAAAATTCTTCAACTTACGAGAGAACTTGATGTACACAACAAGGCAGGAATTAAGGAACAAATCTCCTACAAGCTCAAACAAGAGATTTCTGACGCCGAACTAGAAAAACTTTCCGAAGACGTCAAAACGCTCAATCTTTCAAGCGCGAACTCCATCAATATCTGGCGCCTCATCCCCCAGATGGTGCAGTATTTTGTTTCGTACGCGCATCTATTGAAGACAAATGAGATAAAGGCCGACGAAACAGTATGCTTTGCAATTCCTACGGGCAACGTTGGGCATATGATGGCAGGACTTTTCGCACAGGAGCTTGGACTACCTATCAGTAAATTCATCATCGGAACCAATGCCAACAACGTAATGGCAAATATTATTGGATCGGGTGTTATCAAACACAAAGAATTTACAAATACCTCTGCTCCTTCGATGGATATTTTGGACCCCAGCAACCTTGAGCGTCTCCTCTATTTTACTGCGCAAAAAACAGGACATACTGACCCTATCCCCTACGAGCAGATGAAAAAGGATATCAAAAATGTTTCTCCTGTCGAAGATATTCCCCTTTCAAAATATGGTGTAACGCCCGAAATGCTCCAGTATCTTCAACAACTGATATGGTCAGAAGATACGGAAACTGATGATGAACTCTACGCCATGATGTCGTACCAGTACCAAAAAAATAACATTATGCTCGAGCCACACGGCGTTTCAGCACTCATTGCAACCATTCGCACGCGCGAGAAAAAAGCACTTGCACACGAAGCAACTGTGGTGGTATTTGAAACCGCTCATCCCGACAAATTCCCTTCTGCTCTCACCGCTTCATTTTTAGAGAATACAACGTACAACCACCATCCAGAATTGGAGGCGCTCCGAAAGCTAAAAAAAGAAAATATGCACAAGCCAGAAGTTTGCGCGGTTGATATAATCAAGATAGCTCAAAAAATTAAAGAATTTACGACAAAAGAAAGATAGTGATAAAAAAAATAGAGCCGGTTTGGACTTCGTCCAAACCGGCTCTTCTGTTATTCTTTCACGGTTACGAAAAAAGCTTCTCCGTGAGTGTAGCGAGATTGAAATCACTGTTCTCGATATTCTTTTTACCTCCAACAGAGGCAACTCGACACTCTCTGCTGGTAACAATGCCGGTGATGATGGGCTTCCCGGCCATATAGCCCTGCGTCCGCCTCCCAAACTCGAGCTTGAGTTCGTAGAGTTCAGCCTCTGCTTTTTTCCGAAGAGCGCATCGGAGCGCCTTAAAAGCATTACTGGCCATATTTCTCACCCTCACTTCATCCTCAACAGAGAGGAGAGGTTCGATCTCGTCGATCTCTTCTCCATCGCACAGAAGTCTCCAAGCCTGTTCCCCTGTGCAGATGAGCGGATGCATACGATCGTTAAGGAAAAAATCGACCGTATGTACACCATCGTTTCCTGCGTTCACCACAACATTGAAACCTAATGGTTTGCAATGAAACGCGTTAAACGAAGTCGTATTCCGGCGTTCAATGAAATGGGTATGGAACTCTTTTATCGACAGGTACTTGAAAATGTTGCAGGAAACCTTTGCAGCGAATTCATCCACAAGGGACACGACAACCTTCCCTGCATCCCTGTATGGACCGATACTGCCATTGGAAAAATTTCTTTCGATGAAAGATTCCTCCATAAACCCCTCCTCTACTTTATTTTTTTGAACTAATTATTTATTATCCAGCCACAATATACGCCATATTCACCCAAAAATCAATACAGGGAAACGTTTTTATGTGTACTCAATAGAACCAAACGATTTATTTTTTAGGAGTTTCAGAACCCTGAATACTTACCTCTGTAGGAACTAAATTATTTACAATGGGCACAATAACGGTAAAGGTTGTACCCTTCCCTTCTACCGAATCCACCCATACCTGCCCACCGTGGCGCAAAATAATGCTTTTGACGATAAACAAGCCGAGCCCCGAACCATCTGTTTGAAGATGAATGACATTTGTTGCGCGGAAGAATTTCGAGAATAATTTATGGAGCTCGCTCTTAGGAATACCAACGCCTGTATCCTTAATTTTTACCTGCACATAATCCCCCTGTTTTTCAACTGAAATAAATACTCTTCCACCAGGAAGCGTGTACTTAACGGCATTATCAACGATATTTTGAAATGCAATCAAAAGTTTTTCATCATCAAACATAAACTCACCAACCTGCGCACGATCTTCTACAAGGATTTCAATACCACGCGCACGTGCGGCAAGTTCAGAATTTTCAACCAACGTCTTCAGTAATTTACTAAAATCATTTTTTTCAAATGCATAGCCAAATTTCCCATTTTCAATACGTGACACATTCAGAAGATCGTTCACGAGCTGAATCATTTTTTCATTCGTATCGAAACCTCGTTTCAACATTTCCTTTTGTTCGGTCGAAATTGCGCCGAGATCGCCATCAAGGAGGAGCTTGAGCACCCACTTTACTCCTGAAAGTGGCGTACGAAGTTGGTGCGCAGCAACTGAGATAAAGTCTGACTTGAGGCGATCAAATTCGCGCAGGTTGGCAACCATTGAATTAAACACATCGCCGAATTTTCCAATTTCGTCATCAGATGAATATTCAATCACTTGATTCAAATCACCATCAGCAACTTTTTGCGCAACTTTTGAGTAGAGCATGATCGGGCCAATAATTTCCTTACGAAGAAAAATAGCGAGTGTGATAACCAAAATAGCGACAAAGATAACGCCAATGCCAACCATACGAAGTTCCAAAGCACTAATTCGCTCTTCGTATGATGAAGTCAATGTATGAATTTCAAGAAGGCCGATAATCTTACTCTTTCCTTCTACTTGGAGCTTAATGGGCTCCATCCTAAATATAACCTCCATACCTTCTTCGTGGATGCGAATATCCTCAGCATACTCAATATTACCAGCGATAACATCTTCACGCATACGTTGATACTTAGACTCGTCATCGGCAAATTCATCCTTTTCTCCTCCGGTATTCGCAATAATGTTCAGCTTCGTATCAAAAACAATGAAGTCATGAAAAAAATCAAATCTCGTAACGTCATCGGTAATTTCTTGAATCGCATCGAGATCTTCTTTGCGTGTCGCAAAAATAGAACGCGCATTCTGCTCAATGCTGACCGAAATCACTTGAAGAAGTTTTTGAGCGTCAAGAACATCAGTGGAACCCTTTGATCGTGTTGCAACCTCAACCTCGATCATATTAATCATATTTTCTGTTTCTCCGCTATCTCCTTGATAGATAGGGATACGGCGTTCGAGCTCATAATGACCCCCTTCATCCTTACGCGTACTAATAGGTTTTTTCTCTACCTTTATCTTCTCGAGAATCTCAGAGTCGTTCGTATCTGCTTTGGTACCAACAAGATTATGATTGGTTGCAGCAATATACACACCACTCATATCCATCACGTCGACGTATTTTACCCCCTCAATCACCGAGAGTTTGTCGACAACAGATTGCAGATGTTCCTCTTGCGTGCGCATCTGAGAAAACATTCGGGTAATATTTTCCAAAAGAATTTCTCCAATAGTACTGGAGTCATTTCGCACCTGCTTTTCAATATTTGACCCCTCGATATTTACCACGATCCAAAACGCAACAGTGAGTACAATAGTGGTCACGACTACAAGCACGAGATTTATTTTTGTTCCAAGTTTCATATACTTATGCAAGTATAACGTCAAACACTTCATATCGCAATGCAAAACAACGTTGCGCACCGATAAAGAAATATGCGATAATGAATCTTATAATCAATTATGGAAGAGAACATTTCAAATGAAGAAAAAAATATACGCGGTGGTACAGGAAGTAAAGGAAATCCCGTAGAAATAAAACGCGCCATCGCTGAAGCGACGAAGGATCTCAAGCGTGCTAGTAATGATGTTGAAAAAATCACCCGCGACAAAGAAGAACTTCTTCACGACCTTGCAGAACTTCGTGTCCATGAAAACGAAGAGGTTCCAAGTGTCATTAAAAAGGCTATCGAAAAAAGCATCCGTGCGGTACAGAAAAAACTCAAGGAAATAAACGACCAATTACCAGAGGTCGACCTCTCGGCGGACCAAAAAAAGATTCATAAGATCATCACTGAATGGAAAGAGAACAAAAAAATACTCAACAACGCTCGACGAGCCCTTGCGCGTGGAGAACACAAGCTCGCGTTCGACCCTGCTGACAGAAAAGCGATGGGTGACACGAACCGCGCCGAAGCAACCATTTACGACGCGAACCAAAAATTAGATAAGCTCGCGCAAGAAGCAACACTCATTGAAGAAAATAACATAAAAGATCCTACGACAGAGGAATTCGTCAATATCCACACGGGAAACGAATCGATAGAAAAACAAGAACAAGAAACAACAGACGTAGCACCGCAAGAAAGAGCAATATCATTACCCCCCACTCCAACCCAAGCTCCCGAACCTACGGTGTCCGTAGAACCACAGGGAAACGAAAGCATTCTCTACACGCGCGAACAAGCGCTCGCTGACCAAAAAGAATGGGAGCACAAGCATAGATCTTCCATAGAAAAAATCATCACATCTGCTCTTGAAGAAGTTACTCATAATGATATTTCTCAAGAAGGTGCCGTTATCCAAACACCTGAACCAATCAAAACAGAGACAGCAGAAGCGCCGATTGAAAACCCTTCAATACCTGAGACCCCTCTCCTTCTTGATGACGGTAACGACACACCGCAGAAAAACAGTGCCGAGGAACAGAAAGAAGAAATTGTGGTGCCAATAGTCCTAGAGGAAATTACCAACGAGGATGTTCCCATGAAAGAAACGCCGGAAGATGAAGTCTCAACACCAGCAGAAACAATCAATCTGAAAGAGACTAGAGAAACACCAATTCAATCAGTGCAACTTTCTCCCTATGTAGAAAAGATGCTCAACGATCACCTTGATAAACTTTTTGGAGATAAAGGCTTTCTTGGTTTCGGAAAAACAAAAGGTATAGATTCTCGACATTGGAATGAACCCGTTAACGGATTTTCAACAAAAACCATCAATGAAATCCGTAACCCCCGAAATGAAAGCGGTTCTACATCAACAGAACTTTGGGGGGTTGCAAATGAACAAGAAAGAACTAAAATGCATGAATACATTCTTCAGGCAACCAATCAAACAGGAGTAACTCCTAACCCCGATGAAAAAATAATTGACTATATAAAACGAGTATTAGAGATAACCGCACATAACAACAATGGACAGCAATAAACTTCGTGAACTATTAATACAAGAAATGGACATCGGCACGTTGTCCAAAGAAGCACAGAATGATATTCTTTCCAAGGTAGGAGAAACTGTTCTTACCACACTCACCACCTCTATTTTTGAGAAACTCTCAGAAAATGCACGTAATGAATTTGAAAAAATAAGCGTTACGGGAGATCATACCCTCATCCAAGAATTTTTGGATACCAATGTCCCTGATCTCAGTACGCTGGTCAAAGAAGCCATCAGGAAAGCACTTAATGCCTATAAAGAACAGGCGATAAAACAAATACTCAGGGGAGATTCACCCGAAGGAGAAGCGCACAAATAATATGAAACACCTCGAACACTTAAATGAAATGCAACGCGAAGCGGCCGTCCACAAGGACGGCCCTCTTCTTATTATCGCTGGCGCAGGAACCGGCAAAACAAGCACACTCACTCATCGAATCCTTAACCTTATCAAAGAGGGCGTTCCTCCGAGTGAGATCCTTGCGATCACCTTTACCAACAAAGCTGCCAAGGAAATGAGTATCCGCGTTGCAAACCTTTTAGAAAAATACGGGTTTACGGCAGGACTCCGCTATGAAGACGCACGTCCATGGATTGGTACCTTTCATTCACTCGGCGTATACGTCCTTCGTGCGCACGCACACGTATTCGGCCTTACGAAGCATTTCGCCATTCTCGACAAAAGTGGCGCGAGCTCTCTCATGAAAGAAGCCGTGAAAGCGGAGGGATTAGACCCAAAACAATTTTCTCCTGACCGTATCGGGAATGTCATATCACGTCAAAAAGGCAACCTTATGACCGTAGAACGATACCGCACAGAAGCTGGAAATTCTTATTTCCCTACTATTGTCGCAGGAGTATGGGGAAGATATGAAGAATACCTCAAGCGTGAAAAGGCGCTTGATTTCGATGACCTCATTTTAAAAACAGTCATTTTGCTTCGTGATAATCCAGAGATTCGTGCTTCATACCAAAAACGCTGGCGCTATATCCACATCGACGAATACCAAGACACTAACGGCGCACAATACGAACTTGCACGCTTGCTTACCGGTACCACCAAGAATATTTGTGTGGTGGGTGATGCCGATCAAAACGTCTACTCGTGGCGTGGGGCAAACATTCAAAACATTTTAAATTTTGAACAAGATTACGAAGGCGCACAAACAATTCTCCTTGAAGAAAATTATCGTTCCACACAGACAATCCTTACGGCAGCAAATGACATTATTAAAAAAAATACCGTACGAAAAGAAAAGAACCTGTATACCAAAAATAGTACCGGAGAAAAAATAGGCATTATTGAAACATACGACGAAGGTGGTGAGGCGCGCGCCATAGGGCAGAAGATTAAGGAACTACGCGCAGACGGAGCACAGCCAGAAGATATTGCAATTCTCTATCGTGCAAACTTTCAGTCACGCGCGCTTGAGGAAGCGTTTCTCCTTATGGATGTCCCCTATCAAGTGCTCGGCGTACGATTCTTTGAACGCAAAGAGGTTAAAGATATTCTCTCGTTTATTCGCGCAGGACTTAACCCAGATAGCCTCTCGGATATCAAGCGCATCATCGACGTACCTCCACGCGGTATCGGAAAGACAACGCTCGCAAAAATGTTTGCCAAGGATGAAGCATCCCTCCCACCCGCAGGACAGAAACGCGTTGCGGAATTCTGGAAGCTCCTTTCTGACATTAAAGAGTACGCTCTTCTAGAAAAAACTTCCAACCTTATTAAGTTTGTCTCAGAAAAAACAGGTATTGAAGCATCTCTTAAAACAGGGCACGATGACGATAATGAGCGCCTTGAGAATATTCACGAGCTCGTTACCCTTGCGACTAAATACGACATCCTCCCTCCCGACGAAGCTGTGGAGAAACTGTTAGGCGACGCTACGCTCGCAAGCGACCAAGACTCCCTTATGGAAAGCGAGAACGCGGTAAAACTAATGACCGTACACGCATCGAAAGGTCTTGAATTCCCCCACGTATTTGTCGCAGGGCTCGAGCACGACCTTTTCCCTCATCGACGTATGGGAGAAAAAGCAGTATCAAAAGAAGACGGAGAGGAAGAGCGTCGCCTCTTTTATGTTGCGGTTACACGCGCCAAGAAAAAATTGTTTCTTTCTCACGCTGCCGTACGCACCATTTTTGGTGAACGTAGAATGAATACTCCTTCAGAATTCCTCTCTGATATCAGTAGTGAGTGCGTTGAACACGAACACGTAACGAGCACGAAAAAAGGTGACGACGACGAGCCGATTATTCGCATTGATTGGTAAAAGGTGCCTGCTGTGATAGTGTTTACTACAACACATACTATGCGCGCAAAAAAATCACTAGGGCAGAATTTTCTCAATTCAAAAACGATTGCACACGAAATTGTGCGCTCAGCAGAACTTTCGGGCTCTGATACGGTGCTTGAAATTGGACCAGGGAAAGGGTTTTTAACTGCTGAACTCCTCAAGACAGGAGCGCATATTTTTGCAATCGAGAAAGATGATCGGCTCATACCATTCCTGCAGGAAAAATTTGCTGAAGAAATGACAAAAGGTGTATTTACCCTCATTCATGATGACGTTACCAATTTTGACCCACACGCATACGGATTAAACGACGGTGCCTACAAACTTATTGCCAACATCCCCTATTATCTCACCGGATACATCATCCGTACATTTCTTGAAACGCCACACAAACCAGAGAGAATGATCTTGATGATTCAAAAGGAAGTGGCTGACCGTATTGTCGCGCGCGACAAAAAGGAAAGCATCCTCTCTATTGCGGTCAAAGCATACGGTACACCTCGTATCGTCAAGAAAGTTCCTGCGCGCTACTTTACCCCTGCCCCTAACGTTGATTCTGCGGTACTAGCAATTGAGCATATTTCGAACACACATTTTACAGATAGAAAATTGGAGAAACTTTTTTTTGATATTGTAAAAACAGGTTTTGCCCACAAACGCAAACAGCTTGCGGGTAATCTCAAAGAGCTGTTTGGCAACACGACTTCGACACTACTAGCACAAACGGGGATCAGCCCTCACGCACGCGCAGAGGATATTACTCTAGAAGAGTGGCTTGTTTGTACCAAGAAAGCATCTGCACTCCTTAATATGTAAAAACCCTATCGAAATATTGATAGGGTTTTTTATTATTTATTCAACGCGTCGACTCGTGTTTTCTCACGAAGGGCATCAAGCTCTTGAGAATCCTTCCGTGCAGAAGGTGAGAGGACGGGGGCAAAAATTGCACGCAACGACTCCTTTGCTTTTTGCGCAATAAGATAATCACGATATTCAAAATATTTAAAGAGTAAGAACGCACCGATAAATAAGTTTAAGAAAATAAGAAAAAGGATCGCAATTTGTTTTTTATGTATCATAAGATAGTAAAACGCGTACTACTAATTACTTACAGGTAAACGTGTTTGTGCTTGTACCCGAAGAGTATCGAGATCTAAAAGTTGCTGCTGTTGTACCTTTGGCGATATCGTTGTTGTTTTATTTTGTGCTGCTTTCTTGCGGGCAACGTCGAGTGCCTTTTGCTGACTTATGATGGTTGATGTCGCAAGTGGCGTGGATGACGCTTGGTATGCGGTACGAAGAGCACTGAGCACCCTCACCTCAGCGCGTGCCTCTGGAGAAAGAGGAGGGAGTGGAGAAGTTAGTGGCTTCACTACTTTGATAGTGTTATGCAATGCTTGGTACTCACGGTACTCAAGATATTTCATTGTGCAAAGGACACCAATAGCAATGTTCCCAAGAACGAGAAAAGCGAGGATGATATAATTCCTACTCATAAAAAAATTATACCATAGTTATATTTTAAAGAGCAATGTTGCATTCATCCAAACTGGACAACAATTGAATTACCTCCCCTCTCTCATACTCATTACATTTTACTCACCCTGTCCGCCTATACAGTACTATAGTACCGTATAGGCGGACAGGGTGAAAACAATAACATATATACCCAAATAAACTCCTTTGCTCAATGATGAAAAGGGTGTGTTGTTTTGCCTTTGCCTAGGACGTGAATTTACTGATTCGTTCGCGCCACTAATAAAAATCAACTGTTCAAAGTTTAAAAACTTTTTTGAGAGGCTCCACTCCCTCTACTTCGTCCGCAGTAATAACACGAATATATTTGCGCACACCAAAGCACTCACCAACAAAATCAATTTCTTTCTTGCAAGGGAATGGGGTAATGAATACTGATTTTTGATACTGCACGCATCCAAGTTTTTTAAGAACAAGGTTGATTCCTCGACGCGCCATCTTTTTGTCTTCAGGAATGTCAAACATAATCAAACGCCATTTCTTATCCCATTTTTTTTGGTGTTCAATCTTCATTGAATCGAGTTTGTATTTCTTTGCTCGCTCGCTACCAAGGAGGGTGAGTGTATAATAATCTTCACCGTTAGTGATTTTCTTTTTTACGAAACCTTTTTTCTCAAGACGCAAGAAGGAGCGCTTGATCTCCCACTTACCTCGACGACTCTTCGGATGAAAATATTTAAAAAGCTGTAAAGCGTTTGGTGCAACAATCGCCGTCGTCAAAACTCCAGCGCCAAGTAAAATGTTCAATATCATTTCCTGTCGTTCTTGTTTTTTCATACTCTTGTTATTATATACACAAATCATTACTGACAGCCTATCCAGTACTATAGTACCAAATAGGCTGTCAGTAATGCAAGAGTGTGTAGAAAACTTACTCAGGGTGTTGGCATTGAAAATAGAACATAGAACATACAACACGTGAGATGCATCAAGTGAAATTTAACGGTTGGAAACTAATGGATGAAAATTATTTTCTTTTCTTGCATTTTAGCACCGCTTCAATTCCCGGAAGTTTACCGTCTACAAGATAGTCTAGTGTTGCACCACCTCCGGTGGAAACAAACGAAAGGTCTTTCTCTAAACCATTTTTTTCTACCACTACGGCAGTATCTCCGCCTCCAATGATAGAAGTTGCCTTTGTGCCAATAATTGCCTTGAGGAGCATGATGGTCCCTTTATCAAATCCCCCTTCGTAGTATCCCAATGGACCATTCCAGACAATAAGTTTTGCTTTTTTCAAAATTGGCGCGAGGGAACGTATCGTCTCTGGGCCAACATCGACGATAGCATCACCATGAGAAAGATCATCAATGTATTTTACGATCCCTTTTTTGTGGTTCGAGTCGCTCACCACAACATCCGTAGGAAGAATAATCTTTCCTTTTTTCAAGAGAGATGTAATATTAAATTTATAACGATCCACTGTTGAGGTACCCACCTCAAGCCCTGCGTCACGAATAAAATCATTCGCAAGAATACCCCCCACAAAAATATTATCCGCACGCTTCATAAACTTTTTCAAAAGTGGCATTTTAGTTTCAAACTTTGCGCCACCAAGAATAAAGAGGAATGGATGTTTTGGGTTAAGCGCAAGAG
Source organism: Candidatus Yonathbacteria bacterium RIFCSPLOWO2_01_FULL_43_27 (assembly GCA_001823545.1). Taxonomy (GTDB): domain Bacteria; phylum Patescibacteriota; class Minisyncoccia; order Phycocordibacterales; family UBA1550; genus UBA1550. The sequence goes on from MHUV01000001.1 coordinate 26,153, forward strand.
AGAGATGCTTAACCTCGTCAGCAATAAGAAAACCAATATAGCTCGGTAAATATTTCGTAATTCCCACAACCGAAGCATGAGCGCGATGTGTCACCGCAAAAGCATCATTGATATAGATATCACCGAACGAAGCAAGGTATTTTGCGAATTCAGGATCATTGTCAGTCTCGCGCGCGTCGAGGCGCAAGTTTTCAAACACCACTACGCCACCCAGTGACAAACCCTCTACCATCGTACGCGCCTCTTCTGTACGAAAATCAGGCACAAACCCTACCTTTATTTTTCTACTTAAATAACGAACTATAGGCTTGAGAGATGAAGACGCGTCCTTACCTATATGTGACAGAATAATTACCCGAGCCTTCTTTTTAATCAGGTACTCAACGGTAGGAAGTGCGCGGTCGATACGCATCGTTTCTACAATCTTGCCATTTTTTATTGGCACATTAAAATCAAGGCGAAGAATAACGCGCTTACCTTTAAGGTCTTTGATATCTTTAATGGTCGGAATATTTTTCATATGATAGGTGGTGGTTGTTCAATAGTTATTTGACTTTTTCTGCTCCGCGCAAAATCTCCCCAAACACAAATGGATCTAAACTAGCACGCCCTACAAGAAGCCCGTCGATGCGTGAAGCAGTTAAAAAATCCTTCGTATTTTTTTCGTTTACCGAACCTCCATAGAGAATCGGCACGTGAGAACCGTCCCTATTATACATATCGGCGAGTGTTTTTTTAATCAGAATCGCAATTTCAAGCGCGTCCTCCGAAGAAGCTGCGCGGAGTGCATTTTTACCAATAGCCCATATTGGCTCATACGCAATGACCATATTACTTAATTCTTTTTTCTGTACATTTTTGAGCGCCAATTTTATCTGAGAAGCGACGTATCTCAAATACTCCCCGTCCTTATCACGTTCGCGTTCACCGACACACAAGACAACCACGAGTCCCGCCTTAATACCTGCGAGAATTTTTTTATTTATCATCTCATCAGTTTCTCCGAGCACGCGACGTTCCGAGTGTCCAATAATCACGTGTGTTAAACCAACCGAACGAATCTGCGAAGGTGAAACTTCCCCCGTATACGCGCCTTCTTGCTCAAGCCATGCATTTTGCGCACCAAGAGTCACCCTATGTCCCGCTACCATTTTTTTCAAATCGCCAGCGTACACCAACGGAGGACAAATAACCGTCTGTACATTGCGCAACACGCTTGCTGTTTTTTTAATCTGGGTAAATCGTTCGCGAGCCTCTTTTAGTTCCACAGGATACATTTTCCAGTTACCAATGATAAGTTTCTTCATACGGCAATAATACCATAAAAGAAAAGGTGCAAAAAATCCGCACATATGCGGATTTTTTGCACCTTTTCTTTTATGTAATCAATACTACTGCCCCTCCTTCCAATCCTGTATTACCCACGAACCTCCCGGCCCCGATGTAAACAGGGCATTTTGAAGTCCCGACGCATAAATTACATTTGCACTATTTTGTAACGTAATCTTGTACGCAGTCACCTCTTTTACTGAAGCATTATTTTTTAACAGAATATCACCAAGGCGCGCGTACAAAAGAACATCTCCTTGAGCACCTTGTTCGAGTTCAATCGCTTCATTTGGATCACCCATCGATGCGCCAGTATTTTCAGATATAAGCATAACCCACGAACTTCCTCCTGGGGCTCCCGTGAAATACAATCCGGTTCCCTCTACTTCAATTTTGCTACTTGTCGTATGGTTTGAAGGATTATCAGCAATCATCACGATACTTTGTCCGACAAGCGTGGGGTCAACGCGCACCGTCACGTGATTTTTTATTTTAATATTGCCTGTTACCCAGAGAGGGCCACCAAGGGTAATCACGGGCCCACCACCTGTACCCGTCCCCGTAATAATGAAATCGCACGGAATCTTTGCGGGTCCCAGCGTGGTGTTTGAAGCAAGCTCATACTTTCCGCTAGTACATGTAACCGTACCTCCCGCAAGTGCTACTGCTTCAAAATTTGCAATATCAGCTGCTGAAATAGGAAACGGTTGCGCTGGTTGAAGCGTAAGTGTTTTACAAGTAGTAGTTGATGAACCAGAAATCGTATTGCAGTATGCATCTCCTGCAATCGTAGAATTACTAATGGTTCCCGCATACATAGAGCTTCCTCCTTGATTTTGAACGCCCGTAATTGAACCATTGAGCCCCGTAGTGCCAGCTGCGATAACCGTACCGCTCACTAAATTATTTGATCCGACAACGGGCCCTGCAGAAAAAAGATTTCCTGTAATAGTGGAACTGTTTTGTAAAAGCACACCTCCCTCCCCCGCGTGAACACCAAAACTAAACGATTCCCCCACTGAGGTCGTAAGTGTTGATTTTACACGACGAGTATTTTTAAAAATATCACCGAGGGAGCTTATAAATTTTTCATAGCCACTTACGTTGGTAATAGTAGTGGTGGCAGTATTTCCCTCAAGGACAAGAACTTCCTCGGCGCTTATTTGTTTTCCGTTCTTGAGGCGGTACAAAGCATCCTCGTGCCCAGACTCAGAAAGATAGTACGCGCCTTTTGATTTCTCAAAATCACGCGAAGTTACATATTCACGCACCACAGGCGTCGAAAGTCCGAGCGCAAACGTTATTGATATAATAACAAAAAACATAACCGCCGTTATGATGGCTGCCCCTCTTTTATGTGATAAATATTTCATAATAATAATTAATGTGTAGAACCTCGTAATAATATCGTATCATAAAAAACCGCATCCCGAGACAATACGCCATGAGTATCATGGAGTGACATTTCTATTTTTATCGCTTTTGAATTGGCGGTGGTAATTTGTCTAAAAACTAAATTCGTCACCGTTGTACTTTTTGCCATAAGAGAACCCTTATCGACACCACCCTCTTTAATTCCTATCTGATTCCCATTCACGTAGAATTCCAAGGTGGTATTTGCACCACCAGCATCTTTTGTTCTGAGCGTAAGGTATCCAGGGTTTGTATTAAAAGTACTTCCCGCAGTATCGATGTCGTACGCGTTGCGAATCTCGCGACTCATGCGCTCGAGTGCTGTCGTTGCTGACTGATTAATATTTTGAGTAAGACGAAGTGTGTAAAATGATTTCATAACGACCATAAGCGCCTCAATCGCGAGAATAGAGAGTATTGCAAAAAATGCGATGTAGATAATCATTTCCACAAGGGTGAACCCGGATTTTTTGTGTCTCGTGAACCTCATACTAATTATTGAATATGTTAGTTATGTACGTCTGGATTGTTTTAGTAGTTGTCGCTCCCTTTACATTCCACGCAACACTCACCGCAACGAGCCTCGTATTAGGATCGAGTATCCCCGTATCTGAGATATCTTCACTTACATTTCGCTTCACTTCACTGACGGTAATTTTTCGTTCAAATTTCCCACCAATAAACACATTAATAGTACTCGTTGCCCAATTCGTACCATCCCACGCGAGATAGGTCGGCGTGGTGGTAGAAAGTTTTACAATATTGTTTGCGTACCCAGCATCACGAAAAAGCTTTACCACCTCTACCCCTTCTTCAAGCAAATAGTCACCCTGCACGGCAGACTGTGTAAGACTACTCACCTCAAGCGTTTTTTGAAAAAAAGATGATATTCCCAAGAGGGACGTTGAGAGCACCGCTGCACCAATAAGCATCTCCACAAGTCCAAACCCTCTCTGTTTTTGAAATGAAACAAAGATCTTCATATATAAAAGTATATCACCGCACGTGATCAAACCCTAACTATTAATTTCGCGTTGAAACCCCCGAAGGGAACACGACAATGGTTGTACTCGCTGTTCCTCCGATCACAAGGAGTGTTGTTGTCGCATTCTGGTTTGTGGCACCCGTTACTTTTTGAAAAACAACATCCGCACCGCCACCATTGACCACGATAGGAGAAAGCGTGAGCGCTGTATTTAAAACATGTTCCTCATTTGTTCCCGCGCCTGCAACATAGGTATCCCCTTGAAATAAAACGACTTTGTCAGCCTCAAAATGTATCCCGTATTGAAAATCCTCCTTTGATGACATTGAAGATAAACGCGCCTTATTCACGAGGGTAATCACGTTCTGTGTTTCAGTACTTAAAATACTATTCCTTCTAAAATCCATAAATGAAGGAATGACAATCACCAAAAGAATAGCGAGAATACCAACTGAAATAGTAAGTTCAAGAAATGTTAACCCACGATTCATAAGGGTGTAAGGTGTCATACTAGAGATTGGTCATTACAGAGTACATTGGCGTAATCATCGATATGGCAAAAAATCCAACAGACGCGCCGATAACCACCATAAGAAGCGGTTCAATAATCGTAGACATATTTTTCGTAGCAGAGTCTACTTCATCCTCATAGAACGTGGCGACATTCAGAAGCATTTCAGAGAGCTTTCCTGTTTCTTCGCCAACCTCAATCATTTCACCTACAAGAAGTGGGTAGATTTTTTCATGTTCAACAAAAACTGACGAAAGCGGGATACCCTTCTGTACACGCTCAACAGCAATAGCCATTATATCCTTGTAGTATGTATTTTGAAGAACATCTTTCGTAATAGTGATAGACTCAACCATATCAACCCCCGATGAAAGAAGTGAGGAAAGTGTACGTGTCGTACGTGCAGCATTTGATTGTCGAACTAAACTTTTCACCACAGGCAAATAAAAAAGCATATACTCAAATGCACGATGACCCTTCTTTGTACGAAGGATTCCTATAATAGAAATAACCAAAACGACAACGATACCAGCTCCGGCAACATAATGATTTGCAAGAAAATCCGAAATTCCCATAATGATCTTGGTACTAAGTGGCAACGCAACATTGAGTTCTTTAAATGTCGCTGAGAGTGTCGGCACCACATAAATAAACATCAAAATACCGATAAGCACGAGAGCAGAGAGTACCACAGATGGATAGATCATTGCCCCTTTAATCTTTTTCTTAAGGGCATAGCTTTTTTCGAGTTGATCACCTACTACAAGAAGTGACTGGGGCAACTTTCCTGATTCCTCTCCCGCACGCACCATTGATACAAATAGTGCAGAAAAAACTTTAGGAAATTTTGCCATTCCATCAGACAAGGTATTGCCGTGACTGACATCCTCACTCAAAGAATGGATAGTTGCTTTGAAGGTAACATTCCTTGTTTGTCGCTCAAGAATGGAGAGTGCGCGGGAAAGAGAGAGACCCGCCGTCATCATGGCGCTCAAGTTATGCGCAAACACAATGAGATCATGCATTTTCACACGAGTAAGGAGTTTGTTGATGAAATCCATATTTAACGAGAAACCCCCTTTCACCTCTTCAACAGAAATGACCGTTTTCCCCGAAGCACGGAGCTCGGTCGCAAGCGCAAAACGGTCAGTGGATTCTTGTTCTCCTTGAGTTTCCACTCCCGATACTTCTCGTACTTTGTAGGTAAATTTAGGCATATAATATGTGATTCCTTTTAAAGATTCGGTCTCCAAAAAGAAAGGTACTGACTTTTCCTATGGATACTGTTCAGTAATTGTGGCATAACAAGTTGTTTCTGTCGTAACATCTCCGCATTTTTTACTCCACCCGCTATACCAACATTGGCGTCCTCGCGAAACAGACGTGCATGATTCTGGTGGTAAATCGGCGTAAGAATGTTCTCCCGTATCGCACGCCGTTGTTGTGGGTGTGCCCTCCCACCCTTCTGGGGCGCTTTTCTTGTCCACACAATGTACGCTTTTTGTTGTCGTCCACTTCGCTGGGCGCACCATACAGCTTGCATTCGCATATGTTCCAGAAAGTGTACCATCAGTGCAGGTACGTGTTTCAGAAACACATTCTCCTATATTCGCGCTTGCCGCCTGATATGCAGTCACTGATGTACCATTTTTAACAGTACCAAAGGCATTAGAACTACAATCCTTCCCATCCAGCACCGCACAACTCGCATTCATATAGAAGCCAGATAGAACGCCATTTGCACAGGTGCGTGTCTGAGAAACACATTCTGCTCCATACTTCACACTTGCCGATAGGTATGCGGTGATCGATGCCCCGTTAAGAACAACCATGCTACCCAGTGTACACCTTGCCGCCTCTGCTACGTTTACTGTCGCTTTCTGTGTAATTGTAGTGCCTGCATCTCCCGTGCACGTAACTTCAAGAATTGAAGGACTGGTGAGTGGTTGGGTAAATTTCGTATCGTTCAATCCAAATGTACTATCTGCCCATGGACCACTTCCCGTGCATTTCGTCGCTCCCGTTGATGTCCACCTGAGCGTCGCGACCTTGCCATAACCAATTGACTGAGTGCTTGGACTAAGAGTAAGTGAAAGTTTTGGAACTGAAACAATCACCTGAACTTCTTTCGTAGTTGTCCCCCCGACGCCATTCTCACACGTAATAGAAAACATTTGACTTTCCTTAAGTGGTGCAGTTGTCTGTACGCCACTCGCTGAGAGTTTTCCTGTCCACCCCCAATCCACACCAGCGCCACCTGCAGTACACGACGTTGCGTTTGGCGCAAGCCATGCAAGAGTTACCTTTTCTCCCGCAGTTACTTTTGAAGGCGTTGCCGTAAAGGTAATCTGCGGACCCTGTGCAACAGATACCGTTACTTTTCTTAATGAAGTTTTACCATCACCCACACAGGAAAGTGTATACGACTGACTCGTCGTAAGTGGTGGCGTAGTATATGAACCTTTAAGAGGACGTGACCCTGTCCATGTGGACGATGTTCTTCCACCCGACGCCGTACAAGATGTTGCATTCATCGTCGACCAGGTAATCGTAGCAGTCTTACCCTTGCCAATCGATTCTGGTTTTGCGCTCATGGTAATAATAGGAACTTTTACGATCGGCTGTGCAACATCAACAGTAACACTTTTTGTAATAGAAACGCCGTCATCCGCCATACAAGAAAGAATAAATGTCGTGGGTACCATCAACGCCCTTGTTTCTACCGAACCAGCAGCGGCACCTCCTGTTACAAACCATGATGACTCGTTTCCTGCCGCAGCACAAAACGTTGAAGTTGATGACCATGAAAGAGTTACCGGCTGACCCGTTGTTGCCTTTGCAGGTGTAGCAATAAAAGAATTAATGATGGGAGCTGGAATATTTTCTGCTATTGCGCAATCCTGAGGACACACATTTGGATTTGCTTTTTCATGAGGATTACACACACCGTCACCACATTGGGTAGTAGGCGACCAGTTTGGTGGTTCCGGGAACGTAATAGTGCTTGTCGCCGAGGGACATACTCCCCCAATGCAGGTGTTGTCGATGGTATTGTTTGAAAATTTCATAACAGCGACCGTTGTGCCCAAGGACAAAACAATTAAACTCGCAACTGTTATCAAAATAATATTTTTTGTAAGAACAAAACCGCGTCGAGAATTTAACATACATATATTGTATCAAAGAACCTACGAAAAGAAAGGGATATTTTTCTTACATTTGAATTGTGTGCGGAATGAAAAGAACTTGATTGTCGTAAAAAATTTTCTTTTTTCTATTCTTAAGCAAAAAAAATATAATCATCATACTGTGGGTGTAAATTTTTAATTTTTATTACACAACACACTACTATTAGTATCAACAAAAATGTTATCCCCACCTTTTCCACATATCTATTCCCTCACCTAGTGTTTTATGCTAGGCTTTTAATAACCATTGGGATTGGCCCATTGGCATACCGACACTCAAACACTCTCTCTACGACAGAACGACCGAATTCCTCTAAAAATAGCCTTATTTTAACTCAACCTAAAACCCCTGACCAAGAAAGCATCTCGAGTGTTCAGGTAAAATATCCTTATTTCTCAATGCTTGCCAGCAAAAAGCGCGGTAAAGCAGTTTTTGGCGTTCTAACGACGTTCGGCCTTATTTTTATGCCTATAATGGTGATGGGGCTTGCTCCTTCCAAGGCAGAAGCAAGTATTATAGGTAAAGTATTAGCCCTTTTTTCCTCAGAAGCTTCTGCTGAAGAGACGATGGCAGGTATGAGTGAACAGCCAGAAACACGCTCAACTCAATCACTGCCTCTCCTTGAAGCTGCCGTAAATATCGACCCTAATCCATCAAAAGAAGGCGGCGGAATCACCGTTATTAACGACACCGCACTTTCATCAAACGTAGGGCCGTCTGGTACGTTTGCGGATATCGAGACGAGAGAGCACCAAGGGACGATGACAACCTACAAGGTACATCGTGGTGAAACTCTTACTCAAATCGCTAAAATGTTTGGCGTAAGCGTCGATACCATTATGTGGGCAAACGACCTCGAGCGTGGTGCAGTACTCCGTGAAGGACAAACGCTCGTTATTCTCCCTATGAATGGAATTCTTTATACCGTTAAAAAAGGAGATACCTTAAGTAGTATCGCTAAAAAACATAAGGGAAACATTGACGAGATCCTTGAATTTAACGATATCGGTGAAAATGCGACGCTCGTTGCAGGTGACACACTCCTCATTCCTAACGGAGAAAACGCAACCATCAAGGCTTCGACACCAAAAACTACACCAAGAACAACGGCTACCCCTCGGTTTGCGAGTTATCCTTCCTATTCTGGTTACTATCTCTACCCTCTTCAAAAAGGTATCAAGACGCAAGGAATTCACGGGCATAACGGTGTTGACTATGGCGCTCCACGAGGAACACCGGTATATGCGTCAGCTGATGGCGTAGTAAAAGTAAGTAACTACCGCGATGGCAATCCATGGTTTGGAGGATATGGTAACTATATTATGATCGAACATTCAAATGGTACCCAAACACTCTATGCGCACCTAAGTGGTATAGATGTTTCTGTGGGCGATACCGTTCATCGAGGACAAACCATTGGTAAAACGGGAAATACCGGTCGTTCGACAGGTCCACACCTTCACTTTGAAGTACGTGGTGCGAAAAATCCATTTTAATATCTACGTTCAAAAAATGAATTCTAAAAAAAACCGCCTCTCGACGGTTTTTTTTAGAACCCTTAGGACTTAAAATAAGTTTTGATTGCGGACGCGATAGTATCAAATGTCTTTTTAAACTTCTCAATATCAGGTTCAAGGAGTGTGACACGAAAGCCATACAGATCAGAATTAAAACCAGAAAGCGGAACAACACACACTCCTGTTGATGCCATCAAGTAATATACAAAGCGCTTATCAGGAGCAACGTCAGTAAGCATACTTTCTACTAAATGTTTCGCTTTAGGATTATCAATACGGAGCTTTTGAGCATTGTTCAATACCCCATCGTCAAACACTACCGACATATAGAACGCACCAGTAGGTTTTGGTGCCGTCACCCCACGTACGCCACTAAAAATCTCGTAGGCAATATTCGCACGCTGTTTATATATCTCTGTTCTCTCGGCAAGGTACGTCGTATAGCGAGCGTCTGAAAATATCTTTGGTAATACTTTTTGTGGAAGTGTCGTTGAACATACCTCGAGCATTTTTGCATCAACCAGTGTTTTCGCATAACGCGCAAACGAAGGGTCACGCTCTTTGTTATAAAATTCAATCCACCCCGAACGCGCACCAGGCCATGGTATTTCTTTTGAAAGACCTTTCATTGCAATACACGGCACATCGCCACACACTTGTGAAAGTGGTACAAATTTTTCATCTCCATACACAATGTTGCCGTAGATTTCGTCTGAAATAATAAACAAGTCGTGTTCACGCGCAATAGCAACAATTTCACGAAGCACGCGTTCTGGGTACACCATTCCCGTTGGGTTGTCGGGATTAATAATTAGGATGCCCGCAATGGTTGGATTGTATTTCACTTTATTGCGAAGCTCTTCAAGATCAGGGAGCCAGTTTCGATGTGGGTTCAAACGATACGTAATATGCGCTGAGCCACTATGTGCACCCTCTGAGGATGAATGTGTTGAGTATGCAGGATTAGGACCGATAACACGTGCAGAAGGATTGAGGTAGGTGTAGACTTTTGAAATAGCATCACCAAGACCATTAAAGAAAAGAATGTCTTCAGCCGTGATCTGCACACCCCCTAGAGCATTGCGTCGCTTTGCCAAGAATTCACGTGTCTCAAGAAGCCCTTTGGTTGGAGAATAGGCAAAACTTTTATCGTCAGACGCAATCGTTTCGGCGATTATTTCCTTTACCCATGGTGCGGTGTTTTCCCCTTTCGCAACAGGATCACCGATATTTTCCCATATAATAGGCACGCCTAAAGACTGAAGTTTTTGACCAACTTCTACAATCTCACGAATTTCATAGGTGAGTTTGTCCGCTCCGGGATGTACGATATTTGTCCTCATATTCAGCTATTACTTCCAGCATACACAAAAAAGACAAAAAGTAAAAAACCATTCCGTCTTACGAAAATTGCGTTTTATCTAATTTTTGCTAGTATAGGCAAACATACGGAGGAGTGCCAGAGCGGTCTAATGGAACGGTCTTGAAAACCGTCGTCTCGGTAACGGGACCGTGAGTTCGAATCTCACCTCCTCCGCAAAATAAAACAACCCTTAATAAGGGTTGTTTTATTTTGCGGAGGCAAAACCAATTTTGTAAAAATGCAGAAGAAAATGATATAATAGACAAATTAATTAATAAATAAACATCACGTATGAAAGAATTGATCACGTGGAGCGATAAATACAATCTTGGTATTTCCGAAATTGATTCCCAGCATCAAAAAATGATAGGGATCATCAATACGCTTTACAGGGCAATAGAGGCGTCGACAGAGAAGGAGGAGATGAGCGCCATTCTTCAAGAACTTATTGATTACGCTAATTTTCATTTATCAACAGAAGAGAAGCATTTCAAAGAATTTAATTACGAGGATACCGTGGAACACACAAAGGTTCACGATATGTACCGAGAAAGAATTTCAAAATTTACGGAAGAATATTTCAACAACGCAATCATGCTACCGTTCGAAATGATGGATTTTCTTAGTGAGTGGTGGACAGGACATATCCAAGGGATGGACCGCAAGTATGTTCCAAGCTTCCATGAGCACGGAATGAAATAATAGGGAAATTAATTAAAAGTTTTAAAAAGGGGGTCAGACCCCCTTTAATACTGGAAACCATCGTCTTGGTAACGAGAACGTGAGTTCGAATCTTACCCTATCCACCAAGCAGGACGCCTCAAAAGCAACCCATATAAAAATGTCTATTAAACTAGACGAAATAAAATACACAGCACTATTTGTAGATAGTCCAAAAAAACTTTTGCAAAAGTTTCCAGCAAAGCATCCCAAAGTATTTGCTCATCATTCTACAAATTGGTACAAGCCTGCCTCAATAGAAGGGCTGGAAATTGGTAAGAAAAACCTTCTTAAGATCATTGGGCAAGCTTATGACCAAAAGGGCTTTGCGGTGCTTGTCGAAAACAATAGATCAAAAAATATATTTCCTCATATCACAATCTCTTGCGCAGAAGGTGTTACCCCAGTTTATTCAAACGAATTACTCGAGAAAGCATCGAAAGATGGTTCGCTTGAGATGTTCAAGGAATCTTTCATTATTGAAGTAACTGAGGGTTATTGCGATTTTAACGACAAGATCGTTCTTTCAGAAAACTAACCTCCAATCCTCATACTTCATTTCAATTCCCAAAAGTCAGCTAAATACCCTTTCAAGATATTGCCACCTGAATACTCAGCCCGAGTTGCCCGCCATATCAAAACCCGACGACGCATATGC
>MHUV01000001.1:37848-100128 GCA_001823545.1 Candidatus Yonathbacteria bacterium RIFCSPLOWO2_01_FULL_43_27
ACGTAACCTCCAACCAAAAAATAGAATTTGAAGACCAATATGAACGACCGAGCGGATATTACAACCAGAAGAAGACATCAAAAATCATAGCATTGATAATAAAATTTTCTGGTGGACATATTAAAAATGAACAACAGGCAAATTATGTATTAATAATATTTGCAGTAGCAGCAATAATAATTTCAATCATTTTGTTTTCTCGCCTTAGCCCTACCTCGCCTAAAGCGGTTCAATTTCGCGAGGATATTCCGCTAGAACTAAGGAAGAACCTCTCTCCTGAAGTATTGGAAACTATTCCCTCAAAATTTAAATGAAATTCAACACTAAAACAAACAAAAGAGGATTTACTCTGATAGAGCTTTTGGTGGTCATCGCCATTATTAGCCTGCTTTCTTCAGTGGTTTTGACCAGCCTTAACTCGGCGCGAGATAAAGCAAGGTATGCGCGGGCTAAAATGGATATCAAGCAGTTAAAAATAGCGATGTTAGCTTACAAGCTAGACAACGGTCAGCTTCCCCCACCCGGCGATAACTGTTCAGCATGTAGTGAACCACCTAGTGGAGCTTGGCTTAATGTAATAAACGCATTAGTTAGTGGTAATTATTTAAGTGGACGTATTGATAGAGATCCGTGGGGGAATTATTACGCCTACGACGATAATGACTGCAGTAGTGGTGCCCCTCCCGTAATGACATCTTATTTATTTACTACCGGCGCAGATAAAACAAGATTCACAGCAGATGATTACCGAGTCACCATTACCCAAGGTTGCGCAGATTAGATATCTATAACTTTACTTACAATAATTCAAAGTAGCGACACGCACCAAAACCTACCACGGACTCACTGTGGTGGGTTTTGTTTTTCCTAATTATTCTTTATAATTATGTTATGGACAACAATAATAACTCTAAAGTAGAATTTGAAATTCAAGGGGAAACGCCGAAAGGTTATTACGGCCAGAATAAAACATCAAAAATTATAGAGCTAGCAATAAAATATTCCGGTGGTATTATTAAAGATGAACAGCAGGCATCCTATGTCGTATTGATTGTCTCAGTATTAATTACTGTCATCTCATTATTTTTTCTTTTTAAGGGTGAGGGTGCGCCGAATATTCCGCCACCAGCAAATTATCCACAGCTTCAAAACAGATGACATACTACAAAAATAAGGCAGGTTTTACATTGATAGAACTCCTTGTGGTTATAGCCATAATAAGCCTTTTGGCTTCGGTGGTTATGGCGAGCTTGAATTCAGCTCGATCAAAAGCCCGCGATGCACGAAGAGTCTCTGATGTAAAACAATTTCAATTGGCGTTGGGTCTTTATTACGATAAATATGGAAGATATATAGACACCATGGCCGCAGGGCCAATAGGCATCCCAACAGACGCTTCAACCGCACTCGCACCTCTTGTCGCCGAAGGGTTTATCCCCTCAATTTCTACAAACCCAAACTCTCTTTCTTGTGGTTATTGGGGAAATTCAATATATGTTTACGGTTCATCAGTTTGGGATCTCCCCGGAGCCGTCTGCCCACCGACTGCAAACAATAACTCATACGCCATAGAATTTTGCCTTGAAAACTCGAGTAACTTGTTTGGTACACCCTACCCTAGTGACGGTTGTGGAAGATATTGCTATGCAAAATGTGTGTATTAATACGTAAATCATACAAAAGTGAATACAAACTAAAAGCATTCCTAAATAGCGAAAAATTTTGTACAATATAGGTATAATCAAAACAACATTATGAAAATACTCAAAATAGTTCTTGCGATAATCGTTATCTTGCTTCTTATTGTTTTGGCATGGCTTTTTGTTACTAACAAAATAGGGAAAGAGAAGATCACTCCACCTGATACGTCATTGAATACCGACGTACCTTCAAAAACAACTAATGAACAGCTTTGCTACATCTGGAACACTGAAGCTGGTGACCGCGCAAAACTTTCTATAGATGTACGTGAAAATAAGGCTACGGGAGATTTCTATTGGCTCCTCGCAAAAAATGAACCTAAAACAGGAATTTTCATCGGAACTGTCTCGCCTATTGATACGAAAACAATGAAACAAACTATTGTCGCGCTATGGGATTCAAAAAAAGGTACCAAAACAAGAAAAGAGGAAATAGTTATCATTTTTGGTAAAGGGATTGCAAACGTAGGTTTCGGAGAAATGAAAGACAGAGGTGATGGTGTATATGAATATACAAACCCAGAAAAATTGTCATTTGAACCCAATCTTCAACAAACTGATTGCAATGACGAGGCAATGAGGTAAGTTACACAAACTATTACAAAAGTTGTTTGACAAATTGGTAAAAATATACTATACTGTATATAGAATTTACGGAACGCACATTGAGGTAAACAAAAAAACTTAAGGAGGTATGCCAGATGCTTTTCATTGGAGGAGATTCTATCCGTTTCAGAGGTCAATATTTCAAGGCACACGTAGGAATCAAAGAAAGTAAACCTTTCCTGTGCACCCCCATCGTCTATAATGATGAGGAAAATTGTGGCGTAGGAATAATTGTGGAGTGGAACAGGGTGCAAAAGTGGGGAATGTACGAACCACGCGATTACATCGCCTCGTGGCGTGCGGGTGAAATTTTACGTGAACTCAGACACATAAACTCCATCACCGTACGTGGGGCGTATTTCGCAGCAAGCCGAAGCCTCAACAGTAAAGAAGAGCAGTATTGCACCACACCTGTTATCGAGGGAATTGGAGAAGAGAGCTACCACAAAATTATGTCTCTCCCAATTCCGAATAAAATAGTACAGGTGGTACTCGACGACAGGAAGAATAAAAGCCTGAATCCAAACCTCTACCCTCTTACTGAAGAGATAGAGGCAGGGACGCTTGCGTGGCGGGGTGAGTTTTCCGAAGCTGGTGTCCTCACTCCAGAGCAATTCAGGACCAACAAGAAAAGACATGAAGAAATAAAGCTCGAGACGGACAAACACCTGCGTTCGATGATTAATGACATCAAAAATATTGACCTGACGGACATAGGAATATGCATAATAAGGAGTACCCTCGCGACACTTTTTGAGAAAAAAGTTAACGAGGAATACCCTCACTATGTCCTCGTCGCCTTTGCGGTCATTATGAGCGATGCCAAAGTCGCACATATCCAAAGTCGCGCGGGCTACAAGATGTTCGAGAAGATATCCCGGTGGGTATCACGCACTTCAGGATATCCACGATTTAGCCCTTTCAACATCGTTCCTAAAAAAAAGGGCGTACTTTCTCCTCAAGAATCGTTTGACCTCCTTCAGAAATTAGTCAGCCAATATTACCCGGCTGATAAAAACTGACGGTGCTTTAAAAGTTCACCTCGCGCTCCAGTTCTTGTGGAGCGCGAGTTTTTTGTTTTTATCACTCAGACATAATTTTATATTGTTACAGATACTTCTCACGTGCTACAATAAACATAACAGTATGGAAGAATATCACATCACGTGGCACGCACCTGAACACGAGCATCGCGAGCATACCGCCGACTGGTACTGGGCAGTCAGTATTATTACCATATCACTGGCAATTGCGTTTATTCTTTTAGGAAACATCCTCCTCTCACTTATTCTTGTTATTGGTATCGGTTCTCTGCTTTTGCATTCAAAAAACCCTTCTCGCATGATCGAGCACGAAATATCACGCAAAGGTATTCGTTCAGGCGATAAACTTCGCCCATGGCACACGCTTGAAGCATTTTGGATTCTCGAAGAACAAACAATTCACAACATACACATTTCACCAAAACTTCTTTTGATCTCTGAGAAACCCTATATGCCACAAATAGTAATACCTCTTGATAATGCGCCCCTAGACGAAATTCATCAGATTCTTTCAAAAAAGCTCGAGGAAGTGCCTCAGGCTGAACCTTTTGCAAGTCGTCTTATGCGCACATTTGGATTTTAGGTTTGCAAACAACACAATTCCCCGTAGACGGTAGTTCTCTCATTTTTTGCTTTTTCCTGATTTTGTGGTAATGTGTAGAGGTTCAAAACATAGCCGTCCTCGTCGTTCAACGGATAGGACACGAGATTGCGGATCTCGTAATTGAGGTTCGATTCCTCACGAGGGCACAAGAAATAAAAGCACCCATTAGGGTGTTTTTATTTTATTTGTGCCCTCGTGAGGAATCGAACGTGAAGGGGGTCGGGGAAACATCTGTTTCTCCGTGGAGGAAGGCTTGGGAAAACCGTGGGTTTCCCAGGAGTGAGATAGCGAAGCGTCCTCACGAGGGCACCATAAAAAATACCCCCTTAATGTGGGGTATTTTTTATGGTGCCCTCGTAGCAAGGCGCCTGCGCGCCTTGCGTGAGGAATCGAAAGACGGAGTATGTTTTGTTTAGCAAAACAAAACTACGAGTCGAGTGAGAAGCGAATACCTGGAGCTTCGCAAGATCGGAAATTATTTTTCTAGCAAGAAAAATAATTGAGAGGGGGTCGCGACTTTTGTAAGACGACGGTCGAGCAAAAAGTTGTGACCACGGAATTTTGTGAGTGACGACGAACAAAATATCTGTGACCGAGACGAACAATTATCTTCGACCGTCATTGCATTTATCTCAATAGTATAGTAGAAAACAAGAGGATAAGTTACTAAAAAAATCTATAGGAGGAATGGTATGCCTAAAAGAAATTTCTGGAACCTCATCGAAAACAGGTGGGGTGACAACAAATTCGTCTGTGTAGGACTCGACAGCAATATTAAAGAGATCCCCCGCTCCTTCTACGGCACGGTTGGAGTACCCGATGTTGTCTCCACAACCATTCAGATTCAACAAAGTGATAGTAGAGGCAACAGCAGGTCTCGTATCTACCTACAAACTGAACTCTGCCGACTACGAAGCCTCGGGACCAGAAGGCTACGCCGCTATGAAAGGAACGATCGAGATGATTCATCAGGTCGAACCAGAAGCTGCTGTTATCATCGATGCCAAGCGCGGAGACACACACGATACCAATATCGACTACGCATGCGCACTCTTCGATGAGATGCAGGCAGACGCGATCACTATCAACCCGTATTTTGGAGAGAAAGCCTTGCGACCGTTTCTCGAGAGAAAAGAAAAAGGTATCTTTGTTCACTGTCTTTCTTCCGACGAGGGAGCAGAAGAGTTTCAATATCAACCGGTCTCGCTGAGAAGAAATGAACTCGACGAGATCGAGAAGCTTTTAGGACACGCGACACACTATAACGGCGTTCCTTTGTACGAGTATGTTGCCTATAAGGTGGCACACTCGTGGAACAAAAACCATAACTGCGGTCTTGTGATCGGTGCAACACGTTCAGACGAACTCCGTGAAATCCGTAAAGTTATCGGCGATAATATGCCGATCTTGAGTCCCGGCATCGGCGCGCAGGGTGGCGACACCTACCAAGCATTCAGTGCCGGGAAAAACAAACGCGGAGAAGGACTGATCCTCAGCTCCTCGCGAAGCATTATCTTTGCATCGACCGACAACGTAGCTGAAGCAGCGCATCGCGAGACAAAAAAGATCGCAGAGGAAATTCATCGCGCGCGCCTGAAACACAGTTGTCGTCTTAGTGAAGGGCAGGCAAGTCCTCTGTAATATATCAGTACACTTGCAACACAAAGTTCGCCGTCAAATGACGGCGAACTTTTTTATTAGCGACGTAGAGCGAGTGAAATGAGAAAGTAATCTTCCTCATTTCTGAGCCGAGGAGCTAATACAAGGGTTGAATACCCCGCCCCTCTGGGGCGGTAAATGTGTGAACGAAGCGAACACATTTTGACCGTGGTTTTGCCACGGGGCAAATACCGCTTTTATTCTCTGTTTTCGCTTGGTAAAGTTTTGAGATAATTTTTTACAATTACAATGGTGATCACGATGTATGAAATAATGAGTTCAAAAAATGAAAATGATATTTTTGAAATCGTTGCAAA
Organism: Candidatus Yonathbacteria bacterium RIFCSPLOWO2_01_FULL_43_27; assembly: GCA_001823545.1. Lineage (GTDB taxonomy): Bacteria > Patescibacteriota > Minisyncoccia > Phycocordibacterales > UBA1550 > UBA1550. Next base: position 43,778 of record MHUV01000001.1, read on the forward strand.
TGGAATGTGTGAAAAAAGTGAAACTACAGAAATAATGTACGAGAGAAGAATATGTGCAACAGAAGACAAGATTGTTCCTAAAAATGGAACCCACGAAAGTAGTGCGACGAGCGCGGTAAAAAACATTACAAGCGGTATGACGGGAAGGATAAAAATATTTGCGATAAATGAAATGAGCGAGAGACTTCCTGTCTGATACAAAATGAGGGGCAGTACAAAAATTTGTGTTGCGAATGTGGTGGTCACAATTTCTTGAAGCATGCTCTGACGAATCCATAAAAAATATTTATTGAGTACGGGTGCGAACACGACGAGTGCAAGTGTCGCCATAAACGAAAGCTGAAATGAAACATCATGAAAGAGAATGAGTGGGTTCAAAAAAATCATCACACCTCCTGCAAGTGCGAGCGCGCGAAGTGCGCTCCCCTCGCGTCCCATCGCGCGTGCAAGAATAACGACGAGCACCATGATCGTCGCGCGCACCACCGTCGCGCCACCACCGACCATCAGCGCAAACAATATCACTGTACCGACACTCATACTCACGCGAAGAAAAAATGGGAGGACCACGAGTGCGCGTGTCGCACCACTTGCAACGATGGCGATGTTGTACCCAGAGAGTACGACAATGTGCGCCACTCCTACGTCACGAAATTTTTGCAGCAGTTCACTGCCGAGCGATTGCTTCTCCCCGAGGAGGATGCCACCCGCGAGCGATGCTTCTGGTTCAGGAATTGCACGAAACATATTTTCAAAAAGCCATGCTCTCATGGCAAACAATTTTTCATATAAAAAATTTCCGTGACCACGAGCGACCACGGTAACTTCTGGAAAAAACATTTGATAAAAATTTTTTTCTTTCGCAAGATACGCTCGATAGTCGAATGCGCGCGCTCCTTCCTTTGGTGCAAAATTTTTAGGGATTGCTAATTCTCCTTTCAGAACGAGTTCATCTCCATAGTAAAGTTTTGGGTGCGCTTGTGTGCGCACAAGGACATGCACAGGGCGCTCAAGGACATCGTGCGCCCCACCATAAAAGACATCTCTCGCCTCAAGGACAATGTTGGTATATTCTTCTCGGACATCAGGCTGTGTAACAACCATTCCACCCACACGGACCGACGTTCCTACAAACACATCTAATATATGTGCGTTCTGTATATTCGATGAAACATCGACACAAAGAACCCCAAGTGCGCATGAAGCAAGAACAAATGAAACAAAGAAACTACGCTGATGCGACGACACCACATTCACCAAGAGGATAAGAATGAATGCAAGTACCAGAAATAAAACTGTAAACGAATATCCAAAATTGAAAATGCTTTCAATCGAAACCCCAAGGATGAAACCAAGAATGAAACCAAAAAAATATTTCGATGACATACAAAAAATTCCGAAAAAAATTTTATGGATACTACTCCTTAAAAACTTTTTTCGGAACTATGCTATTCCCCATGCTTTTATAATTTCGCGCTCATCATCTGCACTTACTGCCTTTTTGAATTTCGTGTCCTTTACACCCTTGACCCGCTCCTCACACTCCGCCCATGTGGTATGTCTCATAAGTTTTCCATTTACCAAACTCAGATAGGAATATGCTTTTGCTTTTTGTCGTGTTTTTTCTGCAGGCGTTTTTTTTATTTTTTTTGATTCACCTATTGGTGCATTGGAAACGAGATCGATGCCATACTGCGTGCGCTCATCATCAAAAAGTTTTATATTTTTTTCATCCGCATACGCAGTTGCAATTTCATCCGCGCGCTCATTCCCTGGAATACCCGAATGTCCCGGTGTATAGTTCCATAAAATTTTTGCGCCACTCATTTGTACATCCGCCACTACACATGCGAGTGCTTCCCACAACTCACGATTCGCCACTTCTTCTTTTTGTGTATTTCGCCAGCCATTTTTTTGCCATCCAAAAATCCACTTGGTGATGCCGTTGATCACGTAGCGCGAGTCCGCGCGCATATCAATCGTGCCGACAATTCCCAGATCGCACACAAACCGAAGTGACTCGATTGCTGCCATAAGTTCCATCTTGTTGTTCGTAGTGAGACGCGTTCCACCACCGAGTTCCACTACACGTTCACGTGTAGCAACAATCGCTCCCCATCCACCCGGACCAGGGTTGCCTCGTGATGAACCGTCGGTGTAAATGATAATTTCAGATGCTTTCATGTATGTTAGTTTACCACGTTTACGATACGGAGACGAAGCTCACGCGCACCGCGAAACGTGTTGAGCTCCATCACCGCGACGAGATTGATAGTATCCCCTGAAGAAATTTTTAAATATTTTTCTTCCGCAAAAAATGAAATTGCTTTCACGCGCGAATTTTCAAAACGGAGCTCGAGGTGCGTGCGCTCTTTCCCAAATTTTTTTACTTCTGCTATACGCACGGTTTCAAATAAAAATGTTGGCTTCGGATTGCCGACACCGAACGGCGCGAAACGTTCGATGATGCTCCACGTTGTCATGGTCACGTCACTAAGTGTCAGTGTCGCATCGATCATCTGTGTTTCTATTTTTTTAATTTCGATCTTTGACTGATACACACGCACGAGTTCGTTTTCGAGATGATGCACGCCATCATGCTCTAGAGAAAATCCTCCTGCACGTGCATGACCACCGATATCAAGAAACATACCGACACGAACGTTGGTCATCAACTCCACCACATCACACGCACCATCCGAACGACATGAACCTTTGATTACGCCGTCTTCAGCTCTCCCCCACACAAACACAGGACGTGCATATGCTTCTGCAAGTGTACCCGCGACGAGACCCGCGAGTCCCGGCATCCACGACGGGTTGCCGATGACAATCACTTCACGAAGAGCGCCGTCGACAATGCGCGCTTCCAAATGTTTGCGCGCTTCCTTCACCATACTCGCCACGAGCCCCTTGCGTGTTTCATTCAAGTGTACGAGATGCTCTGCGAGTCCTTCTGCTTCTTTCTCATCTGTTGTTGCAAGCAATCGAAACGCATCCATCGGAATTCCCATACGACTTGCTGCATTGATGCGTGGCCCGATAGTAAAACCAATATCATCTTCCGTAAGTGATGTTTGTATGGTTCCTGTTTTTTCTAAAATTTTTTTCAACCCAATGCGTCGTGAGAGACGAAGTACTTTGAGTCCAAAATATGCGAGCGCGCGATTTTCATTTTGCAAAGGTACCATATCAGCGATCGTCGCCAGACCCGCCATATCGAGAAGCCATTTTTCGTACCCCTCGGAAACACTCCATTTTTCACGTCCGTGCACAAGGAGCGCGCACACTAGTTTCCACGCGACCCCCGCACCGCAGAGCATCACATCAGGATACGTATCTCCTTGTTGTTTTGGATTCACGATCACATATGCTGACGGTAACGTTTCCCCAGGAAGATGGTGATCGGTAATAATGACTTCCATACCGAGCTCGTGTGCACGCGCGACTTCTTGTACTTCGGTGATACCACAATCAACCGTAATCAAGAGTTGAGACCCCTGTTCTGCAAGTGTTTCAATAGCGGGGATATTCATACCGTATCCTTCGTTGTGCCGATGTGGAATATATACGTGCACATTGTCATACCCAATTTTTTTAAAAAAATCGTGAAGGATGACCGAACCAGGGATACCATCACAATCATAATCACCAAAAATGACAATCTTCTCCTGTGTTTCCATCGCCTTAAGAATGCGCAGAACAGCGCGTTCCATCCCCTGCATAAGAAAAGGATCGTTCACATCTCGCTCATAACTTGGATTCAAGAACCTATCAGCATCATCCTTGGTAGTAATACCGCGGTTCCGGAGAAGTGTTTGTGCGAGTTGTGGATAGTGAGCAAATTCGTCCTTGGTATTCATTGCGGTATTTTATCATAAAAGGGCCTTTCAAAACTTCCTTATTTAGCAACACGATAAAGCCCCCACATCTATATCTCTGCTAAAGATACCCTAACGTATAAAATGCTATAGCATTCTATACGTTAGGATACAAAACTACTTACTTTTTCGGATTACTTAAATCTTGATATTTCACAAAACACCAAAATGACGCTTTATGTTATCAGCCCCCTCAATGTAAGTCGCTTCAATGTAGATAATATTTTTTCTAACACCAAACATTTCACCAACAAAGTCTATCTCGTCTTTGCATGGATACGGAAAAACAAATACCGACTTTTGGATTGGATGCATGCCGATATCTTTGATCTTGAAACTTATCGCATTCCGTACGCGCTTTTTTTGCTCGGGTATATCAAACATCACGATGCGCCATTTTCCATCCCATTTCTCCTTACGAGCAAGTTGCATAGTCCCTAATTTATATTCGAGAACTTTCCTCTTCCCTAACTCGGTGATCTCTACGATATCTTTCCCATTTTTATTAGTGATACGTACAAGTTTCTTTTTCTGAAGTCGCTGGACTGCTTGTCTAACGCGACAGTGATCACGCCAACCTCGCGAATTAAAAAGGTTTGCCACTTGTGCCAAGTTTGGTATCGCAATACAACCAATAATAAACCCGCCGAGTGCCAAGCCCTTCAATATCTCTTTCGCTAATTCTCCGTGTTCATAATTTTTCATAATATTTTTAATAACAATTACTCTCGTATTGTCTAGTATATACCCCTCACGTAAGATATGCTATAGCATATCTTACGTGAGGGGTATATACATAAATGACGAGCGGTACTCCCGACACTATTACTCCCTACACTTCTCTAGTATTGTTTCTCAAACTTCAAAACTGGTTCCGGTGGTAATACAATAGAGTACTGTCCTTTGCAATTTTCAAAGGAGGGGCTTTGTTGTATTAAATGAGGGTGTATACTATATATATGAACGACATCTGCCTTTTCTGTAAAATCATCGCAAAAGAGATCCCGAGCTCAAAAGTCTACGAGGATGAGAATTGTTATGCATTCCTTGATCTTCATCCTGTAAATATCGGGCATACCCTTCTTGTGCCAAAAAAACATTCGGCAAATCTTTATGAAATGGACAATGAGACCCTTGCAATACTGGCTCCTGTTATAAAGAAAGTAGCAATTGCAGTAAAAAGCGCCCTTAATGCCGATGGTATTAATATAGAAATGAATAATGACCCTATTGCAGGGCAGATCATTTTCCATTCTCACATACACATTGTCCCCCGTTTTGAAGGCGATGGGTTCCGCCACTGGCGTGGTGCGCGCGACTACCGCGAAGGAGAAATGAACGAAGTAGCACAGAAGATTTCTTCAACAATATAGTACCAACAAAAAAGCGCCGATTGGCGCTTTTTTGTTGGTATTTTTTTAAATTTACTTACAACAAGCCATCAAATTAAGTGTTGCCATAGGAGAAGCAAGGACACAGGTACTATCACCAGCTACCCTGTTCCCCACCGCACACATATCATGAGCATGAGAACCAACATAAAGACCTAAAGAATTCCCCGTAAAACCAGCTGGGCATGCGCCACCTGCGCGCAAAATACAATAATTACCAGCGGGCCATGGTGCCGCTGTTGTTTGTACTGTCCCATCAGCAAACTTAATTCCACTCGTGCCTCCAGGCCCCGCCTTAGTTTCTATAACTCCTCCTACCGTCAAAGCCTCAGTCGGTGATGAGGTATTAATGCCGACCGTACCATCCCAGTCCACGACAAAACGATCTACGAGAGTTCCTTCAGTTCCTGGATCAAACCCTCCATTACTTTTTGTTGCAATTCTAAAATCCGTATCACCAGTAGTTCCTTCTGTCGAAATAGTTGCTTCAGCAGAAAGAAGACCGTTCGTGAAGGCAATATTCGAGCTTGCCCAGTTAGTGTTTCCTACCGCAAGATCAGGGATCGTATTTGGATCATATTGATTTTCAACGGTAAGTTTTGCCCACGGAGATTCTGTCCCAATCCCCACAAGACCAGTGACTGTTGCAAATGTTGCTTTACCAAAAGCTTCAATACCCGAGACACCATCAACCCTTGAAAGAACGAGCGTTCCTTCTTTTCCTTGCATAGTAGAACCAGTACTAAGCGGTGCTGTTGAATTACCACCTGTCGGCGCAACCGTTGGCTCTGTCCATGCATAAACGAGAGAAATTCCAAAAGAAAGAATGATTGCGAGTGAAATGATTTTTGCCGTTTGCGTAATACCTTTTAAATTGGTCATTGGGTTGTAGATAATATAATAATTAATATGTAAAACGTACTTCAAATATTATACCATGAACACAAACAAGGAAGTCAACATTTTATTCCACCAAGGCAAGAGTGAGCGCAACCACCGCTGCGGTTTCTGCACGAAGAATTGTCTTCCCTGTACAAACAATAGAAATATTATGCTCGCTAAAAACCAAAATCTCTTCCTCGGTAAAACCACCCTCTGGGCCAATAATAATTCCCAGTTTTTCCAAGGTCCGATCTTGGATATCACGAGCTGATAGCGTGCCTCGAGGATCAAAGGCAATAAGTGGTACATGATTTTTTTTTACAGCATCGAACAAACGAACCTCGTCATCAAGCACCGGAACTGTCGTGCGTCCTGATTGCTCGGTCGCCTCGCGAAGAATTTTTTCTGAACGCTCACGATTCATCCCTTTCTTTTCACTGCGTGCTGTTTGAATAGGCACAATACGCGAAACGCCAAGCTCGGTTGCTTTTTGTAGCACGAGTTCAAAATTATCTCGTTTAATGAGCGCCATAAAGAGTATGATTTCGCGCGTGGGAACGATACCTTTGCGATACTCAACAACGGAAAGCATTGCAGACTTTTTCTCAAGCTGATCAATCGTACACACCGCTTCCTCTCCCCTTCCGTCAAACGCAACAAGCGTGTCGCCCACATCCATACGAAGCACCTTACGCCATTGGTTTAAAAGATTTTCATCAGTCACCGTAAAATCGCCCGACGACGGCACGGGGGTAGGTATAAAAAATCGATGAAGACGCATATGCATTATTATAGTATACACAAAAACTCTAATTTTCAATTTCGCCAAGCCCCGCCCTTGGCAACTTGCCAAGGGCGGGGCTTGGCGAGGGCACCATTAGAAATCACGTTCCTAGAAATTTTTACAAATACAAAAGTTCGTGGTAGTATACATTTATGTCATATTTAATTCCTACCGTTATTGAAAAATCGCCTCTTGGCGAACGTGCGTACGATATTTATTCACGCCTTTTAAGAGAGCGCATTGTGTTCCTCACGGGCCCTATTGATGATGGCGTTGCCAATATTACTATTGCACAATTTCTCTTCCTTGAAGCAGAGGATCCTAAAAAAGATATTTACCTCTACATCAACTCCCCAGGAGGATCAGTAACCGCAGGACTTGCTCTTTACGACACTATGCAACACATCAAGCCCGATGTTTCTACTATTTGCGTAGGTATCGCAGCATCGATGGCTGCAGTACTCCTTTCTGCTGGTGCAAAAGGAAAACGCTTCATCCTCCCTAACGCAGAAGTAATGATCCACCAACCGCTTGGAGGAACCGAGGGTCAGGCATCCGATATTGCAATCACTGCAAAGCACATTTTGAAAACGCGCGAAAACCTCAACAAAATTCTTGCAAAAAACACAGGTAACCCACTTCCGCAAGTAGAAAAGGATACTGATCGTGATTTTTATATGTCTTCTGACGAAGCAAAGAAATACGGGATCGTGGACGAAATCTACAAACCAAAGAATCCAAGATAGCGCATAAAAAATACATCGTGCACAAAAAAGTCGGGTCCCTACCCGACTTTTTTGTGCACTGGACATTTCACCAAAACAAAGGTAGTATTAAAGTGTTCTTCTTATATATTAAATTTGAAATTTTACCAGACCATTAGCCTCCCGTGACACCCTAAAAATGTTATTTTAAGCACGCATGAATACACAGAAATATCTAACCCACACAACGACAGAAACGAATAAGAAGTAATATTTTCAAGGGGAAATGGGCACGTAGTTATGAACATCAATATTGCACTCACGCTTGGTGGCGTAGTGGCAATCCTTATCGGGGTAACCATTGGATACTTTTTGCGACTCTTTGTCGCTATCGGCAAAAAGGGTTCCGCAGAACTTGAAACAAAACAGATCCTCCTTACCGCCAAAGAAGAAGCGCAAAGGATTACCGAAGAAAGCGATAGAAAAGCCGAGGTGCGCGAAGCAGAGTTACGAAAAGAGGAGAAGGAATTTGAAGACCAATACAAAAAAACAACAGACCGTCTTGCAAAGAAAGAAGAATTTCTCGACAAGCGCCAAACAGAAATAGACAAAGACGCAGAACACGTCAAAGGAAAAGTAGAGGAGATAAAAAATATTAGGGAGCGAACACAGAGGGAAAAAGAGCTCGCCATTCGCGAACTTGAGCGCGTTGCGAGCCTCACCATCGAGGATGCGCGTGAAGAAATACTGAAAAGTGTTGCAAAACGTTATGAGGACGATTTTTTGACGCGCGCCAAGAAACTCGAACTTGATGGAGAAAAACGCCTTACCCGTATGGCGCAGGACATTCTCGCATCCACTATTCAGCGCCTCGCAACATCGAGCGTATCGGAAATGATGTCGACGACGGTTCCCATCCCCTCAGATGAGATCAAAGGGAAAATTATCGGCAAGGAAGGGCGCAATATTCGCGCATTTGAGCGCGCATCGGGAGTTGAGATACTCGTAGACGACACGCCGGGCTCTATCCTCATTTCCTCATTTGATCCTATTCGTCGACAGATAGCTCGTGTTGCCCTCGAAGCACTCATTCTTGATGGACGCATTCAACCTGCAAAGATCGAGGAAACGGTAGACAAAGCTCGTGAAGAGGTTAATACAATACTCAAAGAAAAAGGCGAACAGGCGGTATACGAGTGTGGCATCATCAACCTTGATCCACGCGTAATAGCAATTCTTGGACGTCTCTGCTTCCGTACGAGTTATGGACAAAATGTGCTTCAGCACTCTATTGAGATGGCACATATCGCAGGAATGCTCGCCGAAGAACTTGGTGCCGATGTCTCTATTGCAAAAGCGGGGGCACTCCTTCACGACATTGGTAAAGCAATCGATCATGAAGTACAGGGAACACATGTGGAAATTGGGCGTCGTATCCTTCAAAAATTCAATGTTGACGAGCGCATCATTAAGGCAATGCAAGCGCATCACGGAGAACATCCTTATGAAACGCTTGAATCCATCATCGTACAGACAGCAGATGCTATATCAGGTGGTCGCCCCGGCGCACGCCATGATTCAGTAGAAAATTATATAAAACGCCTTGAAAACCTTGAGGCAATTGCAAAATCCTTCCCTTCTGTTGAAAAATCCTACGCAATCCAAGCAGGTCGCGAACTCCGCGTCTTTGTAAAACCAGAAGAAATAACCGATATGGAAGCAAAAAACCTTGCACGAGAAATAGCTACCCGCATCGAAGAAGAGCTCAAATACCCAGGTGAAATAAAAGTTGCCGTCATCCGAGAATCCCGCGCAATCGAATACGCACGATAAATTTTCCAAGGGTACACCTTGGAAAATTTGAGCGTTGTGATGTAAAAAAAAAGGGGGGGGTTATGGAAACAGTAAAGAAAAAAGGCCCGAACGTGAAGTTCGGGCCTTTGTGGTATGAGGTTACATTATCATACCTTAGTCAGGTCCCGGGCCACCTAATGGTGGATTGACGGGACCGCCTGCATTGAGCGCCATGGGGACACTGACTATCTCGCGATCTTCAGAAACAAAGAAGGTCTCTCCCTTATTGTCAGTTGTGACGATTGTGTTCATAGGCAAAAGATACGTTTTCTTGCCTACTCGTTCGACCTTATACCCTTTCATCGGGTACTCAGCGAGAACGTCCGCCTTTTCCTTGTTTCCGTCGAGGTCGACGGCGTAGACAAGGGTTCCAACATTTGGAACCAAAGTTGTAGCTACTATTTCATAGTTACTACCCTCTCCTACGATCCTTGATTCAAGGACACCTACTGCCTTACCGTGACCGACTAACCAAGTTAAGATGAGACTTGCAAAGAAAAAGACACATCCTTTCAAAATCCTACCACTTCCTGAATTAATCGGCCCCGAGAGCGATACGATTATAAGAACTACTGCTATAACAACTAAATAAGCGAACGGCATACCTAAACCTCCTTAAGTTTGTTTTCAATTAAACTCTACATATAGTATAGCATATTCGGTATATTTTGTCAATATTTTTACACTATACAAAAAATTTTTCACTCCGCGAAGGACTGTCCTTCACGGAGTCAGGAACCGTCCTTGGGAAAAATTTGAGTGTTGTGTTGTAAGGATTTATAGATATAGTGATAATGAAAAAAGGCCCGAACATGAAGTTCGGGCCTTTGTGGTGCGAGATTATTTTTTCGAATTGAATGGTACGAGGACCGTTAACGTCCTCTCCTGCCCGTATGTAGCAACGAGTAGAGCCTTTTCCTCGCCCTCGCCTGGGATCTCATCTTCAGGGAAAGACACCGGGGGTTCGACCCCAACCCAGAACTGTGTGAGCTGGATCTCTGTTTGACTGAAAGGAGGGCGTATCATCATCCTCTTTACTTCAAGACTATTTGACGCAATGGGTGCAGTGACGGCTTCTCCTTCTCCAGAGACAAAGACGATTACCTCATCCTCTTCATACGCTACGCGTGTATCCTCAGGAAGAAGGAATGTTCTTCCTCCTATCTTCTGAACTTTGTACCCTTTCATGGGGTACTCAGCCAGAATGTCTGCTTTCCCTTTATCCCCGTCGAGGTCGACGGCATAGACGAGAGTTCCCTCTTTTGGAATTGAGGTAGTGGTTACTACCTCATAGTAGTTACCTCCTCCTGAGATCTTTGATTCATTAACACCTGTATAGTTAGCCCAGAGGACCAACACGATTACAAAGCCGCTTGCCAGCATAAAAACGACGTGCCTTCCCGTAGTTTTACCACTTTTCCCTTCCAGATAACCAACGAAGTTGATTACCAGCAAAGCAGCAAATACGAAAATTACCAATATCCACATACCAAAACCTCCTTAAGATTTTTTTGTTTTCAATTAAACTCTATATATAGTAGAGCATATTCGGTATATTTTGTCAATATTTTAAAAACTGGGAGAAATCATTACCACGTACGATTCAATTCTTCCAAGGGGTCCCCTTGGAAATGAAAAAAGGCCCGAACATGAAGTTCGGGCCTTTATGGTGCGAGATTCTGAATACTGAATACTTATTTTTTAAATACAAAATCGGGCGGTACATTAAACGCTTTTCCATTGTAAGGAATAAAGACGGTTTCTCCTCCCTTCGTGTACGCTACACGCGTACTCTCGGGAAGAAGAAACGTTCTCTCTCCTACCTGCTCGATTCCATACCCCTTGAGAGGATATGCGTTAAGAATGTCTACTTTCTCCTTGTTCTCATTAAGATCAACCGCGTAAACTAACGTCTTCCCATTGTGTGGAAATGGCATAATGGCCACTATTTCATAGTAGTGCCCACAACCTACGATCATCAGTGATTTTTTTTCTGTATTAGCCACTTGAAACAGCGTCATAATAAACAGAAAGATACCCAGAAAGCCCAGCACAACGGTCTTAAAGATGCGCCTTTTCACAAAAAAGTACGTAGCTGATCCAAAGACCCCAAAAAACAAAACTGAAAAGATGACAATTCCCCGCATACCGTACCTCCCTCTTTATGTTTTAGCTCAAATCTAATTAAAGTAGACCATATTCGACACATATTATCAACATTTTAAAAATGCCTTGTTTTACCAAGGACTCTCCTTGGATAAGAAATAAGAAAAAAGGGTCGAGCGTGAAGCTCGACCCTTTGAGTGTACTTTTGGCTATTCCTACATCTCGTCGTCGATGATTAGTGCATTCATTCCCGGTGAGACGATTATCACCTTCCCTTCCTTGGTTTCCCCGACCTGTGCGTACTCGGGAATAAGGAGCAATATCTTTTCAGTTTGTTCGAAAACATACCCTTTTGGAGGGTATTTTTGCAACACCCCTGTCTTTATCTTTCCTCCGTCCGTGTAGTCAATGACCTGGGTCAACCTTCCACCAGTTAAAGCAGGGGTAGAAGTGAGGACACCGTAATAGCTACCGTCGGCTTTAATCTCTGCCGACTTAACCCCAGATTCAAAGGCATAGAAGATCGAGGCGCTCATTATAATGATACTCAAAATACTCATAAGTATCGCCGAACCTTTACCCTCCTTCTTTCGAATGAAAGGTACCATCAATGCCCCTCCCCACGAAATAGCAGCCATTGCATAAAAATACCAAAGTATTTCCATATCCTGCCTCCTTAAAAAGGTTTGTTTTATGTACTAAACTATATAAAGTATAGCATTTTTAGTATATTTTGTCAATATTTTAAAAAACCCTTGTAGGTATTGCATAAAAATGTATAGGGGGTATACTATTAGGCAGGCGGTCAAGGTGTTGTCGAATACCTAAAAGGCTCTGTTTAGTTCCTATCCTAAGGTACCTATCACAAATATGTTATCTTGGGCGGGACTTAAGCAGAGACAGACCTTGTTTAATATTAGAAGTTAATCAAATAATTATTATATGAACAAAGCAGCTATCGTCGATATCGTTCACGAGAAAATGGGTGGTACGAAAGTCGGCGCAGAACAGACTGTAGACGCAATTCTTGAGTCAATCGTAAAGACACTCAAGGTAGGCGGTGAAGTATCAATCGCTGGACTTGGTATTTTTTCAGTAAAGCCTCGCGCAGCACGCACAGCACGTAACCCAAAGACAGGAGAAACCGTTCAGGTTCCTGCAACAAAGGTTCCAAAGTTCCGCGCAGCAAAGGCACTCAAGGATGCAGTAAAGTAATTTCATAAAGTTACTCAACAAAAAAACACCGTGTAAACGGTGTTTTTTTGTTTACCCTGAGTTTATTGAAGAGTGCGGGATGGGAGATCGGTCATGAGTTACATTGTAAGAGGATGGGAGACGCTTCGCTATCGAACTCGTCGCTTCGCTCCTCTTTAGAAACCCACGGTTTCTAACGTTCGCTTCGCTCACTGTTTTCCTCCACGGGGAACCATAGGTTCCCCGACCCCCTCCTGAGTTCGATTCTCCCATCCCGTCAAAAAATGCACTCTAAAATGTTGCACATTTTCTCGTATTTTTTGTGCGGGATGGGATCTCGGTCACGAGTTACTAAGTGTGCTCGGGTGGGTACACCCTGCGCGCACTAAGTACTCTCGACCCCGCCTCAGCGACCCGCTTTGCGGGTGCCCGCTTCCGGCTTTCGATTCTCCCATCCCGTCAAAAAATGCACTCTAAAATGTTGCACATTTTCTCGTATTTTTTGTGCGGGATGGGAGAATCGAACTCCCCACCTCAGTTTGGAAAACTGATGTTTTACCAATAAACTAATCCCGCATATGGTGATATGTGACACAGCACCACCCGTAGACCACTTCTAGCCAACGACAGAATGTACCTTAGCAACTATTTCATCAAGTGTAAAGTTTGCCTTTACCATAAAGTCTTTTGCGCCAAGGGCCATTGCCTTCTCAAGGTCATCTTTTTGTCCTAGATTACTCAAGATAATTACAGGGATATTTGCAATCTTTGGGTTTGCCTTAATGCGTGTAAGGATCTCAAAACCATCAACGCCAGGGAGAATGAGGTCGAGGAGAATGATATCAGGGGTTCGTTCAGCAAGAACAGCGAATGCAATTTCTGCGTCAATCGCATTTTTGACCTCGAAACCTTCACCAGAAAGCTTGCGCACCAGAAGTTCACGAAGGAATTTATCATCTTCTATTACCAAAACAAAGATCTTCTTCCCCGTGGGTGTAGAAGAAGGTGCAGAACCAACAGATTCTTCCTTTGAGGCTGGCGCTGTTTCTTCTGGAAGAGAAACGGCCCCTGTTGCGGTAACATTTTGTCTACGCATAATATCATTCCCTTCATTAGACGCTGAGGTATTACCCTCCTCCAGTACACGGCGCACTTTTTCGAGTACCTCGCTAGGATCAAACACAGCCTTAATCAAAAAATCACGTGCACCCAACTCGCGCGCGCGAGCTATCTCTACTGGTTGTCCTGAATTTGAAATGATAATCGTCGGAACACCCTTAAGTGCTGGGTCCTGACTCATTTCTTCAAGAACTTCAATGCCACCCTTGCGAGGCATCAAAATATCGAGAAGGACACAATCGGGGGTCACTTCTCTCATTTTTGCGAGCGCAACAATGCCATCTTCAGCGCGATCAACAATGTATCCATTTTTTACCAACTTTCCCGCAAGAACGTCGCGGAGTACGACGTCATCTTCTGCAATAATAATTCTCTTTTGCCCTGACATAATATTGTTTGTATTGTACTACAAAACAGTAAATTTAGTAATACCTAAAAATTTCTTTGTTCTTACCGCAATTGTATCAGTTTCAAGAATGATAGTAAAACGTATATTAGCAGATCGTATTACGATCATTATAAAAATAGGTATGATATACTATTTGCAGAAGTGCACATACGATATTTAACCGTTAGCCCGACAAAAGGAGGTGCTTATGGTAGGTCTGTGCAAAAAACCCGATTGCGGAGTTTTAAAGGACAACAAGGATGCAAGCAGAGAAGTTACATCAGAACAATATCTCGAACACTGCCGTAAATGTCCCGAACTTCTCGGCGCAACAAGAAACGGAAAAGATTCCCATACGGCACGTCACCGATAAATATGAAAGACTGCGAAGAAGCATTGTCTTCACTAGCCCCCTCTAACAAAGGGGGCGAATTTTTTGTATTGCTTTTCCTACCTATTTTCCTTACTATAGTTATATGAACTATCTTTCTTGCCCGACGGTCGATGACATCTGCGGACTTATGCGCTCCACCTCTGAAGATGACCGTAATCTTATCCAAAAAGCATATACCTTTGCTGAGAAAAATCACGAGGGGCAGTTACGTCGTTCAGGTACACCTTATTTTTACCACGTGGCACACACAGGGTATAACCTCGCCAGCATTCAAATGGATGCTACGGTTATTGCCGCGGGGATACTCCACGACACAATAGAAGACGCTGCCGTCTCTCCTGAGACTATTGAAAAGGAATTTGGGAAGACTATTCGTACACTTGTTGAAGGAGTTACTAAATTGGGTACCCTTAAATATCGTGGCGTAGAGCGCCATGTAGAAAGTTTACGCAAATTCTTTGTCGCAATGGCAGATGATGTACGGGTACTCATTATCAAACTTGCCGACCGTATGCACAACATACACACGCTTGAATATCTTCCTAAAGACAAACAAGAGCGTATCGCACTCGAAACCCTCGAAATCCACGCGCGCCTTGCTGACCGTTTTGGTATGGGGAAATGGAAAAGTATTTTTGAAGACGCCTCATTCCCCTACGCATACCCCGAAGAACACGCGAAAGTTCTCGCTATTATCAAGAAAAAACGTACTGCAGACGAAAAATATGCAGAAAAAATGTTTCGCAGTATTCAGAAAGAACTCGTAGCAAATGGGTTAACGACCGCGCACGTTGACTATCGCGTAAAAAATCTTTACAGTCTCTGGCGCAAGCTTGCCCGTAAAGACATGGACCCTGATAAAGTATTCGATATTCTCGCGGTTCGCGTTATTGTAAAATCGGTAGAAGATTGCTATCGCGCACTCGGCATTATTCACAAACACTGGCGTCCTGTCCCCGGAAGAATCAAGGATTATATTGCGGTTCCGAAACCAAACGGATACCGTTCGCTTCATACCACGATTTTTCGTGGCGATGGTGGTATTATAGAAATACAAATTCGCACCGATGAAATGCACAATGAGGCGCAGTACGGTATCGCCTCACACCTCAGTTACAAAGAAAAGCATACAAAAAAGGAAGATATCGAACGTGCAACCGCATGGCTCAAAGACCTCGCACGTTGGCAAAATGAAGTTTCTGGCACTGAAGATTTTCTTGAGAACCTCACGATGGACTTCTTTAACCATCGCGTATTTGTGTTTACACCCAAAGGCGACGTGATTGACCTCCCTGACGGTTCAACGCCCATAGATTTTGCTTATTCCATTCACTCGAACATTGGCAATCATATTGCTGGGGCAAAAGTGAATAGCAAACTCGTAACTCTTGAAACCAAACTCAAGAATGGTGATATTGTAGAAATAGATACCAGAGAAAGCGCTACACCAAAACGAAAATGGCTTGATTACACCAAAACCACACTCGCAAGACGCCATGTTCGTGCCCACCTTGAAAAGACAAATCCTATCGAAGAGGCGGCACGAAAATTCTTTAGTAAGAAGAAATAGCACGGGGACACTATGCACATGTATATTGTAGAATGATGTGGTACCATTAAACAATGGAACCAAAAAGCACACATCAATCAGGTAACAGGAAGGGGCTCCTAATAATCACACTTGTTATGATTATACTTGCCACAGGCGCTTTAGGAGGGTATCTTTTAATACAAAAAAATACACCTACAAAAGAAACTGTGAATACCGCCCAACCAATTGATCAAGAAAAGAAAGTTTACACGCAAACAGAAAAAGAAGAAATACTGAATCGAATCACTATTGCTTCGTCTAGCAGTAAAGAAGAGCAGGTAAAAAAATTGATCCTTTTAAGGGAAATACCTGTAAAGCAATCGACAACCACGCTTTCAAATAATCAAAAATTTCAGTTACTGAATGCTGTTCAGGTAAAATAATAGAGTAATAAATTAAAAAATATGAAAAACATTATTCAATTAACAAAGATTATAGGTCTCGCAATAGTACTTTCGCTCGGACTTTCTTATGCGTATGCGTGGACAGCACCGACAGCCATACCTCCAACAGGTAACGCTGATGCTCCTATTAATACAAGCGGAAGTGACCAAACAAAAACTGGGATTCTCCGAGTTACAGATTTAGTTACAGGCAAGATTACATTCACCGACGGGAGTTCTGTGACAACTGCACCAACCCCTCACGGGAAGCAACTATTCACTTCGAATGGTACTTTTACGGTTCCTATGGGAGTAACCAAAGTTTACCTCACTGGTTCAGGTTCTGGTGGCACAGGTGGTTCTGGTGCAAAGGGTACTTCTTGGGGCGGTAGTGTCGGCGGGATAGGGGCTACAGGTTACGGTATTGGCTCCAATGGTGCTAGAGGTTCAGGATGTGAAGCTTGGCTTGGTGGTATCGGTGGTATCGGACCCGGCTATTCTTCTGCCAAGCCAGCCGTAAATGCTACTGGTTCTCCTGGTGGTGGTGGAGGAGGTCTTGGACAAAGTGTCTACAATAAGGAAGTCGCTGTAACGGAAGGGCAATCATATTCAGTTATACTTGGAGCAGGTCTCCCAACATCTTTTGGAACTGTGTTTTCTCTTGCAAAGGGCGGTAATGGTGGAAATGGATCCGGAATGACTGGCGGGGTAGCTGGAACAAACGGCGCGCAAGGACTCCCTGTTTTTGGAAGTTCTGGCGGCGGTGGTGGCGGTGGTGGTTGTCTTACTGGTGGCGCTGGTGGTGCTGGTGCTCCAGGATATCTTCTCGTCGAGTGGTAAAAACTTTAAGATTTCATAAAAACCACGTCTATTCGACTGAATAGACGTGGTTTTTATGTTTGTGAAGATTTAAATACCTCTTGTAGATTTTGCGATAGTAAGGTATAATATATTTAGATCGTTTGGTGAATGCAATGCTCCACGTTTGACCTCGTGTGGTCTGAAACAAAATACGTAGGGCTCTCGCACATCAAGCTTCAATCCTTTCTTTTGAGTGTTCCACACACCAAAGAAAATCTTCGTCGTTCTTACCCCTTCTCTATACCTCGTGAATACGAGGTACCCATCTTCAAAAGACCCCCTTTCATTTAGGAAGGGGGTCTTTTTCTATTCCTATTCCTGATAATTTGACAGTTGTGGCGGTTGAACCACTACGTTACTGTTGAATATGATTATATTGAAAAGTTTTCCACAGGTTTTGCTTGCGTACAACAAAGAGGAACGTGTATAATAGCAACAGATCAGGATTGATTGAAAAAATAAAGGACACGACCACCTTATGGTCTTATAAAAACGTTTTTTCAAACACTCCCCCAACAGTACCTTGCGCAATATACCGCGCCACGGACACAATTATTATTTTAGTCCGTTTTATAGATAGTTCTTTCGTTTCTCGTTTCTCTTTTCAAAAAGGCTTCCTCATGGAAGTCCTTTTTTTATTTATGTACAACTTATTTTTTACGCTAATCGTAAAATAAATCTTTCAAGTGCAATATGCATCGGCTCACCGCCACGATGTGCCTCGTGATAGATAGTCATCAGTGTGCGTGAAAGTTCCACGATCTCATCCATTGAATATTTTTTTGCAAACGTGCGTGCCTTTTGTGCCACGAAGGGGTTGAGGTCAGCATTATTACCGGAGGGTGTATTTTTCATAAGCGCCATATTTTTTACAGTCCAAAATAGTGTATTGCAAATTTCCTCAGACTCTAACCCTGCGAGAACGGCTTGCTGATAGCGTACCCATAGCTCTTTTTTATTTCTCTCACCAAGTGCATCACCTAGAGAAAATATATTGAATGCTGGCCGTTCATCCATTTTTTTTACACTGCAGTCGATCATTTCTTTCGCTCCTTGGCGCGCCTCATCAGCAAATTCTTTTATGAGCACTGGTTCAAAAATGAGAAAATGATTTGGCGACTCTGTAAGCAAGGAAACCGTACGCGCAACAATTTCTTGATCTTCTTTCTTCTCAAGTGCTCCATCAAAAACAAAAACGGATACTTCACCAAAAAGCCCACGGGTAACCGCCTGTCCAGAAAGTGTTTCTTTTGAGACAGAACCTTCGGGTACCACCACAATATTTTCTCCGTGTGCCGAAAGCGCACCGCGTAGTTTCGTAAACTGTGCGCGTCCTTTTTGTCGATCGTTTCCGTGGATA
The DNA here is from genome assembly GCA_001823545.1 of Candidatus Yonathbacteria bacterium RIFCSPLOWO2_01_FULL_43_27. Classification (GTDB taxonomy): domain Bacteria; phylum Patescibacteriota; class Minisyncoccia; order Phycocordibacterales; family UBA1550; genus UBA1550. The sequence goes on from MHUV01000001.1 coordinate 62,670, forward strand.
ATATAAAGCATAATGTTTCTTTGTACTGCGCGCTACGCTACACGTAGAGATCCCCACCTCTCCCCTTCTTTCACACTCACCGTCGTCGGAACAGGGAAATCACATGCATGTTCCATAGCATTTTTAATAACCGTGCGCGCTGTTTCTACCGCGCTCTCCTCTACTTCAAACAAAAGTTCATCATGAATTTGAAGAAGGAGGTGCGCTTTTTGCGAAAGCTCTGCTTCGATAATACCATCGTGTACTTTCTTCATCGCCATTTTAATAATATCTGCAGCGGTACCTTGGAGTGGCGCATTCATTGCCATACGCTCTGCACTTGCGCGAATATACGGAATCGGCGAGATGAGCCCCGCAAAGAAACGACGGCGGCCAAAATAGGTCGTCGTGTACCCATCTTTTTTTGCGCGGGATTTTACGTCTTCAAAATACTGTCCAATTTTTGGGAACGTAACAAAATAATTATCATAAAATTCTTGTGCTTCTGCGCGTGTGGAACCGAGGTTATCTTTAAGTGCATTCACCCCCATCCCATACACGATGCCAAAGTTGATAACCTTGGCACGACGACGCATTTCAGAAGTTACCTCGTGCGGAGCTACCTTGAACACACGTGACGCTACCGACGTATGTACATCAGCCCCTGTACGAAAAACTTCTTTGAGATTTTCATCATCCGAAAGTGCCGCAAGAACGCGCATTTCTATCTGCGAATAATCAAACGCAAGGAGGACGCTTCCCTTTGGCGCCACAAAGGCATTTCGTACGTCTTCGCCGTACCCACCGCGCACGGGAATGTTTTGTAAATTAGGATTCGTTGATGACATACGTCCTGTCGTGGTACCTGCCTGATTGAGCGTCGTGTGGAGGCGCCCATCGGTATCGATCAGCGTTGACAAATTATCAACGTACGTAGAAAGTAATTTTTGAAGCTCGCGATAATCCAAAATCTCAGCAACAACAGGATGCGCGTCGCGTAGTTTCGCAAGCTCTGACTCACGGGTCGAACGTGCCCCTCCTTCTGTTTTTTTGAGACCCTTTGCGGTGAGCCTGAGTTTATCAAACAACACTTCGCCTAGCTGTTTTGGTGAATTAATATTAAATTCCATACCCGCCATCTCATAGATACGCGCGGTGCTTTCATCAAGCTTCTGATGATATGTTTCAGAAAGTTTTTTGAGATGTGTGGTGTCCACAAGAATACCATACGCCTGCGCTGACTCAATAATAGGAATGAGCGGAAGTTCTATGTCGCGATACACACCACCAAGTCCTGTTTGTTCGATGCGCGCTTCAAGCTCACGGTATGCCTCTGTAAAGTTTTTCTTTTTTGTGTAGTGGATCATATCATCGAGCGATGGTGTAGTGAGATCAGAATTGAGGAGCCACAATGCAATCTGTGCTTTTTTAAAGAGTGCAGGAGATGGCACTTCTTCTATTTCTTTTGATGCAGATTCTTCATCGCTTGAGGTACCATTTTTCGAAACTTCCTTCAAACGTTCTTTTAATCCACGAAACTCAAGTTCTGCAAAAAGTTTTTCTGCGCGCGCAGGTTCGAAGTTTTCCTTCCACTCTTTTTCAGGGAGCGCAAAATCAATCGGTGCGTCACGACGTACCGTTGCCAGTGTTTTAGAAAAAAGCGCCTCATCTTCTCCCTCTTCGAGTAGTTTTATAATGCGTGGCGAAATACCTGCCTTACGAAATGTTTCGTATTCTTTTGACGCATCTTTTTTAAATTTTTTATAGATTTCTTCCACGGAACCAAAGGCAGTAATGAGGGTGGTTGCGGTCTTTTCTCCAATACCCGCAATGCCAATAATATTATCCGATGGATCACCACGAAGTCCTTTGTAGTCGGGTAACAGCTTTGGAGTAAAGCCAAATCTCGCGACGACAGCTTTTTCATCGTACAAAATAGTATCATTCAATCCTTTTTTAAGGGTGTACACGAGTACGCGGTCGTCATCAACAAGTTGCAGGGTGTCCATATCACCTGAGGCAATAATAATACGAAGGTCTTTCTTATCCTTCATCTTTTCAACAATCGTTGCCAAGAGATCGTCTGCCTCGAACCCCGCAAGCTCATATGCGGGGATACCGAGTGCGGAGAACACATCACGAGAACGCTTGATCTGATGCACGAGTGCGTCCTCTGCCTTGGCACGCCCCATCTTGTAGGCATCGTATGCTTCGTGACGGAATGTTGGTTGAGGTAAATCAAAACAACCGGCAATATAATCGGGCTTCAACTCTTTAATAATTTTAAGCAACATTGTAGAAAGCCCGTACGTTGCTCCTGTTGGCTCGCCCGTACTTGAAACAAACTCGGGCAGTGCATGGTATGCACGATGCAAAATCGCATGCGCATCGAGAAGGACAAGGGTTTTCATGGGGGAAGATTTCTTCATAATTAAAATGTTATGTTTCTTGTGTGCTCGTCTACATATTCAAAAAAAAGTGAAAAGGTTTCCTGTGGCATTACCTCAGCAACCTGTTCTGGCCATTCTATGAAAATAATATTTTGGGGGTCGTGAATGATTGTACCCCAATCCAGTGCATGCATTTCATTGCCAGACTCTAAACGATACGCATCAATATGGATGAATCGTGAGAAACGCTCACCAAAAATTGGATTTTTTGAAATGGTATATATTTTTTCCAAAATAAATGTAGGACTCGTGATAGTTTCTTGTATGCCAAGAATATCCGCGGCACACTTCACAAATGCCGTCTTCCCTGCACCGAGGTCTCCCGAAATCCCGACTACCGTTGCCTGATCTGCCGTCCGGGTACGAGCGATTTTCCGCAATATCTCCTCTGTAATATTGCGCAATTCTGCCACACTGTGAGCCGTCTTTATCATTGGTTCATCTTACCATAGCGTTACAGAACTCAGAACATAATAAAACCCCCTCCCGTTGTTGCGGAAGGGGGTTAAAACTGTTGTGCGTTAGGCTCAAGGGATCTTATAAGCAAACCCTCCTTCGGAGTTCCAGGAATCATAATCCTTGGCTCCGTGGGCGCAAATCCACTCCTTGTCACCATAACGATCAACGCACAGCGAGATCAGGCTATCCTCGAAACTCCGTACTGGTGCATGCATTACGGCAATCCACCAGAGCCCCATTTCCTCGAGCTCCTTGTTTGAAAATTTTTCCCGAAGAAGAAAGGTTACCTCGATTTCCGGTATGGCTAAACCTTTTATGTGGCCGATTTCATGAGCGCTAATAGTATAACGCTCATTCGAAGGAAGGATTGTGCTCTTGAAGATGACAAGCTCGGTTTGAACACCAAGGGTAGGAGTAAACCTTGGAGACAGGAGGATTTTCTTTGTCTCGCTACAAACAAATCCCCCTCGGCTCTCGAAGCGTTCAATCCACCTTTCTCCCGTCACACCCCTGGAAAGTACCGAACAATGAATGACTCCTCCTTCGTCGCGCCATTTTGGCTCCATGTCCGACGTGTTAGCCCCATGATGGTCTTCCATCGACACCTCCTCGCCTCACGTTTTTTATTTTTTAAAACTCTTCTATAAGAATGCTCTTTCGATGAGGATTTGTCAACAAAAAAAAGCTATCCACGGTATGTTGTGGATAGCCCACTTTTTGTGCCCAGCTGTAGTAAAACTACGTGAGCACAAAAGTCCTGATTTTTCAGGATTAAAAACGATTGTTACAAGACAAAAGCCGAGATGAAACCGGCAAATTTACTGACGTCGTGGTGGTATCGGGTAAGCAACCTTACACCGCCGTCATAGAAAATAAAGGACAGTGCATACGAGAAGTCACCATCGCCGGACGGAGCAAATTCATCACCAATACAGACCATGTCCAGTTGCTCCCAGCGAACAAGTCGTTCAGGGTGAACCAACGCGATCGAACCGACTGCGAGACTTCCCAGACCAAACTCATTGGGTACGAAAGCTTCACAGGCGTGATGTATAGAACGACCACGGTACCGCATACCAAGCTGAGCAGCAACGATATGGATGTCGCCCGGCTGTTTCTTTGCGATAAGATCGAATGCTTGCGCCGTACGTGCAGAAACCCGTAACCGTTTCGGCGTAAGGTGATTACCCCGGTAGTGATAAAACGATCGCGTCGCCGCGATCTTTCTATGTACAAATTGTACGGCATGACAGTACTTATCGGCAGGATCGAGCACTTTCGGGAAATGCTTCTCGGCAATGGCGTCCACGGAAGGAACCGCAAACCACCCAACCCACTCCTCGGTATCATTAGGAAGCTGTGGTAGATTCTTGGCGAACTCGAGCGCATTACTCGGGTCAAGATCGAAGTTTTCGGCGATTATCTTAATTTGGTCGATAATCGGCCGAGGTCCCTTGTATTCCTTCGGGTACGAATAACTAAAGCAAACTTTCTCGTTCGTGCACTGATTTGAGACCAAGAATTCCTTGATGCACGTAGTAACGCACGTTTGAAACTCATCACCATTCTCAACAAGCTTCTGCAACCCATCTTTGCCAAGCTCGGCTTCCAGCAAGGCCTTGTTCGCAGCATCTTCTATGTATTGCTTGTATTTTTCCCGCTGTTCATCGGTGATCGGCTGTACCGTCATCGTCTTTGACATCATTCACCTCCTTTTGCTTGAACTACCTGAATCGCTCAGGCCAGCGTCTGCCTCGATACGAGACGAGAGCACTAGGTGTAAAATTTACACCCCATGCTCTCGTCTCGTAGTTATCGCAGATTCAAAGAACTAAGATTGACCATCTCAAACACTATATTCTCCTTACTGACATTCTACCATAAAGTGTATTACCAAGAAGAACCAAAGCGAGGATAAGGATAAGAAGGAGGAGCCATCCAAAAAGTGATGTGGGGAGAAATGCTCCGCTATCAAAGATACTTGCACCAAGTACGTTCTGTGTGTAGCCTCCATGCTGGGTAACATACGCAACGGCATCACCCTGAATATTTTTTGCAGTGGTGTACACCATATGTACCGTTACAACAATGAGCTCCCCTTGATTAAGGGTGCGTGAGGCAATTGCGCTCACAAAGATATCACCATTATCTCCCGGAGCAAGGGTGCCAAGTTCTACTGCTACAGAATTATCTGAAGGAGAAATACTTCCTCTATCTGTACTACGTACGATCATCTGCTGAGGAAATGCAACACGAAGTACGACATTTTTAAGTGTCTGTGTGCTTTTGTTTTCCCACGCAATACGGTAGCCACGTTGTTCACCGCGCGCAACAGTTTCAGAACCACCATCAATCGTAAGTGAAACGGGAGATGAAACACCCTCACCTGTCGTTATGGTAGTCATTTTTTTGTAAACAGTCGGAGCTTTATAGACAGGAGTCACCACCACAGGGGTGTATTGTGTTTGTGCTACAAAACTTACAATCGTTCCGTATGCTTTACCATTAACATTTTCTGCAACCGCGCGATAGTAATACGTTTGACCGTTTGAAAGTCCCGAGATAACATCCGAGTGCTTGTATGAAGGAAGAGATCCGATATTGGCTGTTTGTGTTTTAAATCCAAGACCTGTTGTAGTACCCCACTCAAACCATGCATTTGATGATTGATTTTGAGAAGCAAATACCAAACCATTAAGCTTTGCCGTAGTGCCGGTCATTTCTGTTGCAAGAAGTGTTGACACAACAGGAGCCAAACCTCCAGGATATGGACTTCCACCAGAAACCGTCGTAAAGCTAAGCGTGTTCCCATAGACCGTACCCTGTGAATTGCGGGCAACGATGCGGAAATAATACGTAGTATTCGCCATAAGGCCCGTCAACGTTGCGCTTGAGTTTGAAGCACTTGTCCCCTGACTTGCGTATGAGGTTGAATTACCAAGATTAGTAGTCTGTCCCCATTCAAACCATCGCGTTGTATCGCTCGTGCCACGTGGGTCAACATATCCATTTAAAACTGCGTAATCAGTATACACATTTGCACTGTTGGTACTTACAACAGGAAGATTACTAGAGGGATACGGATATGAGCTCTCAAGGGTGGTGAAACTAACCTGATTTCCGTACACGATACTACCTTGAGTATTTTGTGCTACAGCACGATAGTAGTACGTTGTGCTTGGAGACAAACCAGAGAGCGTTGATGAAAAATTAGTAGATTGAGTTCCGTATGAGATCTGTGACGTTGAATTACCAAAAGATGAAGAAGTAGTTCCCCACTCAAACCAGACATTTGAAGAAACTCCATTGCTATTGATATACCCATTGAGCGTAGCACTATTCGCCATAATGTTCGTAGCTCCATTTGTCGTAACATACGGTGTTCCACTAATTGGACCCGTTGCTGAAACCTGGAAACTTACTGTAACCGATCCTTGTGATGGCCAGCCAGGGGAAATGGGACCGAGATTAAGTCCTGTTCCATTAAAAAGTTCTGCACCTGTCTGTCCATAAAGAAGACCTGTAGATGTTAATCGTTGGTTTGCATACCAATTTACACTACCAGGAATATAAGAAAGTGACTGTGATGAATTAAGATGCACGGTTGCCGATCCGATAACAGACGGAGCGTTGTCGGCGGTTACTGTTGCCGTAAACGAATGTGTTGTTCCTGAACCAGTAGTCTGTGGCGCCAAACGAACACGCACGTTGTTTGCCGTGTCAGAGCTGGTCGTATGGTAGTAGATTGCAAAAGAGACAACTTGTCCCTCTGTCGCAGATGCCGAACTTGCCCACGCAGTCGTCGTACCAGCGGGGTTTGTTGTCTTGTTTGCCACGCGAAGCGTTGCAAAGTCCTGTGGATCATTATTAAGCGTTGCGGCAAATGACGCAAGAGGCGCAATAAAAACCACTGCCACGATGAGTGCTCCTATAGTTTTTTTGATAAGATTTTTCATAATTTTTTTTTACTAATTATTAATATATCAACGCTGTACGTTCAACCGTTTGTACATTTTCAAATTTTCGAATCACATTCATTTCAAAAACTTGAAAATATAGGGCGCGATGTTCTGCGCCCTAAGTTGTAAAGAACTGTTACTACCACAAAGGAGGACTGACTGGACCACCAGAGAGTGGCGGATTAGCAGGTGCTCCGCCTCGAGGAGAACCTCCATCCCCCCACTTTATGAGACCAGCAATAGGACCAATAATGCATCCCGTCCAGCCCCAGTTCTCTCCACCAAGTCGGCGTCCGAAGTATGTTCCTCCAGCGCCAGCTGCAGCACCAGTGACCGCTCCCGTTGCCCCGCTTCTTGAGTAGCCAACAAGGCCACCCGCTAATGGACAGAAGACGTACTGTGCGATAGCTGTACCTTTGCCTGGAGTAGAAACCTCAACCTTTGCAGCGCACGAGGCACTTCCGTCAGGGTGTATCGCTTCAATAAGGCCAGGAAACGACTTTCCGCTGGCACTATCGGTCGCAGTACATGGATCCCCAACACGATAGACTGGAGTTGCCGGAGTTGAAGGAAAGAGTGGAGCCTGTTGTACTTCCACTTTTTTCTCCGCCTCTGGAGCCTCTGGAAGCTTCGGCGTGGGGTACGAGATTGAATACACTTTATTCCCGCAATCATGGCGAGCATATGGTGTATCCTTAAGGGTCCCATCCGCATTTTTTTTAAAGCGGAATTCTGTCCCCTCTGCCTGAGGAACAAACCTTCTGCCAGCCGTTGTGTCCATTTCAACACAACCCACCCCTTCGAGTGGCGCCACCACGCTGTTGATATTATCAACGGGGTTCTTCTTGTGCCTATTAAAATACCTGGGAGTGTAAAACTTATACGCTTCCTCGCCGGCATTGACCGCCGACCAACACGCCTCCTTTGTTTCAAATATCGAAGGAGTTGCCCCCGTCGCATTCGCAACCTCTGCGAAGATCGTGAACATGATTACAACGCACACAAGAACCAAAGAAACCTTACTATTCCGTGCCATAGGCACCTCCTTGTATTTTTTTGAGGGCTTTTCCCCTCACGACTTATCTGTGTGCATTATATCATTTTCATACAAAAAGTCAACCCTCTTCTTGCCTAAGAAGAGGGTTGACTTTTTGTAGCACGATATTGAAGTACGATGAGTATATTTTCTTACGCTCCAGCGTTACGTGCTTTCTTTTTTGCTTCTTCAAGTAACTTGCGTTCTTGGTTTGATTTGTAGACCATATGTGCAAGCAACACTACTACAAAAACTAAGATAAAAACAAGAACCCACCCAACGAGCGTCGCTGGAAGAATACCACCTCCAATGACTGATGCACTATTTGCATTCGTTGCTGTCGTCGTAACTTCACTTTTATTAGTGTTCGTGGTGCTTTTTTGTGCAACCTTACTGGACGCAACAACATTCTTTTTTGCCGTAACCGACGTTTTTGTCGTCTGCGTCGTATCCTTATATGGAGCAGGCGATACAGACGTAGTTACTACGACCGGTGTTACCACCGCTACCGCCTGCGTACTTTTCGTAGTGAACGAAACCGTAGATGAAGTTATCTTGTTCCCATCTCGATCCATTGCCACTGCGCGAAAGTAATACACTGTCTGAGGTTTTAGATCACTAAGACGTGCATAAAAGGTTCCTGCTGTAGGAATGGTGGTCATTCCTGCTACCGGTTTTTCAAGCGCCTGAGTTTCTCCCCACTCAAACCATACGGAAGGATACCCCCACCCCTCACTCGTTACGCGCGCAACGAGATCTACTGAAGTCTCTGAAACAGTCGTTACTGTTGCAGGCGTTAATACAAGGCCTGCGGCAAACGCCGTATATGCATACGAAAAAAGACCCAAAACGATAATAGAACCGTATTTAATGATAGGAAAAATATTATTGTTCATAGGTGTATATGTTAGCATATTTTAATATGTTTGTCAAGCCAAAAACACCCAAGGACTCTCCTCGAAAAATTTGAGTGTTGTAGCACAAAGATAATACAAAACCCCTCCTGGCGGACCAGAAGGGGCTGTTTTACAAGGTCTATTACCTTATTTTTACATAGGCGTATCCGTCAACGCCGTGGAGCTTGCCGTTTCCTTTGTCGGACAAGGACGAAAGTCTCTGACCGTGTGTGCCATAACAAACAACAAGCACCCGCGGGAGACCATCATGAGCAACAATAGGTTCATGCCCGATGGCAAGCCTTTCGATCCTTAATGCCTTTAACTCGGGACCTTTAAGCTTGTCGCGGAGCATAGGAGCCATTTCGGCAGTTGGTGGAGCGTAGTTTTTAAACTCAGGAGTGTTAATGACCTTCTGCAGCGCATTAAGGTTGAAAATCACAATGATACTCCTCTCCCCTGACGTTACTTTAAAATCGGGAGAACAAAGCACGCTCTTTGCGCTCGGTTCGACAGGAAAACCTTTCTGTGTAAGAATTCCGATCCACTCCTTCCCTGTGATACCATAGCTCTGTACGAAACAGTGGTAACGCCCATCTTTTACAGCACCTTCCTGAAGCGCCTCTTTGAGTGGGGCAACATTCTTTGCCTTCCCCTTCACCATCGATATACCTCCTATATTTATTATTATGTGTTGTCGACGAATTCCAACAATGAATATACTCTTGAAAATGACTATTGTCAAAAAAAACAGAGCAGGAATCCGGAGATTCCTGCTCTGTACAATAAACGTGTGGGGTCATTTCCATATAACCCCACGGGAGTTTCCTATGACACTCCCTCCGACACTCCGGCCATGATGGCCGTAACGTTCGTCGGTCGGCTTCTGCCCGAGGATACTACGACAATCGTCGTAGTCAAGGTAGTTGTTCGATGCCCTCCTCATCTCGAAGCAAGCATCGTCCCAGACCTGCTGGTCCTTGATCAACTTTTTGCCGATTGCGCGCGCCTGTATAACAAGAAGATCTTCCTCAACGACAGGAGGTATCCGGTATTGCTGTGGCACCACGATAGTTGTCGTAGGTGCAACAGCTACCGATCCCGGAGGGGCCAACGAACTACGAACCGTTATTTCCTTTGTACCCGCACACCCGACAACAAGGGGCGCTAGAACGAACAGTGCCAACAAGAATTTCTTCATAAGGCCTCCTTTTCACATGAGTTTTCGCTCTGTGGAACTATTTTTTTTGAGAACTACCTTCTAAGTACATTATAACAAATCAATAGAATTTGTCAAGTAGTATTCTCTCTTCAAAAAACGTACAATATCAAGAGTTATATCGTCTTACTTATGTTCAAATTCGCCTCCGATACTACCAAAGATGAAAAAATTGCTGAGCTCCGCAAGCAAGAAGAGGAGGAGTTTCAACAAATAATGGCGCAAAAGCACCAGCTCCCCTACATCAACCTTTCTGCTACCACGATCGATATCTCTGCAGTCGGTCTCATCAAAGAAGAAACAGCACGCACGGCAAATATTGGACTCTTTAATCTCGAAGGCAAGAAACTTCAGGTCGTAGTGTATACTCCTACCCAAAAAGAAACACAGGAAGTCATTACTGAACTTACCGAGCGCGGATATACGATAGAAGTATTCCTTGCTTCACATGCAAGTCTTGAAAAGATATGGGAACGCTACCAAGAAATTTCTGGCGCCACCAAAAGTGAAGTGGGTGTCGTAGATGTTTCTGAAGAAAATCTTGATGCACTCATTGAGCGTTTTAAAACCATCGAAGATGTGGTCACTTCTCTCAAAGAAACGTTTGTTAATAAAGACGCTCGTTATATTTCAAGGGTTTTCAATATAATTCTTGCTGGATCAATTGGTATTCACGCTTCAGATATCCATATCGAGCCTGCGGAAGACGTTATTCATATTCGCTATCGTGTTGATGGTGTTCTCCATGAAGTAGGCACGCTCCCTCATAGCTCGTATCGCTTGTTCAATTCACGCTTGAAACTGATGTCGGGGCTCAAACTCAACGTCGGCACCGAGAGTCAAGATGGACGTTTTACTATTAAAATTGCAGGGCTTAATATTGAAATCCGTGTATCGGTCATTCCGAGCGCGTACGGCGAAGGCGTAGTGATGCGTATTTTGAATCCCCTTTCGCTCAATGTTACCCTTGAAGACCTTGGTATGAGTAGCCAACTCCTCACTATTATGGAGCGCGAAATCGCAAAGCCTCATGGTATGATTTTGAACACCGGCCCTACAGGATCAGGAAAAACCACGACCTTGTATGCCTTTTTGAAAAAAATATTCTCTCCTGAGATCAAAATGATGACGATTGAGGATCCTATCGAGTACCATATGCAGGGCGTTTCCCAAACACAGGTTGAATCCGAAAAAGGATATACCTTCCTCGAAGGACTTCGTTCGGCAATGCGCCAAGACCCTGACGTTATTATGATCGGTGAGATCCGTGACGGCGAAACGGCAAAAGTTGCTATTAACGCTGCACTTACGGGACATATGGTCTTTTCAACCCTCCACACCAATACTGCCGCAGGTGCCATTCCCCGCCTGATAGATATTGGCGTTACCCCAAAAATTATTGGTTCATCACTCACCGTCGCCCTTGCGCAACGTCTTGCACGCAAACTTTGTACTGAATGCAAGAAAGAAGATACACCAAACGAACGCGAGAAAAAGATTATTGACGAGGTGGCTGTTCTTATTAAAGAAAAAAACGGCACCACTGTTCAAACAGAACATATCTGGCGCTCAGTCGGCTGTAGTGCATGTAACAATACCGGATTTAAAGGACGTGTCGGTATTTTTGAGGCAGTGTTGATGACTCCAGAAATCGAAGCGCTCCTTGATACGATCCCGAGCGAGCGCGAGATTAGCGAAGTGGCAAAGAAACAAGGAATTCTCAATATGCGCGAGGATGGTATCGAGAAAATTATGAACGGTATTACGTCATTTGACGAAGTTGAGCGCGTGGTAGACCTTGCACGAGCATAACAGAGTTTTGTTTTTATTTGTAAAACCCGATAGAATGAATATTGTTCCACGGGCACAAAAAAATCCCACACATAAACCCCAGACTGTTCTCGGAACAACAAGGAACCGAGTGAGGAGACGATCTAAGGATAATTTCAGCGCTCTTTACATAAAGCAAAGTACCGAAATGTCCTCGTCCGCGACCATGTAAATCCCGAAGGATCCAACCGCAAGAGGCTTATGTATAGGATCTTTAAATGTTCAACCTATGTCTAGTGTAGCACATAACTATTTTTATGTCAAGTCCCCAATCAAATTCACCAGATTATTCCGACGAAACCCTTGATAATAAAGGGGTTAGTAGGGACTTCTCTTTTTTGGACCAAACCTTGCGTCCGAATCGTTTTGTCGATTACGTAGGGCAAGAAACGATCAAAAAGAACCTTAAAATATTGCTTCAAGCAGCAAAGGAACGTGCCCACCCACCTGAACATATTCTATTTTACGGACCTCCCGGCCTTGGTAAAACGACATTGGCGCATCTTATCGCAAACGAAATGGGCTGTCAAGTCAAGTCAACCTCGGGTCCAGCCATTGAAAAAGTGGGTGATTTAGCATCAGTCCTCACCAATCTTTCCCCAGGTGACGTACTCTTTATCGATGAAATTCATCGTTTGAACAAAATGATTGAGGAAGTACTCTATCCTGCAATGGAGTCGGGTGTGCTTGATATTATCATTGGCAAAGGCCCAAGCGCACGCACGATCCAGCTCGATCTTCCGCCTTTTACCCTCATTGCGGCAACCACCCGCATCGCACTTCTCTCTTCACCGCTTCGTTCACGTTTTTCGGGTGGCACCTTTCGTCTTGAATTCTATACGGATAAAGAAGTAGAGAAAATCGTACATCGTTCTGCGGAAATACTTGGTATTCCTCTTTCTCAACCAGCCGCAGAGGAAATTGCAAAGCGAAGCCGTGCGACACCTCGCACCGCAAACTATCTTTTGAAACGTGCGCGTGACTTTGCGCAAGTTGAACGCGGTGAACTTACGCCGAAGTCTGTTGCTGAAGCACTCTCGCTCCTTGAAATCGACGAGCTTGGACTTTCAGCAGTCGATCGCGCTATTCTCGACGTCATTATTGATAAATACAAAGGTGGCCCCGTGGGACTTTCCACAATTGCCGCAGCACTCTCTGAAGAAATGGCAACCATTGAAGAAGTGAATGAACCGTATCTTCTCAAACTTGGACTTATTGAACGCACGCCACGAGGTCGCACCGCTACGCGTCGCGCCTATGAGCATCTTGGTTTTGATTATCCCGAAGATTCTCAAGGACGTCTGATCTAACAACACAACGATCTACGAAAAATTCCGTTCTTTATAAATTTCAAAGGGCGGAATTTTATGTAAGTAAATGAAAGTTTACACGTCTAAAGCAGTATGGTAAGGTAAGAAAAGATAAAATTTCGGAAGGAGAAAGGTACTAATGTTCGCTTCAAGATTCATCTGGACTACGCTGTACCTCACGGTCAACGTAAGAATGATCGTGATGGCAGCAGGGTTAACAAGAAACCTGCTGGAAAACTCGCTATAAAAAGCGAGGTGGTTGCAACACCCTGCCATGCTTGTACAAGCCTCTGGCAGGGGTGTTAGCACAACAGAAGGAGCTGGAGATGGAAATTCTTTCAATTCTTACCGCGCTAACCTGCTTTGTTTTTGGTTTGCTGGGAATCATTATTTCACTAATCGAGTTAACGAAATTTGTTTCAGCAACAAGAAAAGCTCGCGCATTAGCGGATACCGAATTAATGTCGCCTGCGGTGTCTCGAAGAATGGCAAACGCACACCTTGGCGAATTTTTTCATGTTCTTTCCATTGCTATTTGTCTTATTTTTGTGTCGCTTTTGGGCGTCAAATAAAATAAAAGCGGTATTTACCCCGGGGCAAGCCCCGGACAAGTGTGTTCGCTTCGCTGTCACGGGTCTTTTTCCGCTGAAAAAGCCCGCTACCCCACCTCGCGTCGTCCTAGAGCGTTCGTGCGAACGCACGGAGTAGCTCGCGCTCCGGTCTTGCGAAGCTCCATGCATTCGCTTCTCACCTCGGCTCGGAAATGAGAAAGATTACTTTCTCATTTCACTCGCTCTACGTCGCTAATAAAGATGTGTAGCACCCGCGGCAAGCCTCTCATCGAGGCTTGCCGCTTTTTTTAATTTTCTTCAGACTCTTCAAGAATCTCAAACTCATCAACGAGTGTTTTCTTGCTTCGTATCAAGAGAAGCCCTACGAGTGCGAACGAGGCCAAGAAAAAAATACCCACATACCATGCCCACATTTTTTCGTTATGACTACCAAGTATGTAATCAGTTTGTGGAGAAGCATCTTCGATTACATCAACCAAGCGTGCCTGTTGTGTAGGTACTACGGATGCTACCTTCTGTACTGCCATTACTGAATTTGTATTATTATGGACTGATTCTGAAATGATAATGGGCGTAGATGAACTAGTGTTTTGAGACTCAGATGCCACAAGAGACACACGCACACCATTTGGGTAAAAAAGTTCAGGACGTGATTCTTTATCTCCTGCGAGTAATGTTATTTCGGAAGGAAACGCAACACTTTTCTTTGCGCTAATAATAGTCATAGGAAAGGTGAACGTCTTGCCCTCAAGAGAAAGTCTCCACCCCGAAAGATCGAGGTCTTCGTGCATACGATTTTCAATGATAATAGCGGAACGCCCACGATAACCATCTACACGAACTGCTATTTCTGGCATGATCGCACGAACCCTCACACGCGAAGACGTAGTAAAGAAAGCAGGGAGATTAAGAACTACATTATATTCCCCTGGATAGTGATAGGTATGCGTAACATTGGCAATCCCCCATCCCTCTGCTACCGCACCATCACCAAACGACCATTTCATTTGTGTGCTCTGAATCGGTTTCTTGTCAGTTCCTTCGATACGTCCTTCAAACGTAGTCGGTTGCCCCACAAGGACAACACGCTCTTTGGGTCCTATATCAATTGCAATTTTTTGATTATTTGAAACAGCTGGTGCGCCAATCACCACTGGCGTAGTCATCCCCTCTTGCACAAGTGCAGGCGACGATACCTCACCTTTCTCGCTATTTTGTGCGCGTGGGGTGCTTTGCCCTATCACCCACTCACCTGTTGAAAGTTTTTGATAACTTCTTCCTTCACTGACTGTTTCCCATGCAATCTGGTCAACAACTTCTCGTTCAGGATTTTTAAGATGAAGCGTATTGGATTCTGTAAGAGACAAGGTATCGAGCACGATATCTGAGTAAGGAAGTGTACTACGTGAAATTAAAAAATATCCACGTGCAGGAATTATTTTATTTTCAAATTTTGAACTTGATACGAGTGAACCAAACGTGCTTCCGGTGGCGGTTTTCCTTTGCACATACCACCCCGTAAGGTCAACATCTGCATCACCTGAATTATATAGTTCTATAAATCGCTCCTCAGTGGGAGAAAGCGTAACTTCATTAAACAATATTTGTGCGAACGCAACGGATGGAAGAAGAAACAATATCGCGACAACAAGAATGCGCATAGTAAGTGAGTGAAACAATTAATCTTCTCCTTGAAGAATTGCGGTCAACACATCTTCAGGAACTTCACGAACTTTTTCTTCTTGAGGAATTTCAACAGGTGGTTTTTCTTGTACTTGAGGTTCTGCCACCGGGCGCACAAGGATAACAGGTTCTTCTTTTTTAATTTCCACGGGCGCGTCTTCTTTCTTTTTTTGCTCAACTTCTTTTTGTGGGGCAGTTGGTGCTTCAACCTTCTTCTCTTTGTGCTCTTTAAGCACATCGGCAAGTGCTGATTTTAATACGCTGGTACCTTTTTGTGGAGGTGTTTTTATTGCAGAAGAAGCAGGTCGCATCACGCTAGGCATTTTCTTTTCTGCGAGCACCGAAAGCGGTACTGAAGGAGAAGGAGAAACTGATGCAGGCGCAGACGGTTTCGAGATAATTTCTTTTTCTATATTTTTAAATGCTTCGGCAAAAGGTTTTTTAGTTTCTTCTTTGGGAGGCATAGTATCCCTTTTGAGAGGAGCAGGGCGACGAACATCCTCGCCGTTTCGTGTTATTTGCGCGGTAGGGGAATATGATGTTCTTTGTTGTGCTGGTGGTACTTCTTGTCGCGCAGGCATTCTCGCTTCTTCACGAGACGTTTCTTCAGGCACACGAGGTGCACCATTTTCTGCTGTGATATACCAATCTGCAATATTTTTTTCTACTTCCGTACGTGAACGCGCATACAACTGACGCGATGAAGCAATGACGTCGTCTTTGCTTGATTTTTCGGGAGGAAGAATAGGAGGCATGGTCACTGCAGAAAATGGGTGTGATGCGACACCATCGATCATCAATTTCAAATAAATTTGCGTGAAGCCAAGGTTAACCATGTCTTCTGCGGTAAACACGGGTGCATATTCTTTCTCAAGCACCTCCGCGTCGGTTGCGCCTACGCGAAACATTATCTGTGTACCCACGTTACCAAACACCGCAGCGCGTACTTTTTCATCCATCTGTTCGATGTATTGATGCGCCATAATGAGCGCGAGCTTGTACTTGCGTGCCTCGGACAAAATATCGGCAAATGCTTCGTTGGCGAACGACTGGAATTCGTCCACATACATATAAAAATTCGGAAGTTTTTTGAGCTCAGGCTCAGTAAGTTCTGCGCGCGACATTGCGGCAAGATATATCTTGGTGATGATCATACCACCAAGAAGATTGGCATTACCCTCCCCCATTTGTCCTTTAGAAAGATTTACGATGAGAATCTTTCGTTCATCCATCGCTTTACGTAAATCAAAACTCGAGTGTGCCTGTCCAATAATGTTTCTAATGAGTGGATTGGAAGTGAACTGTCCGAGCTTATTTTGAATACCAGGGACCGCTTCTTTTGCATACTGCTCGCTATACTTTGCAAATTCATCAACCCAATACGATTTCACTGACGGATCTTTTATATTATCTACTACCTTTTTTCGATATGTCTTGTCCGTAAGTACTCGACTAACCCCGAGGAGCGTTGATCCTGGATATTCAAGGAGCGCGAGTAAGGCATTCATGAGAATGTACTCCATACGCGCCGACCACGTTTCTGGTCCCCAGATTTTTTTGAACGCACTCATAAGACCGTTCGCCACCAAGTGGCGTTTGTCCGCACCGACATCCTCCATCACATTGAATGATATTGGATTTTCCATATCGAACGGCGCAAAGTAAATAACGTCCTTCACGCGCTCTGGTGGAATGTATTCAAGAAGCAGTGCTGCAGATTTTCCGTGCGGATCAATGAATGCGAATCCTTCGCCGTTCTTTATATCTTGCACTGCCATATTCTCAATCGCCGTAGACTTACCCATACCCGTCTTTCCGATGATATACATATGACGCGTGCGATCTTCGGCCTTGATACCAAAAGGAACACGCTTATTGCGACGATCTGTTTCCGCAAAATAGGTGATACGATTTTTGTCGTAAAGGTGCATACGTTAGGTATATTGTACCACGCAATTTAATTTTTTCTCTATCAATTTTTGCGAATCGTAGAAAGAACTCCAATACCAATAAGTACAAAACACCCCGCAACAATGAGCGCGCTCATTGGGCTCACAAATTCCCATAAATATCCGCCACCAATACCAGCAATCATAAGCCCAAATCCTGTCACCGCATTTACCAAGCCGTATGCACCACCACGCTGATTCTCTGGTGAAAGCTCTGCAGCAAATGCGCGTGCAACTCCATCAGTGAGTGCAGGGAAAAGACCAAGAATAAAGAACCCTATCGCAAGAGTAACTGCCCCCTCTGCCATAAAAACAACAAGGTACCCAACAATAAGCGCAAGATAACCCATACGAAGCACGACGCGCGCACCGATATGGTCACTAAAATGTCCTCCTGCATACGAAAAGACCGCATACGAAACACTGTAAAACATATAAAAGAGTGGTATTGACGCAAGTGCGAAACCAAGATGTTGTGTTTTTAGGAGAAGCACGGCGACTGGAATACTGCCAATAGCAAGGAAAAAGAGCGCAATGAGATATCTCCTGAAACTTTTGGGGAATACCGCAAGTTTTTTGAACGATAAACCATTGCCATTCAATGAACCACGCACATCTTTAATAAAAAAGAGTGACGCCACTGCAAGAAGCCCTGCAACAAATGCAGTAAGGAAAATAATATTAAAACCTCCAGGATATGCACGCAAAATAAAATATGCAGTGAGAGGACCAAGGATTCCTCCAAACGTATCCATCGCACGATGAAACCCAAACGCGTGCCCCATATGCTCGGGTGGTGTCGAAAGCGAAATGACTGCATCGCGGGCGCCATCACGAACTCCTTTCCCTATACGATCGGCAAAGCGTAATCCTAATACACCGCCCACCGATGACACAAGCAAATAAAGAGGACGTGTTGCAGTAGAAACCACATACCCAAGAACTATAAAAGGTTTGCGTCGCTCTAGTTTGTCAGAATAGCGCCCTGCGTAAATTTTGATGACATTTGCAGCACCGTCAGCAACACCCTCTACCAGCCCGAGGGCGCCAGCACCCGACTTCAACACTGATGTAAAGAAAGCAGGAAACACCGAAAGCGTCATTTCAGACGCAAAATCATTCAGGAAACTCGTAACCCCCAGCAAGAACACGTTACGTGGCGGACGATATTTCATACGCTATAGTATATCAAACCAACCACCATAAAAGTAAAACCCCACCTTTGGAGATGGGGTTTTATATTATGCGATCTTTTTTGCGAGTGCTGAAAGACGTGATTTCTTGCGTGAAGCGGTGTTCTTTTTGATAAAATTGGTCTTTGCTGCCTTGTCGATAGCCTGATATGCCTTGGACAATGCTGCTAAAACAGCTTTTTTATCCTTTGATGCAACGAGTGCACGGACTTCTTTTACTGCTTCTTTGAGTGCTTTTTTGCGACGGTCGTTAAAAACCTTCTTGCGCTCCGAGCCGCGAATTGCCTTTTTTGCTGATGTGGTAATTGCCATAGTTCACCCACCATACCGTGTTTTTAACTTTTTTGCAAGCCCCGACCCCTATAATGCCATGACTTTTTGTTTCGCGAAGAAAATAAGAAGTTATACAACTATAATTAACAAGGAAGGCAACTCGTCGTCGGCCTGTTGAAAAAGTGGAACAATGGCATTATAGGTGTAGGGGCGAGTTTCTTGTTACAATACCAATATGGATCTCCAGACTCTCAAACGTCAATTTTTTGAACATCTAGAAATAGAAAAAGGACGTAGCCTTAAAACAATAGAAAACTACGAACGCTATCTCGAGCGTTTTTTATCTTTTGCGAAAATTTCCAATCCAAAGGACATCACCGATGACACCGTACGAGAATTTCGCCTGTGGCTCAATCGACAATCGAGCGGTACGCGCGAGGATGGACGGGTAGAAACACTCAAGAAAAAAACACAGAACTACTATTTGATTGCGCTCCGTAGTTTCCTCAAATATATGCGCAAGCGTGGCATCGAGTCACTCTCCCCCGAACGTATTGAACTTGCAAAAGTTGCAGAGCGCGACCTTGACCTTATTTCTGAAAGTGATCTCAAGCGCTTACTCTCCGCACCAGATGGCAGTGATATAAAAAGTTTGCGCGATCGTGCAATGCTTGAATTATTTTTTTCAACAGGGTTACGTCTTTCAGAACTCTGTTCACTTTCACGAGATCTCGATCTCAATAAAGACGAATTTTCTGTGCGCGGAAAAGGAGAGAAGGTTCGTGTCGTCTTTTTGTCTGACAATGCACGTGATGCTATTCGTACCTACCTTGCAAAACGCACTGATATGGAAAACGCACTTTTTGTGAATCTTGGCCGTATGCCAAAAGCCGAACCCCGCCAAGGGCGAGGCTTATCGGATTCCAATATTTCACGCCTCACGCCACGCTCTATTGAACGCATCGTAAAACACTACGCCATCAAAGCAGGTATTTCAAAAAAAGTTACCCCGCATATTTTGCGCCACTCTTTTGCCACTGACCTCCTTCAAAATGGTGCCGATATTCGCTCGGTACAAATGATGCTCGGCCACGCCAATATTGCCACCACACAAATCTATACCCACGTCACCAACAAACAACTAAAAGACATTCACAAAAAGTTCCACTCAAAGTAAAAGACAATCCTAATATTTTTCGTGCTACAATAATTATGTTATGAACATCATCTCATGGAATGTAAACGGATTACGCTCCCTATATAAAAAAGGACATTTCGCTGAAATCCTTAAAGAACATCCGGACATTTTATGCTTGCAGGAAACAAAAGCGGAAGCCGAGCAACTTCCTGAAGACGTGCGCAATTTTCAAGGATATTTTTCATATTTTAGTCATTCTAAAAAACGTAAAGGGTATAGTGGTGTTGCGGTGTATACAAAACAGGAACCAGAAAAGGTAGAAGAAGGTTTAGATATAAAGGACATGGACCAAGAGGGTCGCCTTCTTGTCCTTTACTACCCTCGTTTTGTCCTTTTGAATTGCTACTTCCCCAACGGTGGTCGCGGACCCGAGCGATTACAATACAAACTCGATTTCTATGACGCCTTTTTGTCTTTTATAGAAAAACTTCATAAAAAAGGACACAAAATAATCATTTGTGGTGACATAAATACCGCGCATGAAGAAATTGACCTTGCGCGCCCAAAAGAAAATGAAAAGAATACGGGATTTCTTCCTGAGGAGCGTGCATGGATTGACGAGCTTATCTATCACGGCTATGTGGATATCTTTCGCACAATGAACCCAAACACTCGTGAGGCCTACACCTATTGGGATATAAAAACTCGCGCACGTGAGCGCAATGTTGGTTGGCGTCTTGATTATTTCTTTGTAAGTTCTGATTTCACTTCTTCCGTAAAAAACACAGCGATTCTCTCTCACATCTACGGCTCCGACCACTGCCCTATTGTACTTACACTAAAATAAAGCCCCCGCCTGTTACACAGACGGGGGCTTGGTGAGTGCTAAATGCCAGCCTTGGCATCCCCACTCTCCTCGTTCAAGAAGAACATAGTGGGTCGTCCAACGCTTTCGGGGTCAGGATCTGGCGTCATTTTTTTAATATTGACGCTGGTAACCTTTGCCGGCTCGTGAGAAGGCTCACTAAGAGACTCTATCTCCTCCCAAGCCTTCTCATTCAACAACTTCTTCCCTTCTTCTGTAACAATCTCTGAAAAAGGGATGTTGCTTGCTGCTTCCCTGTAAGCATCGAGGACAGTGTTGAAAACGTGGTCTCCTGCCTCATCAACGCTTAAAATGAAGTGCTTTGAGGGGTTACGGTATCGTTGATAGTTTATGTTGACCTCCATTTCAAAAATCCGGTCTTCTTTCGAGGCTACATCAAAAAATACTTGAGCAGTGTTTATCTTTTCCTCGGCAATATATACATCCTTCTGCCTGAAAAGGTGCGAAAACAAGAGGCCTGCGGAGATTAAAACAACGATAACAAAAAACGCTACTTTTATTTCTAACTTTCCAGTCATAATCCCTTTCTCCCTTTCAAAGTTCTTGTTTCGCACAATGCGAAAATCCTTAAATACTATCTATAACAACGATAGCACGCACAGCCCGTATTGTCAATCATTTCCGCGTCTATCCAAAGCCAGGATTTGGATAGATTGCTTCTATTTAACCCCGTATTTTTCTCTAATTTCCGCCAACTCTTTCTCTTCTTCTGCTTCTTTTTTCTCCTTCCCTGCTTCGCCGAGTTTTTTTAACTCCTCGATGGGTAGTTCTGCAAGCTCAATTGCCCGTTTCACGAGAAACGCTTCATTGTTATTTTCAGGAAAATCAAACACTTCTTCGAGGAGCGCATGAAGAATAAACCCTATTTTAGGGCTTGGTTTTTCACGTGTAACATCCATAACCTTGGCGCCATCAATCTTGAGCATCCCTACAGACACCGGAGAACGCATTGCCTCCTCGATCATTGACTCATACTTTCGCAAACGATATGGAGTTTCTTTTGGTCGTCCCATGCCAATACGGTCACATCCGCGAAGTTTCATAAGATCCCATACATTTTCTGGTCCTACGTTACGCACAATACGGCGCACCGCTGAAAGAGTTATTTTCTCAATATCTGAGAAGAAAAGATGGTACCGTACCAACGTTGATACCACATCAACCATCTTTTTTGAGTATTTCAAACGCTCAAGAGCTTTTTTTGTTACACGCCCCCCTACCACATCATGCCCATAGAATGTCCAATCATTCTTTTCCTCTGACCAACGACGTGTTTCTGGCTTTGAAATATCATGCATAAGTGCAGAAAGGCGTATATGGAGTGGCCAATCACGATCTGCCGAATGTTGCACAGCACGCAAATTATGCTCCCATACCGTATAAATATGTGAACCATTTTGTTTAACATCAATCCCCCGCCTCAATTCAGGCATAATATACTCAAGGAGTCCAAGCTTTTCACACATAACAATACCTACCATTGGGTCTTTTGACATCACCATCTTGGAAAACTCGGTATTAATACGCTCCATAGCAATCTCTTTGAGATTAGGCGCAGTTTTAATGATAGCCTCTTGAGTCTCGATGTTAATCGTGAAACCTAAATCCGTCGCAATACGTACCGCCCGTAAGATGCGGAGGGCATCCTCGTGAAAGCGATCATATGGGCTTCCTACCGTCCTCAAGACTTTGTCCTTTATGTCCTTTATTCCATCATATGGGTCAACGACGTGTCCTTTAGACAGTCCCATAGAATCATCATAAGCAATAGCGTTAATAGTAAAGTCCCTTCTTTTAAGATCGTCAGGTAGTTTCGCATGAAACGAGACACTGTCAGGACGACGTTTGTCACTATATACCCCCTCTGTACGATACGGCGTTATTTCCACAACCTTTACGGTTTCGTCGTCTGTTTCACTTACCACACCGACAGTTCCATATTCATTTTCATAAAATGTCTCTGTAAAGAGTTCCTGAATTTGTTCAGGTTTCGCATCTGTCGTTACATCCCAATCTTTTGGTTTTCGTCCTATTACCATATCCCTTACGCACCCACCCACTAAATATGCTTCAAAACCAGCATCTCGTAATGTTTTGGTTATTCGTGAAACCTCTTCAGGAATTTGGTAGTTAAGTGTTATTTCCTTTGGTGTGTGAGGCATACAAAATGATAGGTCAAATAGGTTATAGTGTTTTTGGCTCCTTTTCGCCAATGAAACACCATCAATCTTCGTTTCTCATAGTGTAGAGTATTTTTGGTTTTTTTACCAATATGCGCTATGGTTATATGAAGTACATGCCCCTGTGGTGAAATGGATATCATCCCTGCCTTCGAAGCAGTTGTTCCAGGTTCGAATCCTGGCGGGGGCACAAAAATAAAGGAGTAAGATGCGGAGCATTTTACGAGTATTATTTTGTGTCCATGCCAGGATTCGAAAACGAACGCGGGGTACCCATCGAGCACGATGGGTCGCGCGAGTAGGGCCGAGCGGAGTGAGGAGCGACGGCGACAAACGAGCGCTTGGCCGAGCATCCTTCATCCCTGAGCACACTTAGTAACTCGTGACCACAAGAGAAACATGTAGTGCGGTAGACTTAGTAACTCGTGACCACAGAAAGCAATATGTGTAGCAAATATAATTAATACCCTGTACACATCTTCCCAAAACATAAAAAATCTGTATAGTATAAGAGATAGAAAGTTTGCGGGTATGGTTTAGTGGTAGAACACGTCCTTGCCAAGGATGAGACGGGAGTTCGATTCTCCCTACCCGCACAAAAAAATAGAATACGAAGTATTCTATGAATACTTTTTTGTAGCGGGTAGGGAGAATCGAACTCAGGAGGGGGTCGGGGAACCTATGGTTTCCCGTGAAGGAAAACAGTGAGCGAAGCGAACGTTAGAAACCGTGGGTTTCTAAAGAGGAGCGAAGCGACGAGTTCGATAGCGAAGCGTCTCCCATCTTTTGTATTATATACCGCACCCTTCGACAAACTCAGGGCAGGCAATAAAAAAACTCCCTAGAGGGGAGTTTTTTGTTTAGAAAGCCTTAAAAGGACATTTTGGCAAAAGTGGTCAATATGTCTTATTAAGGAATGATCATAATAATTGATAACGAGAATGTTCGATTAAAGGACACCACTATATTAGGCTATTATTTCACAACATACTGTCAACTACGCAAATCGCAAAAATATGGGTATAACTGTGCAAAACTGTGGATAACTCTGGGGATAGTGTTAATAAAGGACAAAAAACACTAAACTTGACAGCTGTTTATTGTTAGTAAAAATAAAGGACATTTGTATTAAACCTATATTTATCAATGGTTTTATACAAAAACGGTCCAAAATACTGTTAAACACCCTAAATATGTTACTAAGTAACATATTTAGGGTGTTAAACATGAAACATGCCTTATTTTCTTGAAAAACGTCTAAAATTGGAGGATCTATATGTTAATATTTAACAAATGACAAAAGATACTGAATCCCGAGGTATTGGTAGGCTCGGAGAGGATATCGCTGTAAAACACCTTGAAAACAAGGGTTTTACAACTATTGAGAGAAATTACCTTAAAAAATATGGGGAAATTGATATTATCGCCAAAAAGGGGGATATCCTTCATTTTATTGAAGTAAAGAGTGTTTCATGTGAAAATAACCCCTCAAATGTTCCGCGGGCAACAACCGATAATTATAGACCAGAAGACAATATTCACACCCAAAAAATCAAAAGGTTGTCACGCACAATCCAAGCGTATTTATTAAGTAATTATCAAAATAAAGAACCTGCGTGGGTATTCGATGTAGTAACGATAAAAATTGACATGATCAACAAACGAGCGTATGTTAAGTTCCTTGAGGATCTTGTTTTGTAAAACTACAAATTTCTCAAAAAAGACATATTGTGTTAGTATTTCGTATGGTTTCCTAAGAAAACGGGGTGTAGTATATCGGTAGTACGTCTGCTTTGGGAGCAGATAGGCCGAGTTCGATTCTCGGCACCCCGACTCGAGTGTGTTAAAAAAATAGAAACATAAAATAAAAGTGGTATTTACTCTTTGTAAATACCACTTTTATTTTATGTTGTGGTGCTATGTATTTATTATTAGCGACGTAGAGCGAGAGGAATAAGAAAGTACTCTTTCTTATTCCCGAGCCGAGGAGCTAATATAGGTCAATACCCTGCGGTCTCTGCCGCAGGGGCCTATATTTTGCATTTGCGGTGTTTTCCTTTATGATAGTGCATATCCACAAGTTATCCACACGTTTAACACTGTTTTATCCGCTTGTTTACATTTTTTATTTGTAGGCTTGGGAATATAATAGGGATACCTTCTTTCTTTTAACTTCTTATGACTGACAATACACAACTTTGGGAATACGCACTTCGTGACCTTGAAAACAGTCTTTCACGAGCAAACCTTAGTATGTGGTTTAAAAACACCTCTATTATCAAACAAGAAGAGGGGATGGTGGTCATAGGAGTTCCAAATGAATTTGTAAAGGATTGGCTCCAAAACAAGTTCCACAAGATGATTTTGAAGTCTCTTCGTAATCTCGTGGAAAACACTCGTGGTGTAGAATATACGGTATGTAAAGTTGAGGAACCTAAAAAGGAGGAGAGGGCGGTAAAAGAAGAATTTAAGGGTGGTTCAGAGCTTCCTATTGCCGACCTTTATATTAACCGAGAAGACGGGTTAAATCCTCGCTATGTGTTCGATAATTTTATTATTGGGCCCTTTAATGAGCTTGCGTACGCTGCATCACAGGCAATTTTGAAGAAAGTAGGTACCAATGTATATAATCCACTCTTTATTTATGGAAATACTGGTTTGGGGAAAACACACCTCATTCAAGCAATAGGAAACCATATTAAGAAAAATTACCCCGGAAAGAAAGTGTTTTATATCACTTCTGAAAAATTTTCTGTTGATTACATCAATTCTGTACAGCAGGGAATTAAGGCAATGAATGTTTTTAAAGAGAAATATCGTAAATATGATCTATTTGTTATGGACGATATTCAGTTTCTTTCTAATAAAGAAAAAACTCAAGAAGAGCTTTTTCATGTCTTTAATGAGCTTTACCACAACAACAAGCAGATTATTTTCTCATCTGATAGACACCCAAACTATATTCCTGCCCTTGAGGACCGTTTGAAGTCACGCTTTGGGTCAGGAATGATCGTAGATGTGCAAGAGCCGGATTATGAGTCACGCCTTGCTATTCTTCGTGCAAAGGCACAGGCAAGCCAATTTTGCCCCCCTGATGACATCATTAATTACCTTGCTTCTTCTGTACAAGGCAATGTTCGTGAACTTGAAGGGTTGCTTAATGGTGTTATTTGCCAGTCTCAGCTTAAAAATAGGCATTTAAGTCTTAATGAAATTAAACCATTTATTAAAAATACAGCAAAACCAAAGAAGTTGCTGTCTGTTAAGGAGGTGGTGAAAGTTATTTCAGATTATTATAATATTCAAGAAGGGGATATTTATGAAAAAACTAGAAAAAAAGAGGTTCTAAAACCACGACAAATTGCTATGTTTATCTTACGTGAGGATTTTAATATCTCGTTTCCTACAATAGGCCAGAAGCTTGGCGGCCGTGATCATACAACCGTAATGCATTCTTGTGAAAAAGTAGAGAAAGATATGAAAGATGATCTTTCTTTAATGCAAGAGATTGATCAGCTCCGTGCAATGCTTTCATAAGAAAGAGGTGTGGAAAACATGGGGAAAATTTTGTTTGTAGTATGTGGATAAGATTGAAATAATACGTTAATAAAAGGTTAATAAAATATATGATAAAAAGTTATTAAAATTTTATCCACTTTTTATGAATACTTATCCACATATTAGAAATAAAAGAAGTAGAGAATATAGTGTTATTAAATAAAGGAATTATAAGATTATCCACATATCCACAGGTATAGTAACTATAATAAGATATAAATATATAATAATACACATATATGCACTTCACTTGTAATAGAGAGACTCTACAAAAATACATATCGCAAGCAGAACGAGTGACAGGGAAACATCTCTCACTTCCTATTCTCGGATCTGTGTTATTAGCGACCAATAATAAGATGGTTATTATTCGTGCAACAAACCTTGAGGTTGGGGTTGAGTTTCAAATTCCGGCAGAAATAAAAACAGAAGGAAGTATTGTGCTTCCTGGAGCCCTCCTTGCAAATACCCTTGGAAGTATACCCGACGAAAAGGAGATTAGTCTTATAGCGTCAAATGGCGTATGTAAAATTACTACAAAGAAAAAAACATTAAATATTAAAGGGTTTTTACCAGATGATTTTCCTACTATCCCTATTATTCATAATGGTGAAGGTTTTATAATGTCTTCAGCGAAGTTTATACAAGGAGTAAAAAGTGTAGTAATGAGCGCGGCTATTTCTGATATTAAGCCTGAAATAGTAAGTATTTATCTTTATCAAAACGGTGATTCTTTAATTTTTGTAGCTACTGACTCTTTTAGGCTTGCAGAAAAGAAGATTAAACAACAAGGAGTTACTTTATCACAAGGAGTTATTATTCCTGCAAAAAATATCATTGAAATGGTACGTATTTTAGAATCAGAGAGCGGGGACATTAATTTTTTAATTACTAAAAACCAAATTTCGTGCACAGGAAAATCACTCTACTTCACTTCTCGTGTAATACAAGGTATTTACCCTGATTACGAGCAAATACTTCCTAAAGCACACACTACAGAAATAACCCTTTTAAAAGAAGATTTAGTAAATAACCTTAAATTATCAACCTTTTTTTCTGATAAATTTAATAAAGTAACACTTACTATTAATCCGCAAAAGAAAATTTGTATTATTTCAACAAAAAATATAGAAGTGGGAGAAACAGAATCAAATATTGATGCAATGCTTACTGGTGATCCTGTTGAAATATCCCTTAATGGAAAACATCTTTTTGATTGTCTTTCTGTAATAGAAAAAGATAGTGTAGTAATACAGTTTAATGGCGCGGATAAACCAGTGGTAATACGAGGACTAGGTGATAATTCCTTTACGTACCTTACCATGCCTCTTACACGTTAAAAATCTTATATTATAACCCTATGCTCCAACTCTCAGACCTCCTCTCTCGTTTTAAGGGTATATCAAATACTGAAAAAATAAAAAAAGAAGTAGCGGGTCAAGAAATTACTACTATAATTGGTGTTCCTGTTACTTATCAACAAATAGCTATTTCAAAAAATACACTTATTCTTAAAGTTCAACCAATAATAAAATCAGAAGTAATGTTGAAAAAAGAGGAACTTCTTCAAAAAATAAAAAATATACCAGGGTTAGAGCATATTACCTCAATTCAATAATTTATCCCCATTTTGATAAGAATAATATTTTTGTTGTGATATAATATTTACAACAACTATTCTTATGGATGAGGATATTACTATTATTTTTAAAAAACAAGCAGAAGTACTACCTTCAGAAATAAGGAGGTATATTGCTTCTGGTGAATGGGAACAAAAAATTAATACGCTTACTCAAAAGTTTAATTTATCAGAAGAGACCGCAGGTGTTCTTGGACGTGAGGTAATGCTCGTATTGGCTGGTCTGGTGCACCCAGGAGTGTTCCGTGGTGAATTTGCGAGTGATATTAGTGATATTGATGACACCACGATAGATGCAATTGTTTCTGAAGTAATGAGTTCTATATTTCAACCAATACTCCCGATTCTTGAAAAATTTTTTAAAGAGCAAGACGCTACACCAGAACCTGAAATTGAACCTCAAAAAGAGAAAGAAAAAATTACTATTCCTGCACCACCTTCGTTAATAGAAACACAAAGAGTATGGGAAAAGAGACCTGAAGTGGTACCAGATAATCTACCAACCGGAGAGGTTGTGGGTCAAAATATCGTGCCTATACGTTCTGAAAATAACATACCTTCTTTCTCTACACCTGTTCCTCATGAACAAACAATAAACAATACGCTAAACAAAGATGGGCAAACACACCCTTTTGAGGAAAAAATGAAAAAGGTATTTACGGGTGGGGTGGTGGATAGGGGAGGTTTAGTTATTGATCAAAAATCAGAAAATAATTCAGTATTACCCAATATTCTTTCTGGGCGCCCTGCTCATGATCCTTATCGAGAACCAATAGAATAACATTGTTTGATAAAGTATTATTGGTTTTTAGTTTAAATAATGAACATATGCAATTCCATTTTCCTCAATACATAGACATAGAAGATAAGTTGTTTGGCCCGCTCTCTCTCAAGCAAGCAATTTATACCGCAGGAGGTATTGGAGCCGTATATGCGGTGTATGTATATATTCCTTATTTGTTCCTTTCTGTACCGATTATTGTGAGTATTGGAGTACTGACATGGGCACTCGCATTTTATCCAAAGGAAAAACTTGGAAGACCATTTATAGAAGTTCTTGAAGCGGGTTTTTATTATTTATTGCGCGAGAAGCTTTACACCTGGAAAAAAACAACAAAAGAGCCAGTCTTGGGACAAGTAGAAAATTATACACCCACACAAGCGCCGTTGACACCCGTTATTCCGCAAGGAAAACTTTCATCTTCATCGTTTGGTATTGATATAAAAGGTCCAGAAATAGAGCGAGAGCGTGACGATGAATTGGTGGTACGAGGGAAGAGTAGTATTCTTTCAGGTCCTGCTTCTGCTGAAGCAGGCACACTGTCAGTTGATTCATATATTCTTCAACAAAAAACACCTAAGGTAGATACGTTTGTGACACCAAAAAACGCAGAACACTCGCCATATAAAACACCACCATCGCCATCAGCGAGTGCAACAAAAACAGAAATTAAAAAATAAAAGCACCGCGTACGTTTGTGGTGGTTAACTTTATTTTTTGTGTGATATACTAAAGTCAGTAGATATTTTTAAAATATCTTTGCATACCACATGGCAGTAACATCGAAAGCGGCGCAAGATTTTGTGCCCATAAAAGAAATAAGAGATGGCGTGGTCATTTTAAAAGATGGCACCATGAGAATGCTTCTTATGGCATCTTCGGTAAATCTCGCGCTGAAATCTGGTGATGAGCAAACTGCGGTGCTCATGCAGTTTCAGAGTTTTTTAAACTCTCTTGAGTTTTCTACACAAATATTTATTCAATCCCGACGTTTAGATATTCGTCCATATTTGCGTCGTCTCGAAGATCGTCATAAGGCAGAAATGAATGACCTTTTAAAAGTTCAAATACGCGAGTATATTAACTTTATTAGGACCGTGACGCAGATGACTAATATTATGAACAAATTGTTTATAATTGTAGTTCCTTTCTCTCCAACAAAGTCGGTTACCGCAACTACTGAATCAAAAAATGGAGGCATTTTGAATAATTTACTAGGAAAGAAAAAAAACGAGAAACCCGTCGTTTCTCAAGGAGCACTTGAGGCGTTTGAGGAGGCACGTTCTCAGCTCGAACAACGCGTAGGTATTGTAAGTCAAGGGCTTTCACGCACTGGCGTGCGCGTCGTTTCACTAGGAACGGAAGAAATAACAGAGCTGTATTATCATTTATTTAATCCCGGAGAAGATGAGAAGAGGGTTGCGGTTAATGAATAACGTATTTAATAAATAATTATGTTGGATTTTTTTACCAAAAAACAAGATTCTCTCCAAAAGGAAAACACCATCCCTGTTCTTCCTCAAGAGTTATATAGCGATACGGGATTAAACCTCGCAGATATTATCGCACCCTCGGCGGTAAAGGTTAATTCTAAGCACCTTAACTTAGGTGAAAAGGTGGTGCGTTCGTTTTTTGTGACGTCGTACCCAAGCGTGCTTACGGATAATTGGCTTACCCCGCTCATTAATCTTGATAAAATTTTCGATATTTCAATTTATATTCATCCTGTCGATACAGCGGAAATAATGAAAAAGTTTGAGAAGAAGGTAGCCGAGGTTCAAAGTCAAATAAGTGTGCGTGAAGAAAAAGGGTTTGTGCGCGACCCTATGCTTGAGGGTGCTTACCGCGACCTCGAAGATCTGCGTGATCGTCTGCAACAAGCACAAGAAAAAATGTTTGACGTTGGGTTGTATCTCTCGCTCTATGCAGATTCAGAGGAAGAGCTCGGTCATATTGAGGCAGAAATTAAATCAATGCTTGAGTCACGCTTGATTTATCTTCGCCCTGCATTATTTCAGCAAGAGACAGCCTTTCAAAGCATCCTTCCACTCAATGACGACAAGATTGAGGTTACCAAGAAAATTAATTCAGAACCACTTTCAAGCTTTTTTCCATTTGTGTCGTTTGACCTTACTTCAGACAAGGGTATTTTATACGGTATTAATCGCCATAATTCCTCGCTTGTTCTGTTCGACCGCTTTTCACTCGAAAACTATAACTCGTTGACGTTTGCAAAGTCTGGTTCTGGAAAGTCATATGCAACAAAACTTGAGATCTTGCGTAGTTTGATGTTTGATACTGACGTTATTGTGATCGACCCCGAGCGTGAATATGAATCAATGGCAGAAGCGGTAGGCGGGCGCTATTTCAATATCTCGCTCAATTCCACGCACCATATCAATCCATTTGATCTTCCCGTACCTCGCGAAGATGAATCTCCTGCGGACGTGCTTCGCTCTAACGTTATTTTGCTCGTAGGACTTTTCCGTTTAATGCTCGGTGGTTTAACAAGTGAGGAGGATGCGATCGTTGATCGTGCAATTTCAGAAACCTATGCACTCAAAGACATTACACCAGACTCTGATTTTACGGCAATCGAACCACCGCTTCTTTCGGATTTTGAAATGGTGCTTTCTGGTATGGAAGGAGCAGAATCAATCCTTACACGACTTACCAAATACACGCGTGGTTCATGGGCGGGATTTTTGAATCAACCTTCTAATGTTGATATTAATCGTAAGTTTATTGTATTTTCAGTTCGTGATATGGAGGACGATTTGAAGCCGGTGGCGATGTATATCGTGATGCACTTTATTTGGAACGCAATTCGTCGCACCTTGCGCAAGAGACTTTTAGTGGTGGATGAGGCGTGGTGGATGATGAAATCAGAGGATACTGCAAGTTTCTTGTATGCGCTCGCAAAACGCGGACGCAAATACTATTTAGGTGTTTCAACTATTACGCAAGACGTTAATGATTTCTTAAAATCTCCGTATGGTCTCCCTATTATGACCAACTCGTCTATTCAACTTCTCCTCAAGCAATCACCCACCAATATCGACGCCGTACAAAAAGCATTTAATTTAACTGACGAGGAAAAATTTCTCCTTTTGGAATCAGGTGTGGGGGAGGGAATCTTTTTTGCAGGGATGAAACACGTTGCGATTAAGACTATTGCTTCCTATACAGAAGATCAAATTATTACGTCTGATCCCTCGCAACTTCTTGCGATCAAAAAAGCAAAACGTGAATTATCGGAAGCGGAAGACGGCGGTAAGGCATAGTTGTTAATTGTTGGCGAACCGCGGTATACTATCATTATGAAACTTAGGCACATCCTAATTTTATCCCTCTGTTCTTTTTTGCCGATGTTTGTGTTTGCAGCAGCTACAACAACAATGGGTCGTACCGTAGAAGAGGACCAACTCATTAAGGGTCTTCAGGATCAAGTGAGCAACCTCTTGAGTCCGAAACATATTCGTCAAAACGCTATCGCAGAATATCTCAAAGTCTCTACAAGTCCTCAGAGTCCAAAACCCGGCGAGACGGTGCGCGTAACCATTGAAAGTTACCTTTCGGATTTAAGTAGGGCAACCATCACGTGGTCGGTAAATAATAAAATTATCGAGAAGGGGATTGATAAAA
Source organism: Candidatus Yonathbacteria bacterium RIFCSPLOWO2_01_FULL_43_27 (assembly GCA_001823545.1). Classification (GTDB taxonomy): domain Bacteria; phylum Patescibacteriota; class Minisyncoccia; order Phycocordibacterales; family UBA1550; genus UBA1550. The sequence goes on from MHUV01000001.1 coordinate 95,305, forward strand.
CCTCGTTTTCTTTTAAAGTCGGACCTTCCGGAGGATCGACACGTCTCGGTGTGCTGATTGTGACTAATGAGGGAGAAGAAGTGTATAAGGAATATAGTTTTAATCCACTTGGACTTACGATACTTTGGGAGGCTGATACCTATACGCCACCTTTTTATAAAGGAAAACCTCTTGCTACTTATCAGTCGCATGTTCGTGCCGTGGTTATTCCTGACGCGGTAAAGGCAGGAGGAGCCTTTGATACCAGCGCTCTTTCGTATACTTGGAAGCAAAATGGTTATGCGATACCCGAGGCTTCGGGATATGGGAAAAACTCATATACTTTTACCGCACCACGTCCTTATGAAGAAACAAGAGTTGGCGTGAGCGCATCACCCTTAAAAGAAGGAGCGCGTTCTGAGTTTGCGCTCAATCTCCCCATTACGAACCCGTTCATTTTTTTCTACGAGGTACATCCACTGCTTGGGGTGAGATACGAGAGACCTCTTGGTAGCGAAGTTGCGCTTTCTCAAAAAGATATTTCACTACGCGCAGAGCCATTCTTTTTTTCGAATGGAAAAAATGAAGCAGAGTCAATTTCATACACATGGGCGCTCAATGGTAAAACCATCGTTAATCCAGGGCGCGCGATTACATTGCGAAATACTGAGGGTATAAAAGGAGAGTCGCAACTTTCCCTTGGTATGTACGGAATTAAAAAAACATTTCAATCTGCAAGTCAGATGATTAGGCTTAAGTTTGATGAAGAAAGTGCGGGGGTGCCAACGTTCTAGTTTCGGGGTGTTCTGTTTTTTTGATATAATATACCCATATGTTTTTTTCTAAATATTTTTCCGCAGCACTTGCACTTGCATCGATCATTTTTTTTAGTGGAACACTCGTTGCAGTCGCTGCTAATACGATGGATATTCCGTATACCGCACTCGCCCCACTCCCCCTTGGTGAAGGAGGTACCATGCTCAAGACGTACACCATTTCCACGTATCTTTCAGGAATGTTCAAGCTTATCATTGCGCTTGGCGCCGCATTTGCCGTGCTCATGGGGATTACGGGTGGTATCCAATATGTTGCTTCAGGTATTGCACCGGCAGCACGAAAAGGAGCAAAAGAGCGCATCACGAATGCTTTGCTAGGTCTTGTGATTATTCTTACGTCCTATCTTATTTTGAATACCATTGACCCTAAATTGGTTGCGTTTAATTTCGGTCTCCCCCCTATTGAGGGAACACGCGCTGTCGCCTTGACGCCACTTGAGTTATTGGGGTTTGGAACCACGAGCGAGAGATGGTGTGTGCCACCACAAACAGGTACAGCATGGCCTAGTGATGCATATGAAAGAGGGGTTTTATATAAAAAAAACATCCTTGTGAATAAAGCTAATTGTACTGCTGTTGGTGCAAGTGGTTGTACAAGCGTCTGTGGTCTCAAACCTGATGTTATTGATGCACTTGGAGAGCTTAAAAAAAATTGTGATAACAAAATGGGGAAAATGTGTGCTGTTTGGGTTACAGGGGCCACAGAACATTGGTTGCATAAATCTCATAACAACAACCGCAATGTGGACTTGGGGATGAGCCAAACGTTTGATGCATATGTTAGAAAATCGATATACCTAGGGACAGGACATAGTTGTGGAATTTATAGTGCTCCTCATTGGTCTGTTGATTCACACATTTTTGTTGACGAAGGAGATCACTGGCATACGTGCTTTTAATGTTCCGAATACACACTTTTATGAACCGCAAACAAATCATCATTCTCGTTGTCGTAGGAGTACTTCTAGCTCTTAGTACTATTGGGCTGTTGTTATACACAACAAAATCACCAATACTTCAGATGGTTGGACTTTTCCCTGGAGAAGGGCAATTCGTTACACCGGGTGAAAACAGTGAAGGCGGTGAAGAAACAAATATTCCTATTTTTGTTCCCGGCGAAGGTGAGGAGGGTGATTATACACGACTCTATGAGCTTCATAAGGCACCGGTTGCAGGTGTCGGGTTTTTTGAAGTGAAGGGAGTTACTGCAAAGATCGGTAAAGCAAAAACTTCATCAACGGTAACCCCACGCATTCTTTCCGCACGTTATATCGAGCGCGGACTCGGGCATATTTACGAGACGTCCCTTGCAACTTTTAGTGAAGCGCGCATTGTGAATGAAACACGCCCACGTATTGCCGAGGCATTTTTTGGCAACAATAGCAAAAGTGTTGCCGTTCGTTATCTTGAAGAAGAATACGGAAATGAATTAATTGAGTCCCGCGTTCTTGCGCTCGGAACGGCCACTTCTTCATCTGGGTTTTATAAGACAGAAGAAGTAGTGCTTCCCAAATCCGTTCCCTTTATGGCTGCTGCCGAGGATGGTATAGATAAATTCTTTTATCTTATAAATGGCTCAGACGCTGCTTCGGGAACACTCGTTACCTCGAAGGGCGTAAAGGCAGGGGTCTTTTCATCAGCATTTACAGAATGGATTCCACAATTTCCTCATCAAAATCTTGTTACGCTTACGACGCGCCCCTCAGGAAACGTTCCAGGGTATCTGTTCTTCTTGGATACTACCACTAAAGCTCTCACGAGAGTTTTGGATGGTGTAAATGGGCTAACGACCAACACCAATCGCAATGGAAAGCTTGTTGCCTATACTGAAACGAAAGAGCGTGTACCAGAATTATTTGTGTTTGATGTAGTAAAAAAGGAATCACGAGGGCTCTTTAAACAAACGCTTCCTGAAAAATGCGCATGGAGTATAAAGGAAACAAATATTATCTATTGTGCGGTACCGCAAAAGATTTCCCCCGCAGTCTATCCCGATCAGTGGTACCGTGGAACTGTTTCGTTCTCTGATAGTCTTTGGAAAATAGATACCACTACATCGTTTGCAGAAAAAATATTAGTTCCTTCTGAGTACCGTGTTTCAGAGCTCGATATCATCAACCCCGTACTCTCGTCTGATGATTCGTACATTCTTTTCATAAATAAGAAAACGGGTACGCCGTGGATATATCGTATTGTAGAGAAATCTCCTTTTGAAAATACTATCGCAACTACCGCAACTTCTTCCGCTAAGATATTAGTGCAATAGGGGAGAGAATGGTATTACAAATAGGTACAAAAAAACCGTACGCAGTGTACGGTTTTTGGTTATTTCTTTGCTTAGTTTGAAACTTCCGTAATATGAACCGCTTTTCGTTTTACATAGAGTTCGTGAACGATTGAAAAGAGATTGCTGGTTGCCCAGTAGAGCGCAACCGCTGCCGAGAGGGAATACGAAACACCAAACACGATTACAGGGAGCACAAAACGCATTTGTGTATTGAGGCTTTTGCTAAATTCGTTTTTGAAAGAAGGTTTTGCGTCGGCGTCAGCTTTAACGGGAGGGGGTAGTGAGAGTTTGATTTGGAAGAATTGTGTAGCTCCAGCAATGAGCGCGAAGAGAATATTCTTTTTTGCTGCAAGAGAAAAACCGAGGAACATCATATTGAGTGCTTCTACGGGTGCATGCACAAATGAATACAAGCTTTCAATTCGTAAGTTTGGAAGACCCTTAAAAAATACAAAATAAAGCGCAAAGATGATGGGGAGTTGGATTAATACCAATACAAGACCAGAAAATGGATTGATGCCGTGCGTGCGGTAAAGTTCCATTATTTTGCGTGCCTGTTCTTGTTTGTTGTCTTTGTGCTCCTCTTTTAATTTTTCAATATGAGGGGCAACACTGCGGATCTTGGATTGAGAAACGATTGATTTGTGGGAAAGGGGGAGAAGTGCGCTCCTCACAAGGAGGGTGAGAAGGATGATTGCGACACCGACACTTTCTCCGGGGACGACATTAATAATGAAAACCAATGCATTGTAAAGCGGTTGATAAAAAATGGTAAAAAAAAGTCCTGATTGCATAATATAATATGGTAGCACAGAGGCTTGGTAAAAACTAGTTAAAGAGCCTATCCACTATCTCATACCTAGTCAAAATCTTCAAATTTCGAGCGAAAATCATACAATCCGACGAAGCTCGAGATATTCTGAGGAGGAGTGGATGATTTGCAGCCGAAATTTGAAGATCTTGGCAGGCAAGCCGTATTTTTCGCCTCCTTTTGCGGTGAGATAGTGAATAGGCTCTAGTGAGTTTTTAGTGTACCTGTGCTTTATGAAGTGCGTGTATTATTTCAGATTTTAATACATCAAACGATGCGTCCAATGCTTCAGTTTTAGGGTAAAAAACAATCGTTGCACCGTGAGAAAATTTCCCAAGGTACTGTTCTATGATTGCGTAAAAATGACGGCGAACGCTGTTGCGGGCCACTGCTTTTGGTGCAGTTTTTTTAGAAACAACTACGGAAACATTCACTCCTTTTTCTTTTGGGTAAATAACCGCTGAAAAAAGTGGAGAAAAAACACGAATTCCCTGTTTGGAATAAACAGGGAATTCTTTTCTTGATATACGATTTTTCCGAGGAAGCATAAAGTTTGTAGCTGTCGGGAGAAGAAGGGATGTAGTAAGAATGTGTTCTTGTTACATCTTGCATACACAGGTAACAATATCCACCGTTGTTATTAAACGGTTGATAATTTCTTGCGACCCTTTTGGCGACGTGCCTTGATGATATTGCGTCCGTTTTTGGTTGCACTACGTACAAGGAAGCCGTGGGTTGTTGCGCGCTTCTTTTTCTTTGGTTGGTATGTTTGTGACATAATGAGCTATTATACATAAAATAAACAAAAAGTCTATTAGCGACGTAGAGCGAGCGAAGTGGATGAGTACCCTCATCAACTTCCGAGCCGAGGAGCTAATATGAGACGAAGTGCTCTTATAGCGACGTAGAGC
>MHUV01000001.1:100180-126371 GCA_001823545.1 Candidatus Yonathbacteria bacterium RIFCSPLOWO2_01_FULL_43_27
GAGCGAGCGAAGTGGATGAGTACCCTCATCAACTTCCGAGCCGAGGAGCTAATATGAGACGAAGTGCTCTTATAGCGACGTAGAGCGAGCTAAGTGAATGAATATTTTCGTTCACTTCCGAGCCGAGGAGCTAATACAAGACGAAGTGCTTCTATCGCTCTTCATTTTCATTTGGTATACTAAGTATGAAGAGCATTCACTATTGAAATTTTTTATGGTCGTTAACAATCAACAACTCAAAGATTTTATTATTGACTCAGGACTTATTCCGCGCGGAGAAGTAGAAGATGTAAGTAAACGTGCTGAGGCAAAGAAGATATACCTTGGTGAAATTCTCGTTTCTGAAGGAAAAATTTCTGAAGATGACCTTCGTCGTACTGAGGCATATATTTTAGGAATACCATTCGTGGATCTAAAGGGGCAAAAGATTGAACTTGAACTACTTTCCCTTATTCCCGAGCCGATTGCACGCAAACACAATATTGCGGCGTTCAAAAAAACATCAACGGCACTCGAGGTGGCAATGCTTGATACTGACGACCTTGCGGCTATTGATTTCATTAAGAAAAAAGTAGGTCTCAAAATTCTTCCTCGTCTTACCGACAAGGAGTCAATGAAGGGACTGTTGTTGCAGTATCAAAAATCTCTTAAGGCTGAGTTTGGTGATATCATTGAAAAAGAAACAAACGTACTCAAGATGGTTGCTGATGGTCAGACGGATGCGGCGCAAAACGAAGAAGACCTTAAAAAACTTGCAGAAGATTTACCGGTCGTAAAAATCGTTGATACCCTTCTCAACCACGCGATTATTCAAGGAGCATCCGATATTCATATCGAACCAATGGATGCGCAAGTGGTGATCCGTTACCGTATTGACGGTATGCTTCATGATGCGATGGTGCTTCCCAAGACAGCTGCCTCTGGTATCGTTGCCCGCATCAAGGTACTCGCAAATCTTAAGCTCGACGAAAAACGTTTACCACAAGATGGGCGTTTTAAAATAGATTCATCGGGAGAAAAAGTTGCTTTTCGTGTGTCGACGCTTCCTGTGTATTATGGAGAAAAAACCGTTATGCGTCTATTGCGTGAGTCAGTATCGGGCTTTACCCTCGAAGGGTCTGGATTCCATGGGGTAGGGCTTGAGCGTGTGCACAAGGCAACGAAACAACGCGTAGGAATGATTCTCACGACAGGGCCAACAGGGTCGGGTAAATCAACAACCCTCTATACTATTTTGGATATTTTAAATCAGCCAGATGTAAACATCTCAACTATCGAGGATCCGATTGAGTACCAAATGGCACGCGTCAATCAAACACAAGTGAAGCCGGAAATAGGGCTTACGTTTGCGAGTGGACTCCGTTCGCTTGTTCGTCAGGACCCGGACATTGTTATGGTGGGAGAAATTCGTGACGGCGAAACTGCATCGCTTGCGGTAAATGCGGCGCTTACGGGTCACTTGGTACTTTCAACACTCCATACCAACTCTGCGGCAGCCACGATGCCACGTCTCCTCGATATGGACATCGAACCATTTCTCATTGTTTCCACCGTGAAAGTTATTATTGCGCAACGTCTTGTGCGTCGCTTGAGCAACAAAAAAGAAAAATACTTTTTAACACCTGCGGAGATTGAGGCGCTCGAGAAAACGGTTGACCTCAAGCACGTTCTAAAGACCTTAAAAGATGAAAGTATTGTTCCGCCGTCTGCTGAGTGGAAGGAAATACCTTTCTATCGCCCGCTAAAATCTGAAGAAAGTGAAGATGGGTACAAGGGACGCGTGGGAATTCACGAAGTACTTGAAATGTCGCCTGCTATTCGCGATCTTGTTATTAAGGGCGCTACGGCAAATGAAGTAGAGATTCAAGCACGAAAAGAGGGAATGAGTACGATGCTCGAAGACGGTATCTTCAAAAGCGTTCAAGGACTCACTACTATTGAAGAAATATTGAGGGTTGTTTCAGAATAGTTTTAATTACCGTTAAGCTTATTTCTCGTGAGTGGACCCACAAATCCAATTGAGGGGGTGATGCCATATTTTTGTTGATACCTGATCACTGCATTTTGGGTTGCAGGACCAAAGTAGGTTGTTTCGTTGCCAGGAGATCCAGCACCGGTCTGTGCAATTTTTGTTGAAGGATCAACGTTCAGTATTTGTTGGAGTTTTTGTACATCCTCACCACGAGAACCAATCGTAAGACTGCGGGAAAAGAAGAACGAAGACAAGGTGGTTGTTGGTGCCGGTGTGCTTGTTATCGCTGTCCCCCCATACAGTTCATTGATTTTCTTTTTTGTAATAGGACCAACGAATCCTTCTGCTGGGAAGATGCCATATTTTTGCTGGAATTTAATTACCGCATTTTTTGTATCCAAGAAGAAACTTCCGTCGACAGGAGAAGCACCCCCGAGAAGCCCTTCTTTTTGAAGAATTTTTTGAAGTTCACGGACGTCATTACTATTTTTCATACCATAGATAATAGGGCGTTCGTTTGAAAATAGATAGGTTGCAGTCGCAGAAGCTGAAGAAGAGATTGTTGGTGAAGCTGGCGTTGTTCCTCCCATAGATGTCGTGGTGGTACTTCCGCATGGTTTCCCTGTGGTGATGCTAAAAGCAAAACCAAAAGAACATCCTGCCATAAGCGTAGGCTGGGCGGTGGTGTTTGAAGGAATTGTCGTAATTGTTTGTGTTCCTGTATTTGATTGAGCCGGAGCTGTGTTCGTGTTTGTGATGATGGTGTTTTGCTGTGTTGTTACAGGAGTTGGTGTGTTGTTGTTACTTGTTGTTTGTGTTGGTGTCGTGGTAGGTAGGGTGATAAGTACAGAAGCTTGAACTCCTGTCGATATGTTTCCTGCGCTGTCTTTCGCCCATGCATAGAGGTTTTTTGAGCCAGCGTTGGTAAACACATATGTTGTAGGAGCAGTTGAAGACCATCCTGTGTCAGACGATACTGGTGCACTCGAGGTTTCAGTAATCTTGTATCCAGTTACGCCTTGTGTGTCAGTAGCAGTAAAAGAAGAAACAGTTACTGCGAGTGACGTTGATGTACTTGGAATTGAAAAGGAGCTAATAATTGGCGCCGTTCCATCGGTTATTGTTTGTGTTTGTGCTTGCGCTTGTGTGGTTGCACTTGCAGAGGTTGACTGAGATGAGTCGTTCCCTGCTTCGTCGTAGGCACTCACCGTGTAGATGTAGAGGGTTAAGGGAGAGAGACCAGTGTTGGAGTAGCTAGTACCTGTGGTCGTGGTGAGTTGTGCGCCGTTACGATAGATGCGGTAACCTGTAACTCCGGTACTGTCGGTGGATGGTGACCAGCTGAGGTTAATTTGAGAAGTGGAGATTGCGGTTGCGGAGAGATTGGCAGGGATGCTTGGTGCGGTGATGTCCGCAATAGCTCCTGATTCTGACACGGTCACGGTTGTGTTGCTCCATGATGCGGGGATTTCTGTGCACACAAAACCGACAGAACTACAGAGTGAGTTGTTTAGAAACGTGATATTTGATGTCCCGTTTGACAGTGCGTTAAACGTAAGCGTCATTATGTTGCCACTCCCATTAACACCCGTTGAAACACCCCCAACTGCTTGTCGGGAATATCCGACAATAAGTACGCCATTATTTGCAGAAGTGAGAAGAGTTGTCGTGCCGCCTCCTTGTTCTAGAAAAGTTCCTTTTTGTGCAGAGACAAAACTTATAACAGCTGGGTCGTATTGGATGTAGAACGCCGTGCTAAAAAGATCGGTTACATTATTAACCGCTATCGTAAGGGTGATTGTCTCCCCAGAAACTACGGTTCCTGGGGAAGAAACGCTGATATCAGCCGCAAAAATACTTGTGGGTATGGTAAGTAAAAACCCAATAAAAATAAGCTTTATATAGTTCATAGTGTTGTGTTTTGTTAGTTTGTATGGTATCATACTAACAGACGGTTCTAAAAAAACAAGGAGGCAAATCACATGATGATTTCGAGAAGTTTTTCGTTTATTTTTCTCTGTGCATTCATACTGTTTGTGTCAGGATGCGGCAAAAGTGGTGAGGACTCTCAAAGAACGCAACCCCCAGTTTCTTCACCTGTAAGCATCGTGGGCGACCTCCCATTAAGTCAGGTTATGCTTGAACAAGAAGCCACAGGAATTCAAGGTGTGAATGGTACCGCGGGCGTCGTAGTGACGTCGTTCCAAAATGTGGTGACGGTAACCATCAAAACCCACATGCAGGGGCAAGTGTTCGCTCATTCTCTGTATGTGGCATACGATCCTGCAGAACTCAAGTATGTGAATAGCCGGAGCGGAGGATTCCTTGGTGAAGGCACGACGTTTCTCATGCGCCCTATGGATTCAAACAAGGACGCTGCCGATGCCGTGTTCACTCCTTGGCAAAAAAGTGTCTACCAGAAGGCTGTGATGATTTCTGAATCAAGAACCGGATGGGACACCCTTGGTGTTGCCGGTAGCGGAGATCTTGTCACCATCATCTTTGATGTCATAGCGGGAGACAAAACAGAACTTCTTTTTGCAGAACCTTTAATTTTCGAAAAGAAATCTGTAGGCGAGAAACCAGTATCAAAAGATATGAACATACCACGGTATATTCAATTTTCTCTATTTTAGAGTAATGTTTTAAAAAATAAAGGCCTCTCGCGTGCGAGAGGCCTTTTGTTCTACTGTTGTCTTCCGAAATTTCCAGCCACGTCAGCTAGATCAACTCCATCAACTTTGCCATCGCCGTTGGTGTCTGCTGGTTCACAGCTCTTCCATTGAGTGAGTTTTGTGTAATTGCACGAAGACCCTAAAATGGATACGCCAAAGCAGTGGCTGATGAGATTGAGATCATTCCCATCCACTATTGCGATACTTGCACCACCGAGGTAGATGTTACCGAGTGGGCTTGAGGGAGGCGACATTACATCCACAACTTCGTTGGAGTATCCGCTCTCACCTCCTGAGGTGTTGTACGCTTTTACTGCTACGTAGTATGTGGTACCCGGGGTAAGGCCACCAATGCATCCGATTTCCTCTTCCGTTCCTGTTGGTTCGGGACATCCAGCGCAGGCACTTACATTCATTGAATGTGAGTAGTTCCCACTTTCTGTTCCCCAATACAGTCTGTAACCAGCTAAGTTAGTGCATTTACTTCCGTCAACGTTTGTTGTCGGTGGATTCCATGAGTAGATACCCGCTCCTCCCGCAAACGCTTCAGAACCTAGCACTACGAATGCCATTACGGCAAGAAGCAGCAGTGAGGTTCTTATTATATGGCGATTCATTTTCCACCCCCATTATATTGTTGTTTTTGAATTAGACTATAACTACTATCCATTAATATTATACCACAAAACACCTAAAAAAGAAAGCCGGACATTGTTTTGTCCGGCTTTCTTTTTTAGGTTACTATATTTTTAGTGAGATCAAATTTAGCGATCGTTATCACCTTTTTTGTCTGATTTTGAAGATTTGTTTTCCTTCTTTTCTTCTTTTTTCTCTGTTTTGACTTCCTTTTTTACCTCTTTTTTAACTTCTTTAGTTACATTCTTGGTTACTTCTTTTACGCCATTGTTAACTGAAGTTACGGACGTGGTTGTCGATTGGGTTGCACTCTTGATCTCATATTTTTCATTATGCTCATCTTTTTCTTCATGCTTTTCCTTCTTTACTTCCTTTGTTTTTACTTTCACTACCTTAAAAGAAGGGAATGTCTTTACTTGACGTGCAATAATAGTTGCAGGAATAGAAGAATCGATTCTTCCTTTTACATCAACGTAGTTGCCTACGGCAACGGTGGCTGAAGAGGTGATGGTAAAGGTTACACCATATACTTTTGCCGTGAATGAACCCGTGCCTACTGATTCCACGATCATTCCTTTTGCGATGAACTGACCACCATCATTAATTTGGAGTGATGAGCGGCGGAAAAGGGGAACGGTCGTTGTTGAGGTAGGAGGAGTACTGGTTGCAAGAACAGTCACCGTTGTTGTTGCGGTTGATGTCCCTGTGCCATTTACTGCTGAAAGCGTATAAGTCGTTGTGGTGAGAGGGGTTACCGTAATTGATGTGCTTGCCGTTGCTCCAATACCATTATCGAGTGAGGTCGAGCTTGCGTTTGCAACATCCCACGAAAGTACGGTGCTCTGGCCAGTAGTAATGGTTGCTGGGGTTGCGGTAAACAAGCTAATTGCAGGAAGAGTATCCGCAACTGTTGCAGAACAGCTGGTGGTTGCAACTGTTGATGATGCGTCAGTCGCGGTAAGTCCTAGTGTGTGTGTTCCAGGGAGGTAAGAGTTTGTCTGTACGGTTGAAGTACTGCCGTTACTCCAAAGGTAGGCAATAGGGTCAACGCCACCTGTTGATGTTGCCGTCCACGTGATGTTTTGTGCTGTATTTGCGCCAGTACAGGTGGTTGTTAATGCGGCACTTGCGGTCGCTACGCTAAACGAAAGTGCAATCGCTGCTCCCAAAAGAGGGGCTGATACTGTTTTAAATTTCATAAAATATACGTACTAATGCTAAATAATGAATAAAATTGGCTCGAGAAGCCTATCTATAAGACGCCTCGTCAAGGTGAATCTTACGATAGGTGATGTGTGTCTGCCTTACCCCTTGACTATTATTCTCATTCTGGTAGGATATTGTTTGTATCGCGTATGCGGTATTTTTTGTTCCGTGTTTCATTATTAATTTTTATTTAATTTGTTCGTTTTCAGAAAAGGGTTGAAAGGCATTCTCTCGCGTACAACCCTTTGCTGACAACGAGCCTAACATTATATGGCAGAAGCATTTGATCGTTCCAAGCCACATGTCAACGTAGGTACTATCGGACACGTTGACCACGGCAAAACTACCCTTACCGCAGCAATCTTGAATGTGCTCGGTATGGCAGGAAACCAGGTTAAGATGAAGTCAGTTGACCAAATTGACTCAGCTCCTGAAGAAAAAGCACGTGGTATTACCATTGCGCTTTCACACAATGAGTACTCAACGGCAGCTCGTCACTATGCGCACATCGACGCTCCAGGACATGCTGACTATATTAAGAACATGATCACAGGTGCCGCACAGATGGACGGTGCTATCCTCGTGGTTGCTGCAACGGACGGTGTGATGCCCCAGACACGAGAGCACATCCTCCTCGCACAGCAGATTGGTGTACCAAAGATCATCATTTTCCTCAATAAATGTGATCTCGTAGACGATCCAGAAATGATTGATATGGTTGAAGAAGAGGTTCGTGACCTTCTTACAAAATACAAGTACGATGGTAAGGAAGCTCCTGTTATCCGTGGATCTGCTACCAAGGCGCTTGCAGCAACATCACTTGATGATGAATACGCAAAGAAGATTCTTGACCTTGCAAATGCACTCGACACGTACATTCCTGTTCCAGAGCGCGAAACCTCAAAGCCATTCCTTATGCCTGTAGAAGATATCTTCTCAATCGAAGGACGTGGTACCGTAGTTACCGGTCGTATCGAGCGTGGTGTTATCAAGGTTGGCGATGAAATCGAAATCGTTGGTCTTAAAGACACCGTAAAGACTGCAGTTACTGGTATTGAAATGTTCAACAAGTCACTCCAGGAAGGTATGGCTGGTGATAATGCTGGACTCCTTGTTCGCGGTATCAAGAAAGAAGACATTACCCGCGGTCAGGTGCTTGCAAAACCAGGCTCAATTACCCCTCATACAGAATTCGAGGCTGAAGTATACATTCTTACAAAAGAAGAAGGAGGTCGTCACACCCCATTCTTTAATGGTTACAAACCACAGTTCTACATCCGTACGACGGACGTAACAGGTGACGCAACACTCCCTGCAGGTACTGAAATGGTTATGCCAGGAGATACCGTAAAGCTCAAGATCAAGCTTATTGCACCAGTTGCTCTCGAAGTAGAACACCGCTTTGCTATCCGTGAAGGTGGCCGTACCGTAGGTGCAGGTGTTGTAACAAAGATCATCGCATAATATTCGTTCCCATACGCACAATTCTTATATGACAAAAACAGTTACAAAAAAAGCGATTGATAAAGAGGTGACCCACAAGCTTCGCATCCGCGTACGCGCATACGAGAGCAAGATCCTCGATAATTCAGTCAAGCAAATCGTTGACACCGCACTTCGTTATGATGCAACGGTACTCGGACCGATTCCACTTCCTACTGAAATAAAGAAGTATACGGTCAATCGCTCAACCTTTGTGTACAAGAATGCGCGTGAACAGTTCGAAATGCGTGTACATAAGCGCTTGATTGACATCTTGAACCCTGCAGCAAAAGTTATCGAGGCTCTCACGAACCTCTCACTTCCTTCAGGAGTGAACATTGATGTAAAGATGGTGTAGTGCGTGTACGATTACAGAAAAAATAGGACAATTACAAAATTAATTAAAATCCATCAACGTGCGTCATGTACGTTGCAATGGTTACCGTTATGAAATTTATTTTAGCAAAAAAAGGAAGTATGGTTTCGTTCGTCGGCACTGACGGGCGTGCTACTGCTGCGACACTACTTACGGTAGAGCCCGCAATCATCACGCAGGTTAAATCAAAAGCAACTGACGGCTATGAAGCTGTGCAGGTTGGTGCAGGTACTCGTTCTGTAAAGAATATCTCAAAAGCAGTCCAAGGTCACACAAAGGACCTCGGCTCTTTTGCCGTTATCCGCGAATTTCGTGTTGTTGACAGTAGCGCATGGAAGAAGGGAGACACCCTCGATGTAGCAGTCCTTGCAGAAGGAGATATCGTTGAAGTTTCTGGAACATCAAAAGGTAAAGGTTTCCAGGGTGTGGTAAAGCGTCACGGTTTCCATGGAGGTCCTCGTACACACGGTCAGAAACATTCTGAGCGTGAAGGAGGTTCTATTGGTGGAGGTGGACGCGCGGGTGGCCGTGTGGTAAAGAATATGCGCATGCCAGGCCGTATGGGAGGTGATCGTATTATGGTAAAGGGCCTTCGTGTCCTTGGAGTCGATACCACGAACAACAAAGTTCTTGTGTCTGGATGTGTTCCAGGTAACAAGGGTGGACTTTTAGAACTTGTGGTTACCAAATAACTAACTGCGAATAAAAAATACTATGGAAGCAATTATTTACAATACAAAAGGAAAGGAGGCAGGAAAAATTTCCTTGAACGAAAAGGTGTGGGGTCTTACGTGGAATGCTGACCTCATTCATCAGGTGGTTACCTCGTTGCGTGCAAATGCGCGTACAGAGACCGCACGTGTTAAGGATCGCAGTGAAGTTAGAGGAGGAGGTAAAAAGCCATGGCGCCAAAAGGGCACGGGGCGCGCACGTCACGGTTCGAGCCGTTCACCAATCTGGCGTCACGGAGGTATTACCCACGGACCACGTCCAGAAAAGGATTATACCAAGAAGGTCAACAAGAAAATGGCAGCAAAGGCGCTTTATGTAGTGCTCTCTGAGAAACTCCGCAAGCATGAAATTATGTTTGTTGACGAGATTTCTTTTGCACAGCCAAAGACACGCGAGGCAAAAACGGTTCTCGGCGCCCTTGCTGGCGTAAAAGGATTTGAAAAAATCATTACCAAGAAGCGTAACGCAGCGTACCTTACCACGAACGAAAAAGCGCCGATTGTTGCAAAAAGCTTTGCAAATTTTGGTAGCATTGATGTTGATATGATTCAGAATATGAATATTATTGATCTCTTGAGCCACAAGTTTGCGGTGATCACTGCGCCCGAGTCGAGCGTGAAGTTTATCGAAGGCAAGATCAAATAACTACTACATTTATGTCTATTTTTAAAAAGAAAACCAAGAAAGAGACTTCCGTTGCGACCAAGGACACTGCCGTAAAAGCTGGCACTACAGCAAAAGACACTCTTCGCCCACACATTACCGAAAAGTCTGCAATCCTTGCAGAAAAAGGAACGTATGTTTTTAAAGTTTCTCCTCGTATGAACAAGGTAGAAGTTGCAAAAATGGTACGCGCTATGCACAATGTTACACCGGTGCGCGTAAATATGGTAAACCTTCCTCGCACGAATGTGCTTGTCCGTGGAAAGAAGGGAGTGAAAAGTGGTGTACGCAAGGCACTCGTTACCCTTAAAAAAGGAGATAAGTTAGAGTTTATGTAGAAATTATAGTCGCCATACTCAAAGAAAAATTATTATGAAATCGTACAAACCAAGAACAAAGTCACTTCGCCACACTAAAACGGTTACCTACCGAGGAGTTTTGACTGCAACAGAACCTGTAAAGGCACTCACGAAGGGCTTCAAGCGTAACGTTGGTCGCAACGCTGATGGACGTATTACGGTACGACACAAGGGAGGTGGTCACAAGCGTCTTTTCCGTGAAGTAGATTTTTTGTTGCAAAAATATAACATCCCCGCAAAAGTTGAGACGATTGAATATGACCCAAATCGTTCAGGTTTTATCGGTGTGGTGGTGTATGCGGATGGCGCACGTTCATACAATCTTCTTCCTAAGGGAGTAAATGTAGGGGATACGGTTCTTATTTCAGAGGACGCTCCTCTTAAGCAGGGAAACCGCCTTCCTCTCAGAAAGATTCCTGTTGGTACGTTTGTATACAATATTGAATTCCTTCCAAATGGTGGCGCACGTATCGCACGTTCTGCAGGAATTTATGCTGAGGTTGTTGCAAACAACGAAGGGCAGGCACACCTTAAAATGCCTTCAGGTGAAATTCGCAAGGTTCCTGAGCAATGTTGGGCATCAATTGGCGCAGTTTCAAACGAGGAATACAAGCTCCGCAATCTCGGTAAAGCAGGACGCTCTCGTTGGCTCGGTATTCGTCCTACGGTTCGTGGTACGGCAATGAATCCTGTAGACCATCCATACGGAGGAGGTGAAGGTCGCCAAGGTCGCGGTACGAAACGTCCAAAGACTGCTCACGGCAAGGTGACTGGAGGACGCAAGACACGCACCCCAAAGAAGTATTCAAACAAACTTATTGTTGCACGACGCAAAACCAAGAGATCACGATAAGTACAGAATTAAATATGATTCACCAAAAGCGCGCCCTTCAGGCGCGCTTTTGTGTTGTGTGGATAATTATTCTTTGTTGCAGTTACGAGAAGTTGTATACTTGCGATATGGAATCAGAAAATAATAATAAGCACATTATGCGTAATGCGCTTATTTTTTCAATAACTATCATGCTCTGTGTTGGTGGATATTTTTACTACACACAGTTTGTGCAAAAAGAATTACAAATTTCAGATGAGCCGAAAAAAACTGAATACGGCACAGTCGCACCACAAGATTTCCCTCAAGATTTTCTTTCCGAGGTGAATACGCCACTTGAACAAAGTTATGTTCTTGAATATCCAAACCAAAAACAACAAACCATTGTCTTCGAAACAGCAAGGTCACTCGAAGAAAATCAAAGAATATATACAGAATATTTACAAAATAATGGGTGGGCGATAACTGCAAATTCTTTTGATGAAAAATACGTATCTTTCTATGCTTCAAAAGAAGGAGCAGAATTGAATATTGTAGTTTTCTTTGATGAAAGTGTGGCAAAAAATAAGGTAAGTATTAGTGTGCTTAATACCACAAAATAATATATGATGAATTATTTAAAATACCCCTTCTTTATTGTAGGTATCGTTCTGTCTTTTCTTGCCGTATCGTCTGTTGCCTCTGCGGGGGGTTCTTGTTTTGCAACTAGTCCAACAACTGCATCTTTCCAATTGACCGGGTGTCCTAATCCAGGACATGGGGCATTATATTTTGTTAATAGTCCCTTTTGGTGGTCCTATACAATTAAGTCTTCATATGCTTTTTGTAACAGTAGTGGATCTGCAAGCGGGCTATCTCCAGGCACCTCGTATAATTTTAGTGGTTTTGATAGTAATAATCTACCACGCGGTTCGTGTAGTTTGTCTACTCCTGTGCTAGCCCCTCCACCTCCTCCTCCAGGAACAGTACGGGTAATGCCAAATATTAGCTCTACTGCAGGATGGTTATGGCGCTTGGATGGTCCAGGAGTAAGTCAGTTTGGTTTGGGTCCCCTTACGTTTAATAATAGGCCAATAGGACTGTATACCGTTACTTGGTACGATTATGCTGGGTACACAAAGATAAGGACTGCGCAATCATTGACGTTAACAAGTGGAGGAATAATAACCTTCTCTAATACATATACGCCTATTCCTGTTCCTTTGGTTACTGCTCCAATCCTCATTTCTCCCACAGCGACCTCAATTACAACTTCAAGTGCAATTCTTGGTGCAAATGTTACATCAAATGGTGGCGCGCCCATTACAGTACGCGGAACATGTTGGGGGACCACCAATAACCCAACAACAAACTGCATTCCTCAAGGAGGAACAACAACAGGGATTTTTTCGCACTCAAGAACAGGATTACCAACGGGAACACCTATTTACTATCGTGGGTATGCTACCAACAGTGCAGGACTGACAGGGTACTCATCATCAGGACTTTTTACTACGCTATGGTTAGATCTTACGGCCGGAGCTGTGACACCAACGACCGCTATTGCTGGTGTTCCAACCACTTTTTCTTCAACAATTACAAAAAATGGTACCACGGGGACGGGTGCGTCATTCAATACGCTTTTTCAGTTTGATGATGTTGACCATTCCACTGTTTTTGCTTCGCAGGTTGCGGTTACCCCAGCAATCAATGTGATTCCTCTCGGCACGGTAGTTGCTTCTGCTTCATACACATTTCCAAGTGCAGGTACGTGGTATGTTCGTGCATGTGCTGATAATAATGCTGCGTTTATAGGAACGATTCTCGAATGGCAAGAAGGAAACAACTGTGGAGCAATATGGACACCCGTTACGGTAGTAGCAACTTCGGGAACACTCACGACTCCAAATTGTTCTATTCCCGCTGGATCAAGTTCTTGTACCTCAACCGTTTCTTGGTCTATTGCTAATCCTGTTGCACCAAGTAATGTGAGTCAAAACGGCACAAGTTTTTCATCCGCTTCAAGTGGGGCGATGACACGAACACTTTCGTATGGCTCTAGTCCCTTCACCCTTTTTAGTAACGCTACAACACTCGTTTCTAATACTGCGATAGCATCATGTGTCACGGGAACTTCATGGAATGGAAGCTCGTGTGTGGTAGCCCCCGTATTCTCATGTACTGGGGTGACTCCTTCAAGTGCGACGATTTATGCAGGAGACGATACAGGACTTGTTATGAATACACCAAAAACATACAGTGCTACAAACACGGCGACAAAATGTCAATTTTCATGCAACACAGGTTCTTCGTGGAATGGCACAAGCTGTGTAGTACCTACGTGTGGAGATAGTGTTTGTAATGGAACGGAAACACTCCTTACGTGTCCTAGGGATTGTAAAGCTCAAGTGATACAGTTTTAAAAATAAGAGTTTTTTATGGCGAAGGCAGTCAAGATGCAGATGAACAAAAATCATGCTATGCTAGCCGTATGTCTATAGAAATCAAGGACGTAGAACACCTTGCGAGCCTCGCACGCGTAGCGGTTTCAGATAACGAAAAGAACGATCTCAAAAACGATCTCGAGGAGATTTTGTCGTTCGTATCGCAGGTCAAAGAGGCAACCGTGGACTCATTAACTCCTGAAATCGGCACACATTATAATGTGATGCGCGCCGATGAAAACCCTCACGAAGCAGGGATTTTTAGTGAAGACCTCCTCTCTTCAGCTCCTTCTCGTAATGAAAATCATATTGTAGTAAAGAAAATTCTGTAATGCTTAATATCAAGGAACTTACGATTACCGAAGCGCATAATTTGCTCGTCTCAAAAAAAATGAGCGTGCGTGAACTCGTGGAGGCGGTAGTGAACGTAGCACGAGAAACGCAGGATCTTAATGCGTATCTTGAGATCTTTGATGACATCAAAGATGATATTGAACGCGCACAGAATAAAATTGATGATGGTACGTCGACACTCCTCACCGGAATTCCTCTTGCGATGAAGGACAATATTTTAATAAAAGGTAAAATCGCAAGCGCTTCATCAAAGATGCTTGAACAGTATCGCGCGTCATACGATGCGTTTGTATCAAAAAAACTTCTTGATGAAGGTGTTATCGTCATTGGTCGTACCAATATGGACGAGTTTGCGATGGGTGGCTCAACAGAAAACTCTGCGTTCGGCGCGACAAAAAATCCTCACGACAAAACACGAGTCCCTGGTGGTTCTTCAGGTGGTTCGGCTGCGGTACTCGCAGCAGGTGCTGCACTTGGTTCCCTTGGTTCTGACACTGGTGGTTCTATTCGTCAGCCTGCAGCGTTCTGTGGTGTGGTGGGCCTTAAACCAACGTACGGTACGGTGTCACGTTCAGGGCTCGTTGCAATGGCGAGCTCGCTTGATCAAATCGGTCCATTTGCAAAGACTGTTGAAGATGCAGAAATAATTTTTACGGCAATTTCTGGACACGATCCAATGGACAGCACATCAGTGCCGACAGCGCAGAGAAAAGAGAGCGATAAAAAACCAAAAGTAATCGGGGTACCATTTAATTTTGTACGAGGGGAGGGGGTAGATCCACGGGTGCTTAAAAATTTCGAGGAATCACTTGAAAAAATGAAGAGTGCAGGATATGAAGTGCGTGATGTTTCGCTTCCTTCTCTTGCGTACGGGCTCGCAGTGTACTATATCCTTATGCCTGCAGAGGTTTCTTCTAATCTCGCGCGGTTTGACGGCGTGCGTTATGGTTACCACAAAGACGGCGCAAATCTTCTTGAGGATTATTTACAGTCGCGTGGTGAGGGGTTTGGGCGTGAAGTACGACGACGTATTCTTTTAGGAACCTACGTTCTTTCGTCTGGATATTATGATGCATATTATGGACGCGCATGTGCCGTACGTGAAATTTTACGCCGAGATTTGGCACACATATTTACTGAAGTAGATATTATCGCGACCCCAACGACACCCACGCCCGCATTTAAGCTTGGTGAAAAAACAAGCGACCCACTCCAAATGTATCTTGCAGATATTTTTACCGTACCCGTAAATATTACTGGAGTCCCCGCAATTTCGGTACCGTCGGGTTTTGTTGATGAGGAGGGTTCACAGCTTCCGTTAGGTATTCAGTTTATCGCTCCTCATTTTTGTGAGAAGATGCTTTTTGAAGTAGGGAAAGCTCTTGAGTACATAGTAAAAAATTAAATTTAAAAAACGGTATGAAAGATTTTTTTAAATGGGATGAGGTGACCAAGGCGCTCGTGGTCGTGGCGGGGGTAATGCTTGTGGTGTATTTTGTCAATAATTTTACCTCGATAACTCTTGCAACCATTAATGAGGCAGTTAGTTCGGGAGCCATATTCCAGGATGTGTATGTTTTTATTAATGACTTTATAAGTTCATTTCTTCCTGCACGGAGCTCGTTAGCAGAATTAGAGATTTTTTTATCACTTATTGCACTCGTCCTGTTTGGATTTTCAATATGGTTCGGGTTTCGTGCAGAAGATGTTCATCATGAAGAAGATGAAAAGTATGCACCACTTCATATCGAAGAGATTGAAGCAAAAGAAAAGATGGTGCAGTGGCAGGTTGTGTTGAATCATATTAATTCTGAAAGTCCTGCTGAATGGAAGCTCGCTATTCTCGAAGCCGACAATATGCTTGATAGTATCCTTGAGTCAGAGGGATACCGAGGTGAAACGATAGGGGAGAAGCTTAAAGTGGTAGATCCTGGAGATCTAGCTTCGTATAATGAGGCGTGGGAAGCGCACAAGGTGCGTAATCAGATTGCGCACGAAGGAGCGGCAACAATGGATTTTTCAAAGAAAATGGCACGCGATACGATCGGTAAGTTTGAAAAAGTGTTCAAAGAGCTTGGGTATATTTAACAAGAAAAGCCGGCATAAATGCCGGCTTTTCTTTTTGCTTGTTTCGGGACGCAGGCAAAGCAGTTTGCCTGCTCCCCCGCAACAGAAAAGCCGGCTTGCGCCGACTTTTCCTTCTTGTTGCGGGGGCCCGAATCGAACGGACGTCCTCAGGTTATGGGCCTGATGAGATACCTCTTCTCCACCCCGCTATAATTTACTTTTCAACAAAAAACACCCTCAGGTGCTTACTTGTATACTATACCATCTATATAATATTTTGCAATATAGCAAAAATATGCTAGTTTTGTGTAGTTGGGGAGGGGGTGAGCTTGTCGACGTAGCTCAGTTGGTTAGAGCATGGCACTCATAAAGCCAAGGTCGGTGGTTCGATCCCACCCGTCGACACCTGTGGAGATGGAACGAGACACCTGCGTGTCTCGTGTGTGGGGTTCGAAAGGCGGAGTATGTTTTGTTTCCCAAAACAAAACAACGAGCCGGGGTCGCGGAATTTTGCGAGTGACGACGAGCAAAATATCTGTGACAGATCCCACCCGTCGACACCCTGTTATCAAACAGAGAGAAATTTGTTATAGTATCAACCAATTGCGGCTGTAGCTCAACGGTAGAGCACTCGCCTGTCACGCGAGAGGTCGTGGGGTCAGCACCCATCAGCCGCGCAAAACAAACGCCGAAAGGCGTTTTTTGTTTTGCGTGGTTGAGCACATAAACTGCTTTATGTGCGTATGGTGCTGACGGGCGGAGCCATGTTTTGATAGCAATCAAAACAGACGAGCCAGGGTTGTGAAATTTTTATTGCGACGGCAATAAAAATATTCCTGACCAGCACCCATCGCGCGTGAACTGCTTCACGTTCGGATAGGTGCTTCAGTCGTTTTCGGAATGATTGAAAAAAAAGTGAAAATAGTGTATCGTGGCAAGGTGTTTATATGTCTTAATGTCTAGAGGTCTAATAACCTTGCGGGCTTTTGACCGGTATTGCCAATGTAGCTCAGTCGGTAGAGCATTTCCATGGTAAGGAAAAGGTCACCAGTTCGATTCTGGTCATTGGCTCAAGGATAATATGTGCCACCTTAGCTCAGTTGGTAGAGCATCTCACTCGTAACGAGAAGGTCCGCAGTTCGATTCTGCGAGGTGGCTCCTTAATAGGAGACAGATCAGTACGCCAACTGCTTGGCGTACGTGCAGAATCGAACGTCGGAGCATGTTTTGTCTAGCAGGACAAAACAGCGAGAGGGTGCCTAGACCAAAATTTTTTGACGAAAAAGTTTTGAGTCGAAGGAGATTCTGGAGGTGGCTCCTGAAAATAGGAAACGCATTTGCTCTTGTTTAATAAGTATAGAAAAAGAAAAACCGCCGTGAGCTCATAGTGATGAGACACGGCGGTTTTAGGGTAGACTACCCTTACCGCTACGGGCGATCAATTTGTCGAGGATGACATGATGTCCCCTTACGAAATCATTCATCTTCAAGATCTTGTGGCAGTGGACGACACTCGTCTCCTCGCCCTCATTTCCTTCTTTTGCAAGTCCTTTCCATGAGAGGACTTGCCCGCAGTACACGTAACGGTTATGATGTCGTTCGTGTACTGTGGTGAAATAGTGAAGATTCTTCGTCGTCATCCCCGTCTCCTCGCGGAGTTCGCGGATTGCCGCGTCGAGAGGAAGTTCTCCTTCCTCTATCCCTCCTCCGGGGAACTTCCATCGGGGGTCGGGATGGTTTTTCTCTCGGACGATTAGCATTCGTCCAGTTGGATCAAAAACTATAACGACCACAGCCCCTAATGATCTTTGAACATTCTTGCTCACTTCCTCTCACCTCCTTTTTTAAACTCTCTATTAATTATAGCTCCAAATGAATTATTTGTCAAGTTACCTGAGAACCAGTATACTAAGCACAATGAATATCCCTAAAGAGGAAATCACCGCAAAGATAACCGAACTTGAGGCGCAGATGTCCGCGGTAGATTTTTGGGCAGACAAAACTCGTGCACAAGCCGTCATAAAAGAGGTCGCCGACCTTAAAGAGAAGCTTCTCGGGGTAGGGAAATACGATCGCGGTAATGCGGTAATGACTATTTTTTCAGGCGCCGGCGGTGACGATGCCGAAGATTTTTCCGGCATGCTTCTTCGTATGTACTTCAAATTCTTTGAAAAACAGAACTTTGCATGGACGGTGCTTCACGAAAATAAAAATGACCACAACGGCTATCGTAATATCACCCTTGAAATTCATGGTAAAGGCGTGTACGGTATGCTCAAAAATGAATCGGGTGTACATCGCCTCGTGCGCATCTCACCCTTTAATGCAAAGAAACTTCGTCACACTTCCTTTTCTATGGTGGAAGTGATCCCTGATTTCAAGGCACACAGTGATGATACTGTTGCTATTCCTGAAAAAGATATCAAGCTTGAGTTTAGTCGTTCATCCGGCCCAGGAGGGCAAAATGTAAACAAGCGCGAAACGGCGGTACGTGTAGTACATATTCCTACTGGCGTTGCTGTTCACGTAGAAACCGAGCGTTCACAAGAACAAAATCGCGAGCGCGCCCTACAAATTCTTCAGGGGAAACTTTTCAAATTGAAAGAAGACGAACGCAAAAGTGCCGAGAGTGGTATGTATATTAGCAAGACGACCGACATTGAGTGGGGGAACCAGATACGCTCGTATGTTCTGCATCCGTACAAGATGGTAAAAGATCATCGTACCAATGTTGAAACGAGTGATATAGACGCCGTACTCGAAGAAGGCGAACTCATGCCGTTCATTGAAGCAGAAAGAGAATTATAGGGGTCTAAAATAATAAATATTATCAAGTATGATCTGTGTTGAAGTGTCTCATTTTAAACTCTTATGAGAGGTACCTCGCTCAAGATTTGACTTTATTTCTCAATCTGGTAGTATACGGAACGAGCTCACCCGAGCTTGTTTTGTTTAAATACATATGACTCGATCACTTAAAAAAGGACCATTTATTGACCCAAGGCTTCTCAAGAAGATTGAGGGAAAGACTGCGACAAACACGCCTATGATTAAGACGTGGGCACGCGCAAGTCAGATTTCACCTGATATGGTGGGATTTCTCTTTGGTGTCTACAATGGCAAGACACACATTGAAGTTCGTGTGTCTGAAGAAATGGTTGGGCATCGACTCGGGGAGTTTTCTCCAACAAAAAAATTCTTACGCCACGGAGGTAAAATGCAGAAAGAGCTTGAAGCAGCAAAGAAAGGAAGCGAGCTTGCAGCAGCTAAATCCGCAAAAGAGGCAACCGCAGCAAAGAAATAGTCTCATTCACACATTGTATCTTTTCCAATTATTTACTTATTCATTACCATGAAAGCAATCCTTAAAAGCTATCGTCAGGCACCTCGCAAGGTACGTCTTGTTGCAAACCTTATCAAAGGCAAGACGGTTCCTCGTGCTATTGCAGAACTTGATGTGCTCCCAAAGCGTGCATCAGAGCCTATGAAGAAGCTTTTGCTTTCGGCTGTTGCAAATGCAAAGGAAAATGATGGTATTGCTGATATGAACGCCCTTTTGGTAAAGGAGGTACGTGTAGATCAGGGTGTAATCCTCAAGCGCTCAATGCCTCGCGCGCACGGTTCCGCATACCCTATTCACAAGCACACCAGCCATATTATGCTCGAGCTTGTTGCACATGCTGAGACTCCAGTAAAAGGAGCAAAGGCTGTAAAGACCGTAGTAGCAACTCCTGAAAAGGAAAAGGTTACGAAAAAGCCTGCAAAAAAGGTGGCAAAGAAAGCAGTTGCTAAAAAATAACGACTATCGATTAATATTATTTTATGACACACATTGTACATCCATTTTCACACCGTTTAGGAATCACTCGCGACTGGAAGTCACGCTGGTTCGGCGTGAATGATGAATACAAAGCGTTTCTCAAGAGCGATATCGTTATTAGAACATTCTTGGATAAGCGCCTTCGCGGTAGCCATGTTGCTGGCGTAGAAATCGAGCGCAATGCAAAGATGTTTCGTATCGTTATCAAGACTGCACGCCCAGGTCTCGTTATTGGTCGCGCAGGAGAGGGTTCACTCAAGCTCAAGAATGATATTTTGAAAGAGGCGGCACGCAAAAAGGTAAGCATTCCAAAGGATTTCAAACTCGATATTGAAGAAGTTCGTTCCCCTGAATCAAGCGCAGAAATCGTTGCAGAAATGGTTGCTGAAGGTCTTGAGAAGCGTATGCCATTCCGTTCTGTTCTCAAGCAGACGGTAGAAAAGATTATGGCAAAGCGCGAGGTAAAAGGCGCACGTATTGCTATCTCGGGTCGCCTTGGTGGTGCTGAAATGGCACGCTATGAACAGATTCGTCGTGGAGGTATTCCTCTCCAGACATTTCGTGCTGATATTGACTATGCGCGCAAGACGGCACGTCTTCCGTACGGTGCTATTGGTGTAAAGGTATGGATTTACAAGGGTCAGATTTTTGCTGATAACAAAAAGAAGTCTCTTGCAGCACAAGGTGTGAACGCATAATTTTTTAAACTACCATGTTATTCCCTAAAAAAGTAAAATTCAGAAAGTGGCAGACCTCTCGCAAAAGTCCTGAGCGTCTCGCAAAGCCAGAAACTCGTGGCACGGAACTTTCTTTTGGCTCATTTGGTCTCAAGGCTGAAACACCTGCTCGCGTAAAATCAAACCAGATTGAAGCATCTCGTAAGGTAATCGTTCGTACGATCACCAAGGTTGGTAAGATGTGGACGCGCGTATTTCCTGACCGTCCTTATACACAAAAAGCTGCACAGGTGGGTATGGGAAAAGGAAAAGGTGACCCTCAGGGATATGTATTTGAAGTACGCCCAGGACGCATTCTTTTTGAGGTTGATGGTGTTTCAGAGGCTATTGCTGTCGAGGCGCTTCGCAAGGCAGGCGCAAAGCTTCCTATTAAAACACGCATCGTTCGCAGAGAAGCAACCGCATAAGGTCGTATAAAGAACCTCCACTTTTTTAAAAAATATTATGGAAACAAAAATCACTACAAATAAAAAGAAGCTCACGGGAACCGTCGTTTCTGACAAAATGATGAAAACGGTGACCGTATTGGTCAACAGATTCGTGAAGCACCCAAAGTACGGGAAATTTATGAAAATTTCAAAGAAGTACAAGGCTCACGATGAAGCAAATACCTACCGTGAGGGGGACAAGGTCGTTATTGAAGAATGCCGTCCAATTTCAAAAGACAAGACGTTCACTGTTGTGGGGCGCGTAACAAACTAATACTATGATTCAGCCACAATCAATTGTTAAAATTACAGATAACTCAGGCGGAAAGATCGGCCGTGTTTTTAAGGTACTAGGAAGCTCAAAGAAGCGCTTCGCAATGATCGGTGATCTTGTAGTACTTTCAGTACAGGTCGCAGAGTCACGCAAGGATGTTAAAAAGAAAGATGTGTTGACCGGACTGGTTGTTCGTACGAGAAACGCGTTTCGTCGCAAAGATGGTTCGTATGTACGTTTTGATGATAACGCCGTTGTTATTGTTGATAAGACAAAAAAGGAACTCAAGGCAGGACGCATTTTTGGACCTATCCCACGTGAAATTGTCGAAATCGGCTATCAGAAGGCAGGTTCTCTTGCCCCAGAGGTTGTATAGAGGGAAGTGAGACTCATAACGTTTATAAAATTCTACTATGAAAATTAAAAAAGGAGACAATGTCATAATCATCGCAGGCAAGGATAAAGGTAAAAAGGGTAAAATCCTTGAAACTTTTCCACGTCTTAATCGCGTCGTGGTAGATGGTGCCAATATTGCAAAGGTTAGCACCAAACCTCGCACCAAGGGTGGTAAAGGAGAGGTGGTAGAGCGCGCAATGCCGCTTAACGCTTCAAACGTTATGATTGTTGACGCAAAGACTGGCAAACGTACCCGCATTGGTATCAAAGAGATTGCTGGTAAAAATGTACGTATTGCTAAAAAGAGCGGAAACGAGATTTAACATATTTCAATAAATTATTATGAAACCTATTAAAGAAAAACAAGCAGAAGCTTTTACTTCAATGAAGGGCGACTTTGGTTACAAATCAAAGTTTGCTGCTCCACGTCTCGTGAAAGTTGTCGTCTCAGCAACTACTGGTCGTGCAAAAGACAAGAACAGAAATGAACTTGTTATGGATCGTCTTGCAAAAATCACCGGACAGAAGCCATCACTCCGCGCTGCAAAGAAATCAATTGCTGCATTTAAGGTTCGTGAAGGAGATAAAATTGGTGTTGCTGTTACACTCCGTGGCGCACGCATGATGGGTTTTTTGGACAAATTCTTTAATGTGGTCATTCCTCGTATGCGCGACTTTCGCGGTTTTGAGAAAAAGAGTGTTGATGAAATCGGCAATATTACCCTCGGTCTTAAAGAGCAGACCATCTTCCCTGAAACTGCTGACGAAGAAGTGCGAGATCTCTTTGGAATGGCAGTTACAATCGTAACGACCTCAAAGTCAAAGAAGGAGGCAGAGAAATTCTTTGAAGTTATCGGGGTACCATTCAAGAAAGCTTAGGTAATAAAAGCGAATATACGAAGAACATAGCATACATTACGGTGTATGCTATTTCTTTTGGGCTACAGCGTATTGACAAAAGTAACATTTTGCGATATGATATATAAAGATACGTTAAATACAAAACATTGAAATTAAGGAGGTGATATATGCATCTTGCAGATTGCGTTGGAAAGTGTTTGGTCGAGGGTGTTGAGGTAAATATTATTTTGAGGCCTCTGACCAAAGAGGAAGGTAGGAGGTTGTTCCAATATCGCCCTCACAGCAAGTTTGCAGAATCACGGTGGGGCGGCGACTGGCGCTTAAACGACAAGAAGCTCGTTGCGCAAGGCAAAGGCACACCTTGCCGGATGTGCGAGGCGGTTACTCATAATGAGATTCTTCTTAATGGGACTTGTCCTGATTGCGATGGACGCGCTGAGGCAGGAGGGAAAAACCCCTATCTCAAAGTGCCTGCCAGCGAATGTTGCGGTGGTCCTTGCCGCGGTGGACGGAGCCGTTCTGCTCACCGTGGAACTAATAAATGTTGTGGTGGTAAAGGGCACCACCACCGCAAGTAACTTTTTTTGAAAGACAAACGAGGCGCACGACCTTTTCGGTACGGCGCCTTTCTTTTTGTGGTACTATATACTCCTATGCTTTATACAGGGAAAGGGGATGATGGTACCACAAAAACGTTTGGTTGTTGTGATCAGCGTATATCAAAAAGCTCGGCAATTACCGAAGCGCTCGGAGCACTTGATGAAATAAATTCATTTTTGGGAGTTATAAAAACAAATCCCGGTGCGCAAGAAATGGTTGTTTTTGTTGCGAATGAAAAGAAAAATATCTCAGAAATAGTAGGCGAAGTGCAGAATAAATTGTTTATTGCGCAAGCCGAGATTGCAGGAGCCGACAAACATCTTTCGAAGGAGGATGTGCAGAGTATGGAGAACATCATCAATGCTATTGAACACGAGCTTCCACCCATTAGCACTTTTTTTGTTTCTGGAGGGACGCAACTTTCGGCACTTCTCGATTTTGCACGCACCCTTGCACGACGCGCTGAACGGCGTGTGGTGGCAGTAGCTGAAGAAGGAAGTGTTTCTGTTGGCAGGGAGACTTTGGCGTATTTAAATAGGCTTTCATCGCTCTTGTATGCGCTCTCTCGACAAGTGAACCATAAATCTGGTATAACAGAGGAACCCCCGGTATACTAAAGGGGGAGGAGAGAGGTACAAAAGAATAATAACATGGTGGCTATGGTGTAACGGTTAACACAGAGGCTTGTGGAGCCTTTAATCAGGGTTCGATTCCCTGTAGCCACCCCAAACGGTATCTAATATAACCGAGTTCGGTTGATTGGATATCATTGCAGGAATCTCGGCAATTTGTCGGGATTTTTGCGTTTTAGGGGCAATCTTGGATTTTGATTTGCCGGCTATGAATGGTGTAAATTCTACGGCCAAATCGGTTATTATCCTTGGACCGGCAATCTCTTTGTATTTCTTGGTAAAGACCATATCCTCGGCTTGCATCAGTCCTCTGATGATCGGTGACGGTATTACGGTTTGGATTTTTTTGTCGGCCACCTCAAATCTCTCCCAGTAAAGGCCAAGGAATAGTCTTTTCATTTCATCCGGTGATTTGGTATAGGCTTCGTAGGCGTTGCGGACGAATAAGAGCATATCTTGCAGTTCATCGATTCTCATATTGAGTTTTTTGTCTTGGACATACAGTTCGTCTTGCAATAGCCCGAGCTGTTCTTTAATTTTCACTTTTATTCTGGTGAAATCATCATCTGTGATAAGCCCGGCAAATAGTTTCTCCTCGGCCGTATCTCGCTTCTTTTCAAACATCATCTTTTGAGTATTCAAGCCTCGTTTGTCTTTATTAATCACTTCTTTGCGACCGCTGTAAATCTTTTCAATCTTGGTCACCAGTCTGTCGGTAAAATTGGGGGTAAATTCTATGTACTTAAATAAGT
Organism: Candidatus Yonathbacteria bacterium RIFCSPLOWO2_01_FULL_43_27; assembly: GCA_001823545.1. Taxonomy (GTDB): domain Bacteria; phylum Patescibacteriota; class Minisyncoccia; order Phycocordibacterales; family UBA1550; genus UBA1550. The sequence continues at coordinate 124,458 of MHUV01000001.1, forward strand.
TGGCAACTTGCTGTTCTATGTCCCAAACCTCTACATACTTATCTTGGCATTTAATCTGATCGCCAGACCGGTTGCAGTGGTAATAAGATTTATTTTTCTTAGGATGATGTTCGGCGGTGTATCTTTGTCCGCAGTTGGCACAGAAGGTCAGGCCTCGCAGAATGAAGTTGAATTTTTGCCGTCGGCAGGCATAGCGGTTATGTTCGGCCATAACCAGTTGGACACGTTCCCATAAATCCTTATCAATAAGCGGTTTGTGTTTTCCGGTGTTAATTAATCCTCGCCATCTCATCTCGCCGTAATAAAAAGGATTTTTTAATATCTCGATCATCTTGCTGTGAGCGAGCCGTTTATCGGCGTGAGTTCTAAACCCTTTTTTGTATAAAGCATCACGGACTTCAAAGACTGAGTAATCTCCGGTCACATACATTTTGAATGCTTCTTGAATAAGTGGTGCCCGTTCTTCATCTACAATAATAATTCTCTTTTTCTCATCGTCCGGTTCGCCAGCATTTAAATATCCAACAGCCACACCGGTCGGCCACCAGCCGTCCCAGAACTTCAGTTCAAGGCTTTTCAAGGTCTTTCTGGAAGTGATTTGTGATTGGAGTTGGTTCACACCGGCAATAACTAAGTCCATAAAGTTTCCCTCGGGGCTATCGGTAATGCCCGGTTGGGAGACGGAAAAAAGCTCGACATCATGCTTTTTCATAATCGCCTTGATCTGCATGTGATCAAGAGCGTTTCTAGCCAATCGGTCAGTGTCTTGAATAAAAACCGCTCTGATTGTTTTGTCGTCTGGGATTTTAAGTAGCATGTCTTGCAGACCCGGCCGGTTCATGTTGGTGGCTGATCGGCCAGGGTCTTCAAAAACACCGTCGTCTATCAGTTTGAATTTGTTACTTTCCTCAATCGCTCGTTTGCAGAGCTTGAGTTGAGTCGCAAGGGAATGGTGGCCGTCCTCGGCTTGTTCCTCGGTTGAGACTCGGCAGTAAATTAATGCATGTTCCATATTATTTTCATTTTAATTTTGGCTGATAATTTTAGACTTAGCTTTCAAACACAACATACGCTATTTTTGGCAACAAGCTAAGCGTTAGTTGCCCACAGCCTTTTTATTCTTGTATTTCTCTAAAATTTCCGCTATTTGGCGACTACTTCTTTTGTATTCTTCATCATTGTAATCATCATCTCTGCCTCCGGCCGGACCTCGGACAAAATCAAGAATGGTTTTGGCCGCTCGGAATTTCATGGCATCGCTTTTGGCACCCATAAGACTAACTAACATTTTGGATGCAACTTCGGCATGTTTCATTAGGACGGTATCAGTCTCTTTATCGCGAACTTTATTTCTTTCTTTTTCGTATCGTTCGTACTCATCCTTAAGTAAACCGTCTGACCGAAACCATCTCTTTACAGTAACGTGAGAGACTTTTAGCAGTTGGGCAATCTCTGAATAAGTAAAATCGCCGTATTTTAAGCGGATTGCATTCTGGTATTTTTCATTTTTTATGTCTACATTTTTTGCCATTTGGGTATCATTTAGTATCTTTTAAAGGGTTAATAATTTATTGAAATATGCACCTCTATGCCGGATTTTGTCGCTCGGTTGATCCATTACAGACCGGTAGGCTTCCTCAATTCTTGCTAGTCCGTATTTCTTGAGAGATGACAAAATAAAAGTCATATCTTTTTCTTCCAGCTCTTTGGCGATCTCCCAACATTTCTGTTCCTCGTAAGACTTGGGAGTGAATTCTCTTACGGGTCGACCACGATTCGATCGGTTGTTTTTATTTTCTTTTTCGTTGTCGTTCTTGGAACTTCTGCCGAGCGAACTTTCTGAACCGAAAGAAAACCTATCTACTAAAGCGTTTTTGTCACTTTCCAACTTCTGCCGAACGTCACTGACTTCTG
>MHUV01000002.1 GCA_001823545.1 Candidatus Yonathbacteria bacterium RIFCSPLOWO2_01_FULL_43_27
CTGCACAAGGTACTGTAGGCCCTCTTACGAAAACCAAACTCAACCAACTCTACGGTTCCACTACCATCTCTACCACTTTCTATCGTAACCTCACCATTGGTTCTAAAGGTGAAGATGTGAAGAAACTCCAACAGTTACTCAACACCGATATTGCTACCCGTATCTCTGCAACCGGTGCTGGTTCTCCAGGGAACGAAACGACGTACTTTGGTGCTGCTACCAGGGCTGCGGTAATCAAGTACCAAAAGAAGTACAACATCTCTCCTGCTTCTGGGTATGTGGGTCCATTGACGAGAGGGAAGTTGGAAGGGAGGTAGGGGAGGGAGAAAAGAGAAACGCATGAATTTCCCAGCTTATATGTCTCAATATTGTCATCCTGTAGGACAATGCATGTTGTCTGTGTGTTGACTTTATTCTCCTATATGCTAGGATGCTCGTACTGGTTGAATAGATCAGTGATTCTGTTTCAATCCGTGTTTCTCCTTTTTGGTTCAATGATATTTGGTCTAAAAAGAATTAACGCGCGATATTAGACGGAACTATTCGTTAGGTGGTGAGCTGGTAAGGCTCGATGTAAGATTTTTTTGAACATTCCTTACCGCAAACACTGTTTACTTATGGCAAAAACATCAACAATTGCACGCTCAGAGCGTAAACCAAAATTTAGTACACGTATCGTACGTCGTTGCTTTAAATGTGGCCGCCGTCACGGCTATATGCGTGATTTCGATCTTTGTCGCATTTGTTTCCGTGAACTTGCTAATGAAGGTAAAGTTCCTGGAATTAAGAAGTCGTCATGGTAAAGCTTATGAGCGATAAATAGAGAAGAATATAGTTTAAAAATATTTCATCGCGCATTGCTCCTAGAATTACCGTAGTAAAAAAATATGGATCATATCTCAAACATGCTTATTGGTATCAAAAATGCAGGAAACGCCGGCAAGAGTTTTTCTTCAGTACCTTTTTCGAAGATGAAGGAGGAAATCGCATCAGTGCTTTTTAAACAGGGTTACATAGCTTCATATGCAAAGAAGGGAAAAAAGATTGCAAAGACGCTCGAGATTGGCATTGCGTATGATGGCAAGAAGCCACGTGTCGTCGAGGTTGCTCGTATGTCAAAGCCATCACTTCGTTCATACATAAAGGCGTCAGAGATTAAGCCAGTTAAACATAGTTTTGGTTTGATGGTGCTCTCAACCTCAAAAGGAATTATGACAGGAGAGGAGGCAAGAAAGGCACAGGTCGGCGGTGAGGCTTTATTTAAAATCTGGTAATATTATGTCACGACTTGGAAAAAAAGGAGTAAATATCCCGACGGGAGCTAACGTCACACAGGATGGAACAACCGTTACGGTAAAAGGCCCTTTGGGCGAGCTTACGCGAGATTTCCCTGGTTCAGTAGAGATCAAAATTGATGGTTCTGAGGTATCGTTTGTCCCTAAGAATAATTCAAAAGAATCACGTGCACTCTGGGGTACCTACGCATCACACGTTCTTAATATGGTGAATGGTGTAACCAAAGCATTCGAGAAGAAACTTCTTATTGAAGGTGTTGGATACAAGGTTGAAATGCAGGGTAGTACCTTGGTGTTCAGTTTGGGTTTTTCACACAAAGTTCCTCTTGAGATTCCTAAGGATGTGAAGGCGGTGGTAGAAAAGAACACCATCACGCTCTCGTCTCCAAACAAGGAGTCTGTAGGACATTTTGCTGCAGTAATTCGTTCACACAAAAAGCCAGAACCATACAAAGGTAAAGGTATTCGTTACTCTGACGAAGTCGTTCGTCGCAAGCAGGGTAAGAAGTCCGCGTAATAATACATTTATAAACCATGACTATTAAACTTTCAAAAAACGAACAACGCCTCCGCCGTCATCGCCGTATTCGCGCAAAGGTCTCCGGTACCGCAGAGCGTCCTCGCCTCGCTATTTTCAAGTCACTCAACTACGTCTACGCGCAGATTATTGATGATACGAAGGGCGCAACACTTGTCGCAAGTTCTGATATGAGCGTAAAGGGTAAGACCAAGACCGAGCGCGCACGCCTCGCTGGTGAAGCACTTGCAAAAAGTGCAAAGGCAAAAGGAATCGCGAGTGTTGTCTTTGATCGTGGCGGATTTATTTACACAGGACGCGTTCGCTCCTTTGCTGAAGGCGCACGTGAAGGCGGTCTCGAGTTCTAACTTTATATAATTTTTTATGACAGAAACTACGACACAACAGAATACACCAAACCAAACAGCTGCTCCTTCACCTGTGCGTGGAACATCGAGTCCTCGTTCTTTTGGTGGCCCTCGTGGTGGTGCACCTCGTGGAGGCGCACGTTCTGGCGGACCTGCAGGACGCGGAGGTGGCGCACGCGGTGGCGCTCCTCGCAAAGGTGGCCCACGTGGTGGCGGTTCTTTCGAACGTGTTCGTCCCGAGTACGATAGTAAACTCATTCAGATCCGTCGCGTAACACGTGTGGTCTCTGGTGGTCGTCGTTTCTCATTTTCTGTAGCGCTCGTTGCAGGGAATCGCAAGGGTTCTGTTGGTGTTGGTATCGGCAAGGCTGCAGATACTTCACTCGCTGTTGAAAAGGCAACAAAAAATGCAAAGAAAAATATGATTAAGGTGCGCCTTACGAACGAGATGTCCATCCCTCACCGTGTTGAGGCAAAAGAAGCAAGTGCATGCGTAATGATTATGCCAGCACCAGGCCGTGGGATGGTGGCAGGAAGCTCGGTACGTAATGTCCTCGAACTCGCGGGTATTAAAAATGTAAGCGCAAAGATTCTTTCTGGTTCAAAAAATAAATTGAATAATGCTCGCGCAGCGGTTAAGGCACTTGATCAGATTCAGACAAAGAAACCAGCTAAGACTGCATAATATTCTTAGAGATTTTATTGACGCTCAACTTATACACTACTATGCAAATTCATGAAGTAACATCAAAGACACAGTTTAAGACCAAGAAGGTTGTTGGTCGTGGCGGAAAACGCGGTAAAACTGCTGGTCGTGGAACCAAAGGACAGAAGGCACGCGCAGGTCATCGCATCCGTCCTGCTATTCGTGACATCATTAAAAAGCTTCCTAAGCGCCGTGGTGAAGGTGTATCGGTTAATCGTTTCAGTACACCGTACGCTCATACAGCAACAATCTACCTTGATGTACTCAGTGCTTCATTTGGTGCAGGTGAACGCGTAACTCCTAAGGCGCTTCTCGAAAAAGAACTTATTAAGAAGAGTGGTAATAAAATTCCTGCAGTAAAAATCCTCGTACGTGGTACGATTGATAAGAAGCTCATCGTGCGCGGATGTGCAGTTTCAGAAGGGGCAAAGACAGCAATCGAAAAGTTGGGTGGTACTGTTAAGTAGTCAATTATGACAACTATCGTTCAAAAATTAAAACTTATTATCGGAGACGCAACGCTCAGAAACCGAGTACTTTTTGTTCTTGGTGCGCTTGTTATTTTCCGCTTTTTTGCGAACATCCCAATTCCAGCTGCGCTCGGACAAAATCTCACTGCACTCATTTCTCAGAATCAGGCACTTGGCTTCCTTAATCTTTTGACAGGAGGTGGCCTTTCTGCTGTTTCTCTCGTAATGCTTGGTGTTGGCCCCTACATTACCGCATCGATTATTATGCAACTTCTTACGATGATGTCGCCAAAATTTAAGGCGATGCACAGTGAGGAAGGGGAATTGGGTCGTCGTAAGTTTACTCAATATTCACGTTTACTTTCCGTTCCGCTTGCTATTACCCAAGGGTATGGACTTCTTGCGTACTTGAGCAGTCAGGGTATCCTTCCTGCACTCACACCACTTGATTACTTAATCAATGTCTCGATCGTTGTAGGAGGTTCACTTTTCCTTATGTGGATAGGCGAGCTTATATCAGAGTTCGGTATTGGAAACGGTGTTTCACTGATTATCTTTGCAGGTATCATTGCACAACTCCCTACCACATTAGGACAACTTGTTTTTACGTTTGATGTGTCACAGATTCCTTTATACTTCGGCGCTCTTGTCGCTATTCTTTTAATTGTGCTCGCGGTGGTGTATATAACCGAAGCAGAGCGTCCGGTTCCTGTTACCTATGCAAAACAGTCGCGTGGGGGAAGAACCACTGCTGGTGGAACAACATATCTTCCACTTCGTGTTAATCAGGCAGGCGTTATCCCTATCATCTTTGCGCTTTCAATACTCATTTTCCCTAACGTTATTGCAAATGCGCTTGCTTCACTCGGAAATGAATCAGTGCAAGTTATTGCAACGTTTATTAAAGATGCACTCGCAAATATTTGGGTAAATGGCATTTTGTACTTTGTCCTTGTTTTCATCTTTACGTATTTCTATACCGCTATCACCTTTGACCCTGACGCAATCGCTACCAACCTTCAAAAGAATGGCGCGTTTGTACCGGGTATTCGTCCTGGAACACATACTTCAGAATACCTTGCAAGGATTTTGACACGCCTCACACTCGTAGGTGCTGTATTCCTTGGTATCATTGCGGTGTTGCCACTCATTATGCAGGAGGTTACTAACGTGCAATCGCTTGCAGTTGGTGGTACAGGACTTCTCATCGTGGTGTCGGTAATCCTCGAACTCGTAAAGAAAGTGGATGCTCAGGTTTCAATGAGAGAATACTAATTTAATATATTGTTTACGGGGACGAAAAAAGGGAGCTATGGCTCCCTTTTTTCGTCCTCTCGGTTAATCTTCAAGGTAAAATGGGGATAGATACCATTATCATAACTTTTCTGGGTTTCAATATTACCTCATCTAATCATTTTTTGACGTCTCGGAGATTTCAGTGTTGATTCAAGATGATTCCTTGATACTCATCTTTTCAACCCATGAGTTGCTGTCATGGGGGACATCCTTGTTTATTAAAACAAAGATCGCGTTGAGATCATCAGGTTTTTCACAATAATAACCCATTTTATATATAACCCTAACGTATAAAATGCTATAGCATTTTATACGTTAGGGTTATATAGTTGAAGAATATGTGTGCGGGGACCACTTGCTCTAAAGGTTAAAAGCTAGTAAGCTGAGCATTATGGACTTACAAACAATCATCTTTATTGGACGCTCTGGTGCGGGCAAAGGGGTTCAGTCGGCGCTCCTTCAAAAATTTCTCAATGAAAAAACTCCCGACGTTCCCATAATCTATTTTGAGACTGGTCAATATTTTAGAAAGTATATGCAGAGTGGTGGATACACATGGGATCGCGCGCGGGGTACTATTGTGAAAGGAGAGCGTCAACCTGATTTTCTCGCGGTGTGGATATGGGTAAATAATTTTATAGAAAAAGTTAAAGGGGGAGAACACCTGATTTTTGATGGTACACCTCGTTCGCTCTGGGAGGCAAAAATGCTTCATACGGCACTTCCTTTTTACGAGAGGATGCGTCCTATGGTGATTCACCTAGAAATTTCGCGTGAAGAAGCTGAGAAACGTTTGCGAAATCGAGGGAGAGCTGATGATGTTGACGCTGATGCAATAGAGCGACGATTTGCGTGGTATGAGCGTGATGTAGTCCCCGCAGTTGATTTTTACCGCGAGGACACAGCGTACCGTTTTCTTGAAATTAATGGTGAACAATCACCCGAAGATGTTCATCAGGAAATCGTAGCGCGTTTGATGAGCGAGAAATAGGGAACAGGGTGATGTGTTTATGTTTGTGTCGGACTTTTCTATATTTATGAAACACGGAATGATAAAAACTCCAGAAGAGATTGCGATTTTGCGTGAGGGAGGTAAACACCTCGCGCGTATTTTGTATGCCGTAAAAGACAAGGTCGTGCCGGGTGTTTCTACGGGTTCGCTCGATGCTCTTGCAGAAAAACTTATTGAAGAATGTGGTGGTGTTCCCGCGTTTAAAAACTATACGCCTGAGGGTGCGCGCCATGCATACCCTGGGACGCTCTGTGTGTCGGTGAATGATGAGGTGGTGCATGGTATTGCTGGCGAGAAGGTTCTTAATGAGGGTGATATTATCGGTATCGATCTTGGTATGAGCTACAAAGGACTTTATGTGGATATGGCGATTACGGTTCCTGTGGGAAATGTTGATGCGCCAGCAAAAAAGCTTATGCAAGTTACCGAGAGCGCCCTCATGGTGGGTATTAATGAGGCACGTGAAGGGAAAACAGTTGGCGATATCGGATATGCTATTGAAGCGCACGTGAAGAAAAATAATTTTGTCGTCGTAGAGGAGCTTGGGGGACATGGGGTAGGGTATTCTCCACACGAAGATCCACATATTGCGAACTATGGCGAACGGGGGGAAGGGGTGAAGCTTCGTGCAGGGATGGTGCTCGCCCTTGAGCCTATCGTGAATGAAGGAACGCGGTTTGTAAAAATTCTTTCTGATGGGTACACGTTTGTGACGCGCGACCACAAACGTTCCGCACATTTTGAGCATACGATTCTTGTGACCGACGGAAATCCTGAAATTCTTACCAACGTTTCTTTTTAATATTGTAATAATAAATTTATTTATGAAATTTCAGAAAAAAGTGTTACCCAATGGGCTCAAGATGATTGTTGCTCCTATGGCAGACAACCCGACCGTAACGGTACTCGTGTTGGTGTCTGCTGGTTCGGACTATGAAGTAAAAGAAAAGAACGGCATTTCACATTTTCTTGAGCATATGTGTTTTAAAGGTACTACTACGCGCCCTAATACGAGCGATCTGTCGATAGAACTCGATGCGCTTGGGTGTCAATATAATGCGTTTACCGGCAATGAATATACGGGATACTATGCGAAAGGGAAGAGTACCGACTTTGAGCATCTTCTTGATATTGTTTCCGATCTCTATCTCAACCCATTGTTAAAAAAAGAAGAAATTGAAAAAGAAAAAGGGGTAATTGTAGACGAAATCAATATGTATGAAGACCTTCCGATGCGCAAAGTACACGATGTATGGGCAGAGCTTCTTTATGGTAATACACCTGCGGGACGTTCTATTGCGGGAACTCGTGAGATCGTACGTGGGCTTAGTCGTGAGGATATCCTTAAGTATCGTACCGCGCACTATGTCGCACGCGCAACGACGGTGATTGTAGCGGGGAATGTAACGCCGAAAAACGCATTCAAGAGTATTACAAAGCAATTCAAGGGGATTCACGCAGGAAAGAAAAGTAGTAAAGAAAAAACAAAAGAGGTGCAGAGTTCACCAAATGTCGCAACACTCTATAAAGAAACCGACCAAACTCACCTCGTTCTTGGGGTACGTTCGTTCTCGGTAAAAGATAAGAGAAATTTTGTGATGGCGGTACTTTCGGGTGTTTTGGGAAGTGGTATGTCGTCGCGTCTTTTTAGGAAACTCCGTGACGAGATGGGGGTAGGGTATTATGTGCGTGCCGAAAATTCATTGTTTACGGATCACGGACACCTTTCTGTTTCAGCAGGCGTTGCGAATGACCGCACGGAAGAAGTGGTACGCGCTATTCTCGCAGAGTTTGCGCTTTTAAAGAGTACACTCGTCGATGAATCCGAGCTCAATAAAGTAAAAGAACATCTCGTTGGACTGATGTATCTCGGGCTTGAGTCTTCTGATAGTATTGCAGAGTTCTGTGGCATCCAGGAGCTCCTTCTTGGGGAGATTAAAACACCAAAAGAAAAAGAGCGCCTTATACGCGCGGTGACCGCCGTGGATGTAAGAACGATGGCGCGTAAAATTTTCACCGACAAGAACCTCAACCTTGCGCTTATCGGACCATTTAAAGACACTACTCAGTTTAAGAAAATGTTAACGTTGGCATAGTATATTGAAATAAAAAAGCCCCGCGCAATCTCTGCGCGGGGCTTGTGTGACATTGCACATCATTTACGTTGCCTCGAGGTAGGTAATTTCTACGGTGACAGGAACTCCTTCTAATTTATCTTCCGACGAAAAACCAACCCTCCTTACCCTTAAGAGCCCACGTACAGGACTTTCGCAGGGAAACACTTCTCCATCAGGACGAGCTTCGTGCACAATGACAGCGAGGCACCGTCCATTATACCTGCTTGGAAAATCCCATCTGATATTGATGAGCTTTTCTGTTGGGGGAAGCGAAACTTCCTTGAAGGCGCCATACTCTGCGAGAATGGTCTCCTTCCTTGTTTTTTGTACCTCGACAGGTGCGTTCTGTGGAGCACGAGGCGCTGATACTTTCTTTGCAGGTTTGTTTTTGTCACCGCCTCCCTTAAACAAGTCTTTTGTCGCCGGTGTCGCCGCCAGAAGCGAAAAAATGATCATTGCGCTGATCGTGAAGATAAGCACCCTATCGATCTTTTTTCGCCATTTAGCGTCAACGAAGAGGATTACCCCGATGACAGCAAGAAGGGAGGGGAGGAATATTTTTGAATTCCACCACCACCTAAGTGCGTCCATCCAGTCCTCTCTTTTGCCGATGGCGTAGGAGAGGGTGAGGAGAAAGAGAATGAAGAGGAAGGTTGTATTCACCTGCCCGCTTCTCTTAAGAGATGAAAGAAGTTTTGGTCCCACTCCTCCAAACCCTGGTGTTGGTATTTTCCCCCCGTGCTTGATATAGAGAACGATCCCCAGCACAATAAGGAAAACGATAATTTGTATCAACATTTTCGTTACTCCTTTTTGTTTTTAAGTGCTTCTCCGAGGGCTGTTCCCATCGCCATGAGATCCTTGAATCCTTCTGATCCTACGATGATCGTTTTCTGTCCAGGGTTATTGGTGATTGCACGCGCTGTTTCGGTGGAAAGGATCACCTCGGAGGGGAGATTAAGGTCTTCTTGCATTTTCTTTAGACCTAACGTCCTTCCGTCGAGTTCAGCTTTTATCGCGAATCCCTTACCTTCACCTTCGAGAATAGCTGCTTTCTTTCCAGCCTCTGCTTTGATCACACTCGCTTTGCCAAGTGCCGTTTCCTCAGCGATCTTTTGAACGGTCTTATTAAGCTCATGTGAAAAGGAGATGTTTTTAATACGCACACTTTCGAGGACTATTCCCCATGTTGCAACGTTTGTTTGGATCTCCTCTGTTAGTTTTTTGTTGTAACTTTCGAAGTCTGCAATGACTTGAGCGGGGGTAACCTTGCCGAATTCTTCGCTCAAAACCGAAACACAGAGATCTTGAAGCTGGTTCAGTGCTTCGTCTACAGTCTTGATTACCGTAAGAAACGCGATGTAATCTGAAATACGGAACCTTACGATAGGGACTACCTCTTCAATCAGTCGCATATCAAGAGGGTCCTTTTCGAGAACGTCTTTAGGTGATCCTGTTGCAGTATCTTTTTTCTCTGGTTTTCCAAAGGGGATTCTGATCGGATGATATTTCCCCGCCGGAGGAAGACCTTCTCCTCGGTATATGTTCTCTGGATTATCGGGGAATTCCTTTTGTATGATCAGACGTGTTTCTTTGATAAGCTTGAAGAACCCAAACGGAACAAGTATGAACCCCGATGAGACTTGGTCAATGGGTCGACCAAGAAAGATCCGAGCTCCGAGTTCGGTTGGACCAACTTGATGGAGACTTACTGCAGTATAGATTACCGCAGTAAGAGCAACCGCAAGTCCCCAGTTCCATTCAAGCTCCCCTCCAATAGTACTCGTGTAAAAGGCAAAAAAAACAGAAACAACAAGAAATACAATGTAGATTATTGCGGTAATGCCCCAAAACTTTTTATTTATCTTCATCTCCCTGCCTCCCTTAGAGTTTTTATATGATGTGCAATTGTCAAAGAACGACAATTTATCCTATATATATTATAGCAAATTTATGTAAAATGTCAATAGTTCAATAAAGGTTAATGGATATTTCTTTCTTTAAGGATTTCATCAGATTATTTGTGGGCACGGGGAGATTTGAACTCCCAACCCTTGCGGGATGCGCTTCTGAGACGCACGCGTATACCAATTCCGCCACGTGCCCATATTGTATTTGTATTGAAGAGGGAAGCGTGTCTATTTTTGTGCCGAGGAGAGGACTCGGTCAAGCGCTCGCTCGTCGTCACCACGTTTTTCGCTCTCTCCCTACAGGAGCAGTACACCTTTTGGCTCTTTTGTTTCGCCTGCTCACAAAACAGCTTAAAAGGTCTTGCGGAAGCTCCACGTATTCGCTTCCTTACCTGCTTGTGCGACCCATCGAGCACGACGGGTACCCGCACTCGCTTTCGAGTCCTCTCCTCCGCCTACAAAATTTAGTTACGAAAAGCTACCACTTTTCGTTTCCAATTTTGTGCCGAGGAGAGGACTCGAACCTCCACAGGTTACCCCTTCCTAATGCCTGTTTCGCGTACGCTCAACAACGGCATTTGCGCATACGCGCACCGGATGAAAATCAAAGCAGTTTGATTTTCATTCCCGCGTCAGTTCGTCACGCGCAAAGTGCTGGGGAGAGGACTCGAACCTCCACAGGTTACCCCGACTGCTCCTAAGGCAGTTGCGTCTACCAATTTCGCCACCCCAGCACTTTAGGCGCGACTTGCGTCTACCAATTTCGCCACCTCGGCTTCTTCATAACAACTTACACTAAATAACAAGAAAAAGCGAGTTTTGAGATTGATCTGAATCTCGTTTAGTGACGTTTGTGGTCACAGATAATTTCCTCGCCGTCGCTCGGAAATTTCGCAGTCACAACTTTTTGCTCGACCGCCGTCTCGCAAAAGTCGCGACCCCTCCTCACTCGTTTTTCTTGCTAGAAAAACGAGTTCCGGCCTTGCGAAGCTCCATGTATTCGCTTCTCACCTGGCTCGCTGTTTTGTTTTGCTAAACAAAACATGCTTCGCCTTGCACAAACTAAAAATCTGCCGCAGGCGCTGTTTTTCTTTACGTTTGAATTGCTATTTTTGTGGTCACAAGTCACTAAGTCTACTCGTGCGAGTACGCACTGCGTGGACGTAAGTGCTCGCGACCCCGGCTCGTGGTTTTGTGTGCTCACAAAACATCACTGCGCCTTGCACAATGAGAAAATGGTGCGCAGGCACCATTTTCTTTTCATTGTGCACCCACCTGGACTCGAACCAGGGACCATCTCCTTAAGAGGGAGTTGCTCTACCAACTGAGCTATGGATGCAGACCTATATTCAAAGAGTATACACAAAAATAAAGATTTTGGAAGAGTTTGTGCTTTGAGTTTAATAATTAGAGGCAAGTAAGATTAACCTAAGTTTTTAAAATACACGAAATCCGTATTAGCTCCTCGGCTCGGAAGTGAGAAAGATTACTTTCTCACTTCACTCGCTCTACGTCGCTAATAATATTGCTCGTAGTTCCTGATTTGTTTAGTGGGTCAGGAGGGAATCGAACCCTCAATCCTTTCGGCGGGAAATTTTAAGTTTCCTGTGTATACCATTCCACCACTGACCCTTTTTAGGATTTTTTCTTTCGATTAAGTCCTCGATGCGTTGGTTTTAAACTGTGGCAATTTGGACAAAGAATCCGAAGATTCTCTATTCTGTTGTCTGTTCTGTCCCCATTTATATGGTCAAGCTCAACTGGGATTCTACCATCAATCGACTTTTTCGCCCAGCCACATTCTTCGCATTGTGAATTTTTTAAATTATCTTTGAAGAGTCGTCGTTTCAGCTTGTAGCTTTGGAAACGGCTATCTCTCGTAAGGATCTTATTGAGAGGTATGAGTGGCTTACCGATTCCCTTTAGTCCTTTACTCCATCCAATGCCAGTAAAGTGTTTAATATCCAGACCGTAATCTTTGACGGCATTGTTAATTTGCGCATAATTTCCTCCTGCCTCTTTTAGATTGAGTTTTTTGAGAACTTGCCGTACGCTTGTAGAGTTTTTAACAGCGACCCTCAATTGTTCTTCTGTCCAACTTCGTTTCCTCATGCATAAAAGTATACCATAATGGAAGGCATAGAGGAATACATGTACATAGTTGCCTACCTTTTTAATTAAGAAACTCAATTATATTGCAATTCTTTCTTGAGGCGTGGGCTCCTCTCGGTCACGAGTTACTAAGTGTGCTCGGGCGACTACGCCCTGTGCGCACTAAGTACTCTCGACCCGGGCTCGCTGTCGCTTTGCGACATGCTCCGCCTTTCGATTCTCGACGCAGGCAAAGCAGTTTGCCTGCTCCCACGCCAAGAAAATTCTCTAAGAATTTTCTTGAGGCGTGGGCGAGAATCGAACTCGCGCATAGGGGATTTGCAGTCCCCCGCCTTACCACTTGGCCACCACGCCGAACATTAATTTTTATAACCTAGAACCATTCTTCGCAATCAAGTTTGTATCAAAACCTAGCACTCATCTTATCCTTGATTGAGGAGCTCGTCAATTTTTTGACGATTGCGCTCACCTTCGTCAATTTTGATTTCAAGAACGGGGAGTGCGCGTAACTTTGCGTGCGTACCGATATACTCACGGAGCTCGGTACGCTTTCTTTTTGCAAATTCAAGCGCGTTTGCTTCTTCGCTGGTAGGGAAGGTAGTGATATAGATCGTTGCGCGCTTGAAGTCAGGCGAAATAGTTGCGTCGGTGATCGTGATGAGAGAACGTGGTCCTGCCTCGCGGGTAAAAAAGGTTGCCGCAAGTTCACGCAGAACCCCTCGCATTTTATCTTGTCGTTGAGAAGTCATATAGATTGATCTTATTTTTCTATCATCATAAACGCCTCGAGGGTATCGCCCGGCGCAATTTCAATCTTTGATTCAACCATGAGCCCACACTCCATGCCTTCGCTTACTTTTTTGGCAGACACTTTTGATTGTTGAAGTTCGAGCACTTTGCCACGACCGACCTCGGTATCGCGACGAAGAATTTTAACCTGCGCATCAAGCACAAGTTCTCCCTTGGTAACCTTGCCTCCGATAACCTGCTTGTGTTTCATCGCACTAAAGGTCTTGAGGACTTTCAGCGCACCAACAGTTTCTTCACTCGTGAATTTTGGTGTACGACGAACAAGCTCTTCCTCAACCCATTCAAGAAGTTCGTAAATGATCGTGAATGTTTTAATTGTAGCGCCAAAACGAAGGGCGATATCTTGTGCGCTGCGCGAAACCTGTGTATTGAAGCCGATAATGATAGCACCGGGTGCACCCGACGCAAGTTTTGCATCATTTTCACCAACAGCTCCAATTCCTGAACTGATAATTTTGAGTGCTACACGTTCTTTTTTAATCTTGCTTAACTCCTTTTCTACTGCTTCGAGGGTTCCCGCAACATCTGTTTTGATAATTATCGGTACAACAAACACTCCGCTAGGGACAGAAGATGATGCCATTTCTTTTTTTGAAGACGGGGAAGCAACATCTGTTTGATTTTCTAAACGTGCTTTCTCCATTTCTTTTTTTGTTGCATACGCACGGAATGTTGCGCCTACACGAGGAAGAATGTCAAAACCTGTAATTTGGACAGGAGAAGAAAATGTTGCTTCAGGAATTTGTTTACCAAGGAAGTTTTCAATTGCGCGTACAGGAGCGGTACTATCTTCGGCGACAATGAACATACCTTTTTTGAGGGTGCCGTTGGTGATAATGAGTGTTGCCGAGGTTCCACGAGCTGGTGCAACGTGTGATTCTACTACCACACCTTCTGCCAGTAATTTGCTATCACCGAGGAGGTTGCTCATTTCGGCAACAAGGAGAACCATGTCGAGGAGTTCAGGAATGCCGGTGCCTGCTTTTGCGGAAACAGGAACAAACGGCACATCGCCACCAAATCCTTCGAGGTAAATTTCATTTTCAGCGAGATTTTGTTTCGTGCGCTCGATATTTGCGTTTGGCTTGTCGATTTTATTAATGGCGACAATGTAAGGTATGTTCGCCTCTTTGATAGCCGAGAGTGCTTCTTTTGTCTGCTCCTTAACGCCATCTTCTGCAGAAACAACAAGAATAGCAATATCGGCAATACGAGCACCTCGTGCACGCATCTTTGAGAATGCGTGATGTCCGGGAGTATCGAGAAACGTAATACTGTCCGATTCGGCAGGAGTTTTTCCTTTGCGATAAACCTCATATGCAGAAAGATGTTGCGTGATACCGCCTGCTTCTCCTCCCACCACATTTGTTTTGCGAATGTAGTCCAAGAGTGTTGATTTTCCATGGTCAATATGCCCCATCACAACGACGATAGGAGGGCGGGGGATCAATGTTTGAGAAGTGGATTTTGTCATAATAGAAAAATTTCAAATACACACATAACATCTCGCGTGCGGCCTAAGATATTATTGGTGCTCGTTAACAACAGGATAGTTATTTCTTTGAAGCGCGCGTTACGGCTTCCTTTTCTTCTTCTGTCATTTCAAATTCAGAAGAAAAGTTTTTTACCGGTTTTGCAAAGACGCTGATGCGGTCACGTGCGTAAATGCTTGAAAGAACGGTACCGTCACCATTTTCAGAAAGAAGTGCGACGGCAAAGCTTTGATTGCCACCTTCGCCATTACCCTTGAATGCGTTGAAGCGAATTGTCTCGACACCCTGAATGCTTCGATGAAGGCGCTTTTCAATCGAGGCGATTTCTGTGTTTATAGAATCACGAAAAGTTTCAAGGGCGCGTACGTCCTTGCCGAGGGTACCAATAACATTTTCGAGACTCTCTGCGGTCTTGCCCGCAAGAAGCTTTTTTATGCGTTTTTCAAGTATATAGAGGCGCACACCCAACACAATGATAAAAAGGGTGAAAATACCAATAACAACAAGACTGTTGAGAAACGTCATATACGCACCACAATACCTTATTTTCAAGCATTTTGCAAAGTTATCGGGGTGGGCTATGATAGGAACTATGAAGAGAATATATATGGATTATGCGGCAGCAACCCCCGTTGACGAAAGGGTGGCACGGACGGTTTCTGTACTCAACAAGAAGCACTATGCCAACCCGAGTGGTCTTCACAAAGAAGGGCAGGAGACGCGCCGTGTTTTCGAGGAGGCGCGAGGTGCGGTTGCGCAGAATATGGGGGCGCACGCCGATGAAATCGTTTTTACGAGTGGCGCGACTGAGGCAAATAATATCGCGATTCAGGGGGTCGTGCGCGCTGCGCGTGCGCGCGGTATTACACGCCCTCATATCATTGTTTCAGCGATAGAGCACGCGTCTGTTCTCGAAACCGCGCGAATGCTTTCTGGAGAAGACGTGCGTGTTGAACTATTGCGCGTAGATCGTAAGGGAGTCGTGGATGTGCGTGAACTTCGTAAGATTATCACTCCTGAAACCGTGCTTGTTTCCGTGATGTATGCGAACAACGAGATCGGCACCATCCAACCTCTTCGTGAAATTGCAAAAGAAGTTCGTCATACACGGAAAATGCATGCTTCTCTTTATCCATATTTTCATACCGATGCTGCACAAGCATCCAACTATCTCGATACCAACGTTTTGCGATTGGGTGTTGACCTGATGACACTTTCGTCAGGCAAATCCTATGGTCCACGAGGTGTCGGTGTTCTTTTTGTAAAGCGTGGGGTGAACCTCGTGGCGCTTTCGTACGGCGGTGAGCATGAGCGGGGACGACGTCCAGGAACAGAGGTGGTGGCGCTTGCGTGCGGGTTTGCCGAAGCGCTCGTTCTTGCAGAGAACATAAAACCCAAAGAAGTGCTACGAATAAAAAAACTCCGTGACACGCTTGCAGAAAAAATTCTCAAAAAAGTTTCAGGCGTAGTGGTTAATGGTGATCTCGCACATTCACTTCCTAATCTTTTAAGCATTTCTCTCGAGGGGGTTGAGAGTGAAGCACTTATTATTTACCTCGACGCACAAGGGTTTGCAGTTTCAGGGGGAAGTGCGTGCAAGAGTGCTTCTGGTAAGATGTCGCACGTTTTGACGGCTATAGGATATACGAATGAAAAAAATATGGGGGCTATCCGTTTTTCACTCGGACGATTTACCAAAAGTGAAGATATTACGCGTCTCGTGAAAGAACTTCCTGCGATGGTGAAGGTACTTCGTGACGCGCGAAAGAACAGTGATTTTTAATAGAGAGAAATTTTTAATTTCCTTTACAAACCACCGTGGCTTGTTACTATATTTAATATGTACGAAGCAAAAAATTACGAACAACTATTGGGTATCGAGGGGTTTTCTGATTCATTACTCCGCAATCATTTCGTTCTTTACGAAGGGTATGTTTCCAATGTGAACAAGATTCTTGAATTTTTAAAAACTGCCGAGACAGGGACACCTCCATTTAGTGAGATTAAACGCCGTTTTGGGTGGGAGTGGGATGGTATGCGTCTGCACGAACTTTATTTCGGCAATATGGGGAAGAATGGTAGTGAGCTTGATAAAAAGAGTGCATTCGTTAAAAAAATAACTGAAGATTTCGGTTCGTTTGAAGTATGGGAAAAAGATTTCAAAGCGATCGGTATGATGCGGGGAATTGGATGGGTTGCCCTTGTGCGAGATAATGAAACAAATCGTCTTTTTAATGTGTGGATTACCGAACACGATGGAGGTCACCTTACGGGAAGCACTATACTTCTCGTGATGGATGTTTTTGAACACGCGTATGTTTCTGATTATGGTATCAAACGCCTTGATTATATTAATGTTTTTTGGAATGCGATACTATGGAGTGCGGTTGTTAGCCGGTTTTCTGGGAAGTAAATTTGTGATATTATAAATGATAACAGTATTGTTTCTTGGCCAATGAACTAATATATGGAATACCTTACACGATCACAAATAATACTCCTCGCACTCTTTGTGAGCTTCGTTTCCTCTATGGCAACGGGGGTGGTTGTGGTTACCCTGATGCAACAGTCACCCGAGCCTGTACGACAAATTATTACGAACGTTGTAGAAAAGACCATTGAAAAAGTTGTTCCTACTATTGTAGAAAAACCCGGCAAAACGGTGGTGGTAAAAGATGAAGACTTGATGGTTTTAGCGATAGAGCGCAATGCAAAGAGTGTTGTTGCGTTTACTACTACGGGAGCAGAAGGGGAGATCTTTTCTGCTGGTGTGGGTGTCATTATTTCAAAGGAGGGGCTGATCATTACTGATAAAGCAAACTTCAATAGTGGACTTCTTGCGACAACGATCAATGATACGAAATACACTCTTGAGGTTGTACAAAATGCAAAAGAGGGTTCTTTGGTGCTCGGAAAGCTTGTACCGGCGACATCGCTCGCAAGTACGACTCCAGCACAGGTGTTCACTCCTGTTACCTTTGGTAATCCTGGGGTGCTCAAGGTAGGACAGACAGCAATCGTTATTGGTGGACGTGATGGCAAAACAGTTGCGACAGGGTTCATTAACCGCCTCGATACACACACCACCACCAACAAGGAAACAAAAGAAGAAATTACTATTCTTGACAACATAGGACTTTCTCAGCGCTTCGCGGGAACTTCAAATGGTGCACCTATTATCACTCTTGCGGGGGAAGTAGTTGGTTTTGTAAGTCTTGACGAAGGTGCAGGAACACAGTCAGGCGTACTGGTTGTTGAGGCACAGAATTTACTTGACGAAGCGTCAAAATCAAGCGCACTTACCCCAAAACTATAGATTGACAACTTTTTGTTTGAGTGCTACAGTTCATTTGTTAGCTCTATCGTTTTAAAGATATTTTGTGCGTTTTATTAGCGTTATCATAACACTCAATAATCTTATGCCTCCAATAAACAATTTCACCACAAAGGCCCGCGATGTTATTCGCCGAGCGCATGAGCTTGCGGTAGAGCGGGGACAGAATCATGTGACGCCACTACATCTTTTGGCGGCTCTTTCGCTTGATGACGAAAGTGTTGTTATTTCACTTCTCGATAAACTTGGCGTGGATGGTATCGCCCTTGCAGAAGAGCTTTTGGATACGATTGAGCCTTCTAAAGCACAAAATGTTATTTCACCTTCATATCAACTTTACCTTACTCAAGAACTCGGACAGATTTTGGGTGAGATTGCCCCTCGTCTTGCGAAAGAGATGAAAGATAGTCATATTTCATGCGAGCATCTGTTTCTCGCAATCTTCGACGTGCACGGACAAGCACGCGAGATTCTCATGAAGTATCGCGTCGAACGTGAGACAGTCGTAAAGGTTCTCGAAGAATTTCGTGAGCAAAATATTACCGACAGCACGCCACCAAAAAGAACAAAATCAATTTACAAATATACACGAAATCTCACCGAGCTTGCGTCTCAGGACAAACTCGACCCTGTTATTGGACGTGATAATGAAGTAGGACGTATTATTCAGATCCTCTCACGTCGTACAAAAAATAATCCAATTTTGATCGGTGAAGCGGGTGTGGGTAAAACCGCTGTAGCTGAGGGACTTGCTATTCGCATGGCAAAAGGAGACGTGCCAGAGTCCCTTAAGGGTAAGGAGCTTGTTTCGTTGGATATTGGAGCACTTATTGCCGGCACAAAATACCGCGGTGAGTTTGAGGAACGCCTCAAGAAAATAATGAAGGAGGTTGAACAAGCTGAAGGGAAGATTATCCTTTTTATTGATGAGATTCATACGATTGTGGGTGCTGGTGCAGCTGAGGGTTCGATGGATGTATCTAATATGCTCAAACCAGCACTTGCGCGTGGTGAACTTCGTGCGATTGGCGCAACAACCTTGCGTGAATACCAAAAACACATAGAAAAAGATCCTGCGCTTACGCGTCGTTTCCAGCCGGTGTACGTGAATGAGCCATCTATTGAGGATGCCGTTGCTATCCTACGTGGACTTAAAGAAAAATACGAACTCTTTCATGGGGTTCATATTACGGATGATGCAATCATTTCTGCGGTCAGCTTGAGTAGCCGTTATATTTCAGACCGCTTTCTTCCTGACAAGGCAGTTGACCTCATTGATGAGGCAGCGTCTTCATTACGTATTTCATTGGAAAATAAACCACCGGTTCTTGAAGATGCACACCGTCGTATTATGCGCTTGGAGATAGAAAAAGAAGCGCTTAAGAAAGAATCAGAAAATACTGGCGAAACAGGAAAAAATGCAAAAGCACGCATTAAGAAAATTGATAATGAGATAAGTGATCTTCGTGAAAAGACACAGGAAATAGAATTGAAATGGACGAACGAGAAAGAACTTGTGGTGGATATTCGCGCGATTAAGAAAAATCTCGAGACGGCACGTCTCGAAGCAGAGAATGCTGAAATGAAGGCCGACCTCGCGCTCGCCGCAGAGATTCGCTATGGACGTATCCCAGGATTTGAAAAAGAATTAGAACAAAAAACATTGCGACTCAAGAAATTGCAATCATCTCGTCGTATTTTGAAAGAAGAAGTAACTGAGCAAGATATTGCGGAGGTGGTTGCGCGTTGGACAGGTATTCCCGTTACCAAGATGCTTGAAGAAGAAGCAGGTAAACTTGCTCAGATGGAGGAAGAAATAGGGAAGCGTGTGGTGGGGCAGAAAGATGCTATTCAAAGGGTTGCAGATGCGGTGAAGCGTTCGCGTGCTGGTATTGCCGACCCGAACCGCCCTATTGGCTCATTCCTCTTTTTGGGACCAACAGGTGTGGGTAAGACAGAACTCTCAAAGGCGCTTGCGGAGTTTATGTTTAACGACGATAAGGCGCTCATTCGTATTGATATGTCAGAATATATGGAAAAGCATTCAGTTTCTAAAATGATCGGCTCGCCTCCTGGATATGTTGGGCACGAAGAGAGTGGCAATCTAACTGAAATAGTGCGTCACCGCCCATACTCGGTACTTCTCTTTGATGAGGTTGAAAAGGCACACCCAGAAGTATTTAATATGTTGCTTCAAGTTCTCGATAACGGTCGCCTCACTGATTCGAAGGGTCGCGTGGTGAACTTTAAAAACACGGTCATCATCCTCACGTCAAATATCGGCTCAGAGCACATTGATAAAATGCAATCAATAGGGTTTGGTGCACACAAGAGTGACACCGCTGATTATGCAGAAGCAAAAGAGCGCGTGAAAGAGTCCTTGAAAGATTTTTTTCGTCCCGAGTTCTTGAATCGCCTTGATGAGATTATCATTTTTGATATCTTGTCACCAGAGATCATTCAGAAAATCGTTACACTTCAGATTGATATTGTAAAGAAGCGTCTCGTTGAAAAGGAAATCGTTATGAATGTTTCTCCCGAGGTGCTTGCGTATCTTTCAGAGAAGGGGTATGACCCACATTATGGTGCGCGCCCTCTCAAGCGTTTGATACAGAATAAAATTCTTACCCCGGTAGCGTCATTTATGATTTCTCAAGGTGTTCTTAAGGGAGGAAAAGTTTCTGTGACGATGGAAAAAGGGGAGATTGTTATCCGTGTCGAGAAAAAATCTGCCGTTAAGCCTCGCGGTCGCACAAAAGCAACCATGTAGGGTACGGTTGAAAATCGAAGAAAAGTGTGATAAATTAAACAAGCGCTCTCGAGCGCTTGTTTAATTAGCGACGTAGGACGAGTGGAGTGAGAAAGTAATCTTTCTCACTCCTGAGTCGAGGAGCTAATACAAGAGTGGATACCCAGCCCTCTGGGGCGGTAAATGTATGAGCGAAGCAAATACCTTTTGAAAGGGACTTATTCCCGGGTACACACTGCTTTTATTGCGTAGGTGGTAGAGCGGTCAATTACAACAGACTGTAAATCTGTCGCCCATTGGGCTACGCAGGTTCAAATCCTGCCCTACGCACAATACAAAAAACGCCCCTCAAGGGGCGTTTTTTGTATTGTGCGTAGGAGCGACTGAACTGCTTCAGTCGCGTGCAGGATTTGAAAGGCGGAACATGTTTTTGTAATCAAAAACAGTGAGCCGGGGTCGCGAGTACTTAGTGCGCGCAGGGCGTACCCGCCCGAGCACACTTAGTAACTCGTGACAAAATCCTACGCACAAAATCTTACCCCACAAAGCGAATGCTTTGCGGGGTAAGATTTTTGTAGCGTAACAAAAAACGCCCCTTAAAGGGGCGTTTTTATATACACGAGAATCTTTTACAATCCCAAAATCACAGGAATCACAATCGGGCGCTTTGCGGTTTCTTGGAAAAGGAAGCGTGCGACGGCGTCGGTGGTGTGGTCCTTGATGTAGTCAAAGTCAATCTGTTTTGAACCCGTAGAAAGCTCTTCGATAGAATTTTTTGCGATAACGCGTGCTTGGCGAAGAAGGTCTTGTGATTCGCGAAGATAGACAAAACCACGTGAGATAATATCAGGGGACTTCGTAATTTTACCTGTAGTACGATCAATGGTGGCAATGATAACAAAGATACCGTCTTGTGAGAGCATTTGGCGATCGCGAAGCACCACCTCCTGAATACTGCCCACTGAGAATCCATCGACAAGCACCAGACCGCGTGGAGCAGTTTCTTTCAGTGCAACAATATTCTTTCCTTCGTTCTGAATCTCAATAACCATACTGTTGTCAGGAATAATGATGCGATCATCGGTCATTCCTGCCTCTTTCGCGATGTTGCCGTGTACGCGAAGGAGATAGTGGTATCCGTGAATAGGGATGAAGAAACGAGGTTTTACTTTCTGATGAATCCAGAGTGTTTCGTCGTGACATGCATGACCAGATGAGTGTACGTCAGCATTCTGGTAATGAATGATGGTTGCACCCTGTCGTGAGAGATTATCCTTGAGTTTCTGGACGCTCCTCTCGTTTCCAGGGATAACGGAAGAAGAGAGGAGAATGGTATCACGTTTGTTAACTTTCAAGTATTTGTGGGTTTTGTTTGCTGCGCGCATGAGGGATGCAAACTCGTCTCCCTGTGCTCCTGTTACGAGCATAATAATGCGATCAGGTGGATAATTGTCCATTTCTTCGATAGGAATGAACGTCTCTTTCTTTGCGGTAAGGAACCCACTTTCACGCGCGATATCCACATTATTTTTCATACTGCGTCCATCAAGAACGATCTTTTTTCCGAGCACCTCTGCGGTGTCGATGATCTTGATAAGGCGCTCAAGAAGGGAAGCGAAGGTTGCTATAACGAGGCGTCCTTCAGTGTTGCGGATGATCGTTTCAATATTTTGAAGTACAATTCGTTCAGGGAATGAAAAGCCTGGGCGCTCTACGTTGGTTGAATCTGCCATAAGGAGAAGGTTTTGCGTATTCTCAATCCTTGCCCAATGATCTTCTTCGTCAAGTGTAGGCACACCATTATTGTGATCAAGCTTGAGGTCGCCTGTATGAATGATGTTACCGTACGGCGTTTCGATGATAGCCCCCATAGCATCAGGAATCGTGTGGGTCACCCCAAAGAACTCAACTTTGAAATCGCCAATCGTCGCACGCTCGTTTTTTTCTACCACGCGGATATCAAGTGCGGGAAGGTGAGGGAATTCATCTTGGCGCTTTTTGATGAGCAAGGTGCTGAGATTGCGTGAGTAAATAGGCGGGTTGCCGATTTTCTCCATAATGTAAGGGATGCTACCGATATGATCGAGGTGTCCGTGAGTAACGATAATCGCTTTTACTTTATGTTTGCGTTCCTCAAGATATTTGGTATTAGGAAGAATGTAGTCGACACCTGGGGTATTGTCCTCGCGGAACTGGAGGCCAGCGTCAATAATAAGAATCGTATCTTTGTACTCAATACAGGTCATGTTGCGTCCGATTTCTTCAACGCCACCGAGTGGCACGATACGAATATCGCCGTCCTTAAGAGGGGGGATAATACTTTCGGTGTTTTGTGCAGGAAGTGGGATGCTCATACGTCGTGCATCAGCTTTCTCTCTTCCGGTAGTGTGCTTAACGCGTGAAGTGCTGCGAGGTATATTTTCTCCGTGGGAACCACGTGAACCGGGACGACTTCGAGAAGACATCCCTCCCTGAGGGCCCCTGCGCATGTCGCGCGGTTGACCGAGTGATGCTCCACCACTTGGCGCCCTGTTGTCGTGTCGAGGGAACGAGCGATTATCCTGTGATGCAGGGAATGATGATCTCAATCCATGAGGTGCACTTGAAGACGCAGGTCGGTGACCTTCGTTTGTTGTTCCATATTGTGCCCTCTTTGATACCGCGCTTCGTGGTCCGCGCAGTGAGCGGTCTCGGCGGGGGAATCGACGTACGTCATACCCGTCACCTTTAGGTCTCTGATTGTTTTGTCCTTCGTTGTTCGTCTCCATTTTGTTCTTGTTATTTGATAATTTGATTTGTGTAATAATAATTTTCTATGACGTTTTGCAGATATTCATACGTACGTTATCTTGTAAATATGCTCCATACACTATCTGTCTCAATGTACCACCGATACACATTAAGGAAGCGTTCCGAGGGGATGGTGACAGATTCGAGGGAAACGCCGTTAATTTTTTGTGGTAGTAAATAGATAAATTCTGGTGCGTATAGCGGTATTGCGGGATTGTCGGTTGATGTCTCTTTAATAAAGCTTTTATAAAGTTTTAAGCGATCTTCCTCATCTTCTTCTCCGCGTGCATCCGTCAAGATGGTGTCCACACGCGTGTTGGCGTACAAGGCAATATTGAGACCAGGGTCACTTCGTTGACTTGAATGCCAGAACGGATAAGGGTCACTGTCGCGTCCGAGTACTTGTCCAAAGAAGAGCGCATCAAACTTGCGGGGACGTACGATTGTTTCTTTAAAATCTCCGGTAGCAAATACCCGTATGTCGACAGGAACGCCTAGTTTTGCCCATGATGTTTTGAGTTCCTCAACTACTGCTCTTAGTTCAGGTGCTTCAGAAGTTGCGAGGGTAAAGCGGAGTACCAAGGTTTCTTTACTGGTTTTCTTTTGCCATACACCTTGTTGCTCGCTGAATGACCAACCTGCTTTCTGAAGAATCGTACGTGCTGTCGTGAGACGCTCTTCGAGAGGTTTTTGTTCCTTGGTTTTTTCATACCCAAGTGCACCAGGGGGGAGGAGGGTGTCGAGAAGGACTCCGTACCCAGCAAGCGCTTTGTTAATGATTTCTTGTTTATCAATACTAAGGCCAAGTGCTTCGCGTACGGCGCTTTCCGCAAAGATAGGTGCTTCGTTTTGGTTAAAGAATACTGCAAGCACACGGGGGAGTGGAGTATGTTCTACACGGTAACCACTTTCTGAAAGTATTTTTCCCTGCTCATGAGAAATTGAATTTATTGCATCAACGGTTCCATCTTTGAGCATTTTTACAAGGTCGTCCTCACTTTTTGCAAAAACAAATTTAATGGTGTTGACATAGGGTCTACCAAGGGCAAATTTTTTGAAAGAATTAAGCGTGTAGGAGACTGGAATTTCGTCACCGTCTTGGTTGGTTGTTTTAATAGCGTCAATCTTGTAGGGTCCCGAACCAATAGGTTCGCGGTTATATTTATTGGTATCAAAGCGATTAAAGTCAACATTTTCCCAAATGTGTTTTGGGAGTATTCCCATCGTAGTGTTTTCAAGGAAAGGGACGTAGGGTTTCTTGAGGGTAAAGAGCACAGTGAGGTCGTTTATTTTCTCAACTCCTACGCCATCCCAACTTGCACGTTTGGGGCTTTTCATACGGCTGTCTTGTGCCGTTTTGATGGTAAAGACGATGTCGTCTGCGGTAATTTTTTCGCCATCGTGCCATTCAAGGTCTTCTTTGAGCCAAAATGTATAAGAAAGACCATCGTCTGATATTTCATAGCGCTCTGCAAGGTCAGGTACAAAATTTCCGTTTGCACCTGCGCGAAGGAGCCCTGAGTACACCAGCGCTGAAATATCGCGGTCTGCCTCTGAGCCGATTTCACCTCCTGCGAGAAGAGGATTTATGTGTGCAGGAGTGTTGAGTACTCCTTCAATAAGTGTTCCACCGTATGTTGGTACAGGAACAATGTATGATTTATTAACCCAGAGCATGAGTACAATGGTCGTCCCTACCAACACACCCATAGCGCCAAAGAAAATTTGTTTCTCTCTGTTTGAAAATGCAGCAAGCGCAAGTGTAAAACGTCCTTCGAATGGAAGAATGAATCGTTTACTGAATATTCTATTGAGTGATGAGAGAAGATTTTTCACGAGAGTAATTATATAAAATCATTCTCTTTTTTCTAGGAGCTCACTAATATGAGCGCATAAAAAAACCTAGGATTTTATAATGATGGTTGGTGAGATAAAATACTAAACCTCCAGTTGTAGCTAAAAAGAGCTAACGGGAGATGTAAAGCATTACCAAAGCTGAACACGCAAAAAGTGTTGCGGTAATGATGGTGAGGTAGAATAATACCTTCTCTGTCCCTCGACGAGTATAGTGAATACTGTCGTCGCTTCCTCCCATTGCGCCACCTACACCTGCTCCTGTTTGTTGGAGAAGGATTGATGCGATAAGTATAATTGAGAGAATGATCTGCGTCCATGGCAGAATCTTAACCAGAAATTCCATAAACCAAAGTATAGCAGAGAGTTGGGTAATGTGCAAGTCTTCTGTGTGTCTTCATGAAAAGTTTTCCACACATTTTTATTCATCATACAAGAAAATTTGTTACACTATCTTGTATGGAAGGAGAACTTTATCAAACGATACAAAAACAAGAGCTACAAGGAATGCCCGTTACTGCCGTTGCGCCAGCGTTTCCAGATATTTCTTTCACGCCTCCTATGGAGGGAAAAGGAGCTTCCCATCGTCGTGAGGTTTGCGCCAAGATTGGTATCGCCGTGGGTGGCATTGCAATTATTTCATGGTTTGTTATCGCACTTGGAATTGTGTTCGCCATTTTAGGGACACTGTTTTCGTATTTTGGGTTACAGTCATCGCGTACAAAATATGCACGCATTGGTTTGTACTTGTCTTTAGTTGGAGGATTGCTCTCTCTCGTTTATGTGTTCGTGGTGTATGCAGGGTTCATAAATTATAATTTTTTTACGAACGAGCTCTGGGGAATTCCCTCAGGTGGGGTACAAAAGTTTGAATAATTGATTAAAGAAAAGGGTAGGGGTAAAAACAAGGTCCGCGTTATGCGGACCTTGTTTTTACCCCATTTCACCTTATTTTCTAAACTTTAGATCGTTTTAATTTTTACTTTTTTGTGATATAATAGTCATATATGGCACGAAAAGAAGGACAATCAAAATCCGCAGGAGAGGCTCCTCTCGATGCGGAACGGGTTTCTATTGTACCCATGGACATTAGTAAAGAGATGCGAGATTCGTATCTTGACTATGCTATGTCCGTTATTACCTCACGCGCCCTCCCTGATGCACGTGATGGATTAAAGCCAGTACATCGTCGCATTCTTTTTTCTATGCACGAGATGGGGCTCACGGCTTCGGCAAAGTTTCGTAAATCAGCTGCTGTCGTTGGAGATGTGTTGGGAAAGTATCACCCGCACGGCGATTCTTCGGTGTACGATGCTATGGTTAAACTCGCACAGGAGTTTGCCACACGCTACCCATTGGTTATTGGGCAAGGAAACTTTGGCAGTATCGACGGAGATTCTCCCGCAGCAATGCGTTACACCGAGGCAAAAATGTCGCGCGTCTCAGCAGAACTGTTGCGTGACCTTGAAAAAGAAACCGTAGACTTTCGTCCAAACTATGACGGTACCCGCAAAGAACCCGTAGTATTTCCTTCTTCGGTGCCAAACCTTCTCTTGAACGGTACCCTTGGTATTGCTGTTGGTATGGCGACCAACATTCCGCCTCATAATTTGGGTGAGCTTGTGGATGCAACTATTCACCTCATTGATGAACCTCAAGCAACCTCAGAAGATCTCCTTGCGTATGTAAAAGGTCCAGACTTTCCTACGGGTGGTATTGTGTTTGGGGAAAAAGATATGCATCATGCGTATACGACGGGTCGTGGTGGCGTGGTGGTCCGTGGAGAAGCAGAGATTATTGACGAAAAGAACACAAGTCAGATTATCATTACGTCACTCCCATATCGCGTTAACAAAGCAGAGCTCATTGTTAAGATTGCGGATCTTGTTCGTGAAAAAAAGCTCGAGGGTATCAGAGGGTTGCGTGATGAATCCACCAGAGACATCCGCGTTGTCATCGATCTGAAAAACGGAGCATACCCGCAGGCGGTGTTAAATTTCCTCTATAAGCACACCGATCTTGAAAATTCGTTTCACTATAATATGGTGGCGCTCGTGGATGGTGTTCCTCAGACACTTTCACTCAAAGGACTTCTCTCAACCTTTATTGGGCATCGTCAGGTGGTGGTGCGTCGACGCACGGAGTATGATCTTCGTAAAGCAGAAGAGCGCGAGCATATTTTGCTTGGTCTTAAGAAGGCACTCGACCATATCGATCGCGTTATTACCATCATTCGTGGTTCAAAAGATACCGTTACCGCAAAAGTAAATTTGATAAAAGAATTCAAATTCTCTGATATTCAGGCAGTCGCCATTTTGGAGATGAGACTTCAGAAGCTCGCAGGACTTGAACGCAAAAATGTAGAACTTGAGCTCAAGGAAAAACAAGAATTCATCAAGGAATGCAAAGAACTTCTTGCAAGTCCTAAGAAAATTTTGACTATTGTTAAAAAGGAGCTCGGGGAAGTGAAGGAAAAATATGGTGATGCACGCAAAAGTCGCGTAGTGAAGCATGGCGCGCAATCTATTTCCTTAGAAGATATGATTCCTGACGAGGAGTCGATGCTCGTGTATACAAAGGGCGGATACGTCAAACGAACGAATCCTTCTGAATACCGCAAACAAAATCGTGGTGGGGTAGGTGTCGTCGATCTCAATACCAAAGACGAGGATTTCATCACGCTCTTTATGTCAGCAACGACACATAGCGATATGCTCTTTTTCTCGGATCGTGGCAAGGCATACCAAATCAAGATGTACGATATTCCCGAAGGTAAGCGTGCTACCCGTGGCAAGTCTATTATGAACTTCATTGCGCTTTCTGGCGAAGAGAAAGTAACTTCAATTCTTGCAATGCCAAAGAGTGTAAAAGAAGGCAAACTTGCACTGTTTATGGTAACCAAGCAGGGAACTATCAAGAAAAGTTCCGCGGAAAGTTTCAAGGACGTACGCAGAAGCGGTATTATTTCAATCAAACTCGATCAGGGAGACGAACTTCTTGCTGCGCTCTTTACGGAAAAGGGTGATGATATTATTTTGACGACCGCAAAAGGTCAGGCTATTCGTTTTAAAGAATCTGATGTTCGCGAAATGGGACGCACGGCAGGTGGCGTACGCGGTATGAAGCTTGGTAAGAATGATTTCATTATCGGTGCTGATGTGGTAAAGAAAGACGCGGAAAAACCAGAACTTTTGGTTATGAGTGAAAATGGTTACGGCAAGAAAACCGCCATTAAGGAATATAAAATACAGAAACGTGGTGGTTCAGGTATTAAAACAGCAAAGATTACGGCAAAAATTGGTGCGCTTATGACGGCAAAGGTAGTAACCCCCGCATACGAAGAACTCGTTGCTATCTCTAAAAAAGCACAGGTGATTCGCATTGATATTAAGGATGTGCCGACACTCGGTCGTGACACACAGGGTGTACGTATTATGAAATTATACGAAGGAGACGGTATTGCATCGCTCACGTGTTTGTAGGGTCCCCACTTTGATATTATGAAGAATCCTAATTTTAACAATGAAGGTTATGAGTCACTCAAAGTATCTGAAGTAGAGAATATTACAAAAGTCGAATGGGAGAACATTAAGATTTTTCGAGTTCGTCATGGCGATACTCTATACAAGGAGCAATTGGGCGGTCTCAGTGAAGGTGTAATTGATCTTACAGAAAAAGGGATTCAGCAATTAGAAGATGCAGCTGATAAGATCGCTGAAAGGCTGGATAAGAAGACGGATGTTATTTCCATTATTTCAAGTCCTCGGCAAAGAACTAAAGACTCTGCTGGTATTATTAAGCGCGTTCTGACAGAGAGAGGATTTAGTGTTTGGGAGGATCCGAAAGCACGAGTAGAGCAAGATAGAATTAGGAGCACTGATCTGTTTAATTCTGATGATGAAGTAATCCATGTTAGCGATCCTGAGTATGTTGAAGGCTGGTCAAAAATAGCCACAGATATGTCTCAGAAATTACAGCCAGGAGAGACAGGCGTTCAACTCTGGAAGCGAGGAGCCATTCCTTCTACTGAGAAAGCTGAAGATGTTAGTAATCGTTCCCGAGATCAGTTGACTTTTTTGACTCGAATAGCGCGACAGATACAACCTAAACTTGATAAGCATATTATTATTGTTCAAGTGGAGCACGAGGAGACTATGGATGATTTGTTAGAGTTTGCAAGTGAGGGGAAGTTGGGAATTGCGGCTGGTAATGGAGTGGAGAAAGGTGAAGTTATTGAACTTGATATACCTGTAAAAGGTAATGACATCGTGGTCACCCCCATTTCAAGAGGTCTAGAGCCAACTACTGTTACGGTGGAGTTTGATCATTTAAAGCGCAAATTTAGAAGTAAAAAACATGAAATTGAATGAACAAATCTATAGTTATTTCTCTGTAAAAAAGGAATCAGATGACGATTTCTTTATTAGTCTCCCTCCACTTCAAGAAGTTAAGGAAATCGGGAAAGGATTGCAAAACGTAAATTACGAGCTACTCTTTGAGGGTAACTTAAAATATATTCTTCGCTTCAATACATGGAAAGGAGAAGATGTATACGGAGAAGTAGTTAGTATAAGAGATGAATTTGAAATATTAAAAGCATTAGAGTCATACTGCATAGCCCCAAAAGTTTTTTACTGTGATACTACGCGAAAAGCTTTGCCGTTCGACTTTCTCATAGAGGAGTATTTATATAATGACGGAGAAAAAACTATTGAAGATTTTGAGAACTCTGTGAAGGTCGTTAAAAAAATACATAGTCTTACGCTGGATGATAAGGCACGGAAATTATTCAAAAGGAGTCCAGATGCCCCCCATAAAATTAATCGATATAAAAGATGGCAAGAAATAATTTTAAACGAGAGTGGTGATCCTTTGGCTTTGTTGCTTGAGACGAATAAAGAGGTTTATTTTAAGTATGTTAATGAGCACGCATCTCTCTTAGAGGGGGACACCCCACTTCATTGCGACTTATTTCCAGAGAACTTTCTTCATTATAATAATTCTTGGTTCTTAATTGACTGGCAAACCCCAGGGTTGGGTAATAAATATTGGGACATAGCTTTTCTTTTATGGAATTTTTCCTATCAATTTAGCTTGGGACGAGAATTGACGAACGAGGAAGAAAAGAAAATCATTAGCGCTTATTTTGAAGATGAAGGTGATCAAAAAGTCGCGCTACAAGAAATTAAAAAGTTATTACCAATTTTATATATTGACCTTTTTCAATTTTTACTTTACAAAAGTGTAGTCTTCAAGAGAGAGAAGCTCCCACTCTGGCTAAGGGATTTCCTTCAAAAACGACTCGAGGTGGCAAAAGACTTAATTTTAAAAGAAAAAACAGTTTCATACTGGTTTTTGCAGATGAAACGCTGATTCGTAAGAAATTGATAGATCTTTTTCTTAAAAACAACTTACAAAACAAGAGTATCCTTATATAGGGTCATCTTTTTTTGATTGCGATGACATGAGTACTACGGTATACTGTAGTTACATAATATGAACGTAGAAAATTTTGCTAACCCGGAAGTAAACATTCGAGAGCTTGGTGTGTACGAAGGACAGGTTGCTGTCGATTTTGGCGCAGGGACTGGTACGTACACAATGTTGCTTGCTGAACGTGTAGGGGAGGGTGGTCGTGTGATAGCGGTTGAAGTGCAAAAAGAATTTCTTACAAATATCAAAAATGACGCTACGGCGCGCGGGTTCAAAAATATCGAAGTTATTTGGGGCGACATTGAACGTTCTCAAGGAACAAAAATTAAGGACGCTATTGCAGATGTAGCCGTTGTTTCTAACGTGCTTTTTCAAGCAGAGGATAAGGAGGGGCTTGTTCGTGAGGTAAAGCGTGTTTTAAAAACTCAAGGGAAGCTATTATTGATAGATTGGAAGGAATCTTTTGGTAACCTTGGTCCCACAGCAGACGCTGTTGTTTCAGAACGCACCGCCCTTGAGTTGTGTGAGCGCGAAGGATTTGTGGTGAAAAAAACATTTGCTGCCGGCGAGCATCATTATGGGATAGTGCTATATAAATCATAAGTTTAAGATATGAAATCTCCTAAATTATTTCAAATCGTGCTCATTGGTATTTTTGTAG
Source organism: Candidatus Yonathbacteria bacterium RIFCSPLOWO2_01_FULL_43_27 (assembly GCA_001823545.1). Lineage (GTDB taxonomy): Bacteria > Patescibacteriota > Minisyncoccia > Phycocordibacterales > UBA1550 > UBA1550. Next base: position 30,928 of record MHUV01000002.1, read on the forward strand.
TGTTCCTCGGTATTGGCATGCTTGCGTTTTCAGGTTATTTACCTACCCCAAGCGACCCGAAGGATGTTAACTATGGTGAGGTGACCATGTGGGGCGTTTTACCATCGAGTGTCATGGATCCGCTCCTTTCATCGACGGGTCCAATTCGTAATGAAAAAATTATTATCAAATATGTAGAAAAGAAAAAAGAAACGCTTGATCAGGAATTCATCGAAGCGCTTGCAAGAGGAGAGGGTCCTGACCTTATAGTACTTCCGCATTATAGTGTTGCGAAAAATCTCGACAAACTTACTATTATTCCGTTTGAGTCAGTGACGGAAAATTATTTTAAAAATACTTTTCTTGAGGAAGGAGAATTGTTCCTTCAGTCCAAGGGTACCGTAGCGCTTCCTTTTGTCATTGATCCAATTGTGATGTATTGGAATCGAGATATCTTTACGAACCTCTCTATCGTTACCCCTCCTACGAAATGGAAAGAATTTTATACCCTCGCGCCACGCGTTACCGTGCGTGATACCTCAGGAAACATTAAACAGAGTTTCGTGTCGTTTGGTGAGTACACTAATGTAAACAATGCAAAAGATATTTTATCAATGCTCGTTTTACAATCGGGGAGCAAGATTGTTGAAGGTAATGAAGATTATATTTATTCTACGATTGGAAGATCGTCGAGCTCTGATGTTCCTCCTCCTGCGATGGGGGCAGTGCGCTTCTTTATGGAATTTTCTAAGCCAGATAAGGATTCATACTCTTGGAACCGTTCACTTCCAAATTCACGCCGAATGTTTGAGGCGGGTAATCTTGCACTCTATTTTGGATATGCGAGTGAGTATGTGCCTATCGCACAAAAAAATCCCCACCTCAATTTCAGTGTAGCGGTGGTGCCTCAAGCAGAACAAACGACAGTAAAGAGTACTTTTGGAAAAATGGATGGCCTTGCGGTAGTGAAGGCGGGGAAGAACCAAAGTGGTGCACTGTATGCTGCGCTCCTTCTTTCGCGCGCTGATGTACAGCAGGCTCTTGCGGAGAACATAAAACTTCCCCCTGTGCGCCGTGATCTTGTTTCTGTTCGTCCAAATGACGCCGTATCAGTTGCGTTTTATGATTCTGCGATCATTGCGCGAGGTTGGCGTGACCCATCACCAAAAGAAACTGACCAGATTTTCCGTGCGATGGTCGAGGGTATTAGCTCAGGGAAGGTGCAAATTACCGAGGCACTCACCCTTGCACAGGGCGGTATCGATAAACTTTTACAGGGTAGGTAGTACAGATCATCATTGATATGAATAATATTTTACGAAAAACAGGAGGGGTAGTGCTTGCGAGTGGGATACTTGCTCTACCGTTGTTATCAATAGGTGCGAGTGATTTGATTGTTTGTGGGGGTCTCGATTGTGGTTTTTATGATTTAATTAAATTGGCAAACGCTATCGTTAAGTTTCTTTTTATTGACATAGCAATTCCTCTCGTGGCGTTGGGGATTATGTATGCGGGTGCACGACTCATTATTTTTCAAAATAAAGAAAAGGAAAAAACAGCAGCAAAAGAAATGCTCACGAATATTGGATATGGTTTCGCGCTTATGCTCGGGGTATTTGTACTCGTAAAGTTTGTCCTCGCTCAGTTCCTTTCAGAGGGATTCACTACATTCCTCCTTGAATAGGAGTAGGGGCAGGGTGTATACTATTTATATTATATGAAAAAAATATTAGTGTCGCTAATTACCTTTTGTGCCGTGAGCGTTCCTGGTTCATTCGTTTTTGCTGAGGTGCTCAAAAATCCTATTAAGTACAACACATTTTCAGCGTTTGTTGCAGCAGTAACCAAGACGGCAGTTCAGGTTCTCATGCCGTTTGTTGTACTCGCATTTATTTATGCTGGGTTTTTGTTTGTGAAAGCGCAAGGAAATGATAAGACGTTAGGCGAAGCCAAGAAAGCGATGACATGGAGCGTGGTCGGAGCCCTCATTCTTTTTGGTGCATGGGGTTTTGCAGAGATGATTGGCAAAACTGTTGAGACATTTACTAAGTAACCTCATTATACTTTATGAACATTGCTAAAAAAGTTTTTTCGATAAGTTTAGTTGGGGTTCCTTCCGTTACTCTTGCGGCAGTGAATATTGGTACGCTTGATTTTAAAGGTCTTGTTGCGTATGTTCTTGAGGATTTTATTAAACCGATAACGGTAGTTATTCTTTCTTTGGCGGTAGTATATTTTCTTTGGAATATTTTTAATATAATTCGTGCGAGTAAAAAAGGGGAGGAACTTGCTGACCTTAAAAGTAAAGCGTTGTGGGGGGTTATCGCTATTTTTGTAATGGTATCAATGTGGGGGCTCGTGAGTATTTTGGTAAACACACTTGCGCCAGGGGCAGGTATCCCTGTGGGGGGTGGTCCGGCAAACATTAACTTTAGTGGTTTTGATAATGAGGGTACGAGTACAGGAGGGGTTAAAAATTTTTTGAAGTAACTATACGGAGTCCTTGCCCTTTCGGGGTGGGTTTTATATAATTACCTAAAGACAAAATTAACGTCTGAATAATTATTAGTTAATAGTTTATACATATATGAAAAAAGTTATTGCACTTGGTTTAGCGCTTGCTCCTTCGTTTGCTTTTGCGGCAATTACAGACGTAAATAGCATTCTTAGTTTTGCTATGTCGCTCTTGAACTCAGCTACGGTGCTTATTATGGCGGCAGCGGTAGTATGGTTTCTTATTGGCGTGTTCCAGTTTATCAAAGCTGCGGGTGACGCAGCAGGAAAATCTGAGGGACGTAACAAAATAATCTACGGTATCGTTGGTCTTGCTGTGATGGCTTCGGTATATGGTCTCGTAAATATTTTGGTTAACACCGTAGGTCCTGACAATAGACCGATTACCCCACCTTCACTCCCCATACTTCCTCGATAATAGGTATTCTAAATAAATAATTTTTTACTGTGGACATTATTGAAAAAATCCAATCTGAAATCCTTGATCCCATCATCGTACTCCTTTTTGGTGTTGCTGTTGTTTATTTCCTGTATGGACTTTTAAAGTTTATACAGAATGCAGACAACGAAACTGCACAAAAGGAGGGTAGACAACATATGTTGTGGGGGGTAATCGGTATTTTCTTTATGATTGCGGTGTATGGAATATTGAATTTTGCTGCTAACGTTGTTGGCGCGCCACGACCGTACTAGAGAACGTTAGTGAGCTACAAACATAAAAGCGAGAATTCGTTAGAATTCTCGCTTTTATGTTTGTAGCGTCATTATTTCCATCCACAAAGTTCACTTATAGCCTGGTACACTTCTTCATGAATTTCTTTAGGGTCACGATCTCCGCTAATGAGTAGAGTTTCATTCGGTAATTTTTCGGCGAAGGTTCTAAACCCCGCACGTGCGCGTTCGAAAAATTCAATAGGTTCTACGTCAAACAATGAGCGGGTACGCACCGCATCAGTGTTTACACGACGCTTTGCTTCAACTGCAGATACGTCAAAGATGAGGTACAGAACGGGGTGATATTCCCCAAAAATATTATTGCGAATTTCCCAAAATAAATTTTCAAGTTCAAATCGTTGTTTCGTATGAATCTGGTATGCAAACAATGAAGAGTCTCCGCGTTCAGAAATTACGGGTGTTCCTTCTTTGAGGTTGGGAAGCGCGACTTCTTCGAGCCAGTGTGAGTGCGCCGCGGACAAGAGGAGAAACTGTGTACGTGCACTTGCTTGAACACCTTCGGGGGTAGAAAAAATCTGCCTAATTTTTTCTGAAAGGGGAGATCCGCCGGGTTCGCGGGTAAAGCAAATTTTATGCTCATCTTTCAAGCGTTCTTTAAGAAGTGCAGCTTGGGTGCTTTTCCCTGAACCATCAATGCCGTCAAAAATAATAAGTGGTGTTTTTTTCATAATGGTTATTATAACATTACATTTTTCCTGGCGCAGAGATACCTAGTGTTGAAAGAACCTCCTCTAATGTTTTCTTTGCGGAACGCGCAAGGAGGAGTGCACCTTCGTCGTATTGTTCGTTTTCTATGATACGTACATCGCGATAAAATGCATTCGTAGCGCTCGCAAGTTCGGTTGCATATACGGTAAGTGTGTTTACGTTATACGTGAGCGCAATATCGGTAATCACTTCTTGAAATTCAATAATACGGGAGGCGAGTGTGTGTGCAGAAGGAATGTTCATAAGTTCCAGAAACGTTGTTCTTGTATGTGGCGTCAGAAGACGAGTTTTTTCTTCAATCGATGCAATGCGTGCGTGTGCGTATTGCACGTAGTATACAGGGTTTTTCTCTGATTTTTCGCGTGCAAGTGCCATATCGAACGTCATTTGTGTCGAGAGAGCTTTTTCGTTAAAGAACCATCTCACAATATCTATACCAAATTCTTCTACGAGATCGCGTAGTAATATTACGTTACCGGCGCGTTTAGACATTTTTTTTGAGACCCCATCTTCCTTGAGGGACACCATTTGAGCACAGAACACTATTGGCTGGAGCGTATCTCCATGAGGAGCCTTTGGCCAACCAAGGATTTGTCCTGCGGCTTGCATGCGCTTGATGTGACCGTGGTGGTCTGAACCCCATACGTCAATAACAGTCGTGAATCCTCGTTCAAATTTCTTTTGATGGTAGGAGATATCGGCGACAAAATAAGTCATTGTGCCATCGGAGCGTACGACGACACGATCCTCGTCATCGCCATACGCACTCGTCTTGAGCCAGAGCGCCCCTTCTTTTTCGTAGGTAACACCATGTTCTTTAAGGAGTGCGAGCATCTTTTCGTTAACTCCTGCACCGCGAAGTTCTGCATCCTCTGAATACCATACGTCAAAGTGCACACCGAGATTGTTCTCTATAAATGCGCGGTTGCTTGCTTGTACTAACCCTGCGAGTTTCACCCCTGCTTCTTTAGGGGATAATCCTTCTACGTTAAGAGTACGCATTTTTTCTTCAAGTTCAGGAGTTTTATATTGCTCGCCAAGCCCGAGTGCTGTTTTACCGAGTTCATTGATTTGATTGCTGTCGCGCGAATCGTTGATATAAAATTCACGCGTTACGTTTGCGCCGGCGAGGGTAAGTACGCGTGCAAGTGTGTCACCATAAAAAGCACTTCGCGCGTGGCCAATATGGAGTTCGCCTGTGGGATTGGTCGAGATGAATTCAATATTAATGTTCTCATTTTTACGAACCAACTCCTTTTCTTGTTCTTGCATGACCTCTTGCTCTAGGGTAGTGGGGGTGAGAAAAAAGTTCAAGAACCCAGGTCCTGCAACTTCTATTTTTTCTATTTCTGGAGCAGGAATACGCATAAGATTTTCAGTGAGGCTTCCCGCAAGATCGCGCGGAGAAATACCCATCTTTTTACCATAGACGAGCGCTACGTTGGTGGTGTAGTCACCGTGAGAAGATGTCGTAGGACGTTCGATTTTTACCTTATGTACCTCGATACCTTGAGATTCTAGTGCTTCTGTGACGAGTGTTTCTATTCGTTTTCGTATCATAAAAACATCATAGCATAGGGCATACTAAAATTAAAAACCAATAAATAAAGATCTTTTGCCAGTCTTGCCGTAGATTTTTTGTGTTATTGCATATCGCGTGGTAGAATAATATATTATGCAAGACAGTAAAAAAAATACCGTCATCTCTATTACTACCGGCACCCTCATTAAGGGGCTTGCGGTCATTGCTGGTTTTTGGGTGCTATACATTCTTCGTGATCTTATTCTTGTGGTGCTTACTGCGGTGATACTTGCATCTTCTATTGAGCCTGCCGTAAAGTTTTTTAAACGATATCGTATTCCTCGAATCCCGGCAGTGCTTACTATTTATCTCACCTTGGTGGGGTTTGTGGTGGGAATTGCGTATATCTTTATTCCTCCACTCTTCGGTGATTTTGCTGATTTTGCTCAAAAGCTTCCTGCTATTGCGTCTGAAGTTAATAGCAGTATTTTTGGCGAAAATCCAGAAGTGTACAAGAAGAGCCAGACGCTCATTACGCAAGTCTCTCAAGAAATTACGCCAAATGACCTTATCTCATCCTTGGGAGATATTTCTGATGCATCAAAAAGTATTACCGGTACTATTCGTGTTGTGTTTGGGGGAATCTTTAGTTTTATTTTAATTGTCATCCTTTCGTTTTATTTTGCAATGCAGGAGCGTGGAATTGAGAATTTTTTAAGAATTATTATTCCTTTTAGTAAGGAAGCGTACGCGATCGATCTCTGGGAGCGCTCAAGAAATAAGATTGGCAAGTGGATGCAGGGACAACTTCTTCTGGGTGTACTCATCTTTGTGCTGGTATATCTCGGGCTTACCATATTCGGGGTACCGTATGCACTTACCTTAGCGCTCCTTGCGGGGGTTCTCGAATTGATTCCTATTTTTGGCCCTATTATTGCGGCAATTCCTGCAGTTGCTATCGCATATACTTCAGGAGGAGCGGGCCTCTCGCTTATTATCGTCGGTTTTTATGTCTTAGTTCAGCAATTTGAAAGTCATTTGATTTATCCGCTCGTTGTGCGTAAAGTGGTAGGTGTGCCGTCTATCCTTGTTATTCTCGCGCTTATCATCGGGTCTAAACTTGCAGGTTTCCTCGGCATCCTAATTGCTATTCCTGTTGCTGCGGCGCTCATGGAAATAGTTGAAGATATTGAGAGAAAGAAGGGAATGAAATAGGGTTTCTAAACGTTCGATATTTTGTAGTAGTAACATTTTGTCCGTCATCGTACGGCAGTATAGTAATGTGCGGTTAATTATTTTATGAAATTTTATATTACGACACCAATTTTTTATGCAAATGCGCGCCTCCATATGGGGCACACGTACACACTTGTTCTTGCGGATATTTTAGCGCGTTACCATCGCACCATTGGCGATCAAACTTTTTTCTTAACAGGTTCTGATGAGCACGGCGAGAAGATTGCACGCGCAGCACAAAAGGAAGGTCTCGGACCTCAAGTTTTTGTAAACGGTAAAGCTGAATTGTTTCAAGAATTATTAAAAGAGCTTCATATTTCCAACGATACGTTTATTCGTACATCCGATCAGAAAAGACACTGGCCTGGCGCGGTGAAGCTCTGGCGTGCACTGGAAGCGTCGGGTGATATCTATCAGGGAATCTATCATGGTCTCTATTGTGTTGGATGTGAAGCATTCGTTACAGAAAAAGAACTCGTACACGGAAAATGTGTACTCCATGATATGGTTCCAGAAAAAATCGAAGAGGAAAATCTGTTCTTTAAACTTTCTCGTTATTCGACAGAACTCAAACGACTTATTGAAAGCGGGGAATTAAAAATTACGCCAGAAAGTCGAGGGCGTGAAATGCTCGCGCTTATTGGTGAAGGTCTTGCCGATGTGAGCATTTCACGTTTGATGGGTGGGGTACCATGGGGTGTACCATTACCCTCTGACCCAAGTAAGGTTATGTATGTGTGGTGTGATGCGCTTTCGAGTTATCTCTCGGCGCTTGGATACGGAAGTGATGACGAGACAAACGTGAACCTTTATTGGCCAGCAGATGTGCAAATTCTCGGCAAAGATATTTTGCGATTTCATGCACTTCTCTGGCCAGCACTTCTTCTCTCGGCGCACCTTGCCCCACCTAAAGAGCTCCTGGTACACGGATTTATTACCTCTGGGGGTGCCAAGATGTCAAAGACACTCGGTAATGTTCTCGACCCAGAAGAATTCATCAAAGAGTACGGCATCGATGCACTCAGGTACTATCTTGCCCGTGAAGTATCTACTACGGAAGACGGTGATCTTACGCGAGAGAAATTTAAAGAAACCTATAATGCGAATCTTGCGAATGGGTTAGGGAATCTCGTTTCGCGTACGCTGAAAATGGCAACGCAGTATTTTAATGGCACCATAACGAGCGAGCCATCGCGTGTGCCGCCACTTCGTGTGGACAATGCCACTCTGTCGGTTATTGGTGATCTCGAGGGGGTAAATATTCCCTATGTGATTATGAATGATATTTTGCCACGCTACCATGCGCTGTTGCGTGCACATGAAATACCTAAAGCGATGGATGTCGTGTGGGAGTTGATAGGATACCTTGATGGATATATTACGAGCTATGAACCATTCAAGCTTATTAAAACTGACCCGGAAATGACCGAGCGTGTTATTTGGGGTCTTGTGTACGGGCTCCACGAAATTGCAGAAATGCTTTTCCCAATGATGCCACTCACCGCAGGGAAAATCAAAGAACTCATTACCGTAAAAGAGGAGGAAGGTATTGTTACGTTTACTACTGCTTCGTTGTCCGCGCCGTTATTTATGAGAAAAGAATAATATTTATTCTATGGCACCTCGTTTTTTTGATATTCATACCCACCTTAACGATAAGACTTTTCACAATGACCGTGAGGCGGTTCTTTCAAGGATGCACGCACGCGATGTATGGGGAATTGTTGTTGGCACTGACTACAAGAGTTCTCAGGATGCGGTTATGATTGCATCGTTCTCTGGAGAGGGGATATTTGCAACCATCGGTGTGCATCCTATCGATACGCATACAGAAAATTTTAGAGAGCATTTTTTTGAGGAGCTTATCCAAAAGAAAAACGTCATTGCGATAGGGGAGTGCGGGCTGGATTATTCTCATATCAGCAATGTTCCCGATATTGAAAAAGAAAAAGCGCGTCAGAAAAAACTTTTTGAAGATCAGATAGATTTTGCCATCACGCACGATCTTCCGTTGATGATTCATTGTCGCGATAGTGACAAGAGTCTTCAAGATGCCCACCATGACACCTTGGCACTTTTCCAAGAGAAGAAAAAAACTGCTGGCGAGCGCTTGCGGGGGAATGTTCACTTTTTTTCACAAACAATAGACATTGCGCGTGAGTATTTTGCGCTTGGTTTTACTATTTCATTTACGGGCGTGATTACATTTTCTCGCGAATATGATGAAGTTGTTCGTGAGTCACCTCGTGATTTTCTTATGGTAGAGACAGATTGTCCCTACGTTACGCCGGTGCCCCATCGTGGTACCCGTAATGAGCCGATATATGTAGAAGAGGTTGTTAAGAAAATTGCTGAAATTCGCGGGGAGGACTATGAGCTCGTCCGTGAATCTTTGGTCAAAAATGCGCTCAGAGTTTTTAATATTAACGAATAAATTGTGCACCTTTGCGTGAAAGAACGCAGGCCCCTTCGAACGTTGACTTAGCAGACTTCTTCTGGTAGTATGTGCGGGTTATTAGCGGATTATCAGGTAGTGGGGCATACCCCCAAATAAAGTAATATATGAATCATAACGAACACACGGAGCCACGCATTTATGAGCTTGGCTACCACCTTGTACCGACGATTGCAGAGGAGCAGATCCCGCAGGTGTCGGGCGCCGTGCGTGGGATGATTGAGGCGATTTCCGGCAACATTATTGCCGAAGAAACACCTATATTCATTGATCTCGCGTACCAGATTGTTAAAACGGTAGAGCATAAGCACTATCGTTTCGACGATGCGTATTTTGGTTTCATCAAGTTTGAGGCAAGTCCCGAGGGAATTGCGACACTTGAAGAGGCACTCAAGAAAGACGATAACGTTCTACGTTATTTAGTTGTTAAAACACTCAAGGAAAACACATTCCTTTCTAAAAAGTTTCCTTCAGCAAAAGTAAAAGAGCGTGAAGAAGAGGCAGTACCTCCCGTTGCGGAAGAGCAAATTCTTGTTTCAGAAGAAGCTTCGCTTGAGGTAGAGGCTCCTGCTGTTGCTTCTGATGAGCTCGACAAGGCTATTGATGAATTGGTTGCATAGGAGAGAAGCATAGTGGTATCATGAAGAATAAAGGAAATTATTAACTATTAACTCATCTCATTATGTACCTCAACAAAGCAATCGTGTACGGCAACCTTACGCGCGACCCAGAGCTTAAGGCGCTTCCTACGGGAAATAAGGTTACCAGTTTTTCTGTCGCGACAAATCGTGTTTGGAAGGACAAGAATGGTGCAAAGCAGGAAAGTGTTGATTATCACAATGTTGTTCTTTACGGAAAAATTGCAGAGCTTGCTGCACAGTATCTCAAGAAAGGTAATTCAGTATTGATTGAAGGACGTATGCAGACAAGAAGTTGGGATGACGCTTCCGGCAAAAAATACCGCACCGAGATCATTGCAGACAATATGCAGTTTGGCCCACGTGGTGGCGGAACGAGTACAGGAGGAAGCGGTCCATCAACAGGTTCTCCTTCCAGCGCTAAAGCAAATACTCCTTCAGTTCCCGAGCCACTTGAAACGATTGAATATCCCGAAGAGGATATCAACCCAGATGACATTCCATTCTAAGTAAAGAAAGAAATTATTTATTAGGTATTATTACATCATTAAAATTATGACCCAATGTTACTTTTCAGCAAACAATGTAAAGCTTATTGATTACAAAGATGCTGAGATCTTGAAGAAATACATCAACCCCCACGGACGTATGATTGCAAGCAAGCATACTGGTGTGTGTGCAAAGCACCAGCGCCAGTTGGCAAATGCAGTCAAGCGTGCGCGTTTTATGGCATTGCTTCCGTTTGTCGCAAAATAAAGATTGTTTACTAGCGGTGCGCCAATTACTATAGTAATTGGCGCACCGCTATTTATTGAAACAGGACGAATTAATACAAAATATTATGGCACATCCAAAAGAAGAAAAAACACTTATTATTATTAAGCCTGACGCTATCCACCGCGGGCTTCTTGGTGAGATCGTTACTCGTTTTGAGCGCAAGGGATTGAAAATTGTGGGGATGAAGATGCTTCAGCTTGAAGATGCCCTTCTTGAGGCGCACTACGCACATATTAAAGACAAGCCATTCTTTGTAGGAATAAAAAACTACATGAAATCTTCTCCTGTTGTGGTGATGGTACTCTCGGGTATCAATGCGGTATCCGCAACTCGCATCATTGTAGGTCCAACCAAGGCATATGAGGCAGATGCAGGTAGTATTCGTGGCGACCTCTCACTCTCAATGCAATCAAACGTAGTGCATTCTTCAGATTCTGTGGAGTCTGGCGTAGCAGAAGTAACTAGATTTTTCTCTGAAGAAGAACTTTTTGATTACAAGAAAACAGATTTTGATTACATTTATGCAGACGAAGTATTTTAAATTTATATTATAAATATTTTTTCTACAAAATCCTTGCACATCGCAAGGATTTTGTTTTCTAGTTACATTTTCTTATTGCAAAAAATGTAATAGTGCGTATAGTTAGAGTAGGGTTATTTGATATATTGACTCCATAGTTATTGGCAAGGGATCCTGTATTTGTGTGCGCCGTGGTGCATACGTGAGGGAACCCACCTAGATTTTACTAGGGCCAGTATCCCTCAAATAGCCCCAAGAAAAACCCCTGCGCCTCTGCGAAGGGGTTTTTCTAATATAAGGGGTGCGCGGGGAATTATCAGCTATTTTGCTAGCTCCTTTTTATTCCTTTGTGTATACTGCTCATATGACACAAAGAAAATTTCCTTGGTTTCTTGCGGTAGCTCTTTTTATTATTACAGGAGTTAATAGTGTGGCGAATTATTATTCATGGTATTGGACCATTCGGTGGTTTGATATGCCTATGCATTTTGCGGGTGGTGCGTGGCTTGCGGGTGTTACCATATGGTGGAAGTTTTTTTCAGGTAGGCAGGATATGTCTTCGGTGGCGCCCACCATTACACGTTTGATCGTGTGGGGCGTGGGAGGAGCTTTTGTTATAGGATTAGGTTGGGAAGTATACGAATCTGTTGTTTCTTTTTTAACACAGGGACATATTAATAATATACAAGACACCATCAGCGACCTATTCTTGGATATGGCGGGAGGAACGCTCGTGGCAATCTTGTATAATATAAGAAAACGTTATGCTTAAACTTGGCTTTTACGGTGCTGCAGGGGAGGTGACTGGTTCAAATCATCTTTTAGAAGGTGCGGGTGCAAAAATTTTGATTGATTGTGGATTTTTTCAAGGGGTGAAGGTGTGTGATGATAAAAATAGTGATCCTTTCCCCTACGACCCAAAAACAATTGATGCACTCTTTGTTACCCATGCGCACCTCGATCACATTGGGCGTATCCCTAAGCTCGTCTTGGATGGATTCAAAGGTAAAATATATTCTACGCCACCAACGAAACAAATTGCGCAGCTTATGCTCGAAGATACGTTGCGGGTTATTGCGCGTGAGGCAAAAGCGGACAACCACGAGCCACTCTATCTCGAAGAATCCGTACGGCAAACAATGTCCCGCTGGGAGACCGTGCCGTATGATCAAGAAGTTGTTATCGGGGAACTCCATATACGATTTCGTGATGCAGGGCATATCCTCGGATCAGCGATGCTTGAGATAGAACATAATGGTAAAAAACTCGCATACTCAGGCGACCTCGGTAATTCTCCTGCGCCACTTCTTATGGATACAAAGTTACTTTCTGGTATTGATTATCTTGTCATGGAGGCGGTGTACGGTGATCGTACACACGAAGATCGCGAAAAACGCGTACATTTATTGGAAGAAATCATCAAAGAAACAATTGCTCGCGGAGGTACACTGATGATCCCTGCGTTTTCCATAGAGCGCACGCAGGATCTACTATACGAATTGAATGAGCTTGTGGAAGGTCAAAAAATTCCAGAAATTCCTGTTTTTGTGGATTCACCACTCGCGATTAGAGTAACAGAGGTGTATCGAAAAAATGGTTCGTACTTTAATAAAGAAACCAAGGACGATATTAAAGGAGGGGATGATATTTTCAAGTTTCCCCGACTTCGTTTTACGGAACGCACTGAGGATTCTATTGCAATCAAAGATGTCCCTGCTCCTAAAATAGTTATTGCGGGGTCCGGTATGTCAAACGGAGGCCGTATTCTCCATCATGAGCGTAATTATTTGGGTGACCCCAAAAGCATCTTGCTCCTTATTGGCTATCAGGCAGTCGGCACGATGGGACGTGCACTCCAAGAAGGGGTAACCTCAGTGCGAATTTTTGATGAAGATGTTTCTGTACGCGCAAAAATAGCGGTAATTAACGGATATTCTGCGCACAAGGATACGAATGCACTCCTTGAATTTGTGGGAACAATGCAGGACACGGTGAAAAAAGTGTTTGTGGTGCACGCTGAACCTGGCGCTGCGTTGTTTTTTGCCCAGCGTGTTCGCGACTACCTTGCAATCGATACGCGTATTCCAAAAGCAGGTGAGGTGGTGGAGATTGATATGTAATTAATAAGTAAATTAATTTTAAAAATATGGACACAAACAATAAAATCAAATGGATATTGCGCGTTGCCATTTTTGGTGTGTTTTTTGGGCATGCAATGTTTGCACTCGATGGAAATCCAAAGTGGGTACAGTGGATAATGGATTTTGGCGGATGGGAAAAAGAGCTCGCAACGCAACTTCTTTTTATGGTTGGATTACTCGACACCTTTGTTGCCTTTGCTGTGTTAATAAAACCAATTCGTATTATCTTACTGTGGGCGGTGATATGGACGACATGGACAGCTTTTATGCGGGTGTTGCCATTTATTGGTGATCCTATTTGGGATTTTGTGGAACGTTGGGCAAATATTGGCGCTCCACTTGCACTCCTTCTTCTTATTGGATGGCCAAGAAATTGGAAAGAATGGTTCAAGTAGGTTATAAATTTGTAAGAGTCATCTTTCTTGCTATACTGCACACATATGGGAAACGAAAAACATCAGCATTTTAAATTGAAAATTTGTATATCAGGTGCAGCAGATACTACCTATTGTGGTGAGTCTGCAATGGAGGCAGCAAAAGAGCTCGGACGAGAGATCGTACGACAAGGAGCAATTTTGGTAACAGGGGCGACAACAGGATTTCCTCTTTGGGCGGCAATGGGCGCAAAGGAAGCAGGAGGTATCTCAATCGGGCTTTCACCTGCATCAACGGAAAAGGAACACGTCGAGGTGTATGGCTTACCGCTAGATTATTTGGATATTATTGTGTATACCGGTTTTGGATATTCAGGACGCAATTTACTCCTTACACGTGCCTCGGATGCCGTCGTGGTGGGTTGTGGACGTATTGGTACGGTGAATGAGTTTACGATCGCATTCGAAGATCACAAGCCTCTCGGTGTCCTTCGCGGTCCATGGGATATGGATGAAGTACTAGAAGATATGCTTGAGAAAAGTCATCGTCGCGAAGAGGGAACGGTGGTCTTTGAAGAAACCCCTAAAGAACTTATTTCTAAAGTAATTGAGGTGGTTCAGACCACAAAAACGTGCGACTTGGGTGGGAAATGCCCCGTCTATGTATATGAAAATAATGACGGCGTAGGAGGAAAGACAGGGGAGCGCATAATGTAAAATAAATGCGGGTTTTGGCGATTGCGTGTGTTTTATCACTCTTGTATACTTTAACAAGTAAGAAGTTGCATAGTTCAGCGTCTTATGTAGTACGTATATTGTGCGTAATTTAATTACATTAAGGGATTAGATATGAGGTCATTATGACCATATATCTTGTCTGGTATATATTATGAAAAAAGAACATATGGTATTGGTTGCAACGCTTGGTTTGGCACTGGTGGCAATCCCTGCTTTTGCAGATGATAGAATCAATTCGCTTCCTACGACAACGATAGGAACTTCAACAAACCACGTACAGGCTCCCGTTGTTAAACAAAAGAAATTGCAAGAGGTAAAACGTGAAATCGAAGAAGCGCGCAAAGAAACACGAAGCGAGGTGAAGGATATTCGTGAAAAAGCGCTCAAAGAGACCCACGAGGCACGCGAAGGGCTCCATGATGAAGTAAAAACACTTCGTCAGGGTGTGGCAAGTTCTACGGCAACGGGGACTGCTCCAATGTTCAAAAAACTCATCGAAGAGCGTCGAGAGCATTTTAAAAATCAACTCGAAGAAAGAAAGGATGAAGTAAAGAAAAAGATTGAAATTGAAAAACTCCGCCTTAACGAAAAACTTAAAACAATAAAGGACGAGCGAAAGAAACAAACGGTGCAGAAAGTTAATGCTGAGATTCAGGTAATCAACACACGAAAGCTCGAGCATTATTCAAATGTTCTCAATCAGATCGAGGAAGTATTGAAGAAGGTGGGAACTCGTGTGGATAATGCAGCAGTACGTGGGCTTAACGTAAGTAACGTACGAACAAATATCACTGCGGTAGAAACTGCAATTGCTACAGCACGTGCATCTATCGTAACTCAGTCTTCAAAGGTCTACACGGTTACCGTTACCACCGAAGGAAACCTCAAGAATGATACAGGGGTAACTCGCAAAGCACTCCAGAAAGATCTCTCTGTGGTACAGGATTTGGTAAAGGCTGCCCATGATGCACTTCGCAAAACTGCGGTAAGTTTGGCGCAGGTACCTCGTATTAATGATACGAACGGCTCAGCAACATCAACAGCTACCTCGATAGGACAGACCGAAACTACTACTACCGCAACATCAACAGCGACCTCGACTGCAACTAATTAATAACTAACGAAGATACTTCTTATATGAACAACAAGATAATTTTTCTCATCGTAATCATCGCGCTCGCCGTGTTAGGGTATGTGTATCAGGATAAACTAGGAACCTATTTTACCCCTACGACAAAGGTTGAAATTACTATTCCAGCGGATACGACCGAAGTAATTAACACCGAGGTTCAGAATATCAATATTGGTGATCTTAATAGTGATTTCCAGTCAATCGACAAGGACATTAGCACGCTCTAATAATACGTCATTGTCTTATACCACAGAAAAAGCGCATCATTTGATGCGCTTTTTCTGTATCGAACGTGCTTTGTGTTATTTTACCTCGTTTACAATGTTTGCAAATGTTTCTGGATTCTTCTCTGCAAGGAGTGCCATGATCTTTCGGTCAAGAATGATATTTTTTTTCTTGAGCGCGTCAATGAATTTTGAGTAGGAAAAACCAAGTGGGCGAAGTGCGGCATTCATCTTTACCGTCCATAAGCGACGAAAATCTGCTTTCTTGTCACGGCGGTGTGCAAATGCATATGCTCCAGCGTGTGAAATAGCATCCTGTGCCTGCACTTCTTTCTTGCTACGTCCAAAACGGTATCCCTTTACCTGTGAAAGGATGTTACGTCGTGATTTTGCGGTGGTTGTTCCTCGTTTTACTCTTGTCATAGTAGTAGTGTTAAAAAATTATTATACAAGTCCCGGTAAAAAGCGCGCCTGTTCCTTGTGGGTCATCTTGAGACTTGCAAGACGTTTCCCCGCGAGCTGGCTTGAGCGACTTGCTTTTGCGTTAAAGTGGTTCTGTCCTGGTACACGGCTAAGAATTTTGCCGGTTTTTGTTACCTTGAGACGGCTGGTGAATGATTTATTTGTTTTCATAAGCTTATGTAAGTAAAAACGTTAGTGTACCTATTTTTTTGACGCTCGTTCCAGAATTACGGTAAGGCCTTTAGGACTTTTAAGAGGCTCTCCAGCGACTTTGTAGTCTTCGCTAATAAGATTCAAGATTCTTTCGAGACGCTCTTTTTTGAAATCCATATCCGTAAACTTTGAACGTCCAGTAAGGAAAAGGTCTACTTTAACCCGATGTCCTTCCTTAAGCCATTTTGAAGCATTTTTTGCTTTTAGCTCAAGGTCGTGCTCGGAAGTGCCAATCTTAACCTGAAGGGACTTTGTTTCGGTGGTATGAGTTCGCGCTTTTGCCTCCTTTTGTTTCTTATTCTGCTGATACTGAAACTTACCATAATCCATTATTTTTGCAATAGGGGGCACAGCCGCAGGGGAGATCTCGATAAGATCAAGTCCTAATGCTTGCGCTTTTGCTAGTGCTTCTGAGAGAGAGATAATTCCAAGGTTATCACCGGTTTCGGTAATAACGCGGAGCTCTTTCGCTCTAATGTGATGATTGATTTTTATTGAAGGAGTCAACGTGAATTGTTCAAACCGCAAGGAACCTGCGGAATGCTATATAATATATGGCATTTTGAATTAAAAGTCAATGGTAGCGTTTGTCGTTGATGGAAGGAGGAAGGGAGTAGAAAAATGTGTTTGAGGCGAGTTTTTTGATTGTTTTAGGATGGTGAATGAAAATAGAATAAATATTATGCTTTAAAAACTTGACTTTTTCGTAATATTTGTTATATTGTATGTATGTGAGTGCGCGAGGGCAACCTCGGGCGATTCAACAAACGAATGTCTGCAAAAACCTCCGCGCAAGCGGAGTTTTTTGTTTCTGTTTTTTCTTGGTATGTTTTGCTATACTCTTAATAAAGTTCCTGTGTTCTTTTGACTAGCGACTGCACTCACATATTTAGACATTTGTTGGAGTTCGCACTCGCTAGTCAAAAGAGTACGGGAAAAATATTTACATAAAGAATTATAAAAAATTGCGCACAGATATCTGTGCGCAATTATTTTTTAATACGTGTACATTAAAATTATTTTTTAATTAATAAAAAATATTGAGAAATAAAATTAATTAATTTTTTATTTTTTTATTTTGTAAAAATATTTTAATAAATTTTTTTTACAAAAAAAAGTTATCCACAGTTTTTTTACAAAAAAGTATTGTAAATGATTTTCATATGCGTGATAATAATAGTAGATCAGTACACAGAGTATGAAAAATATTTTCATACACGAATGATCCAATGATCAAACATGACAACACATTTTATTTTAATATATGTTGTCGGTCGAAGATTATTGTAAAAAATAATTTGCATACAAATGTACATACATACGTGTATGTACATACGTACATAAAACAATGGCAGCAAAAAAGAAGGCAAAGAAGGCAGCAAAGAAAGTAGCAAAGAAAGCAGCTAAGAAGCGCAAATAGTTTTTCAAGCACATAGTGTGCAGCAATAACCGCCCCAGGGCGGTTTTTGTTTTTTCCAGAGAAGCCTTACGTTGCTTGTGAAATATGGTATACTTTATACATATATGGCACTATGGGGAGCACAACATCATGAAAGAGGGGAGCAAGGTAACTCTTTAGGGAATACAAAAAAATTTGAAACTCCCCACGAGGAGATTGCATATTTACGCGCACGTATCGAAGAACAGGAACAGGTGATGACACAAAATGGTCATACTATTGAACGACCGCATGTCGCGAAAGAAAAGATTTTAGAATATCGCGAGGAGGTTCCTGAAAAAATATTAAAGGAAACATATCAGATTAAGGCACAGGAAATAGAAGAGCGTGTACTTGGATTAGATAAAGAGCGTTCAGAAATGATTGATGAACTCGTGCGCATTATGATGGAACGTGGTATTAAAAATACACTCACCATACTTGAAAAGTTGCACAACCCTCGCCTCGAAGACGACTTCCATCGTTTTCTCGTGCAGTTTCTTTCAGACACATCGTTCACTTCAATAGTAAAAGAACGCGTACTCTTTCGTGCGCTTCGTATGCGTTTGTACGAGATCACCTTACCGCCGATTAATCAAAAAGGTGAAGCAAGAAGTTTTGCAGACCTCGTAACAGGAATGGAACAGTTTTATGCAGGAATGCTTTCCGTAGAGGCGACATCTTCTGTGTGGGGCGAAGTAAAAAATTACTTTACTCTTGAGCTCGCACTTTCAAATATTTCAAGCGAAGTGGTGTTTTATGCGGCAGTGCCTTTTGAATACAGCGACTTATTTGAAAAGCAAATACTTTCTGCATATCCAGATGCAAAAATTCGTGAGCATAAAGAAGACTACAATCCATTTAATGAAGCGGGAGTAACGCTTGCTTCTGTTGCTGAACCAGTAGGAAATCAGGTTTTTGCCATGAAGACGTTTGAAAAGTTTTCCCAGGATCCGTTAAATACACTTCTTGGTGCCTTTAGTAAGATAGAGCACGCAGGAGAGGGTGTTGCGATACAGTTTGTTATTGAGCCACAAGGAAAGGCGTTTAATGATGTCTATAAAAATGCGAGAGAGGAAATTAAAAAAGGTATACCGGTAAAAAAAGCGCTTGAGAGTACCACGATGCGTTTTGCTACGGGTTTTGCCTCGGTAGCCAAAGAACTCATGTTTGGTATTAAGAAGAATGAAGAACATATTGACCAAGAAGCGGTTGAGAGTATTACAGAAAAAATCTCTTCACCGGTAGTGGATACCAATATTCGCATTGTGGTGTCGGCGGGGGATGAAGCACGCGCGACAGCACTTTTGAATGAACTTGAATCCACGTTTAATCAATTCAATAAACCACACGCTAACGGTATTAAATGGCGTCGCCTTACGACGGGTGCAGAACTTGCAAAAACTATTTCTCAGTACTCGTTCCGTATATTTGAGAAGAATCAAAGTTTTCCGTTGAATCTTAAAGAGCTTACAACGATATTCCATTTCCCCGTAACAGAAGTATCCTCTCCTGAGCTCAAAGAATCCCGCGCGGGAGTTGCGCCAGCACCGCTCACACTTTCTTCTGAGGGTGTCGTACTTGGTGTAAATCGTTATCATAATAAAGAAACACAGGTGCATATGGGGCGCGAGGATCGCATGCGTCATTTATATGTCATTGGACAGACGGGAACTGGGAAGACGAGCATTTTGAAAAATATGATTGTGCAGGATATCCGCAATGGTGACGGCGTCTGTTTCATTGATCCGCATGGTTCTGACATACAGGATATTCTTGCCCTTGTGCCACCTGAACGTGCAGATGACGTCATTTATTTTGATCCTGCTGATACAGCGCGTCCTATGGGGCTCAATATGCTTGAGTATGATAGAGAGAAGCCCGAACAAAAAACGTTTGTGGTGAACGAGATGATGAATATCTTCAATCAACTCTTTGATATGAAGGTTGGTGGTGGGCCAATGTTTGATCAGTATTTTAGAAATGCAGCAGCGCTCGTGATGGAGCATCCAGAATCTGGCTCTACGCTTCTCGAGATTACCCGTGTACTTGCGGATAAGGATTTTCGTGCAATGAAGCTTGCGCACTGTAAAAATCCTATCATCGCACAGTTTTGGACAAGCGCAGAAAAAACTACCGGAGATCAAGGGCTCGCAAATTTTGTGCCCTACATCTCGAGTAAGTTTGATAACTTTATTTCCAACGATATTATGCGTCCGATTGTGCTCCAGCAGAACTCGACGCTTAATTTTAGAAAGATTATGGACGAGAAAAAGATTCTCCTCGTCAATCTTTCAAAAGGACGCTTGGGTGATATCAACGCCAATTTCATCGGGCTTTTGCTCGTAGGGAAAATAATGATGGCAGCTCTTTCGCGGGTAGATATGTTTGGTACGGGTACCACGCCAAAGGATTTTTATTTGTATATCGACGAATTCCAAAATGTGACGACGCCTTCTATCGCAACTATTCTTTCCGAAGCGCGCAAGTATCGTCTCTCGCTCACCGTAGCGCACCAATTTATTGCACAACTTACCGATGAAATAAAAAATGCGGTATTTGGTAACGTGGGTTCGATGGCGGTGTTCCGTGTTGGTCCCGATGATGCAAAATATCTCGAGAGTAAGTTTGCACCTACCTTTAGCGCTGAGGATATAACACGCCTCGATAACTATCAAGCGTATCTGAGTCTTTTAATTAACGGTCAGCCAGGGAAGTCGTTCAATATTGCTACGTTGTCACCAGAAAAGGGTGACGCGTCTTCCGCAGAGCACATAAAAGAACTCTCTCGTTCGAAGTATGGACTTTCTCGAGAGATAGTTGAAGCGGAAATTTTTTCGCGTTTTGAGGCAGGGAAGTGACTCTCGGTTCCTTAGAAATTATTTTTTCCAACACGTTCTGTATATTCTCCTGAATCGGTATTGATACGAAGCACGTCGCCTTCATTGATAAAGAGAGGCACTAATACTGTTGCGCCTGTTTCTAGCACAACTTGCTTCGAAGCACCTGTTGCGGTGTTGCCACGAACTGCAGGAGCAGCTTCTTTCACGAGAAGGTCTACTTTAATAGGAAGGCGGACGCCGATAATTTTTTCATCAAAGATGACGGCAGTCACGATGGAGTTTGCTTTCAAAAATCCTTCCTTGCCTTCAAGAAGTTCTGTGTTAAGTGCAAAACGGTCTGATGGTTTTTCTGGGTCGCAGAACCAGGACTCGTTTTTGCTCGTATAGAGATATTTTACTTCGCGCGTTTCGATGTCAGCCTCTGGTACTTTGTCTGATGCATGAAAGGTTGCGGGAATAATTTTCCCCGAGAGGAGATTGCGAATCTTTGCTTGGTTCTGTGGTTTGCGCTGTTGCGTGCGTGCAATGTGAGCCTCGATCACTTCGTAAGGTTCATTTTCGAGGACAATATATTTTTTAGGTAGTATTTCATTGTAATTTAGCATAATGGGGATATTTTATAGTTATAAAGGGAAAAAGTAAAGGATTGACTTTTGGTTTAATATATGCTACAATTGAATAAGATAAAAACTTATAATCAAAGGGGGTCGAAAATGCAGCGTACAGTACTTATCCCTGAAAAGGGAGGTAATGGGTCAGCAGTAGCACGAGAAAATATAGAGGAGGTGAAAGAGGTAACCTCAGAACATGAGTGCAACGAACGTCTCATGAATGGCTGGGGCCTTCTTGGTATTGTCCCTAAGGAATATTGGGACAATGACCGCGGGATCATAGTGCGTGGCATAGTGTATGTTATGTATCATACTGTTATGTAGTACGTTATCCCATACACAAAAGGTCGAGCAGAACATCTGCTCGACCTTTTTTACTATTCCGTTTCTTTTAGTTTCTCTTTAATCTGTTTCAAGAGCTCGTTGCGTACCGCTTTGTTTTCTTTGTCTGCAAGGAATTGACACGCTGAGTCATAGCCACGACCGATTTTTACCTCGCCGTAGGTGTATGAGGATCCAGATTTTTGTAGAATCTCAAACTTTTCACCGAGTCCAAGAATTTCACCCTCCTGTGAGATACCTTTGTTGTACAAGAGGTCAAACTCTGCTTGTTTGAATGGTGCAGCGACTTTGTTTTTAACAACTTTTACCTTGATGCGCCCGCCAATGACGTCCTCACCTTTTTTTATTTGTGCGGTACGACGGATATCGAGACGAACCGAGGTGTAAAACTTGAGTGCTTTGCCACCCGGCGTTGTTTCAGGATTGCCAAACATCACGCCAATTTGCATACGAATTTGGTTGATGAAAATAACAATCGTTTTTGATTTGTCGACGATCGCGGTGAGTTTGCGGAGTGCCTGCGACATCAAACGTGCTTGTTTACCGACGTGGTGCGCGCCCATGTCACCTTCTATTTCATCTTTTGGGGTGAGCGCGGCAACAGAGTCAACGACGATAACATCGATTTTCCCCGAACGAACAAGGGATTCGGTAATTTCGAGTGCTTGTTCACCGGTGTCTGGCTGAGAGATGAGCAAGTTATCGATGTTCACGCCGAGCTTGCGCGCATAATCGGGGTCCATTGCGTGTTCTGCGTCAACAAACGCACAAATACCACCCATCTTTTGTGCTTCCGCAACGACGTGGAGCGAAAGCGTGGTTTTTCCAGATGACTCTGGTCCAAAGATTTCTACGATACGACCACGAGGAAGCCCGCCGACGCCAAGTGCATAGTCGAGGCCGATCGAACCTGTAGGAATGGCGTCTACTCCAACCTTTGGTTTGTCTCCAAGCTTCATAATAGAACCTTCACCAAACTTTGCCTGAATGGCCTTGATGGTGTCTTCGATATTCGAGCTAGTTCCTTTTGGTTCTTTAGGAGCTTTTTTTGCTAGTGCCATAATATGTTTGTTGTGTTATTAATTTGTTCCCGTTGATGTTGTAGTCGATGTTGCCGTTCCTCCTGTCTCGATAGTTTCAGTGATTGTGCTGGTACTTGCGGATGTTGCCACCTTGGGTATCAGTATCATTTCTATTACTTCACTACCCGTGCGTCCGTAGCGGTCCCGTGCTTCAAGGGTCATTATATTATACCCCGAGGATAGGAGCAATTGTTCGCTAAAATTTCCATCGAGATCAATGGTTGTGGTGGCGTTGTTGATAAAAAAGAGGTTTCCTCTGAGTACCCTTCCGGCAATAGTTATCATTGGTGTAGTGGTCGCGTATCCGGTTTGCGGGGTCGTGATATCAATACGTGGTCTGCGCAAGACGTCTTTTAATGCAAAGAATGAATACCCTACTACCATAAGTATGCCGAGTATGATAAGTATTCTAATAATAAGATTTCGGGAGAGCATATGGTTAGTGTCTTATATGTTAGATCCCGTCCGTCTCTTCCCCTGCTTTTATGAGAACTTGGCGTGGTTTTGCGCCGTCACCTGGTCCAATGATGTTGCGTTCCTCAAGCATATCCATAAGGCGTGCAGCGCGTGCATAACCGACTTTGAGGCGCCGTTGGAGATAGGAAGTTGATGCCTTACCTGCTTCAATGACAATCATTCGTGCATCTTCATATAAATCATCGTCATCGCCACCGTTATTGTCATCAAGCGTTGCTTCAAAAAGAGGGTCGCGATCGGTACTAATAGATCCTTGCGAGAAATTAATCTCGTCAGGAAGCTTGTCAGTTTCGAGGCCGGCAAGATATTTCACAACAGATTTCACTTCCCCTTCGGACATAAAGGCAGATTGAATACGGGTCGGCTTCGACATTTCTCCCGATATATAGAGCATATCGCCGGCACCGAGAAGTTTCTCTGCACCCGAGGCGTCGAGAATGGTGCGTGAGTCTATCTGTGAGGCAACCTGAAGGGCAACACGGGCCGGGACGTTGGCTTTGATGAGACCGGTGATGACATTCACCGAAGGACGCTGGGTTGAGAGAATGAGGTGAATACCGACAGCGCGACTCATTTGTGCGAGACGAA
Source organism: Candidatus Yonathbacteria bacterium RIFCSPLOWO2_01_FULL_43_27 (assembly GCA_001823545.1). Lineage (GTDB taxonomy): Bacteria > Patescibacteriota > Minisyncoccia > Phycocordibacterales > UBA1550 > UBA1550. The sequence goes on from MHUV01000002.1 coordinate 54,677, forward strand.
CAATAGCACTTTCGAGTTCGCGAGGATAGCTCTGCATAATATCAGCAAGCTCGTCCAATATGATGACGATGTAGGGCATGCGCTCGGGTATCGTGACATCCATATCTGCACCCGCACTTGTTTTGTTGTTAGTTGTTTGTTGTTGGTTGTTTGTTTTCTTGAGTGCCGGTTCGAGGACATTCTTGTGGTATGAACTAATGTCGCGCACGGACTCGGCTTCGAGAATATTGTAGCGACGATCCATTTCCTTTGCTGCCCACTTGAGCGCAAGGATTGCTTTTTTTGCATCCGTGATGACCGGCGTGAGGAGGTGAGGAATTTTGTTGTAGAGGGTCAGCTCGACACGCTTAGGGTCGATCATAATGAAGCGAAGATTTTCAGGTGCGTTCCTGTAAAGGAGGGAGTTTACGATGGCGTGAATCGTTACCGACTTACCTGAACCCGTAGCGCCTGCGATGAGCACGTGAGGCATCTTGGCGAGGTCCGCATAGTACAGTTTCCCAGAGACACCACGACCAAGAGCAAGAAGGAGTGGCTTTGGAGAATCGCGGTATTCTTCAGACGAAAAGAGGGTCCTCAAACCGACGACTGTTTTCGTGGAATTAGGAACTTCGATACCGACGAGTGATTGACCAGGGATCGGTGCTTCAATACGAATTGGGTGTGCGGCGAGTGCGTACGAGAGCTCGCTCTGCAGTCCTACGATGCGTGAAAGTTTTACTCCCTCGGCGGGTTTGAGTGCGTATCTTGTTACCGACGGACCGATGGAAACTTCGTCCATCTCGACCGTGATCCCGTACTGTCCGAGGGTGCGTTTGATGATGTTCGCGTTTGCTTTGATGTCACCAACACCGGGCTTTCCGCGATCGCCTTCAAGAAGTGAAAGTGGGGGAGGTGTGTAGCTTGTTCCAGAGAGTTCTTTAAAAGAAATTCCACCACCAAGTCCTTCAGTTTTTTTATCACTAATTTTTTGAACTGCCTGCGCAAGTTTTGATTGTTTTGGGTCCTCTTCTTTTGTCGGAAGGGGGAGGGTTGGGGCTTCCTCAGGAATGTCGATAATAACTTCCTCGTCTTCCTCTGCTCCTTCGTCATCCGCGCGCTTTCTCCAAAAGAGAAGTGAAGAAAAATTTGGTCGCGTATTGAACATGACGATGAACGAGATAAGGAGAAATGCGAGAAGGAGGATTACCGTAATGTAGGCATCAAAGAGTGCAATGAGGGGAGTCGAGATTGCCCATCCAATGATCCCCGCAGTGTCGTTGCCGGAGAAAATGTTAATGAGTCCAAGTGAAGAAAAAAGAAATAGAAATGCACCGACGGCAGAGGTGGTGGCGATGCTGGGACGCGTGCTACGAAAGAGAGAAATACTGAGAAGAAAAAAGAGGGTAGGGAGGATAAAATATCCGACACCAAAGAGATAGTTGAGCCCACCATAGAGTGTCTGTCCAAAGATCCCTGCCTTCCCAAAAGGAGCAGAAGAAAGTGCGATACCAAGTACTAAAAAGATAATAGCGAATACGGTATGACGAATCTCATCTGCGAGCCCATTCATAAATGAGAGTGGTTTAAATGAAGTATCTTTTTTTGCTTCCCGTGGTTCTTTAACCGTTTGTTTTTTTGAGGAGCTCCCTTTCTTTCCTTGAGTGTTTGCCATAAGTAATATTTTTGTATTGTATCAAAAAAACACTATAAAACAAAGGCTTTTATATATAAAAGACATATGTAAAGGACAAAAAATCACTTGACTTTTTACCCCACTGTCCTTTATAATAAGAAAAGAATAAATGTCCGATAAGGACATACACTCAGTATTGTAAAGGACACATAAAAGACACGAATTAAGCAACAAATATTCTGCTTCTAAAAACAAAAAGACATTGAATATGGGATTTCAATATAGACGTTATTTTTAATAGTAAACAACCGTAAAGCGAGATTTTTTTAAACAATTTTCCAATGCCTCCTAAAGGACATAACTTACAGAACCAAGGTCAGTCACTCACTCCACATAAGGGGTCCTTTCTGAATTCTGGAAGCATGGATTCCTTCTCTATTTCTCTCGCAAAAAAATGTGAGCGCCTCGCGACTGCTGAATATCTCGTGACAAGTTTTTTATCAGACACGGAACCACTCAAGGCACGCCTTCGTGTCCTTTCACTCGATCTTGTGCGTGACGCATCACTCCTCCGGTTTGGTACGGTTGTGAGTGAGCTCGGTGCCTTCGAAACCCTCCGTGCGAATATCAGTGAGACGCTCTCTCTCCTTGAGCTCGCCTTCATTAATGGTCTCGTTTCAGAAATGAATTTCTCAATTCTCAAGCGTGAATATGTCCACCTTCGTGACGCTATTGAGGTCAAAAAAGTTTCTCGCGAATCACGTTCGGATACCGCACTTGGGGATAATTTTTTTGAGAGCACGCAAGCACTGTATTCTGCACAAAGTTCCACACTTCCTCTGGCTCCGCAGAACGTTCCGTTTGCAGGGAAGGAACGTGAGAATAATACACCATCTTCTATTGGACATTCTAAAG
>MHUV01000003.1 GCA_001823545.1 Candidatus Yonathbacteria bacterium RIFCSPLOWO2_01_FULL_43_27
AACCAGTAGACGACCCCATACAGCTTTTGCTCCTGTGCGCCGATCTCGTCATCCTCTAGTAACGGGTAGGGGATGATGAGGAAGTCGGGCTTGTAGATGTGTCCCATAGGTCATGGAGTGTTTCCGCGACCGATAGCACCGCTTCCGCCTGCCATCGCCAGTAGGGATTCCAATATCCCGATTGCCCTTCCAGTCCAATTTGCGCGAGCGACGCGAAGAGAATCAAGAAGTTCATCCCAACGAGAAGCAGGATCGTTCCTCCGATATAGGAGGCGATCCTCTTTAGCTTTGCCATGTGTTTGCAGTGCGTTTCCGACCGCTTCGGAACACGCAATTACGTTGTGCTGATAATATTCGACCAAGAGTACGATTCCGTACTCTGCTCTGGCGGTATTCCGGTCGAATCCCATCAGCGCAAAATAAAAAACCTTCTTCCAAACTGGAAGAAGGTTGTTTTTAGTTGCTGATATACTGCGGAGAAGAAGCGTTAGTCGTTACCCATGTTTTAATCGCCTCGACGTTGTTAATGTGCGAGATTTCCTGGCCTTTCGGTCCATTGTGCGACGCCTGTTCCTAAAACTTAATTTGTGCGACGTTGTCTATTATAAAATACCGCCTACCCCGTGAAGCTTGAGGTAGGCGGTGTAGGAGCTCCCTCGCAACAGCGAGCTACGGCTCTGAGCACCCAGCGTCTTATGGATCTGGTAATCATATACTTGTTCACCCCCTCTCATTCTTTGTCCTTCTATTTTTATATTATCATACGTGTCAAATTTTTTTAGCGAACAATTTTTACTCCCCTGCTTTCTTGCTGGTACCTATTGACATATTTATTATATATATGTTACTATATTATAAGTACAAAAAGCTCATTGAAGGAGGTAGATATGTCCACACAGAAATGGCCACCGATTTCTTCTGGGACTTTGGTAAAAACCACCCAGGAGAATCCCGATGTCACCGGCTGGACGCCGGAAGCATTGGCCTCACGCCAATGGGGTGTCGACGGCAAAGTCGTCACTCATCACGATGCTCACGGGCTCTCGTACGAAGTGAAGCATCCCGACGGTTCGATCGGTTACTACGATCTAACCGAGTTCAATCTCATCTAGTTACACCGCAACCGCCCACTGAAAGCCGCTTGGCTTCGGTCGGGCGGTTTTCTTTTGGTACACGTTCAATATGTGGCACAAACGCGTACCTCTCCCTATTTATGCTCAGAGAGATTGTAAAAGTCTCTCAGTGGACAATTTTCGTGCTTGTGGGGTAAGGCTTTGCAGTACTCTCTGCCATATTCGATCAGGAGGTACGATATCTTACTCCAATCCTTCCTAGGGATAAGCTTTATAAGGTCGCGCTCGATGATTATTGGGTTTTTTGACGTGGTAAGCCCCAGAAGCCCTGAAAGCCTCTTTACGTGAGTATCCACTGCTATCCCCTCTGTAACCCCATAAGCACGCCCTAGGACGATATTTGCGGTCTTACGGGCAACTCCAGGGAGTGTGAGGATTTCCTCCATGGTGCGTGGTACCGTGCCGTTATATTTGGTTTTCAGTATCTTTGCTGTCGCAAGGATGTTCTTTGCCTTGGTGTGGTAAAAACCTGTAGAGTAGATATCGCGTTCAAATTCGCGTAATGAGGCGTGTACGTAGTCGTCGAGGGTGCGATACTTCTTGAAAAGTTTTTCCGTCACCTCGTTCACTTTTTTATCGGTACATTGCGCAGAGAGTATCACGGCCACGAGCAACTCCCAGTTGTTGTGGTAGTTTAAAGCAATCGTTGCGCGAGGAAAAAGTTTTTTGAGTCTCGCCACAATCTCCTCTGCGCGTTTTTGTTCACGAGTTTTTAATGAAATAATTTTTGCCATTTTTTTGTATGAATCCTTCGCGCACAAATTCCTCAAGAACCGTCTGTGTCTTCTCTGGTGTGATCTCGAGTGTACGTGCACACAAAGCCAAGGTGCACTTCCCTGCTGTATGTAAAAATTTTAACACGCGTCCGCGCAGTTGTCGGTGGGAGCCCTCGAACTTTTTTTGCTTCACGTAATGTTTACTTTTTTTGTTAGGATTTTTTGTTACTTTTGGAAGGTGAGAACCGTAGTCCATAAGTGCAAAATACCATTCACGAGGATTTTGCGTATCGAGCGTCTTCTCTACAAGAGGCAAAATTTCTTTGTCGGATACTGATTTCGTACGAGGAAAGAAGTGATGGATGAATACGCGACGGATATTCGTCTCGATAAATACTTCTGGCTCATTGAAGGCGAATGCACGAATGGCCCCTGCGGTGTACGGACCGATTCCTGTCAAAGCTTCAAGCTCTGTGCGTGTATGTGGAATCTTTCCTTTGTGTGATGTGGTAATTTCTTTTGCAAGACGGTGAAGGGCGAGCGCACGTCGGTTGTACCCCATTCCCTGCCAGACTATGAGTACCTGTGCGAGAGGTGCATCAGCAAGGGCGCTGATTGTCGGAAATGTTTTTAAAAATAGTGAATATTTTTCTACGACACGTGCTACCTGCGTCTGTTGGAGCATTATTTCAGAAACAAGTATTTTATAAGGGTTTCTCGTCCTCCTCCACGGTAAGTCATGCCTCCCCTCTTTGTGGTAAAAATTCCAAACCAATTTTTTAAACTCTTTAATTTTTTGACTACGTGTTAGGCGCATTAAATTTTTTGTTCTATCAAATCCTCTTCAAACTGCAAAAGTCCTTTATAGGTTGTTCCGTAGGGGGTTATGTCAGGGAAATCTAAGGTAACGATTTTTTTATATACGGCGGAGATGAGTTTTTTTGTGCGCTCGATTTCTTCATCGCTTGTATTAAGAACGAGCTCTGTAATTGGTTCTTCTTCTACAAACCATAGCGCACTCTTCTCAGCGGGGTAATCCTTGAAATGAATTGAATTTCCAAGAAGAATTTTATACACAATAAGCTGTTGGCGGTACTTATGAAGTTTAATTTTATCGTCGTCACTTTTGGCTTCGTCCCATGAAGAAAACGGCTTCCCTGTTTTGAAGTCAATAATTTCGTAGGCGCCATTACGAAGTCGTAAAAAGTCGAGCTTCCCCGTGAGGTGCGCATCATCAATAATAATTCCTTCATTCTTCATATCGACTTCAATCTTGTCGTCGGGCAAGAAATAATCTTTTGTTGATCGGTAAAATTGTGCAAGAGTTTTTTCACCACGTTCGATCTGACGTAATTCTTCTGTGCGAGGAAGACGTCCTCGTTTTATTTCTTTTTGAAATACTGCAACAAGGTGCGCAAGCGAAGCCTGTTCTCCTTCGTGGTATTTTGGGTACATAATATGCTCCTCGATTGCTTTATGCATTGCGGTCCCATACACACCAGATGAGTTCATCGGCTGAGGGAATCGTAAGAGATTTTGTTCAATGAAAAGAAGTGGGCCACCCTTGGTGATATTGGTGAAGTTATTGAGGTGGGTAACAGGCATACGGTAGTCTTTTACGAGACGTTTGAGGAGTGCCCATTCATCTTCTTGATACGGCGCTTTGTAGAGGGCGAGAGCGTTTTCATGGGCCTCGATACTTGTTTCCGAAAGTGGCTGGAATGCCGTTGTGTGCAGTGCTGTATCGCCATTCGATACATCTGAAAGGTATCGCACTTGGGTGTCGTGGCTTGATATGTGGAGCGTGTGTTTTGCACGAGTAATGGCAACATACAACAAACGAATAAAATCATCTTCCGTATCTCCTGCTGGTTGCATAAGTGGTAGGAGTGGTGATGGTAGCGGAGCGATGTTGGTACGTGGTGAACGCGTCCATAGGTCGTCGTGCGCAGAGATGATGAAGACGGTTCCGAATTCGAGCCCTTTTGATGCGTGCGCGCTCATGAGTTGTACCGAGTGCTCGTTCTTCATAAATGGAGATTCGCTTATGAGTGGAATTTTGTGCTCGATATGCATTTGCACAAATGGTTGCACATCAGAAGTGAGGAGTATTTCCCCTTCTTTCCATTCACGCAATGCCTCAATAAATGTTTTCAAGCTTGCAAGAAATGAGACATACGTCGTAGGACTTTTTTTAATAGATTCACGCGAGAAATAAAATTCTTTGAAACCACTTTTCTCCATAAAAGCCTCTAGTATGTGCTCGAGTGGTGTCGTCTCCCCTTCTATGGCAAGCTCGGCAAGGAGTGTCCCTATTTTTTTAATATGTGGTTCGTCAACGGTCATTATCGTTTCTGTCCAGCTCGTATGTTTTTCTTTTGATTCTACGGCAAGCTTAAAAAGCCCGAGGCGGTCTATTTGGAAACAAGGATGTGCAAGAAGGCGTGGTAATACATAGTCCGCGGTTGCTTCATGGCGCATCACGGAGGAAATATACGCACAGACGTCAATGAGTATTTTTACGTGGGGTTCATCAAACACATTTGCCTTCTTGATGTATTCGTAGGGAATATTTTCTCGATCAAGGTAGGGTAAAATCGCTTGGAGTTCACGATGTCCGCGCGCAAGAATGGCAATATCGTTTGGTTCCGTGCCGTTGTCTATCGTCGCACGTACGGCACGTGCAACACCTGCATATTCCTGCACATCGGATTCTGTTTGATGTATCGTAATAGTTCCCTCGGGAAGTGTTTTATTTTCAGACGAAAGTAATTTTGAAATATCTTCGTATTTGTTTTCAAGTCTCCCTTTTCCTTGAGTGATAAGCGTACGTGCAAGAGTGAGAATGGGCGCTGTGGAACGATAATTTTTATCTAACACAATGGTTTGCACATCGGCGTAGGTAGTATCTCGAAAGTTGATGAGATGCGAAATTTCAGCGCCTTGAAACTTGTAAATAGCTTGGTCGTCATCCCCTACCACACATACATTGGGACGCCTTTCATGGAGTGGACTTTGCGTAATTTCTTTTACGAGCGACATCTGAGCTTCGTTCGTATCCTGAAACTCGTCAATCATAATATATTGATACTGCTCCTCGAGTGTGTTGCGAAGTATAGGATTGTCACGGAGTGCGTGTGCTACCTCGATGATCATATCATCGTAATCATAGAGTGCGCGTTCGTACATTGCGTTGCTGTAACGCTGGTAAAGTTCTGCGACGGCAAATATCTTTTCTTGATTATGCGCATCCTTGAGGATGCGTGCGCCGTCACCCTTTTCAGTGTGATCCTTTTTCCAGACAGCAAGAGGTTCGGTTTTTCCAAGTGCCTCTGCTTCAGTAAGCGCCTGTTTGAGTGTTTTTACAAGGTATATTGAGGTGGTACCCTTGAGTGCTTCAAGATTTGTAATAATACGTTCAATCTCGTCCAACTTTTTGATCGACATACGGTCAGGCCATTCTGTGAGAATCGTATTGATTGCATCGTACTCTTTGGGAAGCTCTTGGATAACTCCAAGATATTCAAGAGCGGTAAGACCAAAACTTTTAATATGTTTAATGCGATCGGCAACGTCCCTGAGAAAGACAAAACCTTTTTCAGGGTGGAAACTTCCTAGGGGGTGATTGTGTGGAAGTGATGAGAAAAGCTCAGTGAGTATTTCTGCACGTGCAATATCGTTTGCTTGCGTAAAATGTGTTGCTTTCCAAAAATATTCCGGGTAGCGCGCGATGATGTGGTTACAAAATGCGTGAAAGGTAAAAATGCCGACACGGTAGGCGTCCTGCCCAATGAGCGCAACCAAACGCTCGCGCATATTCATTGCCCCATTATCAGTGAAGGTGAGGCAGAGAATATTGTGAGGTGATACCTGCCCTTGGCGGAGAATGTTGCCTACACGAAGCGATAAAAGCTCTGTTTTGCCCGATCCGGGACCTGCTACGACCAAAACCGGACCTTCAGTTGTATCTACGGCGCGTTTCTGAGCGTCGTTTAGTTTTGCGTACCGTTCTTCAAAAGATAGTGCCATTTGGATATTTTAACACATCCTTTCAATTTTCTTTATTAGCGACATAGAGCGAGCAGAATGAGAAAGTAATCTTTTTCATTCTCGAGCCGAGGAGCTAATACGGATTTCGTGTATTAGCGACATAGAGCGAGCAGAATGAGAAAGTAATCTTTCTTATTTCCGCCTAGCCCGCTGACAGCAGTCGGCCAGGGAGCCGAGGTGAGAAGCGAATACATGGAGCTTCGCAAGACCTTTTGAGATTTTATTGCGTGTAATCACGAAAAGAAAATCCAAAAGGTGTACCGTCCATGTAATGGAATAATATAAGGGTAGTTTCCCTTGTGGTATCTACCGCTTTTATGGCTGGAATAGATATTCAGGAATAAATTTTACTGAGGTAATTCCGGGGAATTGTTTTGCGGTTGCCTCAATCTGGAACCAAAGAATTCCTGCGCGACAGGAACCACCGCTTGTCCTGTTATTGGGGTCAACAAATGAAAGAGTTACCACACTTCCATTTTTTGATGCCCCGGTAAGGGCAACACCTTGAAGAGGAAATTCAGTGGTAATCCCCTGCTGTTTTTCCTCGGTAGTAAGTGTACCTTTCAAAAGGAGTTTTACGGAATCCTGAACTGGCGTTAGGGTGAGCGGAATGGTGCGTGCTACGGGTACAAGTCCTTTTCGTGAGCACATAATATTTCCGCTTGCATCTTTGTCTTTTGAGGCATCGTAGTAGTAAAGATTGATCGTACGTTGTGCTTTGTCGGAAAGCTCGAAACGTATCGGCATGCGAAGTTCGTTTGCGTGTTCAGGAAGTCCTGAAGGATTGTCTTTTTCGAATACGAGCGTTCCCGTTGGCGTGGTTGGTTTAGAAAATGTGAGCGTTGTTTTAAATGGTACAAAATTTTCTGTCATCCAGTCACTTTGAGCTTGAGCAACTGCTGTGCCAAGAAGTACATTATTAGCGTCATATATTCGTATTGGGAACGACGCTTCAAAATACCACGTTCCACGTGCTTCCCCTTCGGTAAGAAGAGGACTCTTAACTACCGCGCCTTCGACCGGGGTTGAAACTCTAATGAGGTCAGAGATATTTTTTACTGGTGGACATTGCGCAAACTGACACGTGGGTGCTATTCTCCCTACGGCACTTCCGTCAGGACAAATCTTTACATCCATCGTACATACAACCGTTTCTGGTGGCGTTGTTTTATTAATAATAAAAAGAAACCCGAGCACGATAATAATAATTGCGATTATGACTGTGAATATAGTGAGTAGTTTTTTCATATATATAGTGTACTACGCATGTTTTTCTTGTAAAGGGCTCCATCGCTAAGCGCTACTATTTTCCTAGTCCTGTATTATTACCTGTGTGCCCAGATCTGCCCAATAATAAAGGATTTTTGCCTTTTCTGGACGCATATTTACACATCCATTTGAAGCAGGTCCTCCAAAAAAATTATGCCAATAAGCCCCATGAATGATCGAGCCCGTGACGGTGAAGTAAAGATTCCATGGTACACCAGGTAGATCCCATGATTTTACATTCGGGCTCACCGTGTTTTCAGTACTCGTGCTGATACTCATCGCTGTACTTGTGCTCGTGAGCGCTTCAGTATCGGTGCTTGTTTCAGTTGTTAGGCTCGGAATTTCAAGAGGACCTTGCATATAGCGACTTGGTGTCTTACGAAAAATAGTGAATGTGCCAATAGGTGTCGGTGACTCGTCGAGACCCGCTGAAATCGGCTCCTTCATGTAGATATCCGACCCTTCGTAGGCGTACAAGGTCTGCTCAGAAAGGTCTATAAGAATATATTTATTAGTTGTTCCCGTACTTTTTTTAATAAGATCTTTTGTTCCTTCATTAAAAAATGATTGCGTATAATTTGCTGAAACGTACCAATCACTCGTAACGCGTTCTGGGTATCTAATCCATTCATCGAGAATAACCCTATACCAGTATTGATCATTATTCTCAATAGCTTCACCAACTTTTAGTACTGTCCCGTTACGTAAGCGGGCTACCACTGAATAGTTAAGACCAGGTCCCGAGCGCATATTTACACATGTTCCATCATAAAAAGGGCCACATGAATCAACGATTTCTACATAATGAAATAATTCTGCCTCTGTTGGAGTTGGTGGAGGAATTTTTTTTATATATTTTACTACAGGAGTGAGTGTTGCTCCGGTGATCTTTTGTTCAATCGGTATTATTGAAGCAACTTGTGGTCCATAGGAATTTGGACGAGGAATAAATAGTAAGATACCGAGCAGTATGAAAAAGATGAGTGTGAGGACTACTACGATTGCAATGAGAATTTTATTTTCTTTATATATTTTCATACAATTTCATTTTCGTTATTTATTCCGGGTGATTAATTGGATATTTTTCAAATTCTGGTAGTAAGTTCTTCCCGTAAAGGAGTCGGGAAAAAGCCTCAGCCTCATATTTTGCACCATTGATACCAATATGAGGTTTTGGTTCTTCTGGAAGTCCTAGGTAGGAAAGGATTGCGTCTAAGGAAAGATCAGTGCGTTCATTTTTGTGCGGGATAGCAATACTGCGTTTCGTTGCGTCCATATATGCCATCGTGTGTAGGTCGAGTGTGCGATATGGGAAATGCCAGCCAATATGCGCACGCGCAAATGAATCGTTCATAAAATCTCGGTCAAATGAAACATTATGTCCTGCAAGCGTCTTTTCTTCGCACTGGTTAATCCAGTGAAGGAATAGTTGCATTAACTCTTCAAGAGAGTGTTTTTTTGGATCGGTGCATTCTTGACGTGTGAAGCCGTTGACTTCGAGAGCGTCCGACATAATGCTTGCACCTTCCCACATCCTGCATTCGCCATAAAACTGACGCTCTGGATGTTCAAGCTCAACAGCACCAATACTTAAAATTGAGTGTTTTTTTGGGTCGAGGCCGGTAGCTTCTATGTCAGCGACTATCATAGGTCCAGTATAACATGAAATCGTGATACACTTATTTTTATGAATAAAAAGGTTCTCTGGATTATAGTGCTTGTTTTGCTGGTGTTGGGTGGTGAAAAAGTAATAAAAGTAGACAACGAAGAGGTTCTTTCTATTCCATCGCCTCGCATTTTTCAAGAAGAAGCACATGAACCGCTAATTCAAAAGACCTTATCTACTGTTCTTCGTGTTATTGATGGCGATACTATCGAGGTGAGCCGTAATGGCATATCTGAAAAAGTACGGTTAATTGGTGTAAATACTCCAGAAACAGTTGATCCGCGCAAGAAGGTGGAGTGTTTTGGTAAAGAAGCGTCACGATTTGTAACGGACATCCTTACCGGAACATCGGTGTCTCTTGAAGCAGACGTGAGTCAGGGTGAACGTGATCGCTATGGACGCTTACTTCGATATGTCTATCTTCCAAATGGCACACTACTCAACAAAACAATTATTGCTGAAGGATACGGGTATGAATATACCTATCGTGTTCCCTATCGTTATATGAATGAGTTCAAGGAAGCTCAGTCTTCTGCTAAAAAATTACAAAAGGGACTTTGGGCGGATGGTGTTTGTGAGTAAGCTGGCTTTAGTTATTTCTTATTAGCGACGTAGAGCAAGTGAAGTGAGAAAGTAGTCTTTCTCACTTCCGAGCCGAGGAAGCTAATACGGATTTCGTGTATGTAAAAATCATACGGTTACGAGATCTTTTTCGACACGCTTTAATGACACGGCATTTACCGCAACTATTATTGAAGACACACTCATCAAAAGTGCCGCAAATTCTGGACGGAGCATAATGCCAAAGCTAGGATATAGAATTCCTCCAGCAATAGGAATTGCAAGGACATTGTAAATTGAAGCCCAAAAAAGATTCTGTTTCATTTTGCGAACTGTTGCTTTGCTTAAGGTGATTGCTCGAAGAATGTCTAATGGGTCTGATTTCATAAGAACAACTTTTGCAGTTTCGATTGCCACGTCCGTGCCTGCACCAATAGCAATACCCACATCAGATTGAGCGAGCGCGGGTGCGTCGTTGACCCCATCGCCCACCATTGCCGTAAATTTTCCTTCTTCTTGTAATTTTTTTACGTAGCTCGCTTTATCCGCAGGTATTACTTCCGCAAACACTCTTTCTATACCAATACGACTTGCCACATTCTCTGCGGTATTTTTATTGTCGCCGGTAATCATAGCAATCTCAATACCCAAAGCTTTCAAACTCTCAACGGTTTTTATGGCATTGGGTTTTATTGGATCAACTACACCAATCACTGCTTTAATGGACCCATCAACAGCGAGAATCATAATCGTCTCCCCTTTTTCCAGAAACTCATTTATTTTTTGTTCCAGTATACCCAGAGCAATACCCTGTTCCTTCATAAGTCTCACGGTACCGATAAGTAGTTGTTTTCCGTCGACAACGGCCTTTACTCCCAACCCTGAAAGATTTTTAAATTTATCAACCGACTCTGGCAATATAAGGTCGCGTTTCTTAAGCTCATCGAGCACGGCACCAGCCAAAGGGTGAGATGATTTCGCCTCTGCCGCGCCGACGAGGCGAAGTGCTTCGTCTGCACTAAAACCATCCACGGTAGCGATGTCAGTTACTTTTGATTTTCCTTCGGTAAGTGTCCCAGTTTTATCAAGGACAATTGCTTGGATTTTTGAAACTTGTTCTAGTGTGGGAGCATCTTTTATAAGAATATTATGTTTTGCCCCAAGGCCAGTACCGACAGCTACGGCAGTCGGCGTGGCAAGTCCAAGTGCGTCGGGGCAAGCAATGACAACCGTAGCAATAGCAAAAGAGAGAGCCAAAAGGAGCGGTGAACCAACTATAAAATACCAAATTATAAATACCAAAAGACCTGATCCTACCGCCACAATGACCAAGTACTTTGCAAACCTATCGGCGATTCTTTGTCCCGGAGCTTTTGAATTCTGCGCTTCTTCAACCATCGTTACAATTCGTGCAAGAGCAGTGTCCTTGCCGATTTTTGTTGCCTTAAATTTCACCGATCCGGTAGTGTTGATTGATCCCCCAATGACCTGGTCCCCAATCCTTTTAGCCGTAGGGATCGATTCTCCAGTAACCAAAGATTCGTCTATGGCAGTTTCTCCCTCAATAACCTCACCATCAACAGGAACCTTGTCTCCTGGCTTAAGAATGATGATGTCACCAAGTTGTATATCGGATGTGGAAACCATCATCTCTCTGCCATCTTTAAAGATTCTGGCTTGAGGCGGTACGAGATTAAAAAGTGCCTGAAGAGCGTCTGTTGTCCCGCGACGAGATCTCATTTCCATCCAGTGACCGAACAAGACGAACGTGATAAGCATGGCAGCCGCTTCGTAATAGGAATCGGTACTTCCCATAAGAGTAAGCAGGATACTGAAGCCATACGCTGCAGTAATGCCGACGGCAATGAGTACCGCCATATTCAGTATTTTATTTTTCAACGCAAAATAAGTTGAATAGAGGAAAATCCATCCGGAATAAAAAAATACCGGTGTTGTTAACATAAAGAGGAGCCACGGTAAAGGAATTGGAGATGCCAGATCAATCCTTAAAAACTCGGTGCCTAAAGGCGAATACAAAATTATAGGAATGGTGAGGATAAGCGAGAAGAAGAATTTATTCCGAATATCTATCTCCATGAGGCGAGCCATTTCCCGACCTGCAAGTCCGGTATGATCCATGCCCATCGTCATCGACATACTCATCTTGAACTTTCCCCAGAATCCCATCTTCGATATATCGCCCATTGCGTGCCCAGAATGGGCACTATGCTTTTCCTGATCATCTTTCTTAACAAGCTTCATCCCACATTTCGGGCACGTGCCGAGTTTGCCCGAAACAACCTCAGGATGCATTGGGCAGGTATACATTTTGTTTTCTTTCATTGAGTGAATAGTACCTGTGGTCTTATGAAGTTAAGTCTTTTTTCTTTTCTTCGAACTCTTTCTTATCAATTTCACCTTTCGCATAACGTTCCTTAAGAATATCGAGTGCTGACTTAGATCTTGGAGTGTCGGAATGGTTGCCACCCCTTGCCTCTCTTGCTAACCATACAATAAAGAAGATAACTGCGCCCCAAAAAATTATCATCATCAAACCTCCTCCGAAACCCCAGCCAAAAATGTCTCCATAGTAATTTCCCATCATATATTTTTTTGTGATTAATTAATAATTAATACAAATCCATGAACTCTTTAATAGCTTCTAGATTAATTGTTACATCGACCTTTATCTATACATACTCTATACCTCCGTACCCTTTATGTCTACTCTATGTAGCGAGTATTCTAGATTCCACACCCACCTTGTTGTCGTGGGGGCGCAACTGTCGCTCCATTTCCTACTCCACAACCATTTCCGCTTCTTTGTTGTGGGGGTCGAGAGACCTGGGTGGCAATTTTTGCGTATCCTTGTGCACTTGAATAATTTATGCCAAGCATTTCTTGCGGATTCACATCCTTCCATTCGATACCCTTGCTCTTCATGTAGGATGCTATCGTGAGATAGGTATCAGGGAACCAATATGAATTGACAACCAGAGCCGCTTTCCACATATCTTGCTCGCTCGCGCCTTGTGAGGCCATAAGTTCAAGAAACCCGAGCATAGCCATTCCGTGATTGCAGTCAGGGAAGTGAGTAGAATTACCACAGCATGGTCTATATATGCCTCTTGATACTTTGTCTACGAGGTCCTGCTGTTCGGAGGTCAGATCAAAGAATTTATGACGGCTATAATGATCCATTGCGCTACCTTGAGCGATAGTCCACCCACCCGTTGATGCAAAGTTTCCCGCACCGCCGTAGGATGGATCTGTCATCTCTCCTGATTCCAATATTGGATTTTTACTTGCGAGCCCAAGTGCCCAAAACAAATTGAGCATATACCCAGCATTTTCGTTTGTGATCGTAAGTTTTCCCTCGTTTTGACCAAGAAGGAGTTTCCTGTATTCCTCGGTAAAAGCTCCTCGCTGATCATATATGGCTATAAACTTATCAGCATCAATGGTTCCGGTACTAACAAGTTTTGATCCAAGATCACCCCAAATAACCGGAAGCTCAACGCCACCCGAGGGTAGAACCGCTTCTTCGGCAGCCGAAACTTGTTTTGCGCTTGGTGTTTGTAGTGAACTATTCCCCGCGTTGTAGATCATCTCTCCTGCGATTACGAATCCTGCAATAATAATGGCGGTTGGGAGCGTGTATATACCATCAACCTTTTTCGACGTTTCCTGATCTTGAATTATCTCCTCTTGAATTTCGTTGTTCATTGTTTTGTTTTTATGGAGTTACATTAATATCAAGCTCTAATTTCAATGTCGGATTTGTTGCAGAATCAGTTTCTATATAGACGACCTTTTTTGCCGGACCCGCGCCTTGCGGTCCGTGCGCCGCTGGGTCTACCTCCACTTCGATTATAATTTCTTGTCCCGGTTTGACTATCTCATTTATTTTAGACGCAAGCCCGCCGTGCCCCGGCATACCAAACGGACCCTTACGAGATGTGCCATTTATAATGGTTGCTTCTGTACACATACAAGAAGTGGTAACACTGGCGATCTCTACCGAAGAACTACCAGTATTTTTTATCTTGAACGAATGACTAACTTTTCCGTTTTTCATCGAAACCGTGCCGAAATCAAAAGATTTCTCTGACGAAACAAGCTCGCTATAGTTGCCTTTGCCTGAAATTTCTGCATCTCTATACCACACACTAATCCCGTTTGGCATCTTACCCACGTTTATTTTCGCAACTTCTTTCTCCATAGCAGTATCAATTATTGACACATCATCACTCTTGAGATTAGTAATGTACGCAAACTTCCCATTTTTAGAAACAGTAACTCCGTGAGGAGCAGACCCACTTTTGATAGCCTGTACTACGCTCATCTCCTTCAAATCAATCTTATAGATAGTATCGCCAATTGGCTGATCAAAATAGAACCCTTGATCGGCAACATACACAAAGCGTGAGTCAGGGGTAGGATAAAGCTGTACCGGTCCTTTTGCATCTTGTGGTAAATCAACGTAGCTCAATTTTGCCAAGGCAGTATCGTATACCGCTAAACTTTTCGCGTCATACACTGAAGCTAGTGCATACTTCCCGTCTGGCGTGACACCTGTCTGCACTGCCGCACCATTGAGTGAAATGTCTTTTAAGTTGAAACTATCGATATCAAGAACTCCCATACTTTTGCCCGACAACATCGCGATATATGCGGTTTTTCCATCTGGTGAGATACGAAGCCCATGAGGTCCACCACCTTTTTTTGTAGTAACTTCTTTCTCTACCTCAAACGAAGTAGTGTTTATTTTGTATATAATTCCCTTTTCTTGTGATGCGACAATGGCGTACCTGCTGTCGGGTGTTAAAGAAATATGCGAGAGGTGAAGTTCCTGCCCAATTTCAATCCTCTTTATAATTACGTCTGAGAATGGATCTATGACGATGACTTCGTCGTTGTTCCTTTGCATAGCCATCCCCTCCTCGCCGTGACCTGCGTTTGCTTCAGCTCTTGGTATGATACGAAACGACATTTTCATATTCTTCTCGTCTTCTGCGTTAGCGGTTACCCATACACTTTTATTATCCGGTGCAACTTGCACATTGTGTGGCATATAACTAACCGTTATGCCATCTGTATCCTTGGATAAATTTATTTTCTTTAAAACCTGTTTTGTCTGCGGATTGAGTACAGCGATTTCTCCGGAACCCTCAATTGCAACATATACTTTTTCTTCTACACGTAAGGAACTATTAATTTTGTTTTCCTGCTTGCCACTTCCGTAATTAATAATTACTCCAATTATCACGATCGCCACCAATACAATTATAATTTTAATATTTTTCATTTTTTTATAGTTAATCTGCTCATAAAAGCGGTAGGTACCACAGGGTAAGCCACCCTTGTATTATTCCATTACATGGACGGTACACCTTGTCGCTCATAGTAAAAAAGCTCACTAAAAGTGGCTTATGCAGACAAAAGAAGCGTGTCGAGGTGCGACAGAGTTTCTTTTGTCTTAATTAAAAGATGGACTATTTATAAAAAGTGACAACCAGCGAGTAATAGCCTGTGGTCTGAATAATTTTGTACTATAATTACGGGACAAATAACGTAGTGATATACGTATATGAGATATCGACGGAAAATATTTTTGAAGCACATATAGTACCCCTATCGTGAGTAATATTGTCATCAGTACCTGCGCGACAAATGAAGAAACAAGAACATTGGTGAATGTTTGGTACATGAAAAGAACGTGAGTGGCGGTAGATAGTGTTCCCGTTGGGCACGTAGAAGTATGGAGAGGCGTCGTAGGACAATTGTCACTCGTCATCCCGTCCATATGGTGTTCCATCGAAGAAAAGCTAAGAATTGCTCCCGCTATAAAGCCTATAAGTACTATAAATACGAGAAATTTCTTCATATTTCTATTCTATCACTTTCTTTTTAAAAAGTGCAAGAGTGCATCAACACTTACATTATTTGATCAATAATTTTTGTTTTTAAATTTTCCACTTTTCTCGTCTTTATCCGTTTAATAAACGGATACTCAACATAGCGATATGTGAGAGAAGAAACAGATATTGTTATAACCCCGCTAAACAGTATGAGAGACCAAAATACTGTTGGTGAAATTGATGTTATCGGATAAAAATAATCTATAGAATTTAGTATCGCAAAAAGCATGATGCTGTGAATCAGGTACACACTGTAACTTATAGTTCCTAGAAACTTTGCCACCTCTGTCTTTAATAAACCAAAAAGATCAGCACCATATACAAAAGATAAGAATACTCCAAGTGAAATAAAGTATTGGGTAAAAGAATAAGGTTTGTAGCTGATAAAATATATGAGAACCACTCCTAAGATGGGCACCAGTGATGATATCGACTTTTGGAAAAATTTAATTTCTGGATATTTTTTATATATATGAGCAGCCATGATGCCGAATAAAAATATAGCCCAATATCCTCTGAGTGGAGAGGAGAGAGCAAAGAAGGCTAACGGCAGTGCCATGATGAACATCTTCTTGCCTTTAAGAGAAACCGCAAGAATAGGAAGCATAAGATAAAACACCCATTCAAAAGCCAACGTCCAATGAATACCTGCGTTTATGGGAAGAACACTTATATTGTTAACAGAGGTAGTGGTAATAAGTCCGAGAGAAAGGAAGGAGAGGATACCTTTTACTGTTTCTCTGATATCTATATCTAACCCTGATTGTATGAAAATTGAAAAAATAATTATTCCCGCGGTAAAAAGATACATCGGAGCGAGACGCAAAAACCTACTTCGGTATAAAGCTCCTGCATCTATGTCTCCTTTTTGCGCAATAGCTTTTGACCAATATAGGAAACTTGTAAGAATAAAAAACAAAATAACGGCTTCCCCACCTAAGTGTCTATAAAATCTGATAGGAACAATTTCCCAAACACCACTCTGAAAATAAAAATGACTTGTCACCGCATGCTGAAAAAATACATTTATTGCTAAAAAACCTCGGAGGCCATCAAGGGACTCAAATCTGCCTCGCTCCTCCTCCTTTATAATCTTTCTGTAAAATGGAAAATTTCTTACCAATAAAATACTAAATCCCACAAGGATCCCTAAAATCAAAAAATATATCCATATCGTAGTAAAATCAAGCATCTAGGAATGTTGGTATCTTTTCAAGAAATATATTATAACAAATAAACACCGAATTGTATCGATGATTATTTGTTTAAATGCTGATTTAGTTGAGATACGGTGAAGTCTCGGTCAAGCGCTCGCTCGTCGCCTTATTTGCGGTAAATGAATCGGTCACAGATATTTTGTTCGCCCCTCGGTGAAGTCTCGGCCAAGAACATTTTTCCTCGTCGTCACTCGAAAAATTTCTCGGCCCTGCTCGGATGACCCATTCTACTGAATGGGTGCCCATCCTCGCTTTCGATTCCTTCACCTACCACGCAAACAATCGTCGCTCAATGCTCTGCATTGTTCTCCTTGTTTGCGGTAAATGAATCGGTCACAGATATTTTGTTCGTCGTCACTCATAAGATTCCGCGGTCACAGGTATTTTTCTGCTGAAAAATCCCGCGACCCCTCCTCGCGCCGTCGCGCTCCGGCCTTGCGAAAGCTCCAAGTATTCGCTTTCTCACCCGGCTCGTGGTCTCGCGTGTTCGCTCGACAACACTCCGCCCTTCGATTCCTTCACCGTCGTAAAGCGTTGCTTTACGATACCCCTCGTTCACTGCGGGCGGTGAAGGAATCGAACCCTCGACATCGGTTTTGGAGACCGAAGTTATACCATTTAACTAACCGCCCTATCTTCGCGAGTATAGCAAAGTTTAGATGAAAAATGAAGGTGTGGACGACTATACAAAAAAATACCCCTTGCGGAGTATTTTTTACGGAGTATTATTTCTTTACTTCTTTGTGCACGGTGTGCTTCTTGCACCACTTGCAAAACTTTTCAAGTTCTATCTTTCTGGTGACGAGCTTCTTGTTTTTGCGTGACCAGTAGTTGACGCGCTTACAATTTTTACAGCCAAGTTTAATAAGTTGATCTTGTGACATAAATTTAAAATATATACCAGATTATACTGTTGCTTCTGTTGCTTCTTCTTTTGATTCTGTCGCAGTTTCAGCTACTACAGATTCTACGGTTGCTTCGTTTGCTACAGGTGCAGGTGTCGCCTCTACTGCAGGAGCTTCCTTGATTATAGGAGTCTTCTTGCCGAGTACGTTAATTTTCTTTCCTGTTACTGCTTTGAGATCAAGGAGAATGTTGTGAACAGTTCCTGAGGCAATCGCACCTTTTGAAATCCAGTGCTTTGCGCGCTCAACGTTGATTACGGGCTTTCCCTTGCGAGCGTCATACATACCAAGGATTTCGAGGAAATTCCCTGTCTTTGGTTTTAATTTTGAGTCAGCGACGATAACACGAAATGATGGATCATTCTTTCGTCCGACGCGTTGTAATCTGATTGATAACATAAAAACCATCCTATCAGAAAGCAGTGAAATGGTCAAGCGCCACTGGAAATATTACATTTTTTGAGCATCCAGCGCCCTTATAAAGGACACACTTTCCCTATTTCTTGTATCACTTTTTCGATCCTTTCTTCGGGGAAACCGAGGGTACGGAGAGGGGTGTCGTTATCCCTAATAGAGCGACACATTACGATTCCTTGTTCTAGAAGGTCTGTTTTTTCTTGTGCGGTAAGAGTAGAAAGGAAGGTTAAAGGATGTACCCCCGTTTCAATAATAAGATCCTGTAAGTTGCCCTGTTCCGGATAGTCCCAACCAATAACGGTGAGTCCTGTGCACTGCGCATAGGCAATTGCATCGCTCGTCAGTTTTGTGTTAGTAATTAACCATCCCTCGTGTATCTTTGGTTCGTCACCATCTTTTACATCGTGACCTTTTTGAAGATCAAGAAAACGTGCATAGACATAGAGGGCAATCTTTACGTCACTCTTGATCCCCTGCTGATTATGAAATTTACATTCTGCAAAGACATGACGTTCATCTTTTTCCATCAGAATATCAACCTCGTGTGACACACAAAAACCAGAGAGGACGACTCCGGTTTGTGTGTGGAACCCTTTTTTCTTGAGGACTTCAGCAACAAATTTTTCAAAAGGAAAGCCACTCGGGCCAAGATCCATTACGGCTTTACGAAGCGAGTAACGTACCGCTACAGGAAACGTCTTCTTTTCAAGAATATCAAACGCGTGTTTATATATTGCAGATGTCGTCATCCCATTTTTAAGTTCAGGAGTGATGTGATCCACGACCATTTGAATAGTTTCTTCGTCTGCTCCAGATCTTACAAGCGAACGCCTCAATTTCTTAACTGAAAAAGGTTCGCGCTCTCCGGAGTTTTTAATAACCCATGCAACTTCAGTATTGTTGTGTTCATTGTTTGTCATAACGCTTCTATTGTCGCATATTGAAGGAATACTGACAATTATTCTTCGACAATTCCACCACCAACACACTCACCCTCGTTATACAACACAATGGATTGCCCTTTGTCTACAATAACCGGCTTGAGGAATTCTATAGTGATTATGGAGTCACGATATACGAGACGGCAGGGATACAGTTCTCCGTGGTAGCGTACCTGTGCGGTGTATGATTGCACTGTAGAAGGAATAGTCCCTGCACAGAAACTTGTTTGAGAAATAGGCACCGTTGTTCGTTCACACGAGAGTGAGTTTTTTATTCGATGAGCAACGGTGATTGTGTTTGCCTCAAGATCCTTTGAGACAACATAATAGGGCACTTCCTCGGTTGTTTTTTGGCTAATTACGAACCCGTGTCGTTCACCAAGGGTATAGAAGTACGCACCACGATGTGTGCCAATAGTTTCTCCTGCTTCGTTTAGTACCGCACCTTCCTTTTCGGTAATATAATGTGCGAGAAAATCCTTCATATCAAGTTTCCCTACAAAGCAAAGACCCTGACTATCCTTCTTTTCTGCAACAGGAATATTAAATTTCTTTGCCAGTGTGCGCACGTGTGTTTTTTTGTATTTGCCAATTGGGAAAAAAGTTTTTGATAATTGTTCCTGCATAAGTGTCCATAAAAAGTATGACTGATCTTTAGCTTCATCTATCCCCGTGAGGAGCTGATAATACGGGTGTGGTGCTTTTTTATTGTATGCCACCCGCGCATAGTGCCCCGTGGCGACAGCATCAGCACCAAGGGCTTCAGCTCGACGAAAAAATGCACCGAACTTTACTTCCTTGTTGCATAACACATCTGGGTTTGGGGTACGTCCTGCTTTGTATTCACGAATCATATAATCAGCAACATATTCCTTATATTCTTTTTCAAAATCCCACGTTAAAAGTGGAATACCTAAGTGTGCAGCAACACGCAACGCATCACGACGTTCTGCCTCCCATGTGCACGGTAAAAAATCCGGTTGCCATACCTTCATAAAGACCCCGACGACGTCATACCCCTCTTTTTTAAGAAGTGCAGCCGAAACCGAGCTGTCAACGCCTCCCGACATCGCTACAAAGACCCTTTTTTTGTTCTTCATCATAAGCTCTTTTAGCATACATCATAAGTATTAATAAAGGAACCTCGGGGCAAAGCTCCGAGGTTCCTTTATTACCGCACATTCAAATTTTGAGCTATAGAGAAATTTGAACAATTGAGGCTATGAATTCAGCTGAGGTACCAATACTTTCCTTACTCATCACCATAACATAATCTCCATTTTTTATGTCGCTAACACCGAGCTTGGTACCAGCTTCTTTCTTGGCAAGTAACTCTAATTTCAAAATTTTTGTTTCTCCGATTATCTTTATCGTTCTATCTCTCAAGTAGCTGGAAATGAACACCTGATCGTTGCAAGTTCCCAATGATTCGCTAGAAGGTTGGATCTTTATAAAATCGGCACCAACCTCAACGACCGTACCGCTGATTTCATTGGAATTTTGTACCCTACTTTTTAAATCTGCTTCCTCTTGTGCAATATCCTTTGGGTCACGACTTCCGTTTTGGTTAGTATTTGACTGGATTTCTCCTGTATTGGTACTCAATTCTTGACCAATCATATTTCGCACATAATATCTTGTGGCAAAAAAACTTGTAGCAGAAGCAGCAACAACGACTACGATGAGATTTAGTGCTTGGTAGAAAACTTTTCTGTTATCCATGATGATGGTAAATATTTATGTTAATTAAAAATTTGTGTCTACTGAAGTCCAATTTTCAGGAAAACTTCCGAAGCTTAAAACTACATTGTTTCTCACTTGATATTTAGTATTACTTGTATCTGTTTCTTCTAAGCAATACATTCGTGTAGTGGGTCCGGTGCATGTACTGTTCGTATAGACTAACGCTGTTCTATTACCGCTGGATGTACAATTTATATTTGTAAAATCAGCTTCTGTATGAATAGTTCCTGTGGTGTAATTCCTATAGGTGGGAATACAGACATTGGCTCCAGTGTTCCAGTCCTGTTGCAGGGTGTATAAGTTAATACTTGAAGGCATTCCTGAGCCATAATTGTCGCGACAATTTAACATAAAAACCCAAGAAGCTCTCTCAAAAAAATTACATGTTACGGAATAATTAACAGGAGCATTTACCCAACCAAAACTCTTTTTATTAATAGAGGCATTGAGATATCCACCAGAAGTACCCCATACATTACTCGTGACGGTGCCAGTTTTTGTGCAAAACTTGGTTTGGTTCCTTGCAAGAGTCACCGTACTGCCATCAGCAGCACACGTTGCTACACATTTATCAGCATTGCAAGTAATAAGTCCTGTGCCACTGCTGCTAGAAGTCACAGAAGTATACAGTGCTCTCCATTCTGTGCCATTACAAATTTCTACGTTATTAATTGCAGAGTTGTAATGTATTGATCCCGTGTTTGTCGCCGTGCAGGGAGTGGGTATCGAATCATTACCTATTCTGATACTTCCTCCAAAGACCGCGCTGTTGATAACATTTAACGCCCCAACAGTCAGATTGCCGACTTTAGTTTGTGCTAGTGATGAGGTATTAATTGGACTGGTAACACCAGGGACTGGATTAGGAGGTGTAACGGTTGGTGGAGTCCATGCATATGCTACGCCACACAAAAGTGCTGTTACTAAAAATACAACTAATGTCTTTAATGATGTGCTGATTGTGTTCATTAATTTAATAAATTATTAATAAGTGAGAACGTGTTTCAAATACATGCATATATAATACACTCTTCATGTTAGATATACAACAAAAATATCGTCTAATTTTTAATTATATTATTTTATATATTTTGTTTTGTTAACCTTATGTTCATCGAACGTGCGCGCGTAGTGTAGTATTCCTTTTTCGTCCGAAAGGTAGTAGAGGTAAGGAGATTCTTTTGGTTTGATAGCAGCACGAATGGTGGAGATGCCAGGATTGCCGATAGGACCAGCGGGAAGTCCTTTATTTTTGTAGGTATTATACGCAGACTTCATTGCAAGGTCTGTTTGAGTAAGCTCACTCGATGTTTTACCAAGTAAATAATAAAACGGAGCATCTACCTGAAGGGGGATCCCTTTTTCAATACGTTTCCAAAGAATTCCTGAAACAAGCGCTTGATCTTCTTCTGTTTTGGCCTCCTTTTCAATAATCGACGCCATAATAATAATTTCACGCTCAGTATGTCCTGAAGCTTCGATAAAAGGTGTCCACGGCTCAATTTTTTTCTTAAATTCAGTACTCATTACGCGTATGACTTCATCAGTGTTGGCGCTTGCATTAAAGAAATAGGTATCTGGAAATAAAAATCCTTCTTGTGTACGTGCACGGTCGGTAAAAAAGCGGGCGTCGAACTTTGAAAGGAGTGGTGAGAGAGTATCAGCAATACTTTGATTTGATGTTCCTTCAGGGATAGTGACTTTCACCATAGGAATACCTGAAACACCACGTACGATACGCATTGAAATACTGCATGCCCCTACAGGTTTTTTGAAAACATAATCCCCCGCCATAATATGTTTATCGCCTCCTAATACTGTCATACATACTTTAAACATAAAGCCTGAGCGAATAATATTCTTTTCTTCAAACGAGAGCGCTACACTACCTAATGGCGAACCTTTTTCTACTGTAATAGTTTCATTTGAAGGAAACTGTCGTGGTGGAACTAAAAGATAAGCAAAAAAAGAAACGAGTAACACAAAAATAATTATTAGTACAAATAATATTTTTGAAGACCGTGTTGAGAGTCCGAGGCTCCCCGCAATCATTGAAAAAGGAATTTTTTTGAAAAAATTTGTATTTTGTGGCGTTTGTGGTGGGTGTTCCGGTAGTATTTGATCCATGGTGAATGCGTTTTTGTTATATTGGTAAGTTTACCGGTGCCTCGCTCTTGTGTGAAGGAATGCGACCGAATGTTGGTGTCTGAGAAACACCTCCTGGGAAATGGAAGATCGTTGCAAGTTCCTCAGTAGTGAGCGTGAATGGCTTCAATTTGCGTGGTAAATAAAACCATGAGCGGTGCTTATACGCATCAAACTGAATCTTCCTTTTTTCTGAAATGCGTTTATTTTTACTAAAGTAAAATTTGGGGAAGAATATATAATCTTCAAATGTTACATATGACTGCCATGGGTAGTCAAAACCAGCAGTCTGGTTGAGGAGGCCGAAACCGTTAAGGTTACTTGAAGAAAATGCACCCCACAACACACCGAGCGCTCTACTGTGAACACCTATATTAAAATTTTCTTTTTTCGCAAGATACATTGCGCGCACTCCGCAATCAAAACCGGTTTTCCCAACGCTTCGCTCAATGGCTGCTATGGTATCCAGCTCCCCTCTTGTTTTCAAAAGCATTTTGAATCCAACATCTTCCCCTTCTTTCTTCTCCCCTTCTTTGAGCTTTGCGATGATGTCCTTTGCTTCATCTTTCCAATCACCCAAGCTGCCATCCTTCTTTTTGTATCTTTTTTCTGCTGCGCGTACAAGAATCTGAATCCAAATCTGCTCACCTTTTCCTATTGAGCCAAGGTATTCTATTATTGAAGTAATAGGGTCAATTTTGTATTCTTCTTTAATACCTTCTTTGTCGAGCCCGTAGTCAACATAGGTTTTAATGGGGTACGGGTCGGCCTTTACGAGCTTATAGTCACGACCAACAACATCCCACGCACTACCTTCGCCATGATAATCAACATAGCGTGTATAGTCAGGAACTTCGTAGATTTCAATGTCTGGATATTGCGCGTAAAGCTGTGCCTCAATAATGTTTTTATACGTGGCAGCAGAACGAATAAAAAACTTAACGTTCCCTTCGAGAGAAACTATTTCTAGAGAAAACCAATCTCGTACCCTGCCCTTAGTATACCAATCCCACCAATTGCCTTTTCCTGTTTGATTGAGTGCGTTCAACATTATCTCCATCGCAAGAGGAGATTTATTTACTTCTTTTGGAACTTTAATTTCAAGCAAGACCCATTTTATTTTTGAGCGCCACTGTGCTTGAATATAATGCACCCATGATTTCCATAGAACGTACGCAAAAACAACAGGTCCCCAGTACGGAAACCACTGAAGAATTATGATGAGATATATCGCTAGGTTACTAAAAAGTTTGCTGAATCCGAGTGTTTGAATAACATTCATACACTACATCATACAATAAAGTATGAAAAGTAAAAAGAGCGGTTCCATATTAAAAAACCTCGCCATGGTGGCGAGGTTTTTTAATATGGAATGTTATGCAAGTATATACTTCCCTTCTTTTGTTTTTTTGAAAATCTTTGGATCTTGCAGGTTTACAAAGACAGTGTTTTCTTTGACATAACGCTCTTTGAGCACACGATCTATGATGTCCTTTTTCGAAAGTGGGCCTTCTTTTTTGAGAATTTTAGCAATGACATCTTTAACGATTCCCTGCTCGTATCCCCACGAAGAGAGTGCGTATAGTCCGCGTCCAACGAGAATAAAACGAGGGTCTTTAATAAGTTCGTTGTGGCAAGTAGCAATATGAGCTTTTTTATCAAAAACTTGAGAAATTGATTTAGCAACTTCTGTGAAGTGCATTGGTGAGCCATGCTTACGAAGCACCAAATATGCGTAGTCGCGCATACCACGTGCACTTACATTGTGTGATTCCGACCTCCCCCATTCGCCAAGCGGATTCTTTGAAATGGTTTTTGAGAGTGAGAGCCAACGCTTGGTAATCTCTTCGTTCTTGTATGTATCTGATACGTCTTTGAGATGATTGAGGAACATCGCGATAAGTTCATTTTCGGGAATAAGTTCGTCTTGCGAAAGTGACTCATAGAGCGTGCGAAGTGCATCATGCACCTTCATTGAAATTTTGTCATCAACAATCCATCGATGATGAAAATGTTCATTCTCTTTTTCTCGAGCAAATTCATCGCCAAGTACCAAGAGGAAGTAGAGATGGTTTTGTGTGCTAGGATCTTTGGAAATATGCATCAAAAAATCTTCCTCACACACTACGCCACCCATAGAAACAACAAGGTTGTGGAGCTCCGTAAAAACCCCTGCCTCTTTCTTGAAGATGTCAGATTTTTTTATGGTCGCAAGTGCAAAATTTTCTATCTGACGCACACGCTCGCGGGTGATGTGATAAATATCGCCGATTGCTTCAAGAGTCATTCGGTCGGTATTATCTCCTAGTCCATAACGCTTGATAATGACATCTAGGTTGCGTGGAGGTAGTGTAGCGATAAGCCTTTTTACTACTTGCTTTGGCTTAAAAGTAATTGCGGACATAGGTTATTGGTTAAATTACAATGATTAAATGTTATGTTTACTATTGGTACTTTTTATCACTAAAGGAGCATAAAGTCAAGAGGTGGGTTTACAAGCACTGAGGTTGAGTTTACGCTTATTGGTTTCTATCGTTACCCCGTAACAATATTTATTAATTTACCCTTTACGATAATGATTTTTTTGATTTCCTGACCCCCTACCCATTTCACTACCATTTTTTCCTCCAGCGCGAGTTTCTGTATTTCCTCGTCAGAGGCAGATAAAGGGACGGTAATTGTTTCGCGTACTTTGCTGTTTACCTGAACGACAATAACGATCTCTTGCGCAGTCGTTTTTGATGGATCGTAGGTTGGCCACCGTGAGAGGTTGATTGACTCTGCGTTCCCGAGTGTATGCCATAGCTCTTCCGTAATATGTGGCGCAAATGGTGATAGGAGCACGAGGAGTGTTTCGTACTGTGAACGAAGTAGAACTGTTGCCTTCTCCATTTCATTTACCAAAATCATTAGCGCTGAGATTGCGGTATTGAAGTTAAATGATTCAATATCTTCCCCTACTTTTTTTATTGTCTTATGGAGAATTGACTCTACATCATGTGTGTCCCCTGCCGTGACAATTTTTTCTTGTAAACGCCATACCCGCTCGAGAAAACGACGTGGTCCAATAATACTTTCGGTACTCCACGAAACAGATTGAGTAAATGGCCCCATAAACATTTCATACATGCGCATCGTGTCTGCACCGTACTGATGGACCACATCATCAGGATTTATGACGTTGCTCCAGCGTTTGCTCATCTTGCGTCCATCGTTTGCCATAACCAAACCGACGTTATATAAACGATTAAAAGGTTCCTCGTAATTCACCACCCCAAGATCGTACAAAAACTTATGATAGAATCGCGCGTAAATAAGGTGGCGCGTAGCGTGTTCAGCTCCACCGACATACATATCTACCGGTGACCAATATTGTTCTTTTGTATGCTCAACAAGTGCCGTGTCGTTCTTTGGATCCATATAACGAAGGTAGTACCACGATGATCCAGCCCACTGAGGCATCGTATTTGTCTCGCGTTTAGCAGGACCGCTACACGTTGGACAGGTCGTGTTTACCCAATCGGCAATATTCGCGAGTGGAGATTCTCCCGTTCCCGTAGGTTCGTACGATTCTACTTTTGGAAGAACTACGGGTAATTCATTTTCTGGTACTGCAACAACACCGCATTTTTCACAGTGTACAAGGGGAATTGGTTCGCCCCAGTATCGTTGTCGTGAAAATACCCAATCCTCAAGACGGTACTTTGTTGTCCATTTCCCTTTTACAAAATGCGTGATATTTTTCTTCGCCTCTTCATTTGAAAGACCATTGAAATCACCAGAGTTAATGAGTACGCCACTGTCAATGTGTACCGCATCTTTTTCCTTGAGACGAAGGAGCCAAATATCCATTTCCGCATGACACATCGTCACGGGGTTAATTTCTGATTCATCAAGCCATACGATGTCATTGTTTTCCTCTTCTTCTTTTGTAATCGAAGAACGCTCTTCATCTACCAATTCAGCATAGACCGCCGTGGTATACGAAACTCTGTTCTGGTCCTTATGCGCTGCAAAATACTCCGCGCGTACTTGCCCACCCAAAATTTGCTCGTTAGTGATATTTTTGTATCCCGTCTCCTCTAAAAGTTCTCGTCGCGCAGCATCAAGAACACTTTCTCCTTGTTCGACGCCACCCATAGGAAACGTAGTCCACCAATACTTCTTAGATTTCAAGCAAAGAAATTTCCCATTACGAGGATTTCGTATAATAACGTGCACATTTTCTCTTGTTACACTTTTCTTGCCGAGAACAGGAGGATTTCTCTTGTCGACTCTCTCAGGAATAATAACTTCTTTAACAGGAAGATGGTATTTTTTTGCAAAGGTAAAATCTCGTACATCGTGTGCGGGTACTGCCATAACCGCTCCCGTACCGTAATGCGCAAGAACATAGTCTGCCACATACACAGGAAGCTCCTCGTTATTTGCGGGGTTTATCGCTATTACTCCTTTGAGCTGTACGCCTGTTTTTTCTTTACCAACAGCAGTGCGCTCTATTTCTGTTTTTATTTTTACCGCATCGCAATATGCTTCTACTTCGCTTTTATTAGAAACTTCCTCAAGGAGTTCACTCACGAGGGCGTGTTCTGGTGCCAATACCACATACGTCGCACCAAAAAGTGTGTCAGGACGCGTCGTGAACACGGTAATTTTCTTGCTACCTCCCTTAATAAGGAAATCAATTTCCGCGCCTTCACTTCGCCCAATCCAATTTCGTTGTGATTCTTTGGTTGATGCGGGCCACTCAAGTTTATCGAGATCGGTAAGCAAACGGTCTGCGTAGTCGGTAATACGGAGCACCCACTGACGCATAGGTTTTTTCTCGATAAGGGTATCACATCGCTCACAACGGTCTCCGTCGAGGTCTTCGTTTGCAAGTCCCGTCAAGCATTTTGGGCACCAGTTAATAGGCTCATACGATTCATAAGCAAGACCTTTTTCGAACATTTTAAGAAAAATCCACTGTGTCCAACGATAGAAGTGCGGGTCAGTAGTATTTACTTCGCGTGACCAATCATAATCAAACCCCAGAATGGAGAGCTGTTCTTTATAACGAGCAACATTTTGTGCCGTCATAACCATCGGGTTAATTTTCATCTTGAGGGCGTAGTTTTCTGCGGGTAAACCAAATGCATCAAAGCCCATAGGGTGAAGTACATTGAATCCCTGTAGTCTCTTCATACGAGAATACACGTCGGTTGCAATATAGCCCTTAGGATGCCCAACATGGAGACCCTCTCCAGAGGGATATGGGAACATGTCTAGTACATAGCACTTTGGTTTACTGATATCCTCTTTTGTATGATATAAGCCTGCCTTCTCCCATTGTTCCTGCCATTTCTTTTCTATCGTTCTGTGGTCGTAATTCATATGCTTGTGTTATTTTGTTGGTATCTTATCAATTGGCGGGTACCGCTCTGGGTCTATAGTTCGTTCGAAACACGCGTGTCCTTTTTTGTGATGCCAATTATCTATTTTTTCTCCTTTTACATCAATAACTGCTACAGGGTATGGTCGCGATATCATGTTTGACGATCCATCCATTGTTGTGCGACTTTGTCCATTAAATACTGCGCACAACTGGAACGAAAGCGATGATGAACCCTTATACTCGTATGCTTCTTTTGTTTGTGGGTCTGTGGGTAACATAAAACCAGAAATAGGATCTGAGAGGTCACTTAATTTTTCTGGCAATCTTTTTTTCTGCTGCCAATAATTTACTACTTGCCATTGAATATTCTGCAGGTCATTTACCCGCTGTGTATCATATCGTGCCAGACGCGCCTGTCGTGGTGTCCCTACGATAAAAAATCCTGAGATTACGGTACCAGCAACAATTACCGCAACCGCAACACCAACATAGAATATACGTCGCGGAAAATGTGTCCAGTATCCTTTCATGTCTGCAAGAAAATGTGCAAATACAATGATTGCAACAATAATTACCGTTGCAATTTTCAAGAGGAAACGTGCGGTAAGCTCTTCGCCGTTCAAAAAGGTACTCAAGAGTACAATAAGAGTTCCCGCAATTGTTGCACCTGAGACAAACAACGTGAATACGAGTGCCCATCGGCGCACCCAAATCTCCTGTCGCGTGGAATCAATAGATATGGTGTGGCGAATAACGCGCATCAACACGAGGAATACCGGAACCGCAACGATTACCATTGCCATATAAGCACTGATACCGCTCTGGTAAGGGTCGATTTGGTATCCTCTCAGTGGATCGGGGTAAAGATAATTAATATACTGAAACACAAGATTAATAAACGCAATAATACTTGTATAAAATGCACCCATTGCGCCCACCCAAAGAAAGAAATCCTTAGGGGCTACGCGCGCACTTTTCCCTGGTTGTGTGGTAAGTGTTTCCATATACAATACTATACCCCACATTTAATTTCCCGACAATATTGTTATTGCTTCTCAAAAATAATTTGTGTGATAGAATACGAGTAAATTATATGGAGAATAAAAAAACAAAAATACTGATTATTGACGACAATGAGATCATTCGCATGATGTTCTCCAATATTTTCTGGTTACACGGTCTTGATGATACGTATGAACTTAATACTGTTGCCCGCGCAGATGAAGCACTAAAACAAATAGATGATCCATCTTCACGTCCTGACATTATTTTTATGGGACTCGTGATGCCATTTGAAAAAGGTGGCAAGGTAACACCAAGTGTCGAAGCAGGATTTACGATTATTAAGCATATCAAAGAAAGCTCTGACCTCTCTCGTATTCGTATTATTGTCCTCTCGGGATATCAAGATGCTGAGTTTCAACAAAAAGCGCTCGATATGGGTGTCGAACACTATCTCAAAAAGAGTGAGAGTATGCCACAAAATATTCTTGAATTAATTCGCTCGCTCCACCAGTCATAATATTATGAGTACCCCTCTCGTAAAATTAGAGAATGTAAACTATTACTACAACCGCGGTAAACCGTCGGAGGTACATGCGTTGAAAAACATTAATATCGAGATCCCACGCGGTGGATACGCAGCGTTCTTCGGTCCTTCTGGTTGTGGAAAAACAACACTCACTTATTTGATTGGTGGTATTGAAACTGAAAACACCGATAGCGGTAACATTTTGATTAACGGTCGTGACCTACGTGGCCTCGAAAAGAAAGAGCTTGCGGTGTATCGCCAGATCGGTGTAGGTATTATCTTTCAGCAGTTCAACCTTTTGCCCTCCCTTACCGTACTTGACAATGTCGCTCTTCCGATGGCATTTCTAGGTATTGACGTTGAACGCCGAAAAAAGGAGGCATTGAAACTTCTTGATCGTTTCGGTATGACAAAATATTCTGCACGCTTCCCTTCTGACCTTTCAGGAGGACAGCAACAGCGCGTAAGTATTGCACGTGCGCTTTCCAATAACCCCCCGCTTATTATCGCTGACGAACCGCTCGGTAATCTCGATTCTGAAAATGCAAATAAAGCGCTTGAGTTCTTGAAAGAGCTGAACGAAAAAGACGGGCGTACGATTATTATGGTTACACACGAATCATGGTCATTACGTGACGCGCGTCTCGTCATTTACCTCAAAGATGGCGAGGTTATACGAACTGATGAGCCTAAAAATAAAATTGACGCCAAGAAATCACTCTCTGAACATTTTTATAAACAACTCTACCCCGAGAGCCCACCGGAGAACCTTATGGCGCAATCTCTTTCCAGTATGCTTGCGCGCGGGTTGTCAGGACAAGAAATAAAGCGCTTCGAGCTATTCCTCGCAGAGCGCCTCAAAGGAAACATTACTTCGGAGCATTTCATTGATTTCCTCGACCAGCCTTTTAAAGATGGCGGATTAGGACTCTGGAAACAGCGCGCTATTAAAATCTCAGAAACAGTTGACGAACTCGCTCATAATCGTAAAAAAGTAGAGGATGTTTACCACGAGCTTGAGCGTAATCCCGAAGTTCCCCTCTATGAAGAAATATCCAAAATGCGTGACTGGCTCTTGAGTAGCTATTCGGGTACCCTGGACGAAATTGGACGCGTTCGTTTCGATGAGGCCGTTGAGGATCGTATTCGTAACGTCATCTCATCTGAACATTTCTGTCGCGTTCTCGAACTTCCCCGTAAAGACTTTGGCGTTGGACTTTCTATGAGCGCTATTCGTGGCATCTCAGAGCGACTAGAATCGGCTCTTACCGGAAAAAAATATCAGGTATTACACTAAGGTTGCGAGTCCATCTGTTTTTTATTTTATTTAACAACACCACATTATGGAACCAACCATCACCAAGCAACCTGAAAAATTAAAAGTTGATACGGGGCACAAATTATCTGTGTGGGATCTCCTCAAGCTATCCTTACGCGTTTTTCGTACCAAACCTGCTCGTACGATTCTCACCATTCTTGGTATGTCTGTCGGTATCGGAACTGTTGTGTTTCTTGTGTCACTCGGATATGGTCTCCAGTACATCTTGATCGGTCGCCTTATTACCAGCGAAGACTCACTTATTACGATTGAGGCTTCGTACCCATCTGAAAGTGGAAAAAGTATCGATGCAAAAAAAGTAGAGGAAACGAAACACGTTCAAGGAATTGCTAGCATAAGCCCTGTTGCTGAGTTTATGGGTGAAGTTTCTATTGGTGATAAATCACGCGGTATTATTCCTATTATGCGTGTTGTTCCTGCTACTTATTTTAAGATGGCAGGCGCAAGTCCCGACATTGGAGAAGCATTTACCGAAGACACTCCAGGTGCCGTTCTTTCAGCAAAAGCGCTGATGCTCTTCGGTCTTCCTGCCGATAAATCAATTCTCGGTGAAGAAATTACCGGAAGTGTCTATTATCAAAAACCCGACGGCTCAACAGAAGAAGTGATAGTTTCAAGAATGAAAATTCGCGGTATTTTTACTGACGACCGCGAAGACCCTCTCGCCTATATCCCCTACACCTCTGTCGCACAACCACCAACGTATTTTAAAAGCATGCTCATCAAGGCACGCGATATCAATTTCGTAGAGCCTCTTCGTGATACATTAGAAAAAGAAGGGTTCCTCATTAGTGCAAAAGTTGACCTTGTTAAGCAAGCGCGCAAGATTACCAACGCGCTCACCACGGTGCTGATGGTTTTCGGTACCGCCGCACTTATTGTGTCAGCAATTGGAATGTTCAACACTATGATCGTGGGCTTCCTTGAACGTATTTACGAAGTGGGCGTTATGAAATCGCTTGGTGCAACAGACAAGGACGTTCAAAATTTGTTCTTGATGGAGTCATTTATCATTGGGTTTCTCGGAGGAGTGTCGGGAGTTCTCTTGGGTATGGGGGGAGGTTCGCTTATTAACTTCGTTATGAGTTCTCTCTCAAAAGGAAGTGGTGGTCTTACCCTCACGCTCTTTATTACCCCAACGTGGTTTATTATTGCGACGCTCATCCTCTCATCGTCAATCGGTGTTATCTCTGGTTTTTATCCTGCACGACGCGCGTCGTATCTTTCGCCGCGTGAAGCGTTTGTACGCAAATAGACAGATAGTCAACAGACAACAGAAAAACCCCGCAAATAATTTGCGGGGTTTTTCTGTTGCTCTCATTAAATTTAAATTTTAAACTCCATCACATCACCATCCTTGACGATATATTCTTTTCCTTCAGTTCGTACCAACCCTTTTTCGCGTGCAGATCCGTACGAACCTGCGTTAAGAAGATCTTGCCAAAATACCACCTCAACACGAATAAACTTATCTTTAAAATCGGTATGAATGGCGGTACCAGCGATAGGCGCGGTGCTTCCTTTGTGGATGGTCCATCCGCGTGTTTCAACCTCTCCGGTGGTAAAATAGGTCATAAGGCCCAACATTTCGTAGCTCTTTCGAATAAGATTATTAATCCCGTCATCTTTAACCCCGAGCTCCCCACGGAACATTTCTTTTTCTTCGCCTTCAAACTGAGAAAGCTCGTGTTCTACTCCCGCATCTACCACCACATAATGCGCTCCAAGAGATGCTAGGTATGCAAGGAGCTTATCGAATCGCTCATCACCCAGCTCGTCTAGATTGCGTCCGCCAGCTTTTTTATTAAGCACGTAGAGAATCGGCTTCATTGTAAGGAGGTGCATACTTCGCACAATCAATGCATCGTCTTCTGAAAGCGATACAGAGCGTGCGAGCAATCCCTTATCGAGAGCTTCTAGAATCTTTGTAAGTACTTCTTTTTCTTTTATCGCGCCTTTTTCGCCACGCTTCACATCACGCTCGATATTGGCGAGTCTTTTTGCAACAGTCTGCTGGTCAGCGATAACAAGCTCAAGATTGATCGTTTCAATATCGGATACAGGATTAACGTGCCCGTGCACATGGATAACATTATCATCTTCAAAAATACGCACCACCTCGGCAATAGCATCTACTTCGCGAATATGTGAGAGAAATTTGTTTCCGAGCCCTTCACCTTCACTCGCACCTTTTACGAGTCCTGCAATGTCTACAAATTCAATAATTGCGGGAATTGTTCTCGAAGTATGCGAAAATTCTGCAAGTTTATATAAACGCTCGTCAGGCACGGCAACAACCCCCACCGATGGATCAATAGTACAAAATGGATAGTTCTCTGCTGGAACAGATTTTTTTGTTAATGCGTTAAAGAGTGTCGACTTCCCCACATTAGGAAGACCGACGATGCCGATTGCAAGTGCCATATATTTTTATATCTTTTGATACTCGCATTTTTTGCAGGAAAACTCAAGTAAATCTACAAATTTCAATATTTTAATCTATATAAATAAGTGCGCATAATATTGACAAATAGAAAAAATATCTCTATGCTGTATAGAGAAGGTTTTTGTAAAAATCATTGCCAATAGGCACAAGGGGGTAAAAATGGAAGAGAGCAAAAGAAACGAGAAGCTGTATTGTCTGTTTCAAGAGCTTGGCGGATTTTATCCTTCCATGGGCACCATTTTTCTTCCCGAATCTGAACGCATAGAAGAGTTGATGAAAAGACTCGAAGCGTACCAGAAAAAAGAGAAGATTGATTCCGCTCAAAAGGTAGCAAGACTTCTTCCTGAGCCTCAGCGGACAAATGAGTTAAAGAAGATTTTTGAATCATACCGAGAGAGGAGTAAATACAAAGAGGCAGAAGAAGTAGCACTGCTTCTTCCCGAGCCACACAGAAGTGATTCACTAGTAATAGTCCTCAGATTTTATTTTGATCAATTTTCGGTTGATAACCCCCTGAGGATCGTACGTATCCTTCAGGAACCTCAGAGGGCAAATGAGTTAATGAAGATGCTCGAAGTGTGCATCGAAAAATACAAGCACGAGGATGCTCGAAAAGTGGCAGATGTAATCCTCGAAGACTATAGAAAATAACCCGCTGTGCCACAAAACGCAAGAGGTCACACAAAATGTTGTGTGACCTCTTTTTTTAAACACCCTAACAATAAAATTACTGCATTATCTTTTGCAATTCTGCTTGATGCGCGCGCATCACCTCAAGTGCTGCGGCCTGTTCTGAACGGCCACTTTTTACTTTTGCTTTGATTTCGTCGCCAATTTTCTTGAATATTTCAGGATTCTTGCCCACAATATCAACAATGCGATCAACTTCGCTTTCGGGTAACCCCTTTAATTGCCTTTTTACTACTTGTTTTAATAAGAAATCTTTAATCATATATTTGAATTGTGTTATAATAGCACAAAATAAAAGGTAATCAAACAACCCATGCCACACCATCCCGCAAAAAAAACAATGCTCCTTCTTGTGTATCTTGCAAGTTTTCTTTATTCGTTCCACTACGCACTCCCCCTCTATATCGAATCGTCATTCATTGCCCAGTTTCTTTCCACAGAAGAAATGATTGGCGTTATTTTTTCTATTGCCGCAATCATTTCTGTGGTAAGTATTTTTTTCTTTCCGAGAGTTCTTCGAAAATTTGGAAATTATCGTACCACGCTTGCAATTATGGGGCTGGAAATTGCAACCCTTCTTTCGCTGGTGGCATTTTCAATACCGCTTGTTGTGGTGGGTCTCTTTATAGTACACCAAGCACTCCTTAGTCTTATATTTTTAAACCTCGATACTTTTGTAGAGTCATACTCAGACAACCAGTCAACAGGAAGCATCCGTGGTGTTTTTATGACGGTTCTCAATATCGCGATAGCGATTGCGCCATTCCTTGCGGGACTTATGCTTACGGACCACGATTTCTGGAAAGTCTATCTCGCGGGAGCAATATTTATGTCCCTTTGCTTTCTGGTGATTGCGAAAAATTTTAAACACTACATTGACCCACAATACCTCGTGCCAAAGTTTAAAGATACAATAAAAACGGTGCTGAAAAGCCACGACCTTCATTCTGTCATCTTTCTTCATTTCCTGCTCGCCTTCTTTTTTTCATGGATGGTAATTTATACACCTATCTATCTCAATAAGCACATTGGCATACCTATGAGTGATATCTTGAGCGTCATCATTCCTGTAGCACTCCTTCCCTTCATCTTTTTTGAAGCAATATTAGGCAGAATTGCGGACACGAAACTGGGAGAAAAGGAAATCGTTACTATGGGGTTCCTTTTGATGGCAGTTGCCACCATGGGACTTTCGTGGATCACCTCAACCAGTGTTGTAGTATGGGCAGTTGCACTCCTTATTACCCGCATTGGCGCGAGCGCTGTAGAGTCTATGATTGAGAGTTATTTTTATAAAAAAGTAGGCCCCGAAGAAATCAATCTCGTAACCTTTATGCGTATGGTACGCGGAAGCGCTTATATTGTCGGACCACTTCTTGGCTCGCTCGTACTTTCGTTCATCAATTTCCGCTTCCTCTTTTTTACGCTTGGAATTATCGTTCTTACCAGTATCCCCTACACGCTCACGATCAAGGATACTAAATAAAAGCGGTATTTACCCCGAGGCAAAGCCCCGGTCAAAATGTGTTCGCTTCGCTCACCAATTTACCGCCCCAGAGGGGCAGGGTATTCAACCCTTGTATTATTCCATTACATGGACGGTACACCTTTTGGATTTTCTTTTCGTGATTACACGCAATAAAATCTCAAAAGGTCTTGCGAAGCTCCATGTATTCGCTTCTCACCTCGGCTCCCTGGCCGACTGCTGTCAGCGGGTTAGGCGGAAATGAGAAAGATTACTTTCTCATTTCACTCGCTCTACGTCGCTAATAGTTACCTACGACGTATTTTTTGAGTGACCCATTTTAACGCGCGGTACAAAATATAAAATACCACTACATAAAAAATAACCTTATATTCAAAAAAATACTGCAGTACCGCGAGCACAAAATAACTTACGTACGCAAGAGGTTTCTCTGCTTCTGTACGCACCGTCTCGGTAAATGGTTTTTCCTTTTGAGTCGAGATTGCCTCTGTAGGAATACGATTACGCTCATTAAGTGCATCTATTTCTTTTGATTTTTCTTCTTTTGCAAGTTTAAATTGATATCCTTCACTAATACGAAAACGCTCAACAATATTTGAACCTGATGAAACTGCTTCTTTTATTGGTTCAGGAATTTTTGAGTCCACTACACTCATAGCGTTCTCTACGACGCCTAGATTTTTAGTTCCCGTTGCGGTCTGCGCGCGCGCTTCAATAAGTTTTAGCTCTTTATCATCCGAAACACCATTACCATCAGAATCTTTTTTAAGTGGGTCGGTGCTATTTTTAATTTCATCAATATCTGAAACATTATCGTTATCATCATCCAGATCATCAGTATTTCCTATACCATCTCGGTCAGTATCAAAATCAATAGCGAGTTCATTCTTTGCCGTTTCTATGTTTTCAAGCACAATAGGTCGTTTTTTCCCTCCCGTACCAACCGCATGCACCCCAGAAAGGCGCGCGGTGATGGTATGCTTGCCGTCCTTTGCAACCCAATCAACCCACACATCACGGGCGCGACCTCCGCTCGCAAGAGAAAAATCTGTTTTACCAATTAAAATTCCGTTATCTAGAAATTCAACAACGCCAATCAAGTCCTCTGAGCTTCCATTGAAAATAATGGTATAAATGCGAATACTATCCCCTGAGAAAAAAGGACTTCGTGAGTACCAAATATTAGAGGGGGCAAAGCCGGCATTTTTTAAAGGAGTATCAACTGCGTATACAGGAACCACGGTCGCAACAAAAAATAAAAGAATTGCAAAAAAAGATTTCATAACCAAGATATGCTCCTAGTATATCATCTTTCAGATTCTGACGAAGGTGCAGAAATGTATGTTTTTCGTTCCTCATCCTTTTCTTCTTTTTGTCCCTCTTCTTTACGAGTTTCCTTACGTCGTTCGTATTCGGCTTTCTTTTCTTTGTTTCTTTTCTCAAGATTTTCGCGTACTTCTCGAATATCATCTATCGTCTTCTCGAGAGATTCTGTGCCGCTCTTTTTTATGCGAATACTATTAGTATCCTCACTCGGGCGCTTTTCACGCTCTGTATTATTAATACTATTTTCTATCTTAACCGATGGAGTACTCGTAGATACGGTTGTACGAACTCGCTCGGTCTCTTTTTTGAACTTAGAAGATTTCTTTATCTCTACGTTAGCTTGCTTGTCCTCGTCATTATCTTGCTCACTTGTCTTTTTATGGATATCCTCAAGAAGTTCTTTTTCGTAAGTTTGAAGTACCCGCGCAAGATTTTCAGCGACTTCAAGCGCTCGCTCGTCATCATCGTTATCGTCAAACTCCACAATGCGCCTCTGTGCACGTTCAGCATATTTTCTCACATTCTTACGCGCAAACTCCTTGGTCTCTGACGGGATACTCTCGAGTGATCCAACTTCCTTCATTTCCGTGAGACGGCGTTCCACAAGTGCAATATCCCATTCTGCTTTCGCTTGTGGGGTAACCGCCACCACGCCACGTACACGCTCATTTACCCCCGTTTTAACAGGATAGAGCACATTCCCAGGGAGTGCCCCTTCTGCCGCAAATGAAACTGTTCCTCCAATAAGAATACCGCCAATCACAGTAGCGGATAGTACCTTAAATCCGCGCGCCTTTCGCATAAATGAGTATGGGGAAACCACGGTACGCGAATTCTTCGCTTGGGATGTGTGCGCAACAGGGTTCTCTTGCGCAAATTGCAGAAGTGCCTGACGCATTGCGGATTTTTCCTCGACAGTAAGACGCACTTCGCGTGAACCTTTTTTAAATTGTTTAAGCAAATTTCTCATATAATGTTTTTGTTTTTTCTATTGCACGATGAATGCGTACGGAGACCACATTTTCAGTTTCTCCTGTAACTCGTGCAATCTCTTTAACCGAAAGTCCGTCTACGTGTCGCATCACCAACACCTCACGATATTTATCAGGAAGTGTTTCAATGAGTGCTACGAGACGTTGTGAAAGATCTTTGGTCTCAAGGTCTTCTCTAAAATCGACTCCCACGTCAAACCCGATTTCTTCCTGCATCTGATCCAATGAAAATGATTCTTTTTTACGATACTCATCGATAATCAGATTGTTAGCAATTTTGTACAAAAACGCACGCTGATTCACAATTTCTTTCTCTTCTGCAAGATATTTCCAGAAACGAATAAATGTCTCTTGAGTAACATCTTTTGCCTTATCTCTATCCGATAGGCGGAAAAAGCAATGCCGAAAGATCACGTCGGCAAATTCATCGTACGACTTTAAAAAATACCCCTCTTTGGCCTGATCTTTCATTACTTCTTAATCTAATACAAAAGACGGCGTTGCGCCAGTTTTCTTACAAAAAGATGCCGAGACTGAGCTCGGCATCTTTTTGTAAGAAACTCTACATAGTCTGCACAGTGCACGTCTTGCACTCACTACTATGCGTTACCGCAAAGTAGATTGCAGAAAGTCCCACAAGTGCATATACAACCTTTCCTGCTATGGAGCCTGCACCAAGGATCATATCGACAACATTATAACCAATTGCGACAAGTCCCCAATTCAAACCACCAACCACAAGGAGGATGAATGCGATAATATGTAATATTTTCATTTTATTTTTTAAAAAAATTACTTATCGACCTTTCTCTTATAAGTATACACCTTCCCATAATACGTGCGAGAGTACCTGTGTATAACCTTACGCTTCCCACATGACTCGAATACGCGCCATAATTAAACTTGTTGCATTTTTTAATTCCTCAAGCGTGGGTGGGCGTCCTTCTTTGAGGGCAGTCTCAAACACCTCTGATGAAGCAATAGGCGCACCATAGGAAACGGTAATCGTTCGCTTCCTTAAAAAAATCTCTCGTAATGTTATTCGATAGTCCCCACGAATAGCGACGGGGATAACAGGAACTCCTGTGCGCCATAAGAGATGCGCAACGCCAGGTTTTCCTTCGCCAATAAATCCATCTCGCGTAATTTTTCCTTCAGGGAAAATACAAACACTTCTTCGGTCGTTCAGAATCTTAATATGATGTCGTAAGGCAAGATCGTAGTCACCCAAACCAACGGTAGCAGGATATGCGCCCCATAATTTGAAAAAAGTTCCTCCGTATAAAATTTGTTTGAGACTAAATCTTTTTTTACCGTCACGAAGATAGAATGCCGTCTCGCGAGAGACATAGAACATCGGCATCAAGCGTGACAGAAACGGCAATGTTGCCGGCACGAGAATAGGATTGAGCTCGCTGGAATGATTCACCGCAAAAAGAGCACCATTTTTCATTCCACGCACGTGTTCTAATCCTCTAATGCGAATGTGGGTAAAAAAACGAAATGCAATCCACGTACACGGATACACAAGTGTCTGAAAAACCAAAGGTGTAAAATATATAAATTGCATAATGTAATATTTTGGTTTGATTGCTATACATTATAACATATTTTATACAAAATAGCAAGTACTTATATCAACAAAAAAACCGGCAAAATTACCGGTTTTAATGAGGAAAATTATTTGATTGCGTCAATCTTCACTTTAGTAAAAGGCTGACGATGGCCATTTTTCTTGAAATAACGGCTCTTTTGGCGGTAACGGATAACCGTTACTTTTTTACCCATACCTTCTTCGACGATGGTCGCCTCTACGGTTGCCCCAGGGACCAATGGCATACCAACGGATGTCTTTACTCCACTATTCACAAGAAGAACTTGGTCGAAAACTACCTTGTCCCCTTTTTTGGTGCCATTAAGCTTTTCAATCACCAAAGACTCGCCTGGAGCGACCTTGTACTGCTTGCTACCTGTTTGTATTACTGCGAAATTCATAATTCCAATATAGTACACGAAACGTAATAAAAATGCAAGTGGATAGGATTGACATTATAAGACAATATCTGGTATAAAGCCTCCAGAAGTTCATAATTAAAATTAAATGATAGGAGGGACATTATGTCAGGAACAGTATCAATAATTTACCCGAGGATAGGTGAAAAGATTCAGGTTGTTCATTCCACGTATGGCTATGCCTCAGGATACCGAAAACCAAAAAGTATCCCCGAGCAAGTAAATACTCTCTGTGGCGTGTTTCCTCATATCACACGAGAACTTCTTGGCACATCAACAACTACGAAACCAGTACCTGCTTTTGCAGAGGGATTATTCGTTATCCCTCACTGGGGACTCATCGCACAGACCTACGCCAGCGCTGTTTTGGCTGCACTTGAAGAACTTGAAGCAGTGCGAGGAAGCAAGATTTGCAAGTACTACCGTGGGGAAATAGGGAGTGAAAACTTCAGGCGAAACTTCAACACCGAACGAGCACTGAGGAGCATTCACGGAGGTGACGAGGATTGGTGGCACAAAGTATTCACGATCCCCGCTCAGTTTGGTATTCAGTACCGTGGGGCCTCTTCGCACTGGGCAAAAAGAACATTTACAAAGTGCGAGTTCGGTCTCGGACTTTTTGAGGTCATCATTATGCTCATTACCCACCCTGAGCGCCTCAGCTGTAACGACGATCTCTGGATTGAATGTCCTGGAGACAGTTATTCATTCACTCCCGATAACGATCCTCTCAGTACACCATTTCTCAACATCATTGATGGCGAGATTGGTGTCGGTACTGTGCCAACATATGAGCCAGGAGCACGTTATGGCTCGGCAACGTTGTTTCTTCCATAAGGTTCTCTCTAATAAAACAAAACTACCTACAATACACCGTAGGTAGTTTTTTATTACTCCTCCATCCTTGGTTTATCAATCAAAAGGGGCTCTATACCTGCAGATTCACCGGTGATTTTTACCACGTCTTTGTCTACTTTTTTCAACTCCTTATATGCGGATGTATAGTGGTTCACCGTGGTACCGAGCGCATTACCAAGCTTTTTCATATAATCTTCATATGCGGTAAGGTGCTTGCGAAGCTCTTCAACGCGACCGATAATAAGCTGTGCTGATTCTTCAATCTTAAAGGCGCGAAAACCATACAATACTGATTGCAAATATGCTGAAAAGGTTGTTGGCGATACGATGATCACCTTTTTTTCATTAGAAGCATAGTCAATAAGTGACCTCGTGTTTACTTTCACTGAACCGACTTCATT
Source organism: Candidatus Yonathbacteria bacterium RIFCSPLOWO2_01_FULL_43_27 (assembly GCA_001823545.1). Classification (GTDB taxonomy): domain Bacteria; phylum Patescibacteriota; class Minisyncoccia; order Phycocordibacterales; family UBA1550; genus UBA1550. Next base: position 41,141 of record MHUV01000003.1, read on the forward strand.
GACGAGAAGGTCGTAGTAGATTCCTTCCGCTGGGATGAACATAAATGCAAACGGAAGCGTTCCTTCGGCAGGACGAACATACTTTGCTGTTTCATCAATACGTTTTTTGAGATCATTTTTGAATTCCTTTTCCAACTCTTCCTTTCGCGTTTCGTCAGTTTCGTTTACGACGCGGTTATAATTATCGAGTGAAAACTTTGCATCAACAGGAATCATTCCATCCTTGGTAAGGATGACCGCATCCACCATATCACCATCCTTGAACTGATACTGAAGCTTGTATGCCGTAGGGGGTAAAATATTTGAAAGAATGAGCTCGAGTGCCGCCTCGCCGAGCGCTCCACGTTGCTTTTGGTGTTTGAGAACCTTTTCAAGATTGTGGAGTTGGTCGGTAATGGACAGCACTTGCTTTGAAGTTTCGTTGGCAGTCGTCATTTCTTTTGCCACACCCAAAAGATTGCGCTCTACTTGTTCATTGATTTGACGAATAAGTTTCTGTGATTCAGTAAATTGCGTATATACCGCCTGTTGCATTTCTTTGTTGGTTGCTCCCATTTTCTCATCTACTGTTTTCATAAAACTACCAAGTTGTGATTGAAAATTTCCAATCTGGTTTTGAATGAGCAGAAGTGCCTCATTCTGTGGCTCGGGGGCAGAACCTTGAGAAACTGATTTATTTTTCAAATACAAGACAAAAACAACAGCTGAAGCAACTCCCACCACAAGCCCGATAAGAATAAGGAAAAGTGGTGACATAATTATATAGCAAGCATCGCGCTCAAATTATTGAGGAGCATAGGAATCGCAAACAGTAGCCCTACTAACGGAATAATAAAAAGTGCGAGCGTAACGATAAGGGTCCACATAAAATACTTTCGTGTTTTTTCCACTGACACAAACACTTTTTGCAAAACTTCGTTTTGTACCGCAATTTGTCGTAAGATTTCTTGTTCCATAATACGTATCTTACTACATACGTAGTCCAAAAAAAAGCGGCCACCTCGTGTGAGATGACCGCCAGAAAAAACTAGTAGTTATTGGTTCTTTGAAATTACTTTTTCCTGATACATTCTCTCGTCAGCGAGTCTTCTAAGTTCGTGAAAATCACAAACTCCTTCAGATGTAGAAGATACCCCGACCGAGAGTTCAACATTGGTTTTTCCTGCAAAAACCATGCTGGTAATCTTCTCGATTACTTTATTTGCTACGTGCTTTGCAATAAGAAGGTCGCTCGCAGGAAGGATAACGATGAACTCGTCCCCGCATGGCCGTGTGACGATATCACTCGCCCTCACGACCTTCTTTAAGAATGTAGCCACCTCTCTGAGTACAACGTCGCCGACATCGTGCCCGTGCGTGTCGTTTATTGACTTGAAACAATCAAGGTCAATAAACAGTACTGCAAGTGGCGCGTCCTGTCGCTTCGCCTGAGCAAGCGCGCGAGTGACTTCAACTTCTAATCCTCGACGATTTAAAATTCCCGTCAGAGGATCGATTAAAGAGAGACGCTCCGCGTCAGCGAGAGTTTTTTTAAGTTCCCTCACTTTCTGTTCTAGTTCTGCAATCCTTTGTTTGGACACGTTCGCCACCTCCTAATGCAATTTTTTATAATTATCTAAATAAAAGTATAGCATATTCAAGACTAAATGTCAATGTCTTTACCTCGCCCCTCTTAAACGGTATACTACACAACATAATAATCAATATATAACTATGACACTACACGAACAAATCAAAGGCGAAGTAAAACAGGCAATGCTTGCAAAAGATACGGTTAAACTTTCTGTCGTACGCGGAATGGTATCAGCGTTTACCAATGAGCTCGTTGCTACGGGGAAAATGCCACAAGACATCCTCGATGATGCAGGGGTACTCAAGGTTATCAAAAAACTTGCTAATCAACGCAAGGATTCGATTGATCAGTTCGAAAAAGGTGGTCGCCCTGAACTCGCCGACGGTGAACGCGCAGAACTCGCTATTCTTGAAAAATATCTCCCTGCACTAATGTCACGCGAAGACATTAAAAAAGTTGCCATTGCGAAAAAAGAAGCGCTTGGTATTACCGACAAAGCAAAAGCAGGTCAGCTTACCGGCGCCATCATGAAAGAGCTTGGAGGCAACGCAGACGGCAACGACGTAAAAGCAGTTGTGGAGGAACTCCTCGCGTAATTTATTTGAATTTTCCTCTCAACGTGCGGTGGTATCCTATAGCAAAACGGTGTGCCTCGCTATTAGCCAATAAAATATCACGCTCATTAAATCCAAGGTCCGACCTTGGATTTTTTAGTATCTCGCGTGGGCGGTGGTGTTCGTCTTTCACTACTCCAACGACAGGGATCGCAAGTCCCCACTCCTTCATAAGACGCAACGCCAAATTCATTTGTATTGTTCCCCCATCGACAACAATAAGTTTTGGCAGAGACCACTCAGTATGCTCGAAACGACGCGTGAGCACCTCACGAAGCGAAGCAACGTCATCGTTAGTACTCGTCCTCAATTTAAACTTGCGATACTCACTCTTTTTTACCTCGCCATCTTCCACCACGACCATCACCCCAACAGCATTCGTACCAGAAATATGCGCTATATCATAAGCCTCAATCCTGCCAAGGTCCGACCTTGGCAGGATTTCTGATTTGAGGAGGGCAACATCTTGGATATGTTTGAGGGCAAAAATAGTTTTTTTGAAACGAGATGCCTCTTCAAATTTAAGGGCACGCGCGGAGTTCTTCATCTCTCGCTCAAGTGCACGAAGGAGCGCTGTCTTCTTTCCCTCAAAGAAAAGTTTGATATGTCGAATCGTTTTTGCGTATTCAGTACGTGACACGTTTCCGGTACACACTCCAGGACACAACCCTATTTGCGCGTTAAAACAAGGCTTGCCTGAGTTTGGTGCACATCTGTCACGAAACGGAAATATCTTGCGCACTAAGGAGAGCGCTTCACGAAGCACGCCCCCTTGTGGAAATGGCCCAAAAGAATACTTCACTTCATCACTTCGCACGCCAAGCTCTCTACTTCGCATCGTCACGACTCGAGGAAACTCTTCTTTGGTAATCACGACGTAATTAAAACTTTTATTGTCTTTTTCTTTTGTATTATACGGTGGTTGATGTTTTTTAATGAGGTGTGCCTCGAGTATCAATGCTTCAAGAACAGAATCTGTGGTAATAAAATCAACTGTTTTTGCTGTCTTCACCATGCCCGTAATGATCGGCCCACGGGTCTCCACGAGATCACGACGAAAATAACTCGCGACGCGCGTCTTGAACGAGGCTGCCTTGCCAATATACAATATTGAGCGCTTGGGTCCACGGAAAATATAGACCCCAGGAGCATCGGGTAATTTTTTATCTAGGTTTTTCATTGTAATTATCATATGGTACAATAATACATATGGAAAAAGAACCATTTGAAAAGACTCCTCAAGGAATTGAGCAGAGGATCTCAGACCTTATCAGAGAGATGCAGGAAAAATATAGTACATACTACGATGATTTAGACCCCGCTGACCAAACGACATGGAACGAATTGTCCCGTTTTGCCAACATTGAGAAAGATCAGGACGAAAAGAAACGAATCGTTCTCGAAGAGAGCCTCATTTCTTTCCTTGATTTTTTACAATCTACCTACGGTACAAAAGAATAATAATTTTTACTTCTTTTTTAGCACCTTCTTGAGGTATTTCCCTGTATGGGAATGTGTATTTGCAGCGATTTGCTCAGGAGTACCCCGCGCAACGATCTGTCCGCCCCCTACCCCACCCTCGGGACCAAAATCAAGCACGTAGTCTGCACTTTTTATAACATCCATATTGTGCTCAATGAGTAGCACGCTGTTGCCTTTATCAACAAGTTTTTGCAAAATTTCAATAAGTTTACGTACGTCTTCATAATGAAGTCCAACAGTTGGTTCATCGAGAAGGTAGATTGTACGCTCAGCAAAAGGACGGTAGAGCTCTGAAGAGATTTTAACACGCTGTGCCTCGCCACCAGAAAGTGTGGTTGCTGATTGCCCAAGCTTCAAATACCCAAGTCCTACCTCATTCAGTGTTTTGAAACGATCGTAAATTGCGGGAATATCCTCAAAAAACGTGAGTGCTTCTTCGACGGTCATTTCGAGCACGTCGAAAATATTCTTTTTTTTGTACTTTACCTCGAGTGTTTCTTTATCGAATCGTTTTCCGCGACACACATCGCACGTTACATACACCGTTGGTAAAAAGTGCATTTCAACCGCAATGAGCCCATTACCCTGACAGGTCTCACATCGACCACCTTTTACATTAAAAGAAAAACGTCCCGGCCCCCACCCACGCAAGCGCGCCTCCTCGGTTTCCGCAAAAATATCACGAATAAAGGTAAATGCACCCGTGTAGGTTGCGGGATTAGAACGGGGGGTGCGTCCGATAGCAGACTGATCAATAAGCACCGTACGGCTCAAATATTCCGTGCCGGTAAAACTTTCACAATTAAAAATCTGATTAGTGCGATACTTGTATTCCAAACGCGCTTGAAGATTTTTGTGCACTATTTCGTACAAGAAGGTAGACTTTCCTGAACCAGAAACACCCGTAATAGCAACGAGTTTACCGAGAGGAATTTCCGCATTAAGATTTTTTATACTAAACGCTGCACCCTCACGAATACGCAGATGCCCGCGATCTTGCGCGCGACGTGCATGAGGAATCTCAACCACAGTATCTCCACGCAGATAATCGAGCGTAAGTGATTTATATTTTTTAGGATTGGTAATGAGGTCATCAAGATACCCTGCTACCACGATATTACCACCATGCACCCCCGCCCCTGGGCCAATATCCACCATATAGTCCGCAGAGAAAATAGTATCCTCATCGTGTTCAACCACAATGATAGTGTTGCCGAGATCGCGTAATTCTTTCAGGGTTTTAATGAGGCGGTCATTGTCTCGCTGATGAAGACCGATAGTCGGCTCATCGAGCACATAGAGCGCGCCCACAAGACGTGAACCGAGCTGTGATGCCAGACGGATGCGTTGTGCCTCACCACCAGAGAGTGTGTTGGCGCGTCGGTCGAGAGTAAGGTAATCAATCCCCACGTCAAGCATAAAGCGAAGACGGTTTTCAATTTCCTTTACCACTGGCACCGAAATATCTTTATCACGCGTAGATATTTTCAAGTGTGCAAAAAAATCACTTGCTTCACGAATTGACATGCGGGTCACCTCGACAATATTCTTGCCACTGATGCGTACATTTAGGGCTTCTTTACGCAAACGAGCACCTTCACAGTCAGGGCACGCTTCTTTGCCAAAAAAATGTTTCGTGCCAAGACCATTACAAAGTGGACACGCGCCGTAGGGAGAATTAAACGAAAAAAGACGTGGCTCTATTTCTGGATATGAAAAACCATCATTGGGGCACGCAAAACGATTGGACATAATGGTGTCTTTGAGAATTGTCGTATCTTTTGCAAACACAATACGTACCAAACTTTCAGATTCAGTAAGTGCACGCTCCATCGCCTCAGCAAGACGCGCGCGCCCTTTTTCGTTCTTACCAGCAAAGTCTGCTATGCTGATTTCATCAACCAGTACATCAATCTCGTGCTTTTTTGTCTTTGAAAGAATGATCTGCTCGCGAAGATTTTTCATCTCGCCATCAATGCGCACCAAAAGGTACCCTTTGCCAAGGAGATCGTAGAGAAGCTGATAGTATTCGCCCTTGCGCCCACGTACAATGGGTGCAAAAATTTTAATAGTGTCAGATTTTTTTCCAACAGCTCCCTTCACATCTTCCATAATGAAATTCAAAATTTCCTCGTTACCAAGACGCTTGATTTCTTCTCCACACACGAGACAATAAGGTTTTCCAATACGCGCATACAATACACGAAGGTAATCGTAGATTTCGGTAATCGTCGCCACGGTCGAGCGTGGATTTGATGAGTGTGATTTTTGGTCAATAGAAATTGCCGGCGAAAGACCCGTGATTTCATCCACGTCGGGCTTTTGCATTTGATTCAAGAACTGACGTGCGTATGCGGAAAGTGACTCAACATAGCGTCGTTGCCCCTCTGCAAAAATCGTATCAAACGCAAGGGATGATTTTCCTGAACCAGAGAGACCTGTAAAAACCGTCATCGTGTTGCGCGGTATTTCAACAGAAATATTCTTAAGATTGTGCGTGCGGGCACCACGAACAGTGATTTTATCCAGCTCTTTTATTTTTTTATGTTCCGATCTCATTGTTGACAGATTGTATCATATATGCTATTTTTTGCAAAGAAGAGGAGTGTTTCAACACAAAACCCTATCTAGAAACAAGGAGGTTAAAGATGAGTCTAAGCACGCCGAAGTACCTTACCAGGGAAACCGCCGAAGAAGCAATAGACACGGCATTAATTATGGTTGCAGGAGAATCGTCGCCATTAAAAAGGTGTTTCAACTCTCTTTTCCCTCAGTGCCATATTACGGTGCTCGTGCCAGGAATGGAGAGCCATCACCTTGAGGACATCCTCAAATGGCCGAACTTCCCCATCCATGCTGTTTCTCTCTGTGAGAGAAGTATAGGCCAATCCATATGGAAACATCGCTACGACGAAATCGCGAAATGCAAAGCGCTTCAGCTTTGGGCGGACCGAAACGATGACGGGACAGGATCCATTCCACACCTACTCTTTTCGGAGGACACGCCCTACTGGGGTGGCGTCAAGCGTAAAGGAATCGTCGTTGCTTGTTCAGGTTTTCATCCATGGTTCGACAAGATGATCTCTGGTATTATCGCTGACATCATGATCGGACTGGCACACGATGCCTACGAAAATGACAGTGCCCGAGTATCAGATGACTTTTTGAGCTAACTTTTCGTGAAGAAAATTTTAAAGGGTTACCCGCAATATTAAGGGTAACCCTTTTTTATTTTTAGGCGGAATAAACCCTGTAAATTAAAAATAGAAATTCTAATTACTGAGTGTTATACTTCTTAACGACGAGTGATGGACACATGGAACAATAAGAAATAAAAATATGTATATAAAAATATTAGTCTCACTGATGGGAGTACTTATGTCGATCGGCTACTATCCACAAGCGTACATAATCTGGAAAAATAAATCATCACAAGGTATTTCCATTTTGACCTACTCAATATTTAGCGTTGGAACTTTTGTGTGGACGATCTACGGATTCTATCTTCGTGACGTACCAATCATATTAAGTTTTATTCTTGGAGTGGTCGGCTCGTGGCTTGTTCTTGGCCTGACGCTGTATTATAAGAGGAAGAAAATATAATTTTTCGTGAAGAAATTACTTTAAAAGTTGCTCCTTGAGCACCAAGATCTCATCACGAATGATCGCCGCGGTTTCAAAATCAAGTTCTTTCACCGCCTTTGACATTTCTTTTTCTTTTAACTTAATGAGCTTTTGAGGATCTTTGGCAAAAACTTGCGCATCGATATCCACGTTCATTTTCACCGCTTTCGTATGTTCGCTCTCGAGATGTTCAGTAATGTCGCCCAATTTTTTAATAATCGTTTTCGGCGTTATGCCATGCTCCTTATTGTATGCCTGCTGAATTGCACGACGACGATTGGTTTCTCCCACAGCACGTTCAATTGAGCCGGTGATGTTGTCCGCGTAGAGAATGACGCGCCCCAGCACGTTACGGGCCGCACGACCAATAATCTGAATGAGCGCCGTCTCTGAACGCAAGAAACCTTCCTTGTCGGCATCCAAAATTCCAATGAGCGTAACTTCTGGAAGATCGAGCCCTTCACGGAGAAGATTTACTCCCACCAAACAATCAAACGTACCTCTTCGAAATTCGGTGAGAATCTGAATACGCTCAATCGTTTTAATATCACTGTGAAGATATTCTGCCTTAATTCCCTCTCCTTTTAAATACTCAGAGAGATCTTCTGCCATCTTTTTCGTAAGAGTTGTTGCTATTACACGTCCACCTTTCTCAACCGCATTTTTTACTTCAATAATGAAATCTTGTATCTGTCCTCGGTATGATCCTTTTTCTTGTATCGGTCGCAATGAGATTTCCGGATCAATAAGTCCTGTCGGACGAATAATTTGCTCAACAATTTGCTCACTCGTTTCGCGCTCGTGCGTGCTTGGCGTTGCTGAGGTGTAAATCACCTGCCCCACGCGTTCAGTAAATTCCTCAGACCGTAGAGGTCTATTATCAAGTGCCGATGGTAAACGGAAACCAAACTCAACCAACGTTTTTTTACGTGATTGATCACCGGCATACATACCACCAATTTGTGGAATCGTAACGTGCGATTCATCGATGATGGTAAGAAAATCTGGTTTACCATTCTTTGTGCGGGGGAAATACGAAAGAAGCGTATCAGGCGCTGACCCTGCTTCACGACCCGACATATGGCGAGAATAATTTTCGATACCATTACAGTAACCAACTTCACGAATCATGGCGAGGTCGTAATTGGTGCGACGCTTGAGACGCTCTGCCTCGAGGAGCTTCCCTTCTTTCTCAAACTTTTTTAACTGCGTAGCAAGTTCTGCTTTAATTTTTTTAATTGCGCGGTCCTTTTCCGCCTTGTTGGTGATAAAATGTTTTGCAGGAAAAATAAAAATATCTGTTTCAGTCCCCACAATTTTTTGCGAAATAGGATCCACCTTATTGATTGACGCAATCCCTCGTGCATCGAGCACAATACTCCAAATCATCTTTTCTGAAACAGGCATAATTTCCACGAGCGAACCAATGGAACGAAATGTTCCGGGCGTGAGGTCGGCATTAGTACGCTCGAAATGAATTGCAATGAGTTTTTGCATCAACGCTTTGCGGTCAATTTTTTGCTTTACGGAAAGTTTTAGATTTTCTTTCTCGTACTCTGCAGGCGAACCAAGACCGTAAATACACGACACCGACGCAACAATGATCACGTCACGACGCGTGAGGAGCGATTGCGTTGACGCGTGACGTAGGCGGTCAATTTCTTCGTTGATCTGCGCGTCTTTTTCAATATAGGTATCTGTCACGGGCATATATGCCTCTGGCTGATAGTAATCGTAGTAGGAAACAAAATAGTGGACAGCGTTGTTCGGGAAAAATTCTTTGTATTCTTGCGCAAGCTGTGCGGCAAGTGTTTTATTGTGCGCAATAACGAGTGTAGGCTTGTTCACCTTGGCGATCACATTTGCCATCGTGAAGGTTTTTCCTGAGCCTGTGACCCCAAGGAGTGTTTGGCGCGAAAAACCTTTCTCGAGGCCTTGTACGAGCTTTTTAATGGCCTTGGGCTGGTCACCTGCCGGTGGCCAATCTGATTGTAGGTTAAACGAGGTCATGATTGAAAATTATAACACGAAATGGTGCTTTTTGAAAGATGCGCGGCGCCGATGCACGGCAGTGCATACCTTCCTGCTCCAACAAAGTACTCCTTAGTAAAGATATGTTATCTGAAGAAAACAATATCGACGTATAATATACTATAGTATATTATACGTCGATATTTATTTTATTTATAATTTATAACAAGCAAACAAAAAAGTTGCTTAGTTATTTCCTAGCTCTATGGAAGTTGCAATTAAATAGAAACCGTACCGGTAATGACCGTATTCGCGTTAACCGCACAAAGAGAATTATGAATACACGTGCGTGGATCAACACATTGACCCTCATCATTCAATACTTTTTCGCCATCAAGGAAAATACAATTTTTATCTTTGGTGGTTACTCTAATTGGGCAATTATTCTGATCATTACCACAACCGATACCAAATTCCGTTAAAAACTCAAAGGTCTCAGGGTCAGCATGGGGCAACATTTGTCTTCCGATATATACATACTGCGCGTCGGCACCATACGCTGGTGTACGGACACCATATCGTACTCCCCCATCGTAAAGAACTCGGAATGTTTGGGGATCTGCAGAACGAATTTTTTCTACAACAACTGAAGATCCATAGCGATACACATCACTCATATCATACACAGCATTTACGTCCGCCCCATACGAACCTCCGGGGAGCAATGTAAATGATTCAATATCAAGACCTGGGGGCGTAACGAGTACTACACCATCGTAATAAAGATGTTCATTATCTTTATTAAGAGAACCAAATATATTATGTTGAGGACATACTGACGTTGCAACGCGCGCCGACTCAACACCACATCTCGTTGATATTGATGGAGGAATACGATTACCAACATACGAACGCACCAATCTTGAATATTCTATCTCAGAAAAAATAAAAATTACTGACAACACAATAAACGAAATTACTATCGCAGTTCTATTCATGTGCTATAAGTATAGCATCTCTATTGGTAATGCCAATAAACGAAGTATGGTTGACTAACATGTCATAAGGTAGTATCTTTTTAAAAGACAAAAAAAACGGAGGTGCTGTTATGGATAATCCTGTTTCATTTGTTTGCCCAATTTGCAAGAACACGAAATACGGGGAGGTACTCCGAGAACCGGTAATGATGGGTGGAAGAAACGCAGTAAGTCATCACTACTGCACGAAATGTACGTTCATGTTTCTTTTCCCAACGTCTTTCACTGAGCCAAAGAATGAATTGAATTCAACTACAGTGCTGTACTCAAAGGAACGCTGTAAGCACACAACAACCATCAGAACCGCAGGTGGAGAGCTTCAAGTGATGTGCGAAAAGAGGAAAGGTCACGAAGGGATGCATCAACGCTCGGCTCACCAGCTTGACAGCATCAAGGAAGACGAGCTCAAAACGGGATGGGAAATATCCTGGGGAGAATGGGGATCTACTACATAAAGATGTGTGCAAATTTGACAAAGGAGATGCCTATGTCGAGAAAAGAAAATAGAGCCAAGGCCAAAGCCAAAAGGAAGTCAGGTACAATATGCAACGGTTGTGGGAAGAACCGCGATGTGCGTGGCCACTGCTGGACATGTGTTTCTGCGACAAGAGACCATCTGTATGAGCGCTTTCTTGCAACACTGAGAGACGACCAGCAGAGAATTTTCTTCGCTTATCAGAAGGTACGGGAACAGTTTATCTCCATGGTCATCCTTGATTAGAATTTCTTCGAGACCTTCGAGACTCAGGGCGTGGCAATCTTTGCCACGCCTTTATTTTTTATAATACTGCGCAATAAACTCAGTTTTGAGCTGTTCAAATGTTCCGTCGAAAATAGCAGTGCGCATTTTTTCAACAAGAGAAATAATGAAATGAAGATTGTGAACCGAGGCAAGTGTGCCTGCAAGCATTTCATGAGAACGGAAAAGATGTGAAAGGTATGCGCGCGTATAATTCTTGCACGTATAACAATCGCACGCGCTATCTATTGGACCAAAATCAGACGCAAAGCGCGCATTGTTGATATTGATACGCCCATCGCTCGTATGCAGTGAACCATTGCGTGCCATACGTGTTGGTGCTACGCAATCAAAAAGGTCACACCCATTTTCTACCGCACCAAAAAGATCGATGGGTTCTCCAATACCAAGCAAATGACGTGGTTTCTCCTTTGGAAGAATGGCGTTCACCCACCCAACCGCTTTATCCATATCATCTTTATCAAACGAACCCCCGATACCATAACCGGCAAAATCCATTGCACCGAGCACCCGTGCGCTCTCCTCACGCAGGTCACGATGACGACCTCCCTGCACAATACCGAACAATCCCTGTTTTTCATTTTGCAGTTTTGATTCTTCGTGAAATTCAAGACAGCGCTTCGCCCAACGATGCGTACGTTCCATTGCTTTGCGCTGATACTCATACGATGCCATCGGCGACGTACATTCATCAAACACAAAAATCATATCTGCACCGATAGCGTGTTGAATCTCAATTGAACGCTCGGGAGTAAAACGATGCTCGCTTCCATCTTTGTACGACTTGAACGTCACGCCGTCTTCATCTATTTTTGCCAACTTGCCCGCCTTATCCTCTTCGTCAACTTCTTCGGGAATAGTCATTTCTTCTTGCGCCACTTTTGACAACTTCCCTACTTTTGCATTAAACGCTGCACCAAGAGAAAACACTTGAAAACCACCAGAGTCGGTCATCGTCGGTCCTTGCCAGTTCATAAAATTATGCAGTCCTCCTGCCTCGCGCATAATCTTTTCTCCCGGTTCAAGATAAAGATGGTACGTATTTGCAAGCACTACCTGCGCGCCAAGACCCTTCACGTGTTCTGGCGTAAGTGCTTTCACGGTCGCTTTTGTTCCCACCGTTACAAACGCCGGCGTTTGGATATCGCCGTGAGGGGTAGTAATAACTCCTGCTCTCGCTAAGGTTCCAGAAAGTTCTTTCTCTATCGTAAATTTAATTGGTGACATATTTCTAATGATGATACTCTTTTTCTTTTAAAATAGTAACTGCGCGATAGATCTGCTCGACGAGCACCATACGTGCCATCTCGTGCGGGAATGTCATATCTGAGAGTGAAATGCTATTTTTATATTGCTTGAGTATAGGCTCGTCAATACCTAGGGAACCTCCGATAACAAAAATAATTGGTTGAGAGATCTTCTCAAGGTGTTTCGCGAACGTTATTGATGAGTACTTTTTACCATGCTCATCAAGAATGACTACGTGACTTTCAGGTCGTTTCTCGAGAAAAGCACTCAGGCGCTCCCCTTCCAGCTTCTTTGCTTTCATTTTGTCCGATGCTCCATAAAATGGCTCTGGTTTAAGCTCTTGAAAAGAAAGTTTTACGTATGGGCCAAGACGTTTTGCGTACTCTTCGATGGCATCTCGAAAGTACGCTTCCTTGACCTTACCTATCGCAACAATAGTAATGTTCCACATACCGATAACCTATCATCATTGACTGAAATAGTAAACATTGGTAATCTTTCTGGAGATAGTATGAATTTAAAAAAATGCTTAAGGAGGAGTTTTTATGGGAACTAGTGAAAAAGTAGAATCTGCTGCTTGCCGTGAGTGCGATTGGGACGGGAAGTGTCCTATACACTGCATCCACCTTAAAGGAAAAATAACTGCAGACGAGACTCAAAAAGAAATATCCGAAACACCAGCAGCTTGCCGTGAGTGCCAGATAGACCAGTGCCCTCTGCACTGCAGGCATTTGGGAGTAAGGGTACCGGAAACAGAAGCCCGAAAGGAAGCAGTAACTGCACCAAAAACTCTCGACTACCTCAAGGTAAAAGGGGGCCACGATGTCTAAGCCTAAAAAAGACAACGTAATACATGTAGACTTCAAAAAGTGGAAGAGAATACTCCCTAAGAAAAAACTAACCGACAGGGATATTACTCGCGCCATCGTGGGGAACATTAAGGAAGATTATTTGTCCAAGATCATCAAGCATCGCAAGAAAAAACCACCGAAGGGGGCTCTATGAGCCCCCTTCTTTTTATCAATCACGAATCACGTTTTTTATAACATCGACAATTCCCCGATCAAATGCCTCAGGAAGAACTTGGTCTGGTTGTGGATCTTTTACATATTCTGCGATCGCGTGTGCTGCATCAATGAACATTTTTTGTTTAAATTGCTTTATGCGATTATCGAGCGCTCCACGGAAAATACCGGGGAATGCAAGTGAATTATTTATCTGATTAGGGAAATCAGAACGTCCTGTAGCAACGATAAACGCACCCGCTTCCTTCGCAACATCAGGCATGATCTCGGGAATAGGGTTAGCGAGAGCAAAAATAATTGGGTTCTTCGCCATCGTGCGGACCATTTCTCCCGTAAGAAGCCCGCCCTTCGACACCCCGATAAAAATATCGGAATCACGTAGGACTTCATGCAATTCACCTTGGACCTTCTCAGGATTAGTTGCGCGTGCAAGAGTTTGCTTTTCCATATTCAGATTTGCACGACCATCATAGAGCGCGCCCTTTGAGTCACACACGATAACATTTTCAAAACCATAGGCGAGTAAAATTTTTGTAATAGCTGTACCTGCCGCCCCTGCACCATTCATCACCACGCGCACATTCTCTTTGGTACTTCCCCGCAGTTTGAGTGCATTGATAAGTCCCGCAAGAACGATCGTCGACGTACCATGCTGATCGTCATGCATAACAGGGATCGGGAGTTCGGCACGCAAGCGCTCTTCTATTTCAAAACAACGTGGCGCAGAAATGTCTTCGAGATTGATTCCACCAAAACAGGGAGCAATATTTTTCACCAACGCAATGATCTCCTCAGTATCTTGCGTATTCACACAAATAGGAAAAGCGTCGATACCTGCAAATTCCCTAAAGATAGCTGCCTTCCCTTCCATGACGGGAATAGCTGCATGTGCGCCAAGGTTCCCGAGACCGAGGATCGCAGAACCATCCGAAACAACAGCGACAGTGTTTCCTTTTATCGTGTAATCGTATGCAAGTTTTTCATCACGACCAATCTCGCGCGAAACCTCGGCTACACCAGGCGTGTAAGCAAGCGAAAGTTCTTCTTTGCATGTGAGGGGCACTTTGCTTACCACTTCTATCTTGCCACCATGTAAGCGATGGAGGTCAAGAGATTTTTTATAGATATCATTCATGTGTTAGTAATAATACTTTAGTCTTGCGTACGAGAGGGCGCCATATAAGCCGCCAAAATCAGCAAGTTCAGCTTTTTTAATTTCGGGAATTTTTGGAAATATTTTAAGAATTTCGGTGAGATGTTTTTTTACTGCTGGGACGGGGATACCCACCTCCTTCATCATTGAGCCACCGAGCACGATAATATTGGGTGACCAGTGTACGGTTGTGTTCGCAAGACCATACGCGAGATATTTTGCTAATTCATCCCATACCGTATCGTCGTGAATTTCGTACGGCTTTTTCCCAAAACGTTTCTCGATCGCGGTACCTGAAACATACGCCTCGAGATCGTTTCCTTCACATGTTGGACACAGAGTGTTATCAGGATCGATGATCTGATGCCCTGGTTCAAAACCAAGAGCGCTCTCGTCGATTGTGCCATTCACGATACGCACCCCTCCCACGCCAGTACTTATCGTCAAATAGACGACAATATTATGATCACGTCCTGCACCATAGTTTGCTTCCCCAAGCCCTACGAGTGCCGCATCATTTTCAATACTTACGGGTACGTTAAATGTTCCCGCAAGTGCTTCTCTAATATTGTGATCTATCCACCCACCCAAATTTGGACTTTTGATAAGTTTTGCCTTATCGGGATCAAGAGGCCCTGCAACTCCTCCCACAATTGCCTCAATAGGCGCACCTTGAGAAAGATTACTGATAATGTTCTTCAGTGTCTCAATTCCCTCTCCAAAATCCTTTGGGGTATTAACAATGACGGGTTCAGCAAGGAATTTCTTACGGTCTGCAGAAACAACGCGCATTTTCGTACCTCCAATATCGAATAATATATACATCAAGCCATTTTACCAGAACAAGAACTAAAAGTGAATTTACTCACCCGTATACAGCGGATTGCACTTTAAGCAAATACCGAGCTCTTCAAGACGATTAAGGTATTTTATAATCGTTGCAACGTATTCAGAATGGCTCCACGTGAGGGGTGCTGCCGAAAGTTGAGCACCTGTGTGAGGATGAATCTGTTCTGAAAGAACTCCAGATGATGTCGCATATTTTGTTGCCCACGCAAGCCATTTATGCACCTCACCAAAATCAGACTCCTTTTTAGCACGTTCGATATAGTATTGTGCAAGCCAAAGTGTCGTAATGAACCACGGATTTCCAGGCACATCCTCAATTGATCGATAATAGCGGTCACCTTCATACCTCACAACACCAGAAACCCCCGTCTTGCACACAAGACGATTTTCTACATTTTTAATCGTCTGTACAAGACGAGGATCATCAACAGACAGTACCCCAAACGCAAACACTCCATATACGCTCGACATATCCAATGTATGATCGTACACGATGGTTCCCTCGTCGGTAATATTTATCATTTTTACAAAGAAACCCTGCGATTCATCATAGAGATACATTAAAATTGCTTCTCGAATTTCATTTGCAGCAACGGTATACGCGTGCTCACTTTTTTCTTTGCCAAGTAATTTTGCAAATTTAGCCGCCGCAATGAGCGCACCATACACCGACGCGGAGGTGAAGGTATGAATACCAAATTTTTCTTCCCACAAGTCATACGATGCCTTTGGTAGACGAGTTTTTTGATCACGATACTCCACCATAAAATCAGCAGCCTGTTTAATGAGCGTGTCGTACACACGTTCAATAAACTCAAGATCACGCGACTGCTCATAATGCTTCCAGAGCGCGAGAAGCACGAGGGCTGTTTCGTCTTCCTGAATAGGGAATTCAATTTTTCCATTTCGAACCCATGGATGCCACGAGCTTCCCAACGATTCATCGGGACGATATTTGTGCATAAAATACCCGCCGTCAGTGATAACATGACTACAAAATTCAAAAAAACGTTCTGCAACGTTATGCTCGCCGGTTATATCAAACGACTGTGCAGAAAACGCACCATCACGAGGCCACATATAGCAGTACGTATCACGACCATCTTGGAGCATATCGGAATCAGATGATGCAATAATAGCACCACGGTTGTCAGCGTGGGTACGCATAACGAGGAGCGAACGTTTAAAAAGGGTGATCTCACTTTGGGTTAACCCATAGAAACTATAATTATATTTACTAACCCACGCACGCCAATAATCCTTGGTAGTCCGCACCAGATGTTCAGGTTTCTTTAATAAAACATAATTATTAAGGCCAAGTGCTTCTTTGATAGACTTAGCAATAGCCATCCAGTAGTAAACCGTTTTTTCTTCATTCGGCTGAAGCTCTACATAAAAACCGATTACCGAATCTGTTGGCCCATGTTCAATATGATTTTTTGACAACAACCCATCTTCAGCATCTTTATAGCTTCCTTCCCTGCCCTCTATTTTAAAAATACCTGTTGTGTAATCATCGAATCCTCCTGCCCCAGATGCGCCATTGATAAGGAATACACGCTTGCCATTATAGTGAACAATCACATTGTGAACAGGGTCGTAATACGCCGTATCGCCACGATGGGATTCATATATTTCGAATTCGTGATTAAAGAAAAGCTTTACCGTGCGTGCACGATCGCTTTTGTTTTGAATCGTCACCGCGCGTAGAAAAATATTTTTTTCATTATAAACAGTATCTGACAATGATAAAGTCACGCCGAGTGCATTGTTTTCTGCGGTTGTTTCGCCAACGAGAGAATCTTTTGTAAGCGTCGTGTTGATATTCCAGTTTGGATGTCCGAACCAATTGAGTTGATGGTCCACAAACACACCGACACGATGCGTGTAGTGCCCACCGAGATGATTTTCAAGACCAATGTAGGGAAAGTAGAGGTCACGCACCTGCGCATACTTATCCATACCAACGAGCATGTTCCCATTGCCGAGCGTGAGAGATTTTGGCATGCAATAATTATACTAGATAAAAAAATAAATAGAAGCGGTATTTATCCTGTGGCAGGTCCCCGAACAAAAAAGATTACATTCTTTTGTCTTTGCCAACGACGCAAATTTACTAATTCGTCTACGTCGCTCATAACAAAAAAATAACCCGTACCAAAACATCGGTACGGGTTATTATGCAAACAAGAAAACTTACCTTAAGTACGTAAACGACAGCAGAACGCCGAGCATTATATACAGCACGATGCTCGCGATCCAGTATTTCATTCCCTTTTCTTTTTTTTCCTGCCGTCCGATGACATACACTGTCGGAGCGATAGATATAGCGAACAAAAAAGTAGAAAGAAAAGGGGCGACGGGCTTGATGGCCAACAAAGAAAACACCAGTCCCAAAACAGCTGCCACCGAAGCACACACATCGTATATAGGTGCTTCAAAACGAGGATGCCTCATGTTCAACAAAAACGTTGCCATAAACGCGAGGATCCACCAGACAATGAACGGACTGAAGACGACCGAACTCGAAAGAACCGTCGGATCATTGATCATCTTGACCTCCTTATTGTCCAGATAGTAAACAACGCCACTATACGCAACGAGGTCTCTCTTGAGACCGAAAAGACTTATCATTCCCTTAGGAACTTCACGAGTCAACACGGGAATAAATTCCCCAGGAGACTTGATCGCCTTTTTTATGCTATCAATATACCTTTGTGCTTCATCGGTGATATTGATGCCCGCAGATTCCCAATGGTCAGCGCTGACCGCATAGCGGTATTCACCACGTTGTTTCATTTCTACTGCAATTTGGGCAAAAGCAGAATTCCCAATACAGCCCACGAGAAGTGCGGTAAGTAGTACCACAAACACCTTCATTTATTACATTCCTCCTCTTTCTAATTTTTTAGAACCTCTATATATTGATATATCACACAAGAAATAAATTGTCTATTTTTTCTTTTTTACAACAGGTTTCTGTACTGATTTTGTAACCTTTTTTCCAGATTTTACGTTTGCCTTCATTCCGAGATCACTTTTTCGCGTCGTGCGTAATTTTAAATCCTGAAGTGCATTCATATACGCGATGAATGCTTCGTAAGGGGTGTTATAGGGATTAAAATATTTATGCACATCGCCATCATTGAACCATTTGGTACACATATAATAAAAATGATCTGAAGTCTGCAAACGACGCCAGTCGTCAATAAGTTTTTCATCTCCAGACGCAAGGACATCCTCCTCGAGTTTATAGACCGTATCGAGCGCATCGTGTTGCATCGGGTTCGAGAGCCACGCAGAGAGATCACGCTCTACATCTGCCCATGACATAAAATGGTGTACGTCGAGCTCGGCAACCGTATCATAGCGCGCCACCGCTTCAGATGGCGTCACAAAATCATTATCGGGATGTTTGTAAATCTCTTCTGGCAAATGACGAAGGAAATTAAAAATGCCCGTGTCCTCCCACTGATGTTCTCCAAATGTCTCGTAGTCCATAAAGAGATTGATTACATTCCCGTTGCCGTTAACTTGCGATGCCCACTCTGCAAACTTTGGTGCGGTAAGAGGAAAATCTGCCCAATCTCTTGAAGAAAAACGAAACGCAATATCATCCGAAAGACGATAATTTTTCAGAAGAAGCTTAAGTTTTTTTGTTCCTTGGGGACGATAGAGGAAGTTGGGACTTCGCCAACCAAGCACATGATCAGCGCCTTCGGCAATGATCCCCTTGTACCCCATCTTCTCAACCTCGTGTGCGAGCGCGTTGTTGTAAATAAGTTCAGTATTACGAAAAATAGTTGGCGTGACACCAAAAAGTTTTTTGACTTTTTCACGATGGAGTGCAACCTGACGACGAAACTCCTCGGGAGAATACAAAAATGAAAGTGAATGATAATACGTTTCTTCAAGTACTTCTACGCGACCCGTTGCCACGAGCTTTTGAAAAGACTTCAGTGTTTCAGGGCTAAACATTTCCAACTGTTCCAAAAACACACCAGAAAATGAAAAACTCGCTTTAAACTCAGGATGCTTATTGAGAAGTTCAAGAATCACCGCATTTGCAGGAAGGTAGCATTTCCCTGCTACTTTTTCGAGAATTTTCTTGTTGTTGATTGAACGTTCTGAGTTGTCGTTGAAATATTCGCTATCGTTTCCAATATCAAATACGCGATAGTCTTTTACGCGGAACGGCTGATGTACTTGGAAATAAAAACAGATTGACGCCATAGTCTTTAGTATACCACGCATAAAAAATTACAAAACAAAATGCCGAGAGTCGTCAGAGACCCTCGGCATGAAATTTCCTTCTCGCTTACTACCATGGAAAATAGAGCACCTCAGGAAATTCAAAATGCTCAAGGACGTCCCTTTCAGTGATGCTCTTTTTGCCTCTTTCTTTCATTTTCTTGGCAAAAGTACTATGCGTTCTTACAAACGGTGCATCAGTCATAATGTAGTGCTTTAACGAAAGAAACGTCCTCAATTCTTCATAGGTAACAATTCCGCTCTTTTCAGAAACTTTTACACATAAAGAATCTCCCTCATCGAAGCATGTCGCTTCAATGGTTGAGTGTGACCAAAAAGTTCCTGCGATCCTCTCGTTAAAACACGACCTCACGATCGGGTCACGGGGTATCTGTGGCAACTCTCGTGCCACAATAGAACAGGACAGGGGTTTATCTCCAAAAAACTTCGATGTAGTTATGGAGATTTTACTGCCTACCAACTCAAAGAACGGAGGAAAGTTAGAGAGACTGATTGGACGCCCTCCCTCCTTGATGCTTACGAAGTATTTCATGCCGTTCGTACTTACGACAGTGAACCGTACATTCAATCTTTTCATGTCCTCCTCCTTTTATAAGGTTGTTAGAAGCTGTATCTTCTAACAAGTTATCACACTATGTAATATTTGCAACACAGAACTTACATCCCCCCGCACAACACCCGCGCATAGTAATCAATACACTTCTTGCTCGCGGTATCCCACGTTACCTTTTTTACTTCTTCACGACTATTCCCCCAAAGTGTCTGCCACAAAGAACGGTGTGATACGACACCTAGGATTTTATTTGCCATATCTTCGGTATCCCAAAAGTCTGTCTTGAGTGCGTGTGTTAGAACTTCTGACACTCCTGATTGTTTTGAAATAAGCACCGGTGCACCTGCAATGATTGACTCTAAGGGGGTGATACCAAATGGTTCTGAAACAGATGGCATTACAAAAAGGTCTGCTGCTTTGTATACCGCATTAAGATCATTTCCTCGCAAGAATCCTACAAAAATTACGCGATCGGAAATACCAAGATGCGCTGCCTCGAGCATTATCTGGCGCTCCATATCGCCACTCCCCGCAACCAAAAACAAAACGTTGGGATTATGTTCGAGTACGCGCTGTGCCGCGCGAATAAAATACTCTGGACCTTTTTGTATCGTAATCCTTCCCGCAAAAAGTACAATCTTTTGCCCACTTCTTTTAATTTCCATCAAACGTTCCGGAATGTCTGCGTAATCACATTCATCAATACCGTTATGGATTACTTCAATTTTATGTGCGGGAATACCGTAGTGCTCTACGATCTTTTGTTTGGTAAAGTTACTCACCGCGATGATACCGTCTGCTTGTTCCATCGCCGAGCGCTCGATATCATACACCTCCTGATTGACCCCCTGCCCTCCCGTGCGATCAAACTCCGTAGCGTGCATATGAAGGATGAGCGGTTTCCCTGAAACCCGCTTTGCCTCAAGTCCCGCAAGAAACGAGAGCCAATCATGTGCGTGGATGACATCAAAATGTTCTTTTTTCGCTATTTCACGCGCTCGAAGCGCATAGCGACGAACTTCTTGGAGAAGAGTGTTACCGTAAATATCACGCAAAAATGCATCTCGTTCGCGAATGTACCCCTCAGAGGTAACGTACGGTTTGAGCGACGATGCAACTTCATGGAAAGTCACCCGACGTTCGTCTGCAAAGACCATTTTTGCATATGATGATGAAACACCAACTTTTTTAGGGAGTACAAAGATAACTTCTATGTTACGTCCTGCGAGTGCACGTGTAAGGCCAAAACACGCGGTACCTAAGCCGCCGCTGTTATGTGGAGGAAATTCCCACCCGAACATGAGTACGCGCATATTAATAATGTAAAAGTGTTATTGCTAATTGTAGCATATGTGTGCAAAGAAAAAATAAATAGAACGTGTGGAAAACGCATCGTACTCACCATCAATACACAACACAAAGGTGGTATACTCATAACAAGGTCATAGAACCCCTAAAAAATTAAACTATGTTGAACAATCATATTTATAATTTACTCCTTCAGGCAACCGAAGAACATAAAAGTCTCTGGCGTATTAAAAGTAACTACCACGATGACGCAAAAGACTGCGCGGAGTGTTCGGTGTTTTGGGAAAAGCTCGCGAAAGACAAGGAACAACATGTGGCAGAAATTGAAGAAATGATTAAGAAGCACTTATAGAGAATTTTATTTGTCGAGCACGTTAAAATATCCGCAAACACAGCATTTGCGGAGTATTTGCATTTTTATACAAAATATGTTATAATTGTACTCAATGAAACAAGAACCTCTTATCTATCCTGTACGCCTCAACCGATACCTCGCCCACAAGGGGCTCGCAACACGTCGCGGTGCTGATGAACTTATTGAAAAGAAACTCGTAACTATCAATGGCACGGTTGCAAAACTCGGCGATAAAATTAACGAGAAAGATGTTGTGATCGTAGCTCCATCTGTACTTGCTAGCATCTCAAAGCAGTATCGCTATATCGCCTACCACAAACCGTGTGGTGTTTCCACAGATGTTCAACCAGGATCACAGTCAATCTCTTCTGAACTTCCAGCACTTCGCGGTCTCTTCCCTCTTGGTCGCCTCGACAAAGCATCACACGGACTTATTATCCTTACCAACGATGGGCGCCTGACCGAACGTCTTCTTCATCCTTCGCACCATCACGAAAAGGAATACCTCGTGCGTGTTGATAAGCCTATTACGGATTCATTCATTCGCCATCTTGAACATGGTATTCTCATTGAAGGATATAAAACAAAACAAGCAAAGGCGCGACGCTCTGGCGAAACTATTTTTTACATTACGATTGTCGAAGGCAAGAAGCACCAGATCCGCCGTATGTGCACCGCTGAGGGATACCAAGTCAAGGACCTCAACCGTGTGCGTGTGATGAACATCAAACTCGGTACCCTCAAAGAGGGTGCTTATCGATCTATTGAAAAAGACGAACTCTCAACGTTCCTCAAAAACATCGGGCTTTAGAATACAAGAAGAGAATTTAAACGAAAATCGCAAGAAGTTTTGTCGGATCCCCGTCAGGAATTTCGTAATCAAATTTTTTACCAAGGTCTTTCTTTTGATTAAAAGCAACATACCCTCCTACGCGCTCAATTACGGGCACTTGAGTAATTGAATTTGCAACAATCGCGATGTCGCTAGGTGTTACAGAAAAAGTTTCGGCGAGAGCTTGGATCGCGTCTCCTTTGTCGTAACGATTAAACTCCTGCACCAGATTTCCTGTCACCATATCATTCTCATACTCAAATACTGTCCCTTGTGCAAAATCAAAGTCATATATTTCCTCAAGCGCATCAACAACAAAATCCGGATGCGCAGTCATAACACCCACAACATAACCACGACGCCTTAGCTCAAGAATTACCTCCTGAAATCGTGGACGAAGATATTCTGAAAGATATTTAACGGTGAGAGCGGTAATCTTTTCTTTTTCAACTCCACGAAAAAGTTCTGCGTACTGTGCAAGCCCCCATGGCCCTACTTCCTTCCTTTTTTCATATTCCTCCTGAATCATCCGTGCATCGTGCTCTTTTCCCAACACACACAAGATATCAAACATAGGATTACTACCATCCTTAAGAAGAATTCCTCCGACTCCAAAAATAATTATCTTTGGTTTTTTCATAAGTTTATTTACGCACGTACCATCTCCTATTACTAAAAGTGGTTTATCAAAAGAAGAATACCGATAATAGAGGTAACCACCACGGTAAAAAGAACATACCCTGCCATCGTATCTTTTATCTTGCCAATCACCGGGTCAAAACTTGGTTCTATCTTGTTGCAAATGTCTTCAATTGCAGTATTTACAATTTCCGCAGAAAGTACCGCGCCAATACACCCAAGCAGGATGACCCACTCAATAATTGAAAAGCGAAGAATGCCCGCACCTACGACCAAGACAAGTCCGATAACCAATTCGATACGAAAACTGAGTTCTTCGCGCCATACTGTGCGAAGTCCGTTCATTGCCCACCCAAAGCTCTTGATAAGTTTGTTCATCATTAATAATAATACCAAAAACCACCTTCGAACAAAAGGTGGCTCTCGGTATGTTTATTAGCGACGTAGAGCGAGTGAAATGAGAAAGTAATCTTTCTTATTTCCGAGCCGAGAAGCCAATACAAGGGTATAATACCCCGCCCCTCTGGGGCGGTAAATGTGTGAGAAGCGAATACATTTTGACCGGGGCTTTGCCCCGGGGTAAATACCGCTTTTATCTATACTCGATATTAATTCTCTTGTGTTTCAATTGGTTCAACAATCGATGATGGAGCGGTCGTCGGAGCAACAAACGTTCCTGTTTCTCCGGGTGGTGGTGGCATCACGGGAGGAGGATTCCACTCTCCAGAAGGCATAGTACTTCCTTCTTTATAAAACGGCATCTCGCCATCACGCGGTGGCATACCTTCATCACCTATCGGCGTACCATTATACGGTGGTGGTGGTGGCATGTTTCCATACTGAATATCTCTTTGCATATCAAAGGGTATCCCTTGCGCGCGAGGGTCCATCATTGGTCTGTCCTGATATTGAGGATCTATTAGTCTTCGTGGATCGAATTGAGGCCTTTCTCGTGGATGGAATAAAGATGAGGAAGTTCCCTGCCCTCCCTCAAATTTCGGAGGCATCATCTGCCCACGAAAATCCTGCGGTGGCATGTTTCCGCGCGGTCCTTCAAATTCACGCATACAAGTACTTACCGCTTGCCCGATAGCACCATCTTTACCGATCTGTGCAGTTCCTAATTCACGAAGAGCATCCTCGCCAACTTTATCTTTTACACATTCCTCAACCTGAGGAGGGAACATTTTTCCTTGGGGACGACCTTGCATAAAGGGCGCACCTCCACGAGGTGATGAAGTACTGCCCCCTTGTATGAACGGCACACCAAAACCTTCTCCGTCAGGACGCATCATTCCCGGGAATCCCATTCCTTGTGGCGCACCCTCTCTTTGTTCGTTCGGAGCACCTAAAACGCTTTCAAAACAACCGCGCATCTTCTCGCCAAAATCACGTTTGGGTGTTTGTCTGCCTGCGATCATTTGATCAAGAGCATCCTTCCCGACGACTCCCTCAAGACATTGTTTAATCTCGGCAGGTGCGTTCACAATCCCCTCTCTAAAACGCGTAAGACCCTCTTCCATCCGCGCTTTATCTTCAGGTCTGACAAGATCGTGTTCTTCAGCAAACTGCATACATTCGTCTTGATGTTCACTGCAGTATGTGTCGCATTGTTCCTTACCACGACATCCGCCAGGACCTTTACCACCAGTCTTTTTGATCATCTCTAAATCTGAGGGTGGAATGAGGTCATTCTCCTCACCGAATTTCAAACACTTCTCCATTATTTCATCACTTACAGGGTTCTCACATTGCTTAAAATCTTTCGGTGATTTGAAGGGTGCCTTTCCTTCTTCAATAAGTTTAAAAACCTTCTCGGCCTGAGCTCGGTCAACATGTGGAGGTAATAACCCCGCCTTTTCTGCAAACGCAAAACATGCACGCGCAATGCCAACATTTTTTGGTTCTTCGCACATTTGTTTACACGACTCACCACTTGTACATCCTTCAGGTAGCGCCACACCACCCGCGAGTGCCTTCACTACTTTTTCCGCTTCTTCAAGCTCCTGCCCTTTAAGAAGTCCGTGTGATTTACCGTACGTGACACATTCATTCATATTCTCCGGAGTGTCACAATAAGTACGACAGCTTTTCTCCGGATCAGCCGTATTCGTCGCGCAATTACCAGGACCACCATCTTTCATGGCGATCTCTTTGCGGTCCATGCGCTCTTTTTGTTTCTCTTTTGCACTACCGACACCGTACGAGGCGGCAAAATCTTCACATGCATTTTGATGTTCGGAGACATCACAATATGCTTTACATGAAGTTTTGTCGGTACATCCCCCAAGTTCAGTAATCGGGTACTCTATATCGAAAATAGATTTTGCGTATGCTGTCGTGGCGAACGCAGCAATCACGACAAACGAGCCAACAAACAATTTATTTGAAAGGATTTTCATATTCGTTTTTGAAAGGATTAGTCTTTTCTAAAGGATTCACGGCAGGGACTGCAGCAGTGGCAGGATTGGTCTCTGGCGCAACAGAAAGAGTATTTTCAACGACCTGTTCTATCGCTTGCGTGGTGTCGAGAGCTTGCTCTCTGGCTTGCTGTGTTGGACGCATAACCGTAAACCAGTACGCGACCCCAACGATTGCGATAAGGATTGCAACGATTTCTATAATCTTTTTTGTATTCATATTTTCATTAAAAGTGCTTGTGTCTAGTAATACCGTATATTGTATCGCCAATGCGGAAGATATGCGAGGATCGTTGTCCACACCCCACCACCCACCATCGGCAAAGTCATACAAGATGGTTGCATTTTTAGTGAATTTTAGTATTATACCTATTACATATTCCGTGATAGCTCAGTCGGTAGAGCGCCTCGCTGTTAACGAGGATGTCCCAGGTTCGAGCCCTGGTCACGGAGCAAAAACAGTTATGCCCCCGATATGAAAATATCGGGGGTTTACTGTTTTCTCACGTGACCAGGGCTCGAAAGACGGAGGTCGCGAAGCCGATTTGAGCAAAGCGAAAATCGTAGACCGAGTCGGGGTCGAGAGTACTTATGAGCAAAGCGAATTAGTAACTCGTGACCGCGCCCTGGTCGGCAAGCATTGATTAAGGGCTCGAACGCCGGAGCTATACCGAGCGAGCTACTCCGTGCGTCCGCACGGACGCTCTAGGAGCACAAAAGGTAGCGAGGCGGTGCCCAGACCGAGGCGAGTGACGACGAGCTGAGAGTCGAGGGAGAGATCCCTGGTTGTGTGGTTAGCAAAAAACACCCATACGAATATGGGTGTTTTTTGCTACCTTGAATAAGATTCAAACCTATTGACATTAGTGAACGGCTCACATATAGTATAAATATCACTACGAAAGAGACCCTGATGTAGATACGTCTACATTGGGGGCTTTTTCTTTTAATCTCACGGTAGAAAATTTATGATAATGTTCGTTCAAAAACGTTATTTCAATATTTTTATTTTTTAACAAAATAGAGCACTTCTTTTCGTCGGGAGCTACGACACGATTAATTACTTTGTTGTCTTGCAAAAACTGTACCAAACACCCAAAATCACCATCACCTGTTACTAAGATACAAGAAGTAAATGCTTTCATATAAAAATCGGAAACTGTCTTGAGCACCAATTCCGCGTCACAATTACCTTTAACCGTTCCTTCAAATGAAACTGTTTGTTTAAAAACAAGAATAAAACCACACTCCTGAAGATACTCGTAAAAGGATGTCCTGCTTGGAACAAGGCCAATAAAAAGATAGACGTTCGCTGGATTATATTTTTGACGAAGCCATCCGCGAAACTTTTTATAGTCTATTTCAAAACTAAGCTCTTTTGCTGAGCGATAGAGATTATTTCCATCAATATAAATATTGATTTTATTCATTACATAATTTTAACACACAAAGCCTAATTGTTTCCATCGATAATTACTTGCCAAAGTGCAGTCTTAGTCGCACGTCTATATTCATATATTTCCCCTCCCCTTGCTATTTATCCATTAAAAGTGCAGACTCCTCTTATCTATGACAAAATACAATAAACCAAGCAGTGGGAAGAGTTTTGGCGAGAAGAGAAGCAAGCCTTCATTTGGCGGTAGCCGTTCTGGTGCATCGAGTTTCAGTAAGAAAAATTGGAGTGGAAGTAGATCGAGTGATGGCCCTGTCACCCTCCACAAAGCAACTTGTTCCGAATGCAATAAAGTATGCGAAGTACCTTTTCGGCCAATGAGCGGAAAGCCTGTCTACTGCAAAAATTGCTTTAACCCTGCAGGGGGAAGTTCTCGGGATGACAGAAGTGGAGACCGATTTCAAAAGAAAGAATTCAGTCCACGTAGCTCATACACTCCTCGTTCTGAAAACAGTACGGACAACAATGGTGCAATAATGAAGCAGTTAGAACTCATCAACACTAAACTCGAAAAACTAGCACGCACCGTAGAGTCTTTGACGAAGAAAAATTCAGACGAATAGAGCATTAAAAATGCATATTGGTTATTTTTTAAAAATTAAATTGTTATGAAAATAATTAAAGTAACACACACATTACTTGCCCTCGTATCAGGAGTGCTTCTCATAGGGTACGGTGGTTGGGATGACAGCCCTGGTGCTCAAGGTATCGGGCTTCTTACCATCATCGGGAGTATCATACTGATTGTATCTATGTACCGAAATTCAAGAAAGGTAAAAGATCTCCGCTAAATTCTTACCGCCCATACTTCCCTGACAAAAAAGCCGCTACGACATAAGCACGGATTATTAAGACATCCTGATGTTATATTTTCCAATGTGGCAAACCGGAAAGTTAGAACCCCAGTTTTTCATTCACAAAAATAACGTGAGATTTGCGTCCCATAAACGGCTGTTCTTTGTTAATGACCAGCATTTTGGAAATATAACTGCCACCCATACCGACTGATTTCATGCGCTCGTCCTCCAGCGGGTATACGTATTCTTTAAGGCGAGCGATTGCCGTATCAAGATCAGATGTAATTTTTTGTAAACCGACAACAAAGATGAGATTGGGAGATGTAAAGACGAGATGAGGAAGCTGACTGCCGGAATTGGAGGCGACAACGATTTCGCCTGTTTCCGTAACGGCATGCGCACTGCCTAAGTAAAAATCAGACAAGACTGATTGCTTACGAAGCTCAGCTTGTTTTATATGATCCTTTTCGGCAAGGATAGTCGCGTGCAGATTGTTCCATCCGTGCTTACCTTCCCTGAGATAGTCAACAAAGCCTATTTCCTCAAGCGTACGGGATGATCCATTCATTACTGATGCGCCATGGGGTATCAATGTTTTGATTTTTTCGAGCGCTTCAACACGAGATTCTACAAATTCCGGCAAATGACCGCGCTCTTTAAGTGAGGCCATCGTCTTTTGAATTGATTCTTTTGATGCGAGTATGTTGTATTTCATAACTTTTATTGATTATGTTTGCGTGCTAAATTTGTTGCCAGTTTTTTGAGCAATCCGGCCATACAGGAAACATTAACCGAATACAGCACACCTCTTGGTCTTGTCGCTCATCCTCGACTAAATTGGCGGACTAAAAGACTTTAAGGTGTTGAGACACGGCTGATTGAGAGAGGTTAATCTTCGTGACGATTTCTTTACATAAGTCTGTTATATACAAATATTAGAATATCGTAATATATAATGCAATGGCCTTTTGTCTGAGTAAATACCTTTGTGCTAAGTTCGCAATTATGATCGAAGGTAAACTATTTGCGCTGGTCTTGTGTGGGGTATATTATTAATATATGCAATTAAATCCATTGACTCCAGAGGAAGAAAATGTGATAGAAAGGAAAGGAACGGAAAAGCCTTTTTCTGGACAATATGACAATTTTACTCGAGAGGGTATCTATCTCTGTCGACGGTGTAACTCCCCTCTTTATGAATCTAAAGATAAATTTGACGCGCATTGCGGTTGGCCAAGCTTTGATAATGAAATAGAGGGTGCAGTAAAAAGACAGGTTGATAAGGACGGTTTGCGGACGGAAATAATTTGTGCCACGTGCGGAGCTCATCTTGGACACGTATTTGAAGGAGAGAACATGACAGAGAATAATGTCAGGCATTGTGTGAATTCTCTCTCGATGCAATTTATACCAACAGAATTTGGAGAGAACGAGGATCATTCCGCTGTTTTTGCCGGAGGGTGCTTCTGGTGTTTAGAGGCAGTGTTTAAGGAAATTAAAGGAGTGTCGTTGGTGATACCCGGATACTCTGGCGGACATATTTCAAATCCGAATTATGAGAGAGTAAAGAAAGGTGACACCGGCCATGCCGAATCAGTAGAGATAAAATACGATCCGATGATTATAAGCTATAGGGAACTTTTGGATATTTTTTTCTCGGTTCATAACCCCACTACGCCAAACCGCCAAGGAGATGATATTGGTAGTCAATATCGTTCCATGATTCTCTATAAAACTCTCAATCAAAAGAGGGGGGCTGAAGAAATGATAAAAGAATTAGATAAATCCAAAATCTTTGAAGATCCCATCGTCACAGAGATTACTCCTTTTGTAAGGTTCTACCCCGCTGAAGAAAATCATAAGGATTATTATGAAAAAAATAAAGACAAGAATCCTTATTGCCAGATAGTCATCAACCCTAAGTTGGCAAAGTTTAGAGAGAAATATGGGCATCTTCTTAAATAATTAAACGACTCAACGTAACCTAGTGGGCGTAAAGGGAGAGGCTATTTTGCCTAGACCGAGATGAGAGTCGAGAGAGACCTTACGAGCACCACTTTTAACAACCTATTAAAGCGTACTATCAAGAAGGATACCGTTAGCCCAATAGAATCCAGTTTCGCCAGAAGACAGAAGATCATAAGTGTATCCTTCATCGTAAGAAACTCGCTCTGCAGACGAAATCTGCGAACCGTCGTAGATACCACCCACCGTAAGCTCTCCCGCAGTGAGCCCATCTATAGTCGGGTGTCCCGGAGAAACGAGAAGTGTTCGCCCGTCTTTTAACACGAGCTGTACCATTTTGTGATCCAGAGGAACCGCCGTCTTGCTGTTTTTTTCAACGGTTCCTGTCACACGCAAACCCGAAGCAGTAACCGTCCAGACAGGTGCGCCAATTTGCAAATCTTCCACCGCGACGGCACCTAGCGGTGTCTCGATCAACGTATGTTTTGCTAAACAGATCGGGCAGGGACGAATATATCCTTTGAGTTGGCAATAATATGGTGGAGGTGGGTCATCCTGAAGCGCGACTGGTGGACCGCACCCTTGAATGCAACTAAAATCTTCGGGACAACTGGTATCACTTGGACCACTACATTGCCTTCCAACTGGACTCACACAAATATTTTTATTACACAAATTTCCTGAAGCGCAATCCGAATCTACGCTACACCTATTGCCGTTTTTTAATTTACATTCTCCTTTAATTATCGTATGCGTGGGCACACACGAGGGGTCAGTAGATGGACACGCGGTTCCAGTACCTTGTATCTCTTGGCAAATATATTGCGTCGAAGGACAATCGGAATTTTTTGTACATCCTACGACAGGGTTTGGATTTACCGTGGGGCACGATGCGAATTCGCAATTCGGGCCAGTTCTTCCAACTGCGGAACCGTCGGGACACAGTTTTGCCTCCTGCGTACAGGCAACCTGTCCACCCGCTTTTGTTACGGTAATTGTTAAAGTGTTTTCCGTGGCTTCTTGTAACGTAAAAGTATAATCGTATCGCGTTACGCTCTTTGCCGTTATGGTTCCTAACCTAATTTCGGTATCTTGTGTAATATTTCCACCCAAAAGCCTCAATTGAAATGAGAGCTCCCCTGCCCATATACAAACAACTCCGCTCATGCAACGCGAATCATTAATTTCAACCAACGTCACTGCTAGGCCGTCGATAAATCTCTTTTGTTCATTGAGACGAAGAGCTACCAAACTACCAAATTCTGTTCCACCAGAATTTATAGATTTAACAAATGATCGGCCATCGGGAGTCCTGCACTGTTCCGGATAGGTTTCTAATATAGGGTACCCAGCTTTTGCGCATTCCTCAAAGTTTGTTATTACCGGCTGTGGCAATTCATTTTTTGATAACTTCCAAACCACGCCAAAAGCCACTATAAGCAAAATAATATAAATTATAGGTAGCGTTTTTTTCATAATTATTTAAAGAAATGAAGAAAACAGGGGCTACCCCCATTATCCCACCATCCTGACTGCGACGCAAATTATAAAAACGTCACTCTACACAAAGTGACGTTTTTATAATTAGCTGAAAGTTATCAACGATAACTCTACATACATAGAACGTGGAGAGATTCACAAACTATCTGCGTACCGCTCTAACAATAATGATGAGCACACACGCCCCAAGAAGTGCCACGAGGAAACTATAGAGATCAAACCCGACTACGCCACTTTCTCCAATGAAACTCATAATAAATCCCCCAATAACAGCTCCAATAATTCCAACAACAATATCAGAAACTAATCCTCCTCCACCACCCATTATAAGTGATGCTATCCAACCAACTAATGCACCAAAAATAATCCAAAGTATGATTCCCATATATTATATATTATTCATCTTGTCGTCGGGCATTACCAAGCATTTCGACATCTACAGTTTTTTTATTATAGAGAACAAATTAGTAAATAAAAAATAACCCGACAACAAAATTTTTAACCAATAATTTTAAAACAAAACGTGAACAGTACTTCTCTACGACCAATAATTTAGACAATTTATATACCTCAATATTGTTACATTATTTAATAAATTGAAAATTATAGAGTATAGCTACATTACTGTTGATAAATCTATAATTAATAGTATACCCAATAAAAATTATTACAAGTCTGTAGGAACCTGATTCAATAAATAGTGTTTCGTTCGGCTATGTTTTTGAAAAATGGGGAAAATGGTGACAGTCACGATTGTTTTAGGCTATCCCCACTTTCCCTTGCTATTTATCCATTAAAAGTGCAGACTCACCATATCTATGACAAAATACAACAAACAAGATAGTGGAAAAAGTTTTGGCGAGAAAAGAGGCAAGCCTTCATTTGGCGGTAGCCGTTCTGGTGCGTCGAGTTTCAGTAAGAAAAATTGGGGAGGAAGCAGATCGAGCGATGGCCCTGCCACCCTGCACAAAGCAACTTGTTCCGAGTGCAATAAAGTATGCGAAGTACCTTTTCGTCCCGTAAACGGAAAGCCTGTTTACTGCAAAAATTGCTTCAACCCCGCAGGAGGAAGTTCTCGAGAAGTTAGAGGCGGAGATCGATTTCAGAAGAAGGAATTCAGTCCGCGTAGCTCCTACATTCCTCGTTCTGAAAACAGCACGGACCAAAGTGCCGTAATGAAGCAGCTGGAGACCATCAACACTAAGATCGAAAAACTGACACGCGCCGTAGAATCTTTAACGAAGAGTAAATCTAACGAATAGAGAATCAGAAAGTATATTTACCCAAACACACCTCACTACGGGTAAACGCTCCTTAGACGCTATACTACCTGACAAAGAGATACATATATGATATCTTGAGGCAAGATTAGTATCACTACAACATTTCAAGGAGGTTGCCGATGATCATCGGAATTACCGGCACATTGGGTGCTGGAAAAGGAACGGCTGTCGAATACCTGACAAAAACACGTGGTTTCAAGCATTACTCGGTCCGCAGTTTTCTGACGAAGATCATCATTCAAAGAGGTCTTCTTGTCACCAGAGAGGAAATGCTCAAAGTCGGAAACGAACTGAGGGAACAGTATGGTTCAGGGTACATAGTATACACACTTCTTCTTGATGCTATCAAAGAGACGGAGCATGCAGTCATTGAATCCATACGGACCGTCGGCGAAGCAAACCGTATCAAAGAGCACGGAGGGTATCTATGGGCAGTAGACGCAGACATAACGACACGTTATGAACGGGTGTATAAACGTGCCTCGGCAACAGACATAGTTTCGTTCGAGGAGTTTCGCTCGGACGAACGAAAAGAAATGGAGAACGCCGATATCACGAAGCCGAACATTGCCGCGGTAATAAAGATGGCGGACGTCATATTCTACAACGACGAGGTCGTCGCTGAGTTTTGGCAAAACATAGAAAAGAATTTTAACTTCAACATAGGGAGATGAGTAGATACATTTACTCAGCGCGATGAGAGACTAGTCTCTCATCGCGCTTTTTGTATTCATTATATTCACCAAAAAGCACTCACTTAATACATACCATACATACACAAAACCCCAGACACCGATCTTGAGGTTTTGTGTATTTTATTTGACGATACGACCTATCTCCCTTCTTGTAACTTTCTATATACAATATTTGTAATGCTCCCAAGAGTAATGAGAACGACAAACAATCGAACCACCCAACCAATTACAGGGATAAACGACACGAGCGTAAGGAGCACGACGCCAACTGTTACATTTTTCCACGTTATCGTAGTTTCGTTCGTCTTGTAAACAATTCGACTGAGCCATACCCCCACCACCACTCCTGCATAAATACACGAAAGAATGAGCAATGAAACATAACTAAGTATAGCAATGATCCCAAACATCGCGCCGAACAGTGTGATCAAAAGAAGAACGCCCGCTACGGGAATAATAACAAGTGCAACAAATCCTCTTCCAAGCATCTTAAGCGGTTTCCTCAAAGCCTCTTCTGTAATTACATGAGAATATTTTTTAAAGAGCCACGTTACAAGGAGTGCCGCAATCAACAACGAAACTAGTTTAAACAACGCAAGGACGCCAATAATCGCAAGCACCATATTCCTCACGGTACCACGATCAAGTGCCATAGTATCGATGCGCGCCTCTTTGAATACTGTTTCGCCCGTAATGACCGCCCCTGTAGTTACCGCAAGTGCATCAACATTTTTTGCTTTGTATTCCAAGCCACCATCGATAACTGCTTTTTCACCAATAGTCAATGTACCGTCAATAGTTGCTTTTACATTTCCTTGGACATGTCCATTGAGCGATACAACACCACCACCTATCTCGACATCACCGAGAACATCACCACCAAGCGTAATTTGTCCTCCCATAATAATCACATCTTTCCCAACAGAAGCATTAGGAGAAACAGTAATGGTTCCGCCCATTACGATCAAATCACCAGCAACATCGCCATCAATTAAAATATTTCCACCAGCAACACGCACATCTCCTCCCGTATTCCCCAATACAGTAACCGAACCTCCAGCAATCGCCAGATCTTGAGAGACATCCTTCAGAACTTGTATATTGCCACCCACTGCAATAACGTCACCCGTAACAGGAACCGCTACGGTTACATTTCCGCCGGCAGTATATACATTATCGTTGATACCGCCTTCAGTATCCAGAGAAACACTATCTCCAGAACTTACTAATGCACCAAATGCAAAGAGTGGTGAGAGTAACGCCACCATCGCCAATATATAAAGTTTATTATTTTTCATATATTTAATTGTTAATAAATAAATACTAAGAGGCAAGAGTAGACGAAACCCCTACCCTGTTATTCTATTTAAATTATATACCTACCCCACAAGATGACAAGTATTCAAATATTGCTATTTTTTAAATACCGAGCTTTTTTGTAGTATTATTATTGCAAAAAAGATACAATATGTATTATGCACATACATAATTTTTTAAAACTTCTTATTACTGTAACACTCTCATTGCTCGCAGGAGCTATTGGTTCATTGTTTACTGTTTCAGCAATTCAAGAATGGTATCCTATGCTCATTAAACCAGCGCTTAACCCACCGTCGTGGATATTTGCCCCCGTATGGACAACACTTTACGTAATGATGGGTGTTGCAGCATTTTTAGTTTGGAAAAGAGGTGGAGAATTAAAAAACGTCACACTTCCTCTTTCGTTGTTTGTAATACAGCTCGTACTTAACGCACTCTGGTCAATTATCTTTTTTGGCATGCACAATCCAAAACTTGCGTTTTTTGAAATACTACTGCTCTGGGTTGCCATCCTTGCAACGATTATTAGCTTTATGAAAATTTCAAAACGTGCAGGATGGCTTCTCGTACCCTATCTTCTCTGGGTGAGTTTTGCGAGCTATTTAACGTTCTCTATTTGGATGCTTAATTAAAAAATTATTCTTTTATTCTTTAGAAGATTTCTTGGGTGTCAGCGCTTCAGGATGCCCCGTACTCCACGCATATAGTGTAACCGCTGCAGAAGCTGCTACATTGAGCGATTCACATTCAGGATTCATCGGTATCGACACGAGTACATCACATAGTTCACGCGTTTTTTCTCGGATGCCTTTTGCTTCATTGCCAAGAATAAAAATGGTTGGTGCATCAAAAACTTCTTTCGCAAGAGGAC
The DNA here is from genome assembly GCA_001823545.1 of Candidatus Yonathbacteria bacterium RIFCSPLOWO2_01_FULL_43_27. Classification (GTDB taxonomy): domain Bacteria; phylum Patescibacteriota; class Minisyncoccia; order Phycocordibacterales; family UBA1550; genus UBA1550. The sequence continues at coordinate 76,740 of MHUV01000003.1, forward strand.
GTACTGCTGTCTCATCGAGCCCATATACCCAAAATCCTCGCTCTTTCAGATCACGAATAGTGGTATTCACATTACCAATAGAGACGAGCGGTACGCGAAACGCCATTCCCGCAGAAACCTTCACCACGAGTCCTGTTACCGGTGCTTGTTGGTGTTCGGGTATAAGCACACCTGCAACACCAAACGCTGCCGCAGAGCGTATAATAGCCCCCACGTTTTGAGGATCTTGGATCTCCCCCAATAACACCAATGCAGTATGTGGATTTATCTCAAGCCCGTCTACAAACTCACGATATGGGCGCATAAGACCTGAAAGAGAAATCTCTGCAGCAACACCTTGGTGTACGGCATCTTTTTCTAAGAATGGTGCGCCTTGGATAGAAAGCGGTGCAACCAAAACACCTGTCTTAGTAATAAGGTTTTTAAAATCACGGTCTTCAATATGGGGCGACAAAAACACCCGCACCACCGTGTGGGGTGCGTTGAGCAAGGCTTCTGAAACGGGATGTTTACCGTAAATATATGTTTTTTCTTGGGTCATATAACTATTAACATCATACTACAATGAGCGAAAGCCGGCAAAAAAGAAAAGGCGGTTTTAGATCGGCTTGTGAGCCGATCTAAAACCGCCTATGTTTTCTGTACTTCTTACTGCTTTCTCAAGGGATGATACATATCCTTGAGCTTCAAGAATGTGATTATCTTGACTGTCGCCTCCACAGCCGTGATGTTTGTTGTATCCACCACGAATTCGTAGTACGCAGGATCAGTAATGTCAGCAATGTTGTAATACTTCATATACCTCTTTACTGCTGCCTCCTCGCGATGCTCTGTCGTTGACATTGCCTGTTCGAACAACAAATTGTCGCGGACAGCAATCCTCCCTACACGCTCTTTGAGACCGCACGTGAGAAGAATACGTACACCCTCGATGAAGCGCCACGTAAGGCGACCTTCGAATACGAAGTGGTTGTTTACAAGACCATACTCTTGGGTCCTTTCGTCAACCATTCTGTCATACTTTGGGTCTACCTCTGCGCGCTCCTCGATCACTGCAGTAGGAACCCCTTCTTCGTCAGCAAAATCCCGGAAATACCTTCCTGCCGACATCAGATTGTAACCGAGTTCCTCAGAAAGAAGCTGTGACACAGATCCTTTCCCTGTTCCTCCGAGTCCTCCTATTGTTATTCTTGACCCCCTTGACTTCTTCAATACACACCTCCTTAAGAATTAAGTTTATTTTTAGGTACTTTTGCTTATCTATATCAATAATAACAAAAATATCGAGTTTTGTAAAGGGTACCTACTAAGATGCGTTTCAAAACACAAACCAAAAAAGGGACGAATTACGTAATCTTCTTTAAATCACCATTGATAATAATGGGGCTAAAACCTATAATTTCATCAGCTAAAATACCTTCTGGTACATCATTGTAAAGAAAAATTTTCTTACCCAAACGAAAAGCATCATACATTTCTAAAAAGGTTGCTCCACCAATATAGTTTTTTGTACCATTCTTTTCAAAATTAAGAACTAAAACAGCTTCATTATTTTCAATAACGTCTGTACTATGTTTTAGCATCCCTGCTTTCCATTTTGAATGCTCATCGCCACCCAAACTTCTGTATCTATCTTCTGTTGTAGGGTCATCATAACAATTAGGTAATGTTACGGTATGACCCATTACTCCAAGTGCTTTCTGGATTTCTGGAATTCTATCGTAAAATTTCTTACTACAAATTATAAATAATTTCATAAAGTTTGATGATGTGTACCCTGTTTTGATAATAATATAGCAACGAATCACTAGGTCTGCTTTCTGAACGTGTGTGATCAATCCAAGAATTATAAATTATTGCAAGACACTAAGCAAAGCGAATGTGCCTACAAACTAAAAAACTGCCGAAGGGCAGGTTGTACTATTCTTTTGTGGTCACCGATAATCTGCTCGTCGCCACTCGCAGATTTCGTCGACTGACGAAATATGGCTGCGGCTTCCACAACTAAAAAACGACGCGCAGGGCAGGTTTTCTTGTACGTAGTGGTCAGGAATAATTTTTTGTCGTCACAAAAAATTTTCACGACCCTGGCTCGTGGTTTTGTCTGCTGACAAAACATCACTGCGCCTTCCACAAACTAAAAACCTGCCGCAGGGCAGGTTTTCTTAACGTTTGTGGACCCCAGCGGACTCGAACCGCTCGCCTCCTCAGTGCAAATGAGGCGCTCTACCAGATGAGCTAGGGGCCCAGATAAACTTTTAACTTAAGGTACCACAACCTACGATATAACATCACACTCATTTGCGCAAATGAGACGGCTATTCTCTTTTGCCAGATGAGCTAGGGGCCCTTAAATCAAGCTTCGCTTGATCGGGCGAACAATTTTTGTACCCACAAATTGTTTTAGCCCAAATTCAACGAACTTTTCTATTCTACCTTATTTTTTCTTTAATGCAAGTGCAAGGACATAATCGATAAACTCATCAAGCAGAAGTCCTTGATATTCAAGAGATTTTACCAAAAGCGACGAAGGGGCAAGCCCTGGAAGCGTATTTACCTCAAGCAGGCACGGCCCATAGTCCGTCATGATAAAATCATACCGTGCATAGTGTCGAGCACCGAGCTGTGTATGCGCAAGAAGTGCTGTTCTCTCGAGCGCACTCTTTTCATCACTCCTCAAACGAGCAGGACCCACCGGATGGGTTAAGTTTTTGTATTTTTGGTCATAATCAAAAAGCTTTCCCTCAGGAAGAAGTATTTCGAGAGGTACGGTTGCGTACGCACCTCCCTTCACCACACCGTCAATGACACCGACCGTCACCTCACGACCACGGACATACTCCTCAATAATTGCTTTAGTGCTATGAGAAAGTGCTGTTTCAAGAGCAGGAATGAGTTCTTGTTCATTATGTACGAGCGAAAGACCAACAGAAGATCCTCCCGTCAACGGCTTAACCACATATGGTCCACGAATCTCATCACCTACTCGCTTGACCACATCACTGATCTCTTCTCCACGAGCAACAACCATACCATATGGCACAATAATCCCCATAGATGAAAAAAATCTCTTTGCAAGTTCCTTATTCATTCCAATCGCAGATGAAATTGAAGTAGATCCCGTGTAGGGAATTTTAAAAAGCTCTAAAAGTTTTTGGACCTTACCGTCCTCTCCAAATTCACCATGCAAAGCATTAAACACCACATCAACATGCTGTGAAAGTTTTGATGGTGTCGTAGGAATGCCGTCGATATGCCATTCACCTACGGGCGTAATAAGAATATCATGCGCTTCGTATCGTTGTGGCGAGAGCGCAGAGAGAACGCTTGCGCCAGTTTTGAGCGAAACGTAGTATTCGCTTCCTAAGCCTCCACGCATTACACCTACTCGAAGTTTTGACATAATCACATTGTACCGCACTCAATACAAAAAGTAACGTGCAAAGTATGTTGATAATTGATTTTTGGCTAATTTTTGCTAGTATGACACTATTGCCGGGATGGCGGAATTGGTAGACGCACACGACTCAAAATCGTGCGGAGTAATCCATGGGAGTTCGATTCTCCCTCCCGGCACAAAAATAGTGAGGTAAATGTGTCTACATTTGCCGATCATTTTTTTGTAGACGGGAGGGAGAATCGAAAGACGCAAGCGGGCACCCCTGAGTACTCGAAGGGTCGCTGAGTCGGGGTCGCGAACACTTAGGATTTTATGAGTGAAACGAAATAAAATACTTAGTGATTTGTGACCGAGAACCCTCCCGGCACAAGGCGAGAATTGTGCCGGAATGGCAAGCCAAAAAAAACCTGCCCTGTGGCAGGTTTTTGACTACACATGACTACACACAAACCAAAACTTATTGTGATTCTTGGACCTACCGCTACAGGAAAAAGCGATCTTGCTGTCGAGATTGCACGACAATTCAACGGCGAAGTAGTATCTGCTGATTCGCGTCAGGTATACCGCGGTCTTGATATTGGTTCAGGGAAAATCACCAAACGTGAAATGCGTGGTATCCCCCACCACCTACTCAACGTAGCAAACCCCAAACGACCATTTTCTATAGCGCAGTACCAACGTCTCGCAACTCGCGCGATCTCAGGTATTATCAAACGTGGCAAAATGCCCATCGTATGCGGAGGAACGGGTTTTTATATTCAATCCATCATAGAAAATACGGTGCTTCCCAATGTCCCACCAAATCCAACACTTCGCAAAGAACTTTCTCAAAAAAGTGTGCAGGAACTTTTTACGATACTCACCATGATTGATCCAGAACGTGCACAAAATATTGATGCACAAAACCCCGTACGACTAGTACGTGCGATTGAAATAGCATCTCTACTTGGTCACGTACCGAAACCATCCACAAAATCTTCGTCGTACGATGTTTTGCAAATTGGACTCACACTTCCTCCTGACACCCTTCGTAAAAAAATACATTTGCGCCTACAAAAGCGCCTTAAACAAGGAATGGTAGCGGAAGGAAAACGTCTTCATAAAGATGGTCTTTCGTGGAAGAGAATGCGCGAGCTCGGTCTTGAGTATCGCGCACTTGCAGATCATCTCACTAACACGATTACACGAGAAGAAATAGAAAAAAGACTTTTTACAGAAATCTGTCAATATACCAAACGCCAAATGACATGGTTCAAACGCAACGAAAGTATCGAGTGGTTCACTCCTACACAAACGACAAGAATAGTTGCTCGCGTAAGGAAATTTTTAAAAGCTCCTCAAAAATAAAGCGTGTTACACAACGCTAATTTTTTCCTCCGGAGCACGAGGAATCTCTACAAAAAACGACGACCCCGCACCTTCACCCTGCGACTCCGCCCAGACTCTTCCTTGGTGTTTTTCAATAATTTTCTTGGCTACATAGAGCCCTAACCCGACACCCTCAGTATATGTCTTGTTAACACCGTCCGCACGACTAAACTTTTTGAATATTTTTTGTAGGGTAACCTCACTCATACCAATTCCTGTGTCAGTAATACGGAAAAGAACGTTCTTTTTATTCTCGCTCAATGAAAGCTTAACTGAAATACTGCCGTACGGCGTATATTTGATCGAATTATCAATGATACTCAAGATCACTTGGTGCATCTTGCCCTGATCGGCAACCACCGCGTAGTCTTCTTGGTGGTAATCGTCAATGATAAGATCGAGCTCAAGACCTCCTGTTCTGGTAGCAGATTGCATATCGTCCACCACCTCGGCAACCAATTTTTTCATATTTACTCTCGTAAGGAAATATTTCATGTCACCACTTTCAATATTCGCGATATCCATAAAATCAGAGATCATCATAATCAGACGCGAACTGGAATTAAACATTTTATCAACAGCGTCATGTACCATAGAGCTAAGTTCCCCGAATGAACCTTCGAGTAACATCGAAGAATACCCCTTGATCGCGGTAAGGGGGTCACGGAGATGATGCGACACCATTGAAAGAAACTCTGTTTTTTTCTTATCAAGAATATCGAGGCGCGCACTCATACTTTTTAACTCGTTAGAAAGTCGCGCTATTTCATCGTGCGTTGCATCTCCTTTACGTATTTTTTGTACAAGAAAAAACCCAGCAATAGTCACGAGAACCGTGAGTGTGCCTACGAGAAATATACCGAGAAAACTCGTTTGTATGAACAGTACAGCCGCAAGCGTCATTACAAGGAGCGCAGTGAGAAATTCTGCAAAAATGATGTATGCACTCCAAAAATTATACTTAATCAACGTGTATCCCATAATAAGCACATTGGGAATAATACTAATAAACCCAATAAGAAAAATGTTGTGTACACTCAGTGCGCGAAAAAAGAAAAGCATAAACGCGAGGATAAGCGCAAGTACGACACCTACACCAAATGCCACAATCATATTGCGCGTTTGAAGCCTAAAAATACCTGTACTTGTTCTATATTTATCGATCAAAACATATAATGTAAGAGAGAGAAATACCGCAATATACCCGAGGTACACACCAACAAACCTTCCAAACGTGTGCCCTACTGAGTTTTCCTGATATACGCTTGGAGTCCCTGCAATCAATTCAGGTACAAAGTACAGTGCTCCTAATACGCCAAAATACGGAGCAAAAACACCAATCACGCGCCACCACGAGACAGATTCCCCCTTTTTTTGAAAAACATAATAAAAAGAAAAAAGAATAAGAGGGACAAATTCAACAATAATGAAGAGCGCGACGATTGATTGATGAGCGACAGACGGGTCTGGTGCGGCATCAAGCGCTATGTTTGCGATCGCCCACGCAAAGATAATCAACGCAAGGTACAAGAAATACCTCCCTCTTCTTTTTGAAACATCCTGAGCAAAAATAACTAAGCCGAACAGCACGAGCATAAGCCCGACAACACCTTGCCCCCACTCAAAGAACGAAAGTGCGGTAACGTTATGTAATAAATCAGCAATCATTTTTGTTATTATACTATAGAAAAAAAGTCTACGAAACCGTATGCCCCACAATCGGAAGTTCAATGATAAAGGTGGTCCCCATATTTACTCCATCAGACTCTGCCATAAAATGCCCATGATGCGCGTGAATGATTTCTTTGGCAACGTAAATGTCGATACCGGATGAAATCCTACCTGAAGGTTCTTGAAATGCTCCCTGCTTTTGGTCACCAACGTACTCGTTAATATCTGTTCGTGCAATAATCTCTCCCTCGGCACTGACCCGCAAATCATATCTCTCAAAAAGTGCTTTTATCTGTTCCGAGGTCATTCCCACGCCAGTATCAGAAATAGCGATACGAATTCTCTTTTCGATATCATCAAAAGCAACGGCGACCCGCACCTCACCCGGTGGTGTTGTAAATTCTACGGCGTTGTCAAAAATATGAGAGATAATATGACCAAGTTTCTTTTCGTCTATTTCTACCATTATTGCACGTGCTTCTTCTTCTATCGTGAATACAAGTTGCAGTCCCGCAGACTGAACTTTTTCCTTCATATTCTCAAGAACTTGTTGCACAAATTGCACAAAATTTACCGTCGTAAATGTAAGTGCGGTATGTCCCTCTTCCAGTCGTGAGACAGTCAAAAGTTCGTTAATAAGATCGACGATTTTTTCACTTGAGGCATAGAGTGTTTCTATTGCCTTTCTCACATCATCATTGATCGTACCAAACGTACTCTCGAGAATCATTGAGGCATACCCTTTTACGAGGGTCATCGGAGAACGGAGCTGGTGTGATGCGATAGAGATAAATTCAGTCTTTTGTTGTTCAATGACACGCAGTCGCTCGTTCACGTCGGTGATTTCTTCGAGGAGTTTTTCTATACGTTGTCGCCCATTTTTTTCTCGGTACACACCATAAACAAAAAAGGCAAGAAATATTGCGATGAGTAGAAAAAGAGCGATGTACATTACTATAATGTTACCACAAACAACACACAGCACACAATACGAAATTATCTTCTTAACTAAATCCCCTCATTGCGAAGTTCTTCAGCGAGTTTTTGTGCATTACGCGAAAGCTTTGCAGGAGTTTTTATTTCTACTTTAATAAGCAAATCGCCACGATGCTTTGCAGAAAATGGCACGCCTTTTCCACGCACACGGAGTACTTCTCCCGATGAAATACCTCGAGGAATCGTAAGTGTAATAGCTCCATCAAGCGTCTCTATGGGATATTCAGCACCAAGAAGCGCATCGGTAAGCTTAACCTGCAGGGTCATGGTGAGATGTTCGCCATCGCGTTTAAACACCTTGTGAGGTGTGACATAAATACGAACGTATAAGTCCCCTGACGAACCGCCTTGAACTGCCTCTCCAGCCCCCGTAAGACGTACTGCCTCACCTTGCTCAATACCAGAAGGAATTTTTATGGTGATTTCTTCTTCACGACGCACGACACCTGCGCCTTTACACGAATGGCACTTTTCCTCAGGAACTTTTCCTACGCCATGACACGCATTACATTCACGTACCTGAGAAATCGTACCAAGAAATGATTGTTTCGTCTCGTGGATTTCACCTTTTCCTTTACATTGCGCACACGTGCTCATCTTGCTCCCTGGTTTTCCTCCTGATCCCTGACACTCTTTACAGAGAGAAGATTTCGTAATATGCACCGTGCGCTCAACGCCAAACACTGCCTCTTTGAAGGAGAGTTGTACATCTATCGATATATCGCGCCCACGACGCTCGCGTGAGGCGGTACGTCCGCGACGTCCACCAAAAAGATCACCAAAAATGTCGTTGAGGTCAACACCTTCAAACCCCTGACTATTGAAACCACCCGTGAAGCCAGAGAAATCAAACCCACCTTGCCCACCACCAAAACCATGATTACCACCAACCGAGCCGTAGGTATCATACTCAGCACGCTTTTTCTCGTCAGAAAGTATCTGGTATGCTTCGCTCGCTTCTTTGAATTTTTTTTCATCGCCACCCTTATCAGGATGATGTTTATGCGCGAGCTTACGGAACGCTTTTTTAATTTCGTCCGCGGAAGCATTTTTTTCTACGCCAAGTAATTTATAGTAATCCTTCATAATTAATTGAGGAAGCGAGAAGCGCGCCTTAAAGGCGCGCCGTACTCGTGTGGTTCAAGTCTTATATTTTATTCTTTGTACTCTGCATCGTGTACCGTACCTTCTCCACCTTCATCTTTTTTATCATTTGAGCCAGGAGCGTCCCCTTCTCCTCCTTGCTTCATCATTGCTTCTCCAATTTTCTGGAGCTCTTGTGAAAGTTCTTCGCCTGATTTTTTCATCGCCTCAGTATCAGTTCCCGTACTTGCTGTTTTTGCCGAAGCAATCTTTCCCTCAACTGCGGTTTTAATATCAGCAGGAATCTTATCACCGTTATCGCGAAGTGATTTTTCTGCAGTGTAGATCATTTGCTCCAAAATATTTTTCGCTTCTGCGGCATCGCGCTTTTTTGCATCTTCAACAGCATTCATCTCCGCTTCTTTCTGCATACGCGCAATATCGTCTTTACTGAGACCTGAGCTTGCCTCGATACGAATTGATTGTTCTTTGCCGGTTGTTTTCTCCTTTGCCTTAACCTGAAGAATACCATTTGCATCAACGTCAAAGGTAACCTCCACCTGAGGAAGACCACGAGGTGATGGTGGGATACCGTCCAAAATAAAACGTCCAAGAGATTTATTGTCGGGTGCCATAGGGCGCTCTCCTTGTACGACATGAATTTCTACCGAGGTCTGATTATCTGCTGCCGTTGAGAAAATCTGTGAACGTGATGCAGGAATGGTCGTATTTTTCTCAATAAGTTTGGTTGCAACATTTCCAAACGTTTCAATACCAAGAGAAAGTGGAATAACATCGAGAAGGAGCACATCTTTCACGTCTCCCTGAAGAATACCTGCTTGGATAGCAGCGCCGATAGCCACCACTTCGTCAGGATTGATAGAACGGTTTGGTTCCTTACCAAACAATTCTTTTACGGCATTTACAATCGCAGGCATTCTTGTTTGTCCACCAACCATAATAATCTCGTTGATGTCTTCTTTCTTAAACGGAGATGCCACAAGCGCGCGTTTGGTAATCTCGATAGACTTGTCGATATACTCGCGTGCAAGATCATCGAGGGTCGCACGAGAAAGTTTCAAGAGGAGATGTCGAGGGCCCGATGCATCCGAGGTAATGAACGGAATATTTATCTCCGCATCCATTGTTGTTGAAAGCTCGTGCTTTGCCTTTTCTGCTGCTTCTTTCAAACGCTGAAGTGCGAGTACATCTTTCGTAATATCGATGCCTGATTCTTTTTTAAATTCATCAGCAATCCAACGAATGATTTTTTGGTCGATGTCTTCACCTCCCATATGCACATCACCGTCGGTTGATTTTACTTCAATAACATCATCTCCTACTTCGAGGACAGAGACGTCGAACGTACCACCACCAAAGTCATATACGACAATCTTTTCATCTTTCTTTTTATTAAAACCGTATGCGAGCGCTGCAGCGGTTGGTTCGTTAATGATGCGCTTTACATCAAAACCTGCAATCTGCCCTGCATCTTTGGTCGCCTGACGCTGTGAGTCGTTGAAATACGCAGGCACAGTAATTACCGCTTCGGTAATTTTCTCCCCAAGTTTTGCCTCAGCATCCTGCTTGAGCTTCTGAAGAACCATTGCCGAGATTTCTTCAGGACGGTATGCGCGATCCCCCATACGAACTTTCACGCCATTATTATCGCCTTTTTCAATAGCAAACGAGACATTTTTCAAATCACGTTGAACACCCTCGTCATTAAAATCATGCCCAATCAAACGCTTAATACCGAACAGTGTATTTGCAGGGTTAGTTACGGCTTGGCGCTTTGCCAAAAGTCCCACGAGGCGTTCACCACCTTTTGAGGTTGCGACGACTGAGGGTGTTGTGCGCACACCTTCAATATTTTCAATGATGCGTGGTTCACCACCTTCGATGATAGCCACTGCAGAATTTGTTGTACCAAGATCAATACCTAGAATTTTTGCCATAATATTTGATGATGTTAAATGTTGTTAATAAAAAATGTTTCAGATAAATCAATGATGTCGAATATGTCTCCCCTTTCTTTTATACTTCATGAGAACTACTACTCCACGCTCTTACCCGTGCCGGACGAATGACCTTACTATGAAGACGATATCCTTTTTGAATAACCTCACTCACCGTGTCTTCTTTGTGTGCGTCATCCGTAGGAATAGTTTCTATCGCGACGTGAATTCGAGGATCTATAGGTTCTCCCACTACGCCAATTTCTACGAGACCGCGTGACTCAAGAACTGAAAGAAATTGCGTATAAATGTATTCTACTCCCTTGCGCCAGTTCGCGTCTACTTTTTCCCACGACTCCTTATTACTAAAGGCCATTGAAAAACTATCGAGAATGGGGAGGAGGTCTTCTACGAGCCCTTCGGAAGCAAATTTAATGATCTCACCGCGACGCACATCTTCTTCTTTTCGTGCATTTGCGAAGTCCGCACGCATTCTTTGCCACCCATCAAGATACTCTTTCTTTTCCTCTTCACATTTACGCAATCGCTCACGCAATTTTTTAAGCACCGCTACAGGATTTTCTTCATTCTCGATATTTTCAAACTGCACTTCGTCAGTACTATACCCATCATCTTTCATAGTGTCAAGCCCCTCTCCGTTACGACGAGGGGTGCTCTCATCTACCATCATATCTTCTTCTTTATTAATATCGTTTATATCTGCCATATAGCTATTTGAAAATTATATTTTATCACACCTGAAACGTATTTACAAAAACCCTTCGCAAATATGTGAAAGGGTTTTTGTAAAATATTGTTCTGAGAATTGAGGGACAAAAAGGATTAACGTTTTGACCACTGAGGAGCCTTACGTGCTTTCTTGAGGCCGAACTTACGGCGCTCTTTAGTACGAGGGTCACGTTTGAGGAATCCTAGTTTCTTCAAACGTGTACGGAGTTCAGCATCATATTCCACGAGTGCGCGTGACACACCCTGACGAATTGCTTCTGCTTGTGAGTGAATACCACCTCCTTTTACTACCACGGTGATCGAAAACTTTTCTGCAACCTTTGATTTCACTACGGCATTCTTTACAATAGTCTGCAACTCTTCTGTAGGGAAATATGTAGCAAAGTCTTTACCATTTATTACAATGCCTTCTTTTGCGCCAGGGGTGATACGCACACGTGCGGTACCCGTCTTGCGACGTCCTACGGTTTCAATATACTTTCCTGCAGCAACTTTCTTGGTCGCAGTCTTTACAGGCAGAGCCTTCTCTACAGCTTCCTTGTGGTCTTCTTTTGTAATATCTTTAGTTGTCATATATTAGTCTTTTATCGTTAAGCGCTTCATCCTCTCCTTGTGCAAGCGGTTGCGAGGAATCATACGACTAATAGCGTGTATAAATACTTCGCTAAAACCCTTCTTCTCGATAACGTGCGCAAGGGTACGTTCTTTGAGACCACCTGGGTATCCAGAGTATGCCTTAACGCGTACTTCCTTCATTTTGTTTGGTGCTATTGCGGACTTTGAAGCATTCTCCACAACAACCTGCACATCCGCAACCTTGTTCCTCTGGAAAAGAGGAGAAGTTTTTCCCATAAGCACGCTCGCAGCTTCCGTTGCGACACGGCCTATCGATTTTCCCTTAGCATCAATTGTGTGTGGTTGAGTCATAATAGTTTATAAAAAATTAAATAGCATTACACAAATTCAATTACCGCCATCTTACTTGCATCGCCCTTACGACGAGGAAGTTTGACCACTCTGGTGTATCCACCAGGACGTGTCTTATAGCGAGGCGCAATATCTTCGATGATTTTGCGTGCTCCCTCTTCTCCTACCGTACCGCCTAAACGAGAAATAATCAAGCGACGTGAAGGAAGGTCGCCAATGCGTCCTTTGGTAACCAAGCTCTCTACAAACGAGCGGAGCTCCTTGGCACGTGCTTCAGTCGTCGTGATGTGTTCTTCGATAACGAGCGCAAGTGCAAGCGAACGCATAAGTGCTAAGCGTCCTGCCTGATCTCTTCCGAATTTTCTAATTGACTTGTGATGTTTCATAAAATTGACTGACTAAGTGACTAACGCTTATCCTTTAAGCGAGATTCCGTGTCCTGCAAGAACGCGCTTGATCTCCTGAATTCCCTTGTCGCCCAAACCGTCGATCTCTAAAAGATCTTCCTCGGTTTTGCGTGCAAGACCACCAACGGTACGAATATTTGCATTACCAAGAGCATTTGAAGTACGTGCAGAGAGATCGAGGTGTTCGATACGAGTCTTAAGAAACTCGTTATCAACCGCATCTTTTTTAGGTGCTTGCTCCTCTTCATCATGTTCCTCTACGGAAGGCTTCTCAGCCTCAGCTTCAGTGAAGCCAATAACTGCCTTGAGCTGACTGATCATAATTTCGATTGAAGATTCGAGTGCACGACGAGGGGTGATGGTACCATCAGTTTCAATAGAAAGTTTGAGACGATTATAGTCTGTACGATCACCAACGCGCATATTTTCTACTTCGTAGTTTACACGACGAATAGGGGTAAAGATTGCATCGAGTGCAATCGTGCCGATATCAACTTTTTCCTTCTGATGTACTTCCTTAGGAACATATCCAAAGCCTTTTTCAATGGTCATCTCAACTACAAACGAAGCATTCTTGTCAGTGAGTGTTGCAATATGGAGATCTGGGTTCAATACTTCAACCTGACCGCCAACCTTAATATCGCCAGCAGTAACATTTTTAGCACCTTTAATTGAAATTGTTGCCGTCTGTGTTTCCATCGTTGAAAGCTTGAAGCGAGCCTTCTTGAGGTTGAGGAGAATCATAATAACATCTTCCTTAACGCCTTCGATAGTAGAGAACTCGTGTGCAACGCCGTCAATCTTTACGGTCGTAATTGATGCACCCATAAGTGATGACAAAATGATGCGACGAAGTGAGTTTCCCAACGTATGACCATATCCAGGGTAAAGACCCTCGATATCATACGTACCTTTTACATTATCTTCAGAGATAACCTTTGGTTTTGATGGCAAAATGATGTTGTAGTCAAGCATATGAATATTAAAATTATTAGTGAGCTTTGGAAATAAGAGCGTCCTCGTTATTCCGTTCTCAAATATTAGCGACTATAAAACTCAATAACGGATGTAAGGTTGAACGTTGCTTCACCGGGAACACTCTTTGGTTTTCCTTGAAGTGTCACCGTGTGTTTATCAGCGTCAATTTTAATCCAAGATGGAACCTTAATCGTTTTCAACTTTTCCCCTAAACCTTCAAAAAGTTTTGACCCCTTACTTCCTGCACGCACCGCAATAACATCTCCCATCTTCATACGGCGAGAAGCAATAGTGCTTCGGCGACCATTAACCGTAATGTGCCCGTGCGCAACCATCTGACGAGCAAGGGAACGTGCATTTGCATACCCTGCGCGGAACACAACGTTATCTAAACGAGATTCAAGAGCTTCGTACAAAAAATCTGCAGGAGCAACACCTTTTTTGGTGGTTGACTCCTTTACGTAGTTGCTGAATTGCTTCTCGCTAACGCGGTACGTATTGCGTACCTTCTGCTTGTTGCGCATCTGTGTACCAAACTCTGTGGTACTCGAACGATGCTTATGTTCTGACAAAAGCATTCCCGGGGGATATGGCTTGCGCTCCATTGCACATTTAGGCGTAAAACATCGTTCCCCTTTAAGGAACAATTTTTCTCCGGCACGGCGACATTTTTTACATTTTTGGTCGATAATCATTGTGTTTTATTTATTCAACGAGTCACTAAACTGCTACTATATTCTGCGTGGCTTCTTTGGCTTTGGACCATTGTGAGGTACGGGGGTAACATCACGAATCATGGTAATATCAATCCCTTTTGAATTGAAGGCACGGATAGCGCTTTCGCGACCTGCACCAACTCCTCTCACAACCGCATCAACTTCTTTGAGACCTACGGCAACTGCGCGCTCTCCGACCAACTCGCCAACCTTTGCGGCAGCAAACGGTGTTCCCTTCTTTGCACCCTTGAATCCAAGAGAGCCAGAAGATGACCACACGAGTGCATTGCCAGTCTTGTCGGTAAGCAAAATCTTGGTATTATTGTATGTTGCCTGAACATACAAGGTACCAGCGAGATGCTTCTTCTTTGCTGTGCGTGAAAGCGCGCGAGATACTAATCCCGCATCAACTCCCTGCCCTGTTTTTTTAACGATTTTTACTTTTCCCATAGTTGGTGTTTACGTGAGTATTGTTGACTTATTATTTCTTATCTGCCTTGCGACGCCCTGAACCCATTGTCTTGCGTACGTTACCACGTACCGTGCGTGAGTTCGTCTTGGTGCGCTGTCCGCGAACAGGAAGTTTTTTTGCATGACGTGTTCCGCGATACGCATGAATGTCTTTGAGACGCTTGACGTTCATTGAGATTTCGCGTTTGAGATCTCCTTCGAGTGTGAATGCTTCGATCTCTTTACGAATCTTTGCCTCGTCGTCGGCGGTTAACTCTTTTGCGCGTGTACCATAATCAATCTTTACTGCGTCCAAAATCTTTTTTGCGCGCGCGCGACCGATACCATAGACGGCAGTGAGGCTTATTTCCAGACGTTTCTCATCTGGTATGGTGATTCCCAAAATACGCATAGTGTAATGTATTCTTAAATTATGATAATCCCTCTATCCCTGACGCTGTTTGTGGCGTGGGTTCGTGCAGATAACGCGAAGAGCCCCGCCTCGTTTGACCGTCTTGCATTTCGTACAGATTTTCTTGATTGATGCTCGTACTTTCATACTTTTATATTAAAAACAAAAACGATTTCCCCACTCTACCTCATTTTAAAAATAAATGCAAGCCCCACAAAAGGTTTGCCACGTTCTTTTGTTCGTAGCCTTTAAAAAAGCCGTATAATACCCTCTTTAAACCCTTTTTACGATACGTCCTTTACCACCATATGGGTCCAATTTTACGATGACTTTATCCCCTACGAGAACCTTGATGCGATGAAGGCGCATCTTACCTGCGAGATATGAAACAAGGATTTCTCCTCCAGGAAGCTCCACGCGGAACATTGTGTTCGGAAGCGCCTCAGTAACTTCTCCTTGTACTAATTCTTCTTTTTCTGCCATAGTGAACCCTTATGATACCAGATGTTATGAGGTAACGTCAAATGGACAAACAGTAAGCTCATCTTTTATCCCTCAACAATTTTTATTTCAATCTGCGTAGGGTCGGTAGGAAATACTGTTTCCCAAAAAGGACGAATGACGGCATCTGCTTTTTGTATATTTTTTTGACTTTCAATAAAAGTATTGAAGTCTTTCTTTCCTTTCCCCACTATCTCTGCGGTAATTTTTTTGGTATCAATTTCCCCAACAAATGAAGGCTCCCCCCTAAGGGTAAACGTTATGCGAGAAATATCAGAAAGGACTACGTTATCAACAGCCTCATTGAAGGTGAATGAAATTTCTGGAATATTGCGCACCGTAAGCGGTCCTCCTGCGTAGTCGGGAAATACAACGTCCATAATTTTTTCTGTTAAAAGTTGGGTATCAAAAAAGAATACCGATACAGTAGCTTTCATTGCCACTTTGTTTGCCGCTTCGACAGAAAGATCGGGAGACATCTCCTCAAAGGTGAGTACGATACTTCCTGGGAAAAAACTTACCTCTTCCGGAATCTCTGCTTCTGCTTTCTTGAGCGCAATTTCCTTTAATGCGTCTTTGATTTCTGCGCGCACCTTCGCCACATCTTCTAGGGCAGGTACTTTTATTGTCCCCGAAAACCCACCTTGAATAGGGAAATTTTCCATTGAGCGCGCCGTAAACTTTGCATAGCGTTCGAGATCTTTTGATTCTTTAAATCCAGGGATAGTAAAATCAGCGAGTCCAATATTGTATTCTTTCCCAGGAAGATCCGCATCAACGACCGCAAGAACAGAGCCCGGATTTGCAACCTTCCCGTTAACCATCTTTGCACCAGGAACGACAACAGAATCTCGAATACGAAAAATCTTATGATCTGGAGTTTCGAGACGGGTGTTTTTGATAAGACGCTGACTATTACCATTATATGCATTATAAATCACCACTTTCCCTGAGGCCTTGTATTGGACCTTCTTCTCCTCTACCGCAGGAACTTCTTTCTCCATTGTTTCCTCGAGGCTCATATACTGGAACGCAAGCGCGTTGCCGGTAGGTGATTTTTCAGCGGTAAACTCATGATTAAGAGAAGCCTCCTTTACAACAGGAACAATCTTGACGGTTGCACCTGAAAAATAATCCATCGCAAACAAAATACCACCCATTGCAATCATTACAATAAAAAGAATGAACCACATTCGCCCGCGAGACGTCTTCTTTTCTGGAGAAAAAGATGGTGATGTTTTTACTGGTGTTTTTTCAAAAAAAGAATTTTTTGTAATGCGATCAGAAATATCAGTACGTGAAGTAGACTCAACCTGAGGTAGTGTAGATGGTCTTCGTGCGGGCATAGTATTCCCTGATACGAACATATCTTGCATTGGTTTTTTGTTGATACCGTCCATATATTATAAGTCGTTTGATTATCAGAGTCTTTATGTTAAATAGTATACCATTTTTCCACCACCTCATGTTAAGGGAGGAGCATTTTTTTCGCAAAGAGTGCTTCGAGCATCAGGAATGGATCTCTCATTGCCCCGCTTGCGAACGTAACGAAGTTTGATAGTGTCGCATAATCCAAATAACACACTTCGCAACCATTTTTATCAAGCATTCTCGCACGAGATGATGCGACAAGTTCCCCAAAAAGTTTTTTACTATCTGCGTCGGCAGTAAAAAATACTTTGCGCACGGGCGTGAAATATACGAGCGGAATATCGAGTGCTTTTTCAAAACGTTCTCGCCATTCATCGCGACTATGTTTAATAATATTTTCTATCATTTGTTTCTCGCCTGCACCAAGCTCATCGCGCAAGAACAACGAGAAAAGTGACACTGCCTCCTCGTGGGAGGTTTTCTTTTTATTCGAAATTTCACGAATGAAGAAGTTTTTACCTCGCGGGAACAACATCGTTTCTTTAACTGTGTCGCGCACAATAAGCGAAACATCGGTCGCTTCTCCTGTAATATCAAGGAAGAGAAAATTTTGTTCTTTAGGGAAGATGTCACGAATTGCACTGAACGCAGCGAGGGGAAATGCTGTGAAATGTATTTGTGAACCAACGGAAAAATGTGACAGCAAGCGTTTAATCGTTTCAATAGCGCGTCGAGACGACAAACTGACCACGCTCTCAATTTCTAGTTCAGTTGTTTTCTTTCCATAAAACTCTTTTATCTCATAGCCATTGAGACGAATTTTAATAACCTTTCTCTCAATAACCATAATATCGCCAGAAGGAAGAGTGCTGGAAAGCTCTTTTTTTAGCCTCTCAGTATCCTCATCGAGGAGATTCTCGATGAGTTTTTCTGTCACCAAAACGCCCTCTTCTTTTGCAAGCGTAATACGACGACTCTTGAGAACGAACCACGGTGATGAAAGTGCGCAAAAAATATGCGCTGGCGCCACCGCCGCCTTGTGTTTCGCCTTAATATCCTTGAGTGCATTTTCGAGCGCACGGTTCATCGCAATTATAAAACGCGATGATGAGAGAGATTCCTGAAAAGGAATGTCGTTTCTCGTAGTGTCAATAATAACGGGAGATGCATGGGAAGAAAGTTGCGCACGTGCAACACCGACACTCGCTGACCCAATATCAACAAGGAGTACTGATGATGTATCGAGTGTTTTTTTAGTAAAAAAAGAAAGTGCCATTACCTACACAGTATACACCGAAAAAAATAAAAGAAAAAATTACGGCGATTATTAAACAGCAATACCAATCACACACACCGCAAACGTTTTATTACCTAAAAATAATTAGACCGCTATCAAATTTTAACTCGAGAACAAGCTCTCCGCGCGACGTAAAGAGGAAAGACTGTACTTTGCCCAGCATTGTAGAAAATACTTGCTCTTGTGAACCCTCGCAGTACATTAGCGTAGTAGCCATATCCTTGAATTCGATATTCTTTCCTGAAACCTCATATGTACCACTCATTGAATTACAGTCTGTTTTTACCGAAACGGTGCCATCTTTTCTGAAGGTAAGAGAAAAAGCCTCAGGTTTTTGTGGGGTAACAATCGTGCCGTCGTTATATACCGTTCGTATCCATTTCCACGTAGTCATATCCAAAGTCATCCGGCTTGGATCTGCCTCACCCTCGAAATCTACCGCAACTTTGATCAAGCGAAAATTACTTGGATCGTACTGTAAATAAAGACTCTTCCCTTCGCTCGGACGAGTAGTAAGCGGTGCACCGAATGGACGATCAGCATAATTCACAACAGCTTTGTTGCCTTGAAAATAATACGTCTGTGGCGCAATGCGGTCACCGAGAAGAATCGTGTCGGTACCACGATAGCTTCCGCTCACATTAATAGCAAGTGTGGCGTAGTAGAACGTACCACTTCCACCAGTGTCGCTTACCAACAAGAGGACTGCGTCCTGATCGCCATCGCTATCAATATCGCCATATACGGGTTCGCCAAAATTAGATACTTTCAGCTTGGTCGCAGAACCAGGGACCAGCTCAACTTCTGCCTTACCACCTACGAGGGTTACTGGTTTTTCGTCAATAAGGTATGTTGCATTAAGTGGACTTCCTACGGCGTGTTCACCGTTTTTCACCAAAGGAACAGGAAAAAGAAGTGCGAGCAAAAATACTATTCCAACAATAAAAACTGCTACAATAAATATTTTTTTATTCATATACACAGTATATCACTAATCTAAAAAGGAAAACCGCACGGATATGCGGTTTTTCTTTTTACTTACACCTGTGAAGGAAGGAGCTCTTTGCGCGTAAAGTAATACATTACCAATCCTCCCGCAACCACGTGCATCAGCATTAAATTCGCGATGACCACGTATGTCCATCCCACCATATCTGCTTCTGGAATCCATGGTATTAAAATATCGGGGACCATTGAAAGGACGAGCACGGCCCAAGAAATAATCAAGAAATGCTTATTTGCTTTCACCGCATCTGCGTATTTCAAACGCATAACATAGTAGACCACCGCTGCTGCAAAGACACCAGCAACGGTAAGCCCAATTACCGGACCGTACATATATGGTCCAAACGTATCAGGTGTACTAGACGCGATGCGACCAAGAATGGCGAGGATAACATTACCAATAATTGATAAAACAGTGACCTTTGCCACAATATTAATAAATTTTTGTTTGTTCATACGGTAAAGTATATCACCTAATATATTCAGAAAACAACACCCTACAAAAACAGGAGATCGCGATCGAGGTCGTCGGCATCAGTCCCCTTTCCTTTGTGTTTGAGCGCTTGTTGCGTCGAAGCGAGATATACGACACGCTTGCCAAATTTGTCCTCGAGCGCATCAATCTGCTTGTACACCTGATCAAGCTTCTGTGCGGTACGTGTACCACCAAACAGGTCTTCCTGAAACGTGTAGTTCGTCATGAGGTCTTGTAGGACTACGCCTGCCGTACGATAGAGTATTTTTCGCATATGAAGATCATCAAAAAGTGGGCGCACCGCCGAAAGTACTATCTCTGGTGAATGTGAAGGCACCGCAAGCGTCACTGACCGTGCGATAATTTTTAAATTTTGCATCTTGAGAAAGATGGAAACTTTTTTAGGAACTTGTTCGTAGTACCGCGCCTTTTTGCACGCATCCTCGATGTGCTTGGAAAGTTGAGACCACAGAAAGACTTTGTCATTGGTCGGTGGATGAAAGGTGCGTGTTTTTTGAATTGACGAGTACGAAGTCTTTACTTCAGTATCAACGACAAGCACCGACTCACCACTCAGTTCCTGCCAAATAACACTATAAGGTTTTGAGAGATTTTGATTCACCCACGCTTCCCCCTTCATACAAAAATCTTTTGCCGTAAAGACACCTCTCTGCACGAGGAACTCAGAAGTTTTCGGTCCAATTCCCCAGACCTTTTTAATCGGCGTCGAGGAAAGAAAGTCAGCAACAGTCTCCAGTGTGATTTCTGTTAATCCATTTGGTTTGACCCAATTCGACGCAACCTTGGCGAGAACTTTTGTTGGCGCAAGCCCTACGGACACTGAAATACCCAGTTCTTCATAAATTTCTTTTTTAATGCGTCGAGCAATTTCCTGATAACTCATTTTGAGCGTACGGTCGAGTCCCGTAAAATCTGCAAAACATTCATCGATACTGTACTCTTCAACACCATACGCATATCTATTCACAATTTTAAACATCATCTCTGAATAGTGCACATACGCCTTGTAGTCACCGGGCAATATGCGCACGTGGGGAAAATCTTGCTTCACTTTAAAAATCGGCATCCCACGTATGATACCGAGCGCCTTTGCCTCATACGATAATGCTGAAACAATACCACGCTCTTCACCCGTCACCACAGGAAGACCCTTAAGGGATGGGTCTTTTGCCATTTCTACACCTACAAAAAACGCATCTCCGTCGATATGAAAAATAACTTTTGAGGGTATGGTGTGACTGCGCATACCCTCATTATATATTAAAAAAATAACCCCCAGCCACTTGCGTGACCAGGGGTGCTACATTGAGGTTTATTTTGCGAACAAAACATGGCCTCGGGCCGGTAGCGTTAGCCCTTCTTCGAAATGAATCCATCCTTCAGGTCGCTCCATTGCTTGCGCGTGAGCTGAACCATTCCGCCGAAGTCATCCTTGAGGACGACTTTCTCGGGGTTCGTGAAGTCGACGGTGGGGCAACACGTCTCGTCGCCACACGCCAACGTAACGACACCCTCTTCCTTAAACTTCTCTGACATACCAATCACCTCCTTTCTGTATAAAGATCTGAATTCAGATAATAAAACCTGAATCTACATACATTATATCATATGATACTTATTTTGTCAAACATCTATCTCATATAATCTAATGTATAAAGAGCCGACCAATCCTGACCTGGACCCAGAGGATGACCCGCTGGACGATCGAACAAGTAGAGATCGTCCCCTTTTTTAAGTACCTTTCTTCTACCGGTGAATACCGTGACGGTAAGGAACGGCGCTTCAGCTTCAGGAATCGAGACAACGTGTACGGGAGGACCATCCTCCTTTTTTCCATATAACACTCTGTCTCGTACATCAAAAAGATCGGTTCGTTGCACTGAAACCGTAAACCCGTGTTTCTTGAGGATTTGTACTACTTCGTCGAGTGTTTTCCTATTGAGGTTTAACTCCAGTGGCCGTAGACTCATACCAACACCTCCTTCATACCTAATTTGTATTCTAAGAATAACACTACCACCTCAAAAAACTCCTGGCAAGTACCCTTCTGCGCAAGAGAGTCGAAATTTATTTCAGAAATCACCTATGTATCTTCCGTCGTTATTCTTTCGATTTTTTGATCATGGGCACATTATTTCTAGTACATAATTTCTTAAGTATGGCGAGACCTCGACATACCTGCACCGCAACAGCGTTCCTTGTTTGCCCGGTAATAAGCGATATTTCTTTAAGCGAGAGATCTTGAACATACCTCATGCGCACCACGTTTCCATACTTTACGGGGAGATTTTTTATTAAGAGTAAAATTGCCTTACCATCAAACACATTAGAAATTCGTTCAGAATTATCAAAACTTGGCTCGTACCCTTTTTCAAGAAGACTATCGAGAGAGGTTGTTTTATGCTTACGATACTCGTCAATAATTCCTTGATTCAAAACATGGTATAAAAACGGCTTCATTAAATTAATCTTTCCGCCCTTAACAAGATACGCCCACGTTTTCAAAAAAGCATCCTGAACCAGATCCTGACTCTTTGCAGAGTCATGTGTTTTAAAGAATGCATAAGAAGTCATGCGTTTTTCATTGTTATGATACGCCACCGTCAATACTTCTTCCTTCTTAATTTTTTGCTTAGAGGTCATCATATATAAAAAATATAAAAACATGCATGTTGGATCGACCACAAACGCCCCTCCCATTACATACACATTACACAGAACTTTTCATGACAAGAGATGTCCTTATATATAGAGTAAATACTACTCTCGTTGAAACCTGCAGTGTTACAGGAATATTACAGAAATACGTCGTCAGTGACGAAACGCTAATAATATAAGCATAGTAAACCCTCTACTTCATGTCAAGCACTTGTAATGAGACTGCGTTCCCCTCGGCATTCAAGACATATGAAAAATGCTAAGAAAATCATAGAACAAACATCCTCCACAACCGATAAGAATTTCGTTGATTTTTTTTGGGAAAAGAGTTGGACATATACCAAGACTACCGTTGATGTCAAAAACGAACCGATTTTAGTTCTCGACGAAAACTTTCGTGTCGTGATGGCTAACGAATCCTTTTATAAGGTATTTCAGGTTGTACCAAAAGATACTGAGCAAAAAAACATTTTTGAACTAGGAAATGGACAGTGGAATATTCCACTACTTCGAAAGAACCTCGAGAGTATCCTTCCTCATAACACTTTTTTCAAAGGGTTTGAAGTTACGCGCGAATTTCCCTTAATTGGGCACCGGACAATGATCTTGAATGCGCGTAAAATCTACATGAAAGAGGGTGTCACCTTACCACCTGTCATACTTCTTGTGATAGAAGATATTACCGAAATGGTGGACGTTGCGAAAATGCTTGCCCGCCATACCAAGCAATTTGAAGTAACAACAAAAGAGCGTATGAAAAAACTGGAAATCTATATCAAAAAACTAGAAAAAGAAGTGGGTGAGCTCAAAAAAGCTTAAAAACTGCAGGAAAAAAGAGACTCAGAATTGCCACTGTAATGAATTATTGCTCAGGACGGCTTCATGGTGAGAGATTACACGAACAATAAAAGGTCGATCATGTAAAGCACGTTATTAAATTTTTAATTATCAACCAATTTAATCTAAAAAAATTATATGAGAACATTAAAACTACAAAGAAACATGCAGCGCGCTGACATCCTCACAGGTGGGGCAATCATCGCGATGCTTGCTTTCTCGTTTTTCGGGATTCAAAGTGCATATGCAGCAATAACTAACCAATTGGATTTTGGTGATCGCGGTGAAGACGTTACTGAACTTCAAACGTACTTTTCAACTACCCCCGTCATCTACCCAGAACGTCTTGTTACAGGATATTTTGGTCCGCTTACCCAAGCAGCAGTGCGAAGATACCAGACAGCACATGGAATTGTCTCTCAGGGAACACCTGTATCTACTGGCTATGGTCGTGTAGGGCCACGAACAATGGCATCCATTAATGCACAATTAATAGGAAGGGACGAGAGCGCTCCTCTTATTTCAAGCATTAATGTTAGTACAGGAAGTACCAGCGCTTCAGTAGGCTGGATGACCAGCGAAGGGGCACGTGGTAAAGTCTACTATGACACTTCCCCTATTCGTGTAAGTAACATATTCGATGTAAACGGAGTATTCTCAGGTGAACCAACAGTAAGCGGTATTTTGGCTCAATATGATGGAGTTGAGAGATCAGCACAGGCAGTAAATATTACTGGCCTTTCACCAAATACAACATACTACTACTTGATTGTGGTGCTTGATTCCTCAAACAATGTAAGTGTATCGTTACCTGCATCGTTTCGTACGAATCAGTAACCATTCGTCAATGATGTAATGTTGGTAAATAGATAAAAAAAATCAGTGCCTATTAGGTACTGATTTTTTATTATGAAAAAACGAGTACCTAAGGCACTTTCACAAATAATTTTAGAGAATATTACCCAACAATCTGCGTGCAATAAGCACAACGCTTCGCTTCGAGAGGTATTTCACTTAAACATTCCTTACATTTCTTTGTGGTTGGATCTGCTGGCGGCCCTTTGCGAGATTTTGAAATAAGCATATTCATTGGCTTTACCACAAAAAAGAACACGGCTCCCGCAATAAAAACAAACGATATGATGGCATTAATGAAATGACCATACTTAAACTGACTACCGTTTAGGGTAAACGAGAGTCCACTAAAATCGGGGACTTTAGCAATGGCTGCGATAAACGGAGTAAGAAAATCAGTCACCAAGGCGGTAACAATTGATCCAAACGCAGCACCCACGACAACACCGACTGCCAGATCAACCACGTTCCCTCGTAGTAAAAATTGCTTAAATTCTTTCATAAATAGATAGGAGTAAATAATAATTAAATTATAACACAAGGACACCTATCGACTACTCGTAAACACCGCTGATACTTCGTCACAGCAGAAACAAAACATTTATATGACCTGACCAGAGTTAATAAAGTTTTAAGCGACATTGAAACCTCTTTGATCAATGATCGTGCTAATTCAAGTTAAATACATGAGATTCTTCCGCCGGAGAATCCTCTGATAAAAGAAGCAAGTCGCAATTACCAAAATGAAACTGTGTGAGTACGGTCTCCCATTTCAAATTATAGTATTTTGAGTAGATCATTTTCCCAATATCCCCATGACACACAAGCAATACATTCCCCGAGGCGTGTTTATTATTTATTTTTTCTAGAAGTAATTCTGCCCTTTTCAAGAGATCAGGAAAAGTTTCAGCGCCATCGGGATTTAGGAAATACGTAGTATGATCTGTTTTTATAATATTTGGAGCACACATGATTTCAATTTCAGAAACTTTCTTTCCTGTCATTACACCGAAATCACGCTCAATAAGTAGTTCTTCTTTTTGTAAAACTGATGCGTTGATTGTTCCAGATATTATTTTTGCAGTCTGGTATGCACGAGAAAGAGGCGAGCTATAGACAGCATCGAAAATTAAATTAGCCTCATTAATTTTATTCGCAATCTCGTGTGCTTGAATAACTCCTTTTTCAGTAAGTGGCTCGTCTCGATGACCATTTAAAATACCGTTTTGATTATCCAAATTTTGCCCATGTCGTGCGAGGTATATTTTTAACATTTTTCTACTATATCAGTTTTATGGGGAAAAGATACCTGACCTTATCTCCCCAAGGGTCCCAATCGGGGAGAAATTTACTCATCAATATGACTTCCCGCCACATAGCCTGAAGACCAGCAAAGCTGAAGAGAGAAACCCCCTGACGGCCTGTTAATGTGTAGTAAGTCTCCAGTTACATATAAATTGGAAATTTTCTTTGAGCGCATCGTCTTCATATCAATCTCCTCAAGCACCACTCCGCCATCTGCAACCACCGCCCTGTCAAGACCCATAAGACCGGTAATAGTGAGGGGAAGCGCTTTGAGTGCGTGGACAATATACTTCCGTTCATCCTTGCTTATAGAATGAACTTTTTTTGTGGTATCTAAATTCTCTTCAAGGAGTGGTAATATCCCTTTACTCATACCTATCGGCACAAATTCCTTAACAATATTCTTAAGTGATTTGTTTTTATCTTTATCAAAAATTGCGATAATATCACGTTCAAGTTCACCAAGATTAGCGTGAGGGTACGTATCTATCGTTGCGGTGACTAACCCACGATGGAGCAAGTCAGCGACCTTGTGTGCGCTGTTTAATATAAGCGGACCCGAAAGGCCAAAATGGGTGAATAATATTTTCCCGGTCTCACAAAAAGCCTTCTTCCCCTCAATAAAGAAAGTAATTCTCATAGGTGAAAGCGCTACTCCGGTAAGCTTTTTGCTCCAGCTTTCTTTTACTGAAAGAGGAACGATTGTCGGGTTAGACTGAAGCACTGTGTGCCCCATATCCCTAAGCCATTTAAGACCATCTCCGGTTGACCCCGTCTCAGGGTGAGAAACACCTCCGGTTGCAAAAATATAGCTATTAGCACAGTACATGTCTTTACCTGAAGATACTCCAGTAATCCCTCCCTTATCCCAGTGGATTTGCGTGACAGGAGAAGCCGTCTTAATAGTTACCCCGCCATCATACGCATATTTATTAAGTATCTTTAAAACATCCTCAGATTTTTCTGTACTTGGAAATGCGCGCTTTCGGTCTTCGACCTTGAGCGGAAGTCCTCTTG
Organism: Candidatus Yonathbacteria bacterium RIFCSPLOWO2_01_FULL_43_27; assembly: GCA_001823545.1. Classification (GTDB taxonomy): domain Bacteria; phylum Patescibacteriota; class Minisyncoccia; order Phycocordibacterales; family UBA1550; genus UBA1550. Next base: position 103,198 of record MHUV01000003.1, read on the forward strand.
ATTCAAAAAAAGAGAAGGTCTCCTTCACTCCAAACTGAGAAAACAAAGAGTATAAAAACTGTTCGGCTTTGCCGTAAGCTTTAAGTAGTACTCGCTGGTCAAATTCGGCGTTTGTAATGTTGCAACGTCCACCGCCAGTGATCTTAAGTTTCTCTCCTAGAGACTTGTTCTTCTCAAGTAAGAGCACTCGTTTACCAAGCTCTCCGGCGCGCCCAGCAGCCATTAGACCAGAGGCGCCACCCCCAACGACAATAAGATCAAATTTTATTTTAGGAGACGACATCTAGAGAAGTGATTTAAATACCAAATATGTTTTTCCCAAAACTGGGAGACTGGGAATTGAACCCATGGGGAAAAGGTACCTGACCGCTATTAATTTCAAAAATATATTCAACCCCCGCGTGACCTTTGTATTTATTAATGAGATTCATTTGACTATGATAGACTAAAACACTTTGTAATTTGGTGGCTGAACCGCCAAATTATAGGCCACACTCACGAATACTCCAACCACCTCCAAATACAGCACTCATGGTAAAAACTCCAGTAAAATTTATATCCTGATCTTTTTTGAACAAAAGTAACTTCTGCTCAATTTCCTTATCTGTTTCAAAATAGCAACTAAAGAGATCCTTATTAACTTGGATCGAAACGAGGAAATAATTATCGCTTGGCTTATCAATATTTTTGAATGTACCTGACCCAATAACTTTTGCATCTTTGTATTTTTCTAAAAAATTTCTTTGTTCAAGTGCGGTAGCTAAACTGTGGTATTTTGAAAATACATCAGAAATGTTTACAGTGCTTGTAGCGAGAACGCTGTCGCTCTGTGTATCTATGTTACCACCAAGAATAGATGTGGATTCTGGATAAAAATAAACATAAACACCGAATCCAAAGGCAAGAATAGTGGCTATGGCAGAAATTGAATGTAATCGTGAGGGAAAATTCTTCTTTGTAGACCCAGCATCAAGCATAACCTTTTCGCGCCCCACAAGATCACCATTACCAAAATGGACTTGCGATCTAGAAATATTGATTGACTGGGGGAGCTTTGAGTGCGGGCCTTCTTTCTGCTGAGAGTCAGATTGCACTATATTACCCCCGCTTACTGAATTGCGTGAACGGAGTCCCCATTGTTCCCCATTTTCTTTCCCAAAATAAGCCAGGGCACCAATACTTCGCAACACACTTCTCAATTCATTATCCGATAATCCGTAAAAACGTTTCTTAAATAGGGAAAATTTTCTCTTTGTGTATTGTGGGTCACTCAAGAGTTCAAGCATCCCTATTTTGATCTCATTTAAATCATCCTCGTGCGACTTATTTTTTGTAGCCTTCAACATCTCCTGTGACTGTCTCATTTGCCACTCACCGTTCGCGCGTTGATATAAATTATCGGAGATATTGGTATTCTCCGCCCTGCGAATTATTGTTTGCAGTTCGTCATCTGATAATTCTTCAATTGGTTTCTCTGCATTAGTAAGGTTTTCATTCACAAGCTTCCCAGTAATTATTAGACACTCTTTGTACAGCACTTCATCAGCGACAGTGAACTCTTTCCCTAAGGTTTGCTTTTGGACTTTCTGATATTCGATTATTTCTCTGAGTAGTTTTGCTGTTAAGAAGTCATTCTCCTTTCGCCAAAAATTCCTAAGTCTATTCGCCTTAGATGTTCCCCCATCCTCGTATCCAACGGCATAGACATCGATACCTGTGGTTTTCATGACAAAATCTCTAAACGCTCTGTCGGAAAAATTACAAACATATCCGCTCCTCATTTCGAGAAACTTTTCAAGACGAAGCGTGTCGACGTGTTTTAAGGATGACATATTCCAAGCATCTCGTGCTAGTTCAAGATGGCTGGGAGACTAGGAATCGAACCTAGATTCACAGCTTCAAAGGCTGCTGTCCTACCATTAGACGATCTCCCAATATATTCAATTTTACACATTCACTCGCATTATCCCCTTTTGGACTGCCTCCCAATACTTTTTATTAGCGACGTAGAGCGAGCGAAATAAGAAAGTAGTCTTTCTCATTTCCGAGCCGAGGAGCTAATACAAGGGTATAATACCACGCCCCTCTGGGGCGGTAAATGTGTGAGCGAAGCGAACACATTTTGACCGGGGCTTTGCCCTGGGGTAAATACCGCTTTTATTGAACTTCCGTAGTATGCCCGATGATTTGCATTAGTGCAAGTTCAAGGGGAAGCGTAGGAATTGCCGAAACGCGAAGTTCGGTATAGGTACTGAGAAGGATGAGGAGCTCTTTGGACGAGAGTGTTTTCCCCGCTTCCTTGGCAATTTTCTCTAACAGAACAAGGTCCTGCTCTGAACAATTGTTGCGTACCTCGTCCTTCATCGCAGGCGCAAAACGAAGGAGGAGTACGAAACGTATCTTACGCACAACAAGGTCGAGAAAGATTTTCATATCCCCCACCGACTCGCTGGCGACACGAAGCGCCTGCGCACCTTTTGCGAAATCTCGCTCGGTAATCGCAAGAATGAAATCGTTCACGAGGTGCGCGCTCGGTGCGCCAAGCGTTTGTTCGACTTCAATAGGGGTAATCTTTTTATCACTCGAGGAAGAAAGCACTTTCTGAAGGGTGCCGAGCGTGTCGCGGAATGACCCGTCACCCAAAAGCGCAACGAGGTCGGAAGAGGAGGGCTCGAGCGTGTATCCTTCTTTTTTTGCAACACTCTCCACAAGTTTTTGTAATGTTGCGTGCGATGGTTTCTTGAACCGAAATGTCTGGCAACGAGAAACGATCGTCGCAGGAAGTTTTTCCTCTTCGGTCGTCGCGAGAATGAAGACCACATGGCGAGGAGGTTCTTCGAGTGTTTTCAAAAGTGCATTGAACGCCTCTTTTGTGAGCATGTGTACCTCGTCCACAATGTACACCTTGCACGTTGAATCAAACGGGAGCGTATGCACGGCATCACGAAGCGCGCGGATATCATCGACGCCACGATTTGACGCCGCATCAATCTCGTACGTGTCATTATCCGAAGCGCCGAGCGCGCGCGCAAAGATACGCGCGATAGAGGTCTTGCCTGTACCGCGAGAACCAGCAAAAAGATATGCGTGTGCGGTCGTTTTGTTTTTAAGCGCGCCTTGGAGTGCCGTTACGACGGCTTCTTGTCCGATAACCTCAGTAAAATTCTGTGGACGGTATTTGCGATAGAGAGTGACTTCTGACATAAAATTAATTCTATTATACCAAATTTACCGCGCACTCAAAAATGCGCGCGCAATGCGTTCTACTTCGGTAGCATTGGGCGCGTCCATAAGCTTGATGCGAATTTCCTTTGCGCCATCGAACCCATGCACGTATGCCTTGTAGTGCTTTTTCATTATCGCAAAACTTTTTATATCACCGAGCAATTTTTCAAAAAGATGCGTATGCTCAATCATCACCTCAAATTTTTCTTCAAGAGAGATTTCTGCATTACTGCGCGTGCGATCAAAGAGCCACGGATTACCAAACACCGCACGACCAAGCATCGCGCCATCGGCACCCGTTGCACGTACTTTCTCCTCCGCATCGGCAATACTCTGCACATCACCATTGCCAATAATGAGTGTGCCTGTCCCTTTTGCGAGATCTACGGCACGCTTCACAAACTCCCACCGCGCGGGCACGAGTGAGAGTTCTTTGCGTGTGCGTGCATGTACGGTAATAACTGCCGGCTTGGTCTCGAGAATGGCACCGATCCACGGTTCGAGATCTTCTTTGTTGTATCCCACGCGTGTTTTAACAGAAACGGGTAAATTCGGAGCACCTGCCATCGTCGCACGGATAATTTCCTGCGCACGCTTGGGGTCTTTAAGGAGCGACGCGCCAGCACCTTGTTTCTCAATACTTCGATCGGGACACCCCATATTGATATCAATACCGTCAAAACCAAGCCCTGCGAGGAGCTCTGCTGTTTTTAAAAAAGTGTCCGGGTTTCCGCCAAAAATTTGCGCCACAATAGGATGTTCTTGTTTGGTGTATGCAAGGTCGCGCTTTAGTACTTCGCGCCCTGGACTCATCAAACCATCACACGATACAAACTCCGTCCAAAAGACATCGGGACCACCACCAACTTCCCCATGACGACTGTACTTTGCAATCATTTGTCGAAATGCAGAATCTGTCACCTCTGCCATTGGCGCCAGCACAAAAAAAGGTTTTGGAAGCTTTTCCCAAAATCCCATAAACGGTCCGCCCTCGTTCTGTGGAGAGGTTGTGCTATTTTTCATATTCATATTGTGTACCATTATAACAAAACTGTTGCTTGATTTAACCCTACTTCCAACACACCACTTTCAATAGGCACAGTGATCTCTGTTCCCTCTTCGTCACGAATACGAAGCACGCCTTTTTTGAGCACGGCAACGAGCGGTGCATGATGTGCGAGAATAGTTACCTCGCCCGACACACACGGACACGTGAGCGATGTCGCCATGCCATCAAAATATGTTTTATCTACTTGCGCTACGATAAGGTTAAACATAATATTTTTTATGTACACTAGTTATTACCACCCGATGCAATAACTTCATCAATGGTCCCCTTCATATAAAACGCGGATTCGTTCACGTCGTCAAGCTTCCCTTCGAGAATACGCTCAAACCCTAGAATAGTATCCTCGAGTTTTACATATTTCCCTGGAGTTCCCGTAAATACTTCACCGACAAAAAATGGTTGTGAGAGGAAGCGCTGAATCTTGCGCGCGCGATTGACGGCAAGTTTGTCATCTTCTGAAAGTTCTTCGATACCGAGAATCGCGATGATATCCTGAAGGTCTTTGTAGCGCTGGAGCACTTTTCTCGTTTCCATTGCCACCTTGTAATGACGCTCGCCCACTACCTGTGGATCAAGCGCGCCCGACGTAGAGTCGAGAGGGTCGATCGCAGGATAAATACCGAGGGATGCAAGTTGGCGAGAAAGTACCACGGTTGAATCGAGATGAGAGAAGGTTGTTGCGGGCGCTGGGTCAGTAAGGTCGTCTGCAGGAACGTACACAGCTTGTACCGAGGTAATGGAACCTTTTGTCGTTGAAGTGATGCGCTCTTGAAGCTTGCCCATTTCCTCGGCAAGAGTCGGTTGGTACCCTACGGCTGATGGTACACGTCCGAGGAGCGCGGACACTTCTGCGCCTGCCTGAATGAAACGGAAAATATTATCCATAAAAAGGAGCGTGTCCTTGCCACCACCGTCACGGAAATGTTCCGCCATAGTAAGCCCCGTGAGTCCTACGCGTGCACGTGCGCCGGGGACTTCATTCATTTGGCCAAACACAAGTGCTGTTTTTGCGAGCACGCCAGACTCTTTCATTTCATTATATAAATCATTGCCCTCGCGCACGCGCTCGCCAATACCTGCGAATACCGAGTATCCGCCGTGCTCGGTCGCTACATTACGAATGAGTTCTTGGATGAGCACCGTCTTCCCCACCCCTGCACCACCAAAGAGACCAACCTTACCACCTTTGATAAATGGCGTCATAAGGTCGATGGCTTTGATGCCCGTTTCAAAAATTTCTGTTTTAGTTCTTTGTTCTTTGAACGGAGGTGGTGTACGGTGAATCGGAAGTTTCTCAATACGTTCTGGTAGTTTGACGCCACCGTCCATAGGTTCACCAAGTACATTAAACAATCGCCCGAGCACGTGTTCACCTACGGGCACAGAGATCGGCGCACCTGTATTTTTAACTTCCATATCACGACGAAGCCCGTCAGTAGAATCAAGTGCAATCGTGCGCACACGCCCAAGTCCAAGGTGTTGTGCGACCTCAAGCGTAAGCTTTTTCTTTTCGCCATCCTCCCTTGTCCACGACACCGTGAGTGCGTGCGCTATTTCAGGAATATCTTTTTCGAAATAGACATCCACGACTGGTCCGACGATCTGCTTTATTGTTCCTAAGGTCTTCATAATGTTGTTATTAATATTGTTCGTAAAGTAAACGTATCCTATTTCATCGATTCCATACCGCCGATAATTTCACTCATCTCACGGGTGATCGCCGACTGACGCGCTTTGTTGTATTCACGCGTGAGTAAGAACGAAACTTCGCGCGCCTTGTCTGACGCATTACGCATGGCAACCATTCGCGCAGAATGTTCAGATGCCTTGCTCTCGAGAAAAGCGTGGTAAATCTCGATACCCACCAGACGGTAAATGAGTGTTTCAAATATCGCTGACGCGGACGGCTCAAAGAGATAATCCAGTGAACGCTCGGACTCCGCGCGTGGCTCCTTGGTTTCAGCGAACTTTCCTCGCTCTGGCGTGATGCCTTCGATCATTTCACGCACACTCTCTACTGAAAGAGGCAGGAGGGTGCGCACAACGGGCTCCTGTTCGAACGTTGAATGAAAATTGGTGTACACAAGAAGGCATTCATCATACTCGCCATGTTCGAAAAGATCAGTGACCAAGGACACCACGCTTTGAAAATCGTTAATCGTGCTCTCGTTTTTTGCCGTCGTAATGCGGTCCTCGATAATATATCCGCGTCGTGCAAAAAATTCCTCACCCTTGCGACCAAGCGCAATAATACCCGTACGCTCTATCGGGATACCGCGCTCTCTTAGTGCCGAGAGTGCGCGTTTTGTTACTCCGCTGTTTAATCCTCCCGCAAGCCCTTTGTCGCTCGTAATGACCACCAAAAGAACTTTTGAAACTTCACGTTTAAGAACCAGCGGATGAGATGAAATATCAAGTGAATTTGAAATACGCGCAAGCACACGGAGTGCCGCACGCGCATATGGACGAGCAGAGAGTGCCATCATTTGCGACGTACGCATTTTTACTCCCGACACCGCTTCCATAGCTTTGGTAACTTGGTGCGTCTTTCCCACGGAGCGTATTTTGCTTTTTATGATACGAAGGTTTGCCATACAGTAGTGCTAATTAAGAAACAGTTCGCGATGCGTTTCCTTGAACGCGGTAAACATCTCTTTGATTTTTTCTTCGGTAGCATCAGAAACTGCACGCTCACGTTTGATCGTCTTGAAAATTTCATCCGCATGACGCTCGACATAGGTAATAAGTTTTTCTTCAAAAAGATTCATGTCTTCTACATTAACACTGTCGATGAACCCTGAAATACCCGCGTAAATAGCGAGGACTTCTTTTTCAAATGCCTGCGGTTTCCCATTGGGTTGTTTCAAAAGCTCCGAGAGGCGACGCCCTTTCTCGATGCGCATCTTTGTTTCGGGATCAAGGTCACTCGCAAATTGCATAAATGCCTCGAGCTCGCGAAACTGCGCAAGTTCGAGGCGAATCTTCCCCGCTACTTTTTTCATCGCTTTCGTTTGCGCTGCCGATCCCACGCGTGACACTGACAATCCGACATTGATCGCTGGACGCATTCCTTTATTAAAAAGATCTGTATCAAGATATATTTGTCCATCGGTAATCGAAATCACGTTCGTAGGAATGTACGCAGACACATCCCCTTGCTGAGTTTCAATAATAGGGAGCGCAGTCAAGGAACCACCACCGAGCCTGTTTGAAAGTTTTGCCGAACGCTCCAAAAGGCGTGAATGAAGGTAAAAAATATCTCCTGGATATGCCTCGCGACCTGGTGGACGACGAAGGAGAAGTGACATCTGGCGATACGCGACAGCGTGTTTGGAAAGGTCGTCGTACACCACAAGCGCATCTTTACCTTTGAGCATAAAGAACTCTCCGATCGTTGCACCGGTAAATGGCGCAAGATACTGAAGCGCCGCTGTTTCAGAACTTCCCGCCACGACAACAATGGTATAGGCAAGTGCACCGCGCTCGGCAAGGTCGCCTACGATACGCGCAATTTTTGATTCTTTTTGTCCGATAGCAACATAAATACAAATAGGGCGCGTTTCCTCAGGTTCATTCAGTTGGTTCAAAATTGTATCGAGCGCAATCGATGTCTTGCCCGTACTACGGTCACCAATGATGAGTTCGCGTTGTCCACGTCCGATAGGAATCATCGAATCAATAGCTTTAATTCCCGTATGGAGAGGTGTATCAACGCCCGCGCGATCCATCACGCCAAATGCGGTGCGTTCGATAGGGAGACGATCTTCTTCTTTGAATGATCCCTTGCCGTCGATAGGTTCACCGAGTGCATTTACCACCCTACCGACACACTCGCTCGAAATAGGAATAGAGAGTGTTTTCCCTGTGCCTTTCGCAATCATTCCTTCACGAATACGCTCTGCACCAGAAAGAATAACTATTTTTACAAACTCTTCCTCGAGATTAAGTACAAAGCCCACGACAGGTTCCTGGTCGAGTGATTCCGCAAGCGGTTTACCATGCTCGTCTTCAAACGTCACCATTTCTGCCATCATTACGTTAGCAAGACCTTCTACTTCGGCGATGCCATCACCAGCTTTGACCACCGTACCAATATGTTCAACACCCGTACGTGGCGCGAGGTTCTCAATTTCTTTTCTGATTTTTTCAATAAGAATGGTGTTCATAATAATGATGTGTGTACGAATGATACGATATTAATGTTTGCGCGTAATATTTTTATAAAGGTCAGCCAGCAATCTTTTGTAGCTCTGATCCACGAGCATGTGTTTGCCGCGAAGCTGATACCCTCCAACGATAGACTCGTCTATGATTTCTTCGGGAACCGCGTCGGGGGAAATCGTTCCCTCTTTTTGATAATGTTCATAGGCGAACGCTCCGCGCGCGCGACCCTTTTCGTGTGCTGTTACGACGAGTACTTTTTGATGTGCATAGGTACGACGAGAAATAGTTTGAAACTCTTGTACGATACGCGTCAATAGCCCCGAATGCCCGCGTGTGCTCACCACATCTGAAAACCGTGCAATAATACGCCCTGCATCAGATTCGTTTTTCCCTTTGAGTGCGCGATGAAGCGCTTCGGCGTACCATACTGCTTTCATATTTTTATGATGTTCGTAAAATCTTTTCCGCCGCAAGGACTGCCATGCGCGCAACGTCACGCTCTGTCTTTTCAACCATTTCTTCTCGCTCACGCTCTATACGACGCTCTGCATCGCGAAGTAGATACTCCGCTCTGCGATGCGCATCTTTTATAATGACGTGCTCTTCACCGAGTGCGCTCTTTTTTGCTCCCTCAATAAGCTCGTCTCCTTTAAGACGTGCCTCGTGAAGAATATGAATTCTTTCTGCCTCGGCTTTCCCTAGATCCTCCTCTGCACGAAGTGCATTCTTGATAGAGCGTTCTATTTTCTCTCGGCGCGCGTCAACGACTGCCAATATCGGCTTGTACAAAAAACGATGAAGCACAAATAACAGCAAGCCAAAATTTACCGCCTGAATCAGGATAAGTTTCCAGTCGATACCAAAAACGGAAATGATTTGTTCCATAAGAATACGTTGGTTCGCTACGAAAGAGTATTACTCGTAGTAAACACTAAGCGAACTTTATGATAAATCCAACCACGAGTGCAAAGATTGCAAGCGCCTCGGTAAAGGCAATACCGATGATCATTGAACCCTGAATCTTTCCAGAAGCGTCAGGATTGCGCCCGATTGCCTCGAGTGCCGACGATGCGATGCGTCCAATACCAAGCGCTGGTGCGGAGACCCCAATACCTACAACGAGTGCCATACCAATGATTTTTACTGATTCGATATCCATAATATTTTATATTAATTATCTACTAATACTAATCTCAATGTGCTTCCGCCACCGCAATTTTTACAAAAAAGAGCGTGAGGAGCGCAAAGATTGCAGCTTGCACAAAACCTACAAAGATCTCAAAGGCCATCAGTGGGACAGGAAGAACCATCGGCACAAAATGTTGGATAACCAAAATTATAACCTCTCCCGCAAAAATATTTCCAAAAAGACGGAACGAAAAGGATACTAAACGTGCCACCTCGGAAAATATCTCTATAATCCCCACGAAAAACCCCATTGCCGAGCTAAGGTTAACAAATTTCTTACCATACCTCAAGGTACCGAGTGCCATAATACCAAATACCTCAACCGTAAAGACCGCAACGAACGCAAGGGCAAGCGTCATATTGAGGTCAGTATTCATTGAACGCAAAATAGGTGTCGCCTCGCCATTACCGTGAAATAGGCCGATACTTCCAATTCCCGGCACAAATTCAACAAGATTTGCAATGAGCACAAAGAGAAAAATCGTGAGGAGGATAGGAAAAAGCTTTCGTGCAAGTTTCTCATCTTCGAGTGTCTCCGTCATATAGTCCAAAACGCCCGTAAATAGCATTTCAAAGACGACCTGTGCACGACCGGGGACCATTGAGAGTGAGCGACGTACTAAAAAGACAATACAACCAATGAGCAAAATGACCGCAAAGCTCATCACGACCGTATTAGTAATAGGAATACCAAAAAACGACCCTAAGTGTTCCGACGCAAGCGCAATATGAATGCCTTGTTCAGTCATAATATATTTGCCCGCATTCTAGCAGATACCTGCCCGAGTACCAAATGTGAGTAATACGTAAGCGGTGTATTTCGTCAAAATATGGACACGGCGTGTCCATATTTTACTCTATTGATGATGAACCCTGCGCTAAATCGCTAATTGAAATGATCTGCTGAATAGTTTTCTCTTGGTTTTTTGCAGTACCAAGATTTTCTGACAATATTTCTTTATTTATAATAGATGGGAAATTTTTCTGTCCTAAATAATCCAAAAGACTACTCCATCTATATTTTTTTAGATTTTCCATCACTGATGTCATATCCAAAATGTTTCCAGTCCTCCATTCCGAATGTGTGAGATCAAGAGGGTTAAGATGAATATAATACGGAACATAAAGAAAATGCGCATCACGCTCAATATGAATTCGCTTGAAGGTGCCCTGCCACAAGACACCAGAACGACTATATTTCTCATTGAAATATTTTGCATACCCCATATTAATCTTTCTCATAAATAAAGAAATGCCATTATCTTCCAGTTCTGAAACGAGGAGGTGGTAATGATTCGGCATCAAGCAGAATGCATGAATTTCAACGAGTGGTCTGCGTACATACTGAGATTGAAATTCACGAAAACGGTGATTGGGACCTACGTTATTTACATTATTAAAAACATAGAGGTCGTGTATAAACCTAACATAATCAGAATCTTCAAGGAACGTAATTTTTTTATCTACCCCACGATTAATAAGATGATAGAACTCCATACCAACTATCATATCAAATATGGACACGCCGTGTCCATATTTCAGAAAAGAGATGAAAATTACTCATACCAACGATTTAAGAAATAGACACTAAATATATGTACCTAAAACAATAGGTATTATTCGTTTTCCTCAAACCCAAAAAATACTTTATTGCCAAAACGAAGGTCGACATACTGAAGTTTTTTTTCAGAAAAAGTATCGGGAGGAAACTGTACCGGAAGCGCTGAGAGAATATTGTACATGAGGCGTTCTGCCCCCTGCCCATCTTTGAAATAGAGCTCAGCGTCAACGAGTTCAGGATATAGTGTGCTCGAACGTACCACAACGCCGTACTGCCCTTCTGGCTTGATAAAAATACGCGCAATATCACCAACTCCACGTTCAATACCATCTACAAGCGAATATGCAAACAAGAAACGTTCGGGAGGTACTACCGCGTGAAGAGGGGTGCCTTCATTTCGATATGCAAGTGGTGCATATACCTCACGATAGACCCCTTCTGAAAAAATTGGTGCGTGAGAAAAAACAAAACCTTGATCATCAATAAACCAACATTCCGCAAGCGTCGGCATTTCTCCTTCAAATGTTTCTCCACACCACAACATAAACGGTTTTCTCTCAGCAACATCAATCACTATCGTATGTGCACCTTCACGGCGAATGCTCACACTTTTAATGCGTGGAAATGTTTCTAAAATCTCTGTTTCTATTCCATTACGAGGAAAGATGAAGCTATTGTCGCGCGCATAAAGAAAATAGTAATTCCCTTCGAGCAGAGTACTAGTGAGTAACCGTACCTCATCTTCAGAGACCACTTGAACTCCCGAAACCTTAATAGTTGTAATACTCCATTTACTATGTTGTGATGCCCCACCGAGCGCCACAGCAAACAAAACCACGAGAATTACCGCTGCTAAAATTTTGTAGAGAATGTGTAGCATTTTCTAGCAACAAATAAAAAATATAATAAAGTTATTTAAGAACGTCTTTTCCGATATACTTCTTTAACACCTCAGGTACCCTGATTGACCCGTCTTCATTCTGATAGTTTTCAATAAGCGCAATAAGCGGGCGTCCTGAAAGCGCCGTATTATTGAGCGAATGTGCAAATCGCATCTTGCCATCGTCGTCACGATAACGAATATTGAGACGTCGCGTTTGAAAATCATGGAAATATGACGATGAGTGTGTTTCGCGATACGTATTCTCAGAAGGTATCCATGCCTCAATATCATATTTTTTCACTTGCCCAAGACCAAGGTCGCCACCACAGTTCACGACGACACGATACGGAAGACCGAGTGCTTGCATCAACTCCTCGGTGTTTTGCGTCAACTCCTCATGATATTTCACCGACTCCTCGTGTGATGCTTCACATAATACCACCTGTTCAAGTTTGTAAAATTCATGCACACGCATAATACCCTTCGTATCACGCCCGTGACTTCCTGCCTCACGACGAAATGCGGGAGAAAACGAAAGCATCTTGATGGGCAAATCTTTCTTCTCAATAGTCTCATCCATATAAAAGCCCATCGTAGCAACCTCGGCGGTACCAGAGAGATACTCACCATCTTGCGTCTTATAGAGGTCTTCCTCACTCTGAGGCAAGTATCCCGTGCCGATAAATGGTTCACGGCGAATAAGTGACGGCACGATCATCGGCACGAAACCACCCTTCTGTGCAAAGAAATCCTGCACAAAATTCCAAAGCGCAAATTGCAAAAGCGCACCATCGTTCATCAGGAAATACCCACGGAAACCTGCAACCTTAGTTCCGCGCTCGAGGTCGAGCATCTTGAGATTTTGCATAAGATCAATATGACTCTTTGGGGTAAATGAAAATTTTGGAGCTTCTCCCCACGTACGTGCCTCAGCATTATCAGCGTCGCTCGCACCCTCGGGGACCGACATATCAGGAATATTGGGCACCTGCACCATGAGTGCCTGCCACTTTTTAATAGCCTCAGTAAGTTCTTCTTCTTTTTTTTGAAGAACATCTTTGAGTTCTTTTGATTCAGAAATAAGGCGCGCGCGCTCTTCATTACTTGCGGCACGAGGAACGAGATTTGCTGTTTCATTCTGCTTGCTCCTCATGACCTCAACCTCGGCAAGGAGTGCGCGACGAACGTCATCTGCAGAAAGTAGCTCGTCAACATTAAAATTGATGTGCTTTTTCAGTGCTCCTGCCGCCACGAGTTCTTTATTTTCGCGAATGAATTTGATATCTAACATAAAAGACAGTATACCAGACGTCCGCACGCTGCGCAAAAAAACACCCACGACTTTTTAAATCGTGGGCTTATATCACCTCCATTTTTAATTTATTTTTATTTAACCTGAATGTACTCGCTCGCGACAATCCTGTACTCTTTAAAAAACTCCTCGGGAGTCAAGTCATCGATGACTGTTTCGACCTTGCAGTCGTAAAAGTCATATTTACTCACCAAGGGATAGTAAATCCTATTATAAGCAAGACGTGTGCGCGGATTATCAACATTTCCGCCGGTCCAAAGCGTTACCGCTCTGTCCTTGCTACACTCGTTGAGCTTCTCAAGGATAGCGGGGTTTATTTCCCCCTTAATAAAGAGCGTCCCTTCAATACCACAGAAGACTCCGGGGAGTATCTCTCCCTTCGCAAGTTCTGCGACAGCCTTGGATCTGAGCTCGCGAGAGTGCAGAACCTCAAGTTTCTCGCGGACCTGCTTGCGTGTCCCCGTGATACCAAGATCTTTATTCACCTTCTGAAGAGTTGCCTTGTAGTCCTTTTTACCAGGATGGAGGTCGTGGAGAAAAATATTTGTAAGGTACCTTTTGGCACTCACTATAGAGAGAAGTGTCAGTGCCTTGTTCTCTGTGTTCTTGCTTCCTACGATCCTGTCGTAGTGACCAACAAGATCTGCAACTGTGTTGGAGGGCAATTGTATGTACCCCGTATTCCTCAAGTGCGAATACGGGGCCGCGGACATACCAGAGGTGGCAAACCTCTCCGGTGTGTCAAACCAGAAAAAAATCACCGGTATACCACTCTCGATAGTTGCCACCACTTCCTTCTTGTTGGCGACAAAAGCCTCTACATCAACAAGAAGAATTTTGGCATCATCCTCAAAAAAGAAACCATCCACCTTTTCAAGATTTGACATAAGTGCTTGATGAAGACCTATGATTTCTTTCATTTTTTTCTCCCCAAGTTGTTTTTTTGAGCAAGCTCAGAAATACCATCTATATAAAGCATAGCTCTTTTTACTGTTTTTGTCAATACACTGTAATGGTTCAGATTTTGCTCATATTGAAGATAATTAATAAAATCCTCATAACAAACTATGGTATGATATTTCCATGTCTTTTGCGCGCAATAAAGAAACTCGAAAGTTATCCGCTGACGAATTCCCTTCCTCGCTTCTTGAAATCCCCTGCCCTCCCTCTGAACTCTATCTTCGTGGCACACTCCCCGACCCTGCACAATTTTACTACCTCGCTGTTGTTGGCTCACGCAAATACACTTCCTATGGACGAGAAGTTGCCGAGCGCATCATCGAAGGACTTGCTGGTTACCCCATCTGTATCGTGTCAGGACTTGCGCTCGGTATTGATGGCATCGCGCATCAAACTGCTCTTGCAACAGGTCTTCCTACGGTCGCTATTCCAGGCTCGGGACTTTCTAATAGCGTCCTCTACCCACGCACCAACCTTGGCCTTGCGCACGAAATTCTAGAAAATGGTGGCGCGCTCCTTTCTGAATACCCTGACGATCTGCACGCGGCGCCATGGACCTTTCCTCAACGTAATCGTATTATGGCGGGAATTTCTGCGGGTACGCTCGTCATTGAAGCTGAGGAAAAATCCGGCACGCTCATCACGGCGCGTCTCGCCCTTGATTACAACAGAAATGTTTTTGCGGTCCCCGGTTCCATTTTTTCTGCACCCTCAAAAGGAACGAACAAACTTATCAAGCAAGGAGCGACGCCTATAACGAGCGCCGTGGAACTTCTTGAAGAACTTGGTCTTGTGGCACCTGTCACATTTACCACAGAACAAAAACAACTCGACCTTGAACTTTTTTCGCCCGACGAACAAGTGATTCTTCTCCTCCTCAACGAACCACGCGCTCGTGAAGACATTATGGCGTTATCAACCCTTCCCCCTGCGCGCACCCTTTCCACTCTTACGATTCTAGAAATCAAAAATATCATCGAAGAACGTATGGGGAAAATAGAAAAACGTTCTTAATCTTCAAAAGATGTGCTATGTGTGCGTATGTCTCTTTCTGTATTTTTGTGCTGCAATCCCAATCAAAATAAATCCAACCACAAGCATCACAATAAAAAGCAAGCGATTATCTTCTATAAACGTACTACTGAGATACACCGCCCAGATTGCAAATGGCAATTCAGAGATAAAAACCACTACCATATATTTTAGAAAAGGATACCGAACAATACCAAGGAAAAAACTAGGGGCCTCCGACGGAAGTGCAAGTTTGATCAAAACAATATCAAGCATTTTCATTTCTCGCGTGATTAAACTTCCATATTTATTAATCTTTGCTGCAGATATAAAGTATTCAATAATCTGTCTTCCTAAAAATCTTCCCAATCCATACAAAATCATCGCCCCGATAAACCATCCTGCCATCAGTAAAGCAATAGTAGCTATTTCCCCCCATGCAAATACAGCCAATGGTATGGTGATAATACTGGTAAAAAAAATTGAAACCGCAGATAAAATCGAAAGTGCAAGAAATATATAAATACTTGCAACAGGATGAAGCTCTATAGACGCTTTACTAAAAACAAGCGCTTTACTAATTACCTCAAAAAAATCAGAAAACAGCCACAAGAAAAAAACAAGGAGGGTAATTACTGAGAAAAATATAATCTTTGTTCGATGCATTTCATATATAGTATACGACACCCCACGTTCTTTCCCTATAACAAGAAGGACCTAACCACATATATATGCATGGTTAGGTCCTTGATAATAGGGAGAGGGGTTTCTACGAGGGACACCAGCGTCCACGCTTTACGAGACTTTCGGCGTCTGACTGTACGCGAATATAAGAAGGTTCGTCACTCTGATCCCCTTTTCTAAAAAACTCTCTCATTCTTGAATCATAAAGAACATGTAGTCCCCCATTCCCGCCATAGCGGTTGATAAGGCATTTCTGCGACTCTGTTTTTACAACGCTTTTTCCACCTTTGCCGGTAGGCATATGCCCTCCTTGGAAATATATTTTTTCTATTTTAAATTATTCCCTTTTATGGTCATTTTGTCAACAATGTGGTGTGGATAAATAATAAAGAAATAAAAAAATATTTACACCATATATTTGCAAAAAAAATCTGTTCGTAGTACTACTAATGTAAATGGCAACAAAAAATTACAAACTTCTCATTGTTGAGTCACCTTCAAAAGCAAAAACGATTGGCAAATATCTTGGCGACGAATATGTCGTGCGTGCGAGCGTTGGACACGTGCGCGATCTTCCTAAAAGCAATAAAAAAGCAATCGATATTCCTGCAGGGTTTGTTCCGCACTATGAAATTTCTAAAGGAAAAGCAGAAGTGGTACATGAAATAGAATCTCTTGCGAAAAAAGCAGATGAAGTCCTCCTTGCAACAGACCCCGACCGTGAAGGTGAGGCAATTTCATGGCACATTGCTGAAACGTGTGGACTTAAAAAACCACAGCGTATCGTCTTTCATGAAATCACCAAAAACGCAGTCGAGGAAGCACTCAAGCATCCGCGCGTAATTGACGACAATCTGGTCAAAGCACAAGAAGCACGTCGCGTACTTGACCGTCTCGTAGGGTACGATCTCTCTGGCCTTATTTGGAAAAAGGTACGTTATGGTTTGTCCGCAGGACGTGTTCAATCTCCCGCTCTTCGTATCATCATGGAACGCGAGCGCGAAATTCGCGCGTTTGTCCCTGAAGCATACTGGACGCTCACCGCACGTTTTAAAACACGAGACGGAAACGAACTTGAAATGTCGTGCGTAGAAGAACCGCGCGAAGAATCAGTGGTTAAAAATATTCTCAACGTTGGGAGAAACAGTCCGTGGTATATACGCGATGTAAAAGAGAGCGAGGTGAGCCGCGCACCAAAGGCTCCGTTCATTACTTCGACACTCCAACAAGCGGCAAGTTCGCGTTTTGGATTTGCACCATCACGTACAATGGGTATCGCACAAAAGCTCTATGAGCGCGGTCTCATTACTTATATGCGTACCGACAGCACGACCCTCTCCAAGGACGCACTTGGTACTATTTATGGAGAAATTACGAAACGCTACGGCAAGGATGCGGTATCCCCACGTACCTTTACAACAAAAAGTAAGAATGCGCAGGAAGCGCATGAAGCAATCCGTCCGACAAATATTTCCAAACACTCTATGGGTGTCAATCCTGAAGAGAAGAAACTGTACGAACTCATTTGGGCACGCACGATCGCGTCACAGATGACTGACGCAAAACTTGCCCGCACTACTATTTTGGCAAATGTAAAAGAAGGCGCTATCCCAAACTTTTCTATTACGGGCTCGCGCGTCATCATTCCCGGATGGCTCGCTGCGGACCCAAACGCCCGCGGTGAAGATGTAGAACTTCCTAAGGTCGCCGTCGATGAAATGCTCACCCTCCTTGAGATTGCGGACCAGGCAAAATTTACAGAACCACCCGGACGCTACTCGGAAGCAGGTCTGGTAAAAGAACTTGAAAAGCGTGGCATTGGACGTCCTTCAACGTATGCGTCTATTATTAAAACTATTGTTGACCGCGGTTATGTTACCAAGGAAGGCAAGGCCCTTAAACCTACCGACACGGGCGATGTGGTGAGTTCATTCCTCGAAAAAAACTTTGAAAACTACATCAGTGATTCTTTCACCGCAGAAATGGAAGACAAGCTCGACGATATAGCAAACGGCGACCGTGAGTATGTAAAAACACTCAAGGAATTCTACGGCCCATTTTCAAAAGACGTCAAAGAAAAAGATAAGCTTGATAAAATCACCACCCTTGGTGATGCCGATCCACAGCATACATGCCCTAAGTGTGGCGATGTAATGGTTATCAAGCTTTCGAAAAATGGTAAATTTCTTTCGTGTAAAAAATATCCTGAGTGTGATGGCGCACGCACTATTGATGGTACTGAACTCCAAGGACCTCGCGATACGGGAGAACTATGTCCTAAGTGCGAAAAAGCTAACCTCGTAGAGCGTGAAGGGCGTTTTGGTCGCTTTATCGCCTGCGCGAGCTACCCTAAATGTAAATTTATTAAAAAGGACGAAACTGGCGCACTCGGCAACCACACCGGTGTCCCCTGCCCTGTATGCAAAAAAGGTTTTATGACCGAACGCAAGGGTCGTTTTGGCATCTTTTATAGTTGTACCAACTACCCAGATTGTAAAAATGCCATCAAAGCACGCCCTACCGGCAACTACTGTACCTACAAGAAAATGGACGGCACTACCTGTGGCGCCCTCATGATGGATGGCACGAAGACCATCCCTGAAAGATGCTCAGACAAAACGTGTCCTATGCATAATCCGCACAAGCTCGCAAAATAGTTTTACGCGAACGCAACCAAAAACTTATTTTTTCTTTGGCGCAGTACGACACGATACACAACGACAACCGTGTGGCTTGATGTATTCATCCACATACTCTTTTCCATAATCATACGTAAATTCATCACCAGTCTCAATACGTTTAATTGCTTTTATAAATACCCGCCCACCAATAATTTCCACTTCGCAATTTGGTTTACATGAATGGTTGATGTAGCGTGCCGTATTTGAGCGTGCGTTTCCATTGATCATTCGGTAACGACTCGTTTCAAACAAGTACTTCCCCGCTTGCGCATCAACCGCTTTCCCCGTCACCACCTTTCCCACGTATTCAATGATCCACGTACCACGTTTAACAGGCTCGTCAGCAAACAACCCAAGTCCCGTCGCAGAGCGTTTAATTTTATACGCAACAGTTCCTAATTTTGGTATTGGCATAATAAAAATTACCTATCACTTTTTAATATAATGACCACACTATACATAAAAATTAAAAAAAATACACTATTTTTTACGACCATATTAGTATGATACAATTACGGTATGAAAAAAATTTCGAAAAAACAGATACTGTGGGCAATCGCTATAATCGGCATTGTTCTTCTTGGTGTTTGGTGGAATAGTCGTTCTTCAAACACAGAAGAGCAAAATACGACCACCGTAAAACGCGGAGATATTATCCAAGAAGTCAGCGTAACGGGACGAATTGAGCCTACCACGAGCGTTAAACTTGGTTTTGAAAAAAGTGGGCGAATTCAACATGTTTATGCGCGCACGAACCAAAAAGTATCACAGGGAGCACTTCTTGCAGAATTGGAGTCTTCATCCGCGCAAGCAAGCCTTCTAGAATACGAAGCACGTCTTGCCGAACTCAAGCGCGGTGCGCGCCCTGAGGAAATCACCATAAAAGAAACCGAACTCGCAAAATACGAGCAAGATCTTATCAATGCCTATAACGGAATCTCCGACATCGCAATTGATGCATTTAGTAAAGCTGATGATGCCCTTCATACAAAAATGACGGGGATTTTTTCTGGTTTTAAGACAACCTCGTATGATATTACCTATCCAGTATGCGACAGTCAGCTTGATAATGAGGTAATTATGCTCAAAAACCAAACTGAAATTGATTTTGATACATGGCGCACAGAAATGAATACGAACAATGGAGCACAAAGAACTAGTACCACGGAACTCAATTTGCTTACACAAACAGAAAATCACCTAAAGGTGACCAAATCACTCCTTGAGGGTGTTAGCCGTACACTCACCCTTGATTGCACGATTGCAAACACCGACCTCGACACCTATCGCACAAATATTAACGCAGCACGCACCAACATTAACACGGTTCTTGCAACCATCAACACCAAGAAACAAACGATTTCCTCTCTCACGCTCACCGCTATCAAAACAAGGACTGAACTCGCGCTTCTGAAGTCAGGAACTGCGCAAGAAATTATCCAAGCACAAGAAGCACGCGTTCTTGGAGCACGTGGTGAACTCGCTAAATACAAAATCTATGCACCAACTGGTGGCACAGTTATCACGATGGATGCACGGGTGGGAGAATACGCAAATGCATCGTCGCCACTCATTAGTATTATTTCAGATACGTCATTCGAAATAGAAGCAAATGTCCCCGAAGCCGACATCGCAAAAATCCATGTTGGCGACCAAGCAAAAATTACTCTTGACGCATACGGAAGTGATGTATTTTTTGAAGGACGCGTCGTAACGATCGACACCGCAGAAACAATTATTGATAATGTTCCTACGTACAAGGTAACGCTCGCTTTTACCAAAAACGATACGCGTATCAAGTCAGGAATGACGGCAAACATTGATATCGCGACGGCACGAAAAGAAAATGTACTTTCAATCCCCCAGCGTGCGGTGATTAATAAAGATGGTCAAAAAACAGTTATGGTGGTTACCGGTACCGACACCACCACGGAGACAACAGTCACCACAGGACTTCGTGGATCAGATGGCTCTATTGAAATTATTGAAGGAATTACCGAAGGAGCAATAATTATTACCGCGCCAAAATAATAGGTTTTTGTTTTCAAGCTCATCAATTTTATTCTTATGGCTCTCATTACTGTCAACAAACTTACCAAAGTCTATCGAGACGGACTAGTAGACACACCCGTTCTCCATGGGGTGTCTTTTGAGATTAAAAAGGGGGAATTTGTAGCTATTATGGGGCCCTCAGGATCGGGAAAATCAACCCTTCTTCATCTTCTGGGTTTTCTCGATAATTACACCGACGGAACATATATTTTTGACGGACAGGACGCACGGTCATATACAGGAGATGAAGTTGCACACATTCGCAATCAAAAACTTGGTTTCATCTTTCAATCATTCAACCTGCTTCCCAATGCGAGTGTACTCGAAAATGTAAAGCTTCCCCTTCTGTATTCTGCTATTTCTGAAAAGGAGTGGGATGAGCGGGCACTGAAAGCCATAGCCTCGGTTGGTCTCAGTCATCGTGCTTCCTTTGACTCCACACAACTTTCAGGCGGAGAGCGTCAGCGTGTAGCAATTGCGCGTGCACTTGTTTGCGATCCTGAAGTTATTTTTGCTGATGAACCAACGGGAAATCTCGATTCTAAATCGGGGGGTGCGGTTATTGATATTCTACAAAAACTCAACGAAGACGAGGGGCATACGATTATCCTCATCACGCACGAAACACACACTGCAGAACACGCAAAGCGCATCATTCGCATCAAAGACGGACTGGTTGAGAGCGATGACATAATTAACAATCCTCATCGCGCAGGTGAAGTAACATTTGTAAAATAACATGACATTCCGTCACAGCGTACAAACAGCGTTTAAAGGACTAGAGGCGAATAAATCTCGTTCTTTGCTTACTATTCTTGGAATCGTTATTGGAGTCACCGCAATCATCCTCGTCATGGCACTCGGCGAAGGTGCACAAAACCTTATTTTGAACCAAGTGCAAGGAATGGGCGCGCGCACGATTGCGGTCGGCGCGGGGCGAGAACCCACAGGACCATCTGACGCAGGACAAATTTTTAGCGATTCTCTCAAAAAACGTGACCTCGACCTCCTCAGTAGAAAAGAAAATGTTCCTGACATCGACCAAATTGTGCCACTAGTATTTGGTTCCGCAAGTGCCTCACACGAGAACGAAACATATGGCCTCACGATATTTGGAGCTTCTTCCGCACTCGAAATAATTTTTGATATGCCATTAGAAGAGGGTGTGTTTTTTGACGAGGAAGACGTTCGCGCACGCGCAAAAAATGCTGTTATTGGCTCAAAAGTAAAAACGGAACTTTTTGGCGCAGGCGAAGCTCTTGGAGAAACAATAAAATTAAAGGGAAACAATTTTAGGGTAATTGGTATTCTCGAAGAACGCGGGCAAGATCTTTTTAACTTTGATGAAGCAGCCATTATCCCCTACACTACCGCGCAAGATTATGTTTTAGGAATTAAACACTTTAACCGCTTTATCGCTCAGGCAACCACCGAGCAAGTTATTAATCAGGCAGCTGAGGAAATCAGACAAACCCTTCGTGAATCACACGAAATTAATGATCCAAACAAGGACGATTTCTTTGTAACCACACAGGTTGACCTTGCAGCGCGTCTCTCCTCTATTACCGCGGTACTCACTATTTTTCTTACTGCCGTCGCCGCAATCTCTCTCATTGTAGGAGGTATTGGTATTATGAATATTATGCTTGTTTCGGTAACCGAACGCACCAAAGAAATAGGTCTTCGCAAAGCACTTGGTGCAACATATAAAAACATTCTGACACAATTTCTTCTTGAGGCCGTGATGCTAACGGGCGTGGGAGGAATTATGGGTATTTTAATTGGTCTCGGACTTTCATTTATCACGTCAGTTATCCTGACACAATACCTTAATCTTGCATGGCCGTTCTCTGTCCCCGTACCTGCTATTATTCTTGGCCTTGGCGTCTCTGGACTCATAGGACTTGTCTTTGGACTCTACCCAGCACGTACGGCAGCACGCAAAAGCCCTATCGAAGCACTTCGCTACGAATAACGTGGTTATCACGTATTTAAAAATTTCATTTTTCTAGTATACTAATACTATTAATATGAAGTTTGAATTGAAAAAAATATTTTCTCCATCGGTATTCTTGATGAGTCGTTTTCGCTATCCACAAAAATTCCTCATTATTAGTATTCTTTTTGCGATCCCTATTGCGCTTGGAGCATATTTTTTCGTAACCAAAATCAACGAGGAAATTAAAACAATTCATTTCGAACAAAATGGGCTTAAGTATATCACCCCTACACAGAAGCTCCTCAAAGATGTTCAGCAGCATCGAGGACTCACCAGCATATATCTTGGAGGTAATACCGCCATCGCTCAATCACTTACCTCAAAAGGAGACGAGGTCGAGCAAGATTTCTTGGAACTTGAGCGTGTAGACGCCGAGGTGGGGAGTCTTCTCCGAATAAAATCTGAACCCTCACGTATACGTGACATGAAGAACGAATGGAATGAGATTGAACAAGCTTTCGACAAAGGTACTCTTACTCTCGAAACAAGTTTTAGAACTCATACCAACCTTCGACAAAACATCATTTTTTTCATGGATGATATCGCAGATAAATCTGACCTCGGGCTCGAACGTCACCTCGATACCTCATACTTGATCGAAATATTCATAAATCGTATTCCTGTTATTAGCGAGAGTATGGCACAGTTGCGAGTATCAGGACTTATGCTCCCCGCAGGCAAATCGCTTTCCTCAGGAGAAAAACAGATATTTATTTCACTTTCCAATACCGCAAATTCATATCTTCAAAAAACAAACCGCCAGATGAATGCTGTATTCCAAGAGAACCCTGCTCTTCAGAGTGATCTTGAAACTGTTCTTAATGAAATGACCGAGGCAACTGAAACACTTTTGCAGACTATTGATGAAAAAATTATTCAAGCCGATGTAAACACCATCGAACAAGACGCGTTTTATGTTTCAACTACACACTTTATTGATAAAGTATTTGATTTTTACACAAAAGCAGTACCTGTTCTCGATAGACACCTCAAAGAACACGTTGATGAACTTGAAAGACAACGAAATATTCTCTTTTTTGCAGTAGGTATTTCACTCTTTCTGGTTATATATCTCTTTATAGGGTTTTACCTTGGGGTTAAAATGACTATTGATAACCTAAGGAACGCAACGGGGAGAATGTTGAAGGGAGATAATGAAGATGGTGTTTCGCTCAACACAATGGATGAATTTGGAGAAATTGCAAACGCCTTCAATATCATCATCAATGCGCTTATCGTTTCAAACAGCAACCTCAAGGACAACCTCGCAAAAAAGGAAGCGATGGAAAAAGTATTTAATGAACAGAAAGAAAAACTTAAGAATAACAGTTAATTCATTCATTTTTTAAAAAGGCTAATATCGACTTTTTAGTACTATGTTTTGTTTACCAATATGATAAACTATGTACATAAAAAGATAGAGGGTAAAGATTTACAGGAATAAATAAAGACAATATACCGTATTTTATGAACAACCCAATTACTGAAATAAAGGATGCTCTTCGCCCTCACTTTAAAGGTGAACTCCTTGAAGACGACGCGTCTTGCGCAGCGTGTGCCAACGATGCAAGTATTTTCGAAGTTACCCCTCTTCTCGTGGCGCGTCCACGAGACGTAGACGATATTAAAAATATTGTGCGCTTTGTTTCAGAACACAACAAAAAGAACCCTGCCCTCTCTATTACTCCCCGTGCTGCAGGTACCGGAATGGCAGGAGGCGCACTCACACCTTCTATTGTCCTTGAAGTCAAAAACCTTAATACCATTAAAGAAGTCACTGACACGTACGCGGTTACCGAGCCAGGAGTATTTTATCGCGACCTCGAACGCGCAACGCTTGAGCGAAATCGAATTATGCCTTCGTACCCAGCTTCAAAACAGCTTTGTGCAGTCGGTGGTATGGTCGGGACCAATGCCTCAGGAGAAAAAACGCTTAACTATGGATCGACTGATCGCTATGTCCAAAAACTAAAGGTGGTGCTCGCTGATGGAAACGAATATTCTTTTGGACCACTTACCAAAAACGAGCTTGACGAAAAAACAAAACTCACTACGTTTGAAGGCGAAGTGTATCGTAAAATGTATGACCTTATTGAGAAAAATTATGAAATCATCAAAAGCGCAAAACCACGCGTATCAAAAAATTGTGCCGGTTATTCACTATGGAATGTATGGGACCGTACGACGTTTGACCTCACAAAATTGTTCACCGGCTCAGAGGGAACACTTGGTATTACCACCGAAATAACCTTCAAGCTCGTTGAACCAAAACCTCAAACAAAACTTCTTGTCATTTTTATACGTGACCTTGAAAAGCTTCCTGAGGTTGTGGGGGCCGTTCTCAACCACAAACCAGAAACATTTGAATCCTATGATGACAATACGTTGAAATTTGCCATTCGCTTTTTCCCTGATATTATGCGCTCACTTAAAGCGCGTGGGTTCTTTAAGCTTGCAATCAATTTTATTCCTGAATTCTTTATGGCACTTACGGGCGGTATCCCAAAGCTCGTACTCCTTGCTGAATTTACCGGAACTGAAGAGGGAGAGGTGCTCGCTCGTGCCGAAACGGCGCGAAGAGATATTTCCTCTCTCGGACTTAAAACCTATATTGCTGTTAACAAAGAAGACGCCGAGAAATATTGGACTATTCGCCACGAAAGTTTCAATCTCTTGCGCCATCATGGCGGTAAAAAACGTACCGCACCTTTTATTGAAGACATTGTCGTTGCCCCTTCTCATTTACCAGAGTTCCTCCCACGTCTTACAAAACTTCTCAATGAGCATAAACTTGTATACACCGTTGCGGGACACATTGGTGACGGCAATCTCCATATTATCCCTCTCATGGACCTCCGCAAAACCGCCGAACGTGATATGATTTTAGAGCTTTCAAAAAAGGTATTTGCTCTTGTTCTTGAATATGGTGGTTCAATATCAGGAGAACACAACGACGGGCTTATCCGTACACCATTCCTTAAGCAAATGTATGGTGAGGCAATTTATAAGCTCTTTGAAGAAACAAAGAATATTTTTGATCCACAACATATTTTTAACCCTGGTAAAAAAGTGTTTGGTAACAGTATTGAATTCGTCAAAGAACATATCGACAAGGTATACTAACAACACCAGTTACCTTCAACAAAAAAACCGCACAGTGCGGTTTTTTTGTTGAAGGTAACATTATCTACACACCACATTCCGTACACACATTTGCATTTTGAGATGGTGGCACTCGTTTTGCGCTTCCTAAGAGATTTGAACCTTTTTGTTGCATTTCAAAACCTACACGTGCATGAGGAGACAAGAGCGCCACCACGACTGCATAAATTAACTCAGCTGCTCCTGCCAAGGAGAATACAAGGATAATCATCCATCCCGCACTGAAGATGCCAGTAATCGCTGTATAGTAAAGTACGATTGTTCCTAACGCAACCCATACCCCTACGCACCACGGGCACCCTAAAATATCTGAAATAAGCCTCCTGAGTCCTTTTAAATATTTCTCTTGCCTTACAAAAACTGCACCAGTCAAAGGATCGTTGATTGAGACTTTTTTCATACAAAGATCACGGAGCCATTCCGTAATATGATCTGCAACAAAGAGTCTCGTTAAGCGAAATGTGGTCAACGAAATAAGCAAAAAATGAAACGGCGAAATTTCTGAGATCACCTGCATTGCTTCTACTCCAGCTATTGTTACTATTTTTATTATTACCACCATAAAAACAATGATCGCAATAATGTTCCAAAAGTAAAGACTATCTCGTGTTGTTTTTAATTCTAAGGTATCCATAGAGAACTATTTTAATGATGTTTAGTATCCGTGATGATTCATCGTCGGCATTATTCCTGCAGTCGTTGTGTTGCTTTTTATTTCCGAAAAGATCTCAGGATTCTCGTCACCTTTTACGATTGCGGTTGCCCACGCACCCTTATTCATTCGTGCAAGAGCGTGATCAACAAGCACAAGTTTACCAGGGACCTCTGCAACAAACTCAACAACCGCTGCCCCTCCTGCAGGAATAATCGTTGTTTGAACATTTTTAAAGAGCGCGGAGTTTTTACCCATTGCACCTTCTGGATATACCGTATCAAAAATTTCACCGATAATATGGAATGAGGAGACAAGATTTACACCACCATTTCCAACATACATACGGACGCGTTCACCACGATTAATTTCCATACCAGTTTCTTTTTCGATACGCCCATTGAACGTAACGTACGTTGGATTACCGTCAATAAGTTTCTTTGCGTCAAAAACGGTCATTCCTTGGCGCCCTATGTCACCCTGCGTATAAAGCTCTCCCTGCATCACATAAAATTCTTTATCAACCTTTGGCAACCCCTCTTCAGGTTCTACGAGGATGAGACCGTACTGCCCGTGAGAGCTGTGAGTGCTAACATTTGCCGTTGCACAGTGATACACGTAGATCCCCGGCTGAACTGCTTTCCATTTAAAGCTTTTTGTTTCGCCGGGAACAACATTCGTAAGGGTCGCGCCACCACCAGGACCATTAACTGAATGTAAGTCAATGTTATGAGTATGAAGACTTGTTATGTCGTTCGTGAGATTGATGACCACCGTATCACCAGTTCGTACGCGAAGCATCGGTCCAGGAACCTGCTTGTTGTAGGTCCAGAAGTTGAAGTATATATTAGGTGCTATCTCAGAAATTACTTCAGTAGCCGTTAAGTTAAATTCGACAGTTTCTGAGGTTGTGCGTGTAATAGGTGGTGGGACCGCATTATAGTCGGCCCCAATGTCCTCGATACGTGGGAAATTTGGTTCGCTCGCGAAAAACTTCGAAATATTTGCAAGTGGTAAATACGGTGCGAGACCACCAGGTGCCATCGTGTGCATAAATGGTGGCATTGCAAAATCAGGAGCATACGTTTTATACGAATACGTACCAAAGAATATGGCTCCAATGAGTACTAAAACAGAAATGATGATCGCTGGTCTCAGGAATATTTCCTTAAACGTAACATTCCTTACTAAAAAAAATGCGAGGGCGAGAAGTGATATACCCCCTACAAACCACGAAAGTACATAATAAATTGTGTAGTCGTACATAAAAAATTTGCTATTAGATTATTATTGTTTGCTTTGTTCTTTTATATTTTATCACGAAAAAATAAACTATCACAAGAAAAGTTGTCCACACAAAAAAAATAAATATTGGTACTGCTTTTTATGAGCGACGTAGGGCGAGTGAACTACCTCAAGACTTTACCCCGAGGATCTTTTATTTTTTTGAAACTGCCAAACTGAGCAAGAAAATAACAAGCGCGACGAGCACAATAGCTCCCCCTGAAGCGAGATTGAAATAATATGACGTAAAAAGTCCTATTAAAACAGAGAGTAGAGAAAAAATAACCGAGAGGATCAGTGTGGCACGAAACCCGCGACCATATTGTACTGCAGAGATAACTGGAATTACCATAAGCGCACCAATGAGGAGTACCCCAACGATACGAATAGAAAGTGCAACCGTGATGGCAGCGAGTAATACAATCGTAAAATTAAGGCGTCGTACAGGAAGTCCACTCGCTTGCGCAAGCTCTTCATCGAACGATACAAAAAACAATTCCTTATACAAAAGGACAACGTTCAGAAACACCATAACCGCAAGCGCAACGATTATCCACACGTCGGTTTGTGAGACCGTTGAAATACTTCCAAAGAGATACCCAAACAGACTAGCATTAAACCCTTTTGCAAGAGAAAGGATTACAACCGCAAGCGCAAGTGACCCTGACAGGAAGAGCGCGAGCACTGACTCACTAAATACGCGACGCGAAGCGCGCAACTGCTCTATACCAAGAGAAGCTACGACAGATAAAATGATTGCCGAGAGCACGGGGTTAATACGAAAAAGAAGTCCAATTGCCACCCCTGCAAGCGACGTATGTGCGAGGGTGTCCGCGAGCAAGGAATATCTACGCACAACAAGAAACATACCAATAAGTGGTGCGATAACTGCAATCGCAATTCCTGCTTCAAACGCACGCACCATAAAACTATATTGAAAAATATCAAGCATAAAAATGTATTAGTGTGTATGAGCACGTTTCCCCTGTCCCCCGTACAATCGCTCGAGGGTATGGTCAGACAAGAGATCCTTGGACGTACCGTGGCACACCAAATTATGGTTGAGACACAGCACGGTTCCTGTCTCCTGCGACACCATATCTACATCGTGAGACACAAACACAATAGTAAGGTTGTGATCACGATTAAGTGACGCGAGGAATTCATAGAACTTCTTTTGTGCACCGATGTCTACTCCCACTGTAGGCTCATCGAGCACCAGCACATCTGGTTCACTTGCTAAAGCACGTGCAATAAAAACACGTTGTCGCTCACCTCCTGAGAGCTTGCTTATGAGCGTGTTTTTATATTTCTCAATACCCGAAACCTCCATCGCACGCTGAACCGCCTCAATATCTTTTTTAGTAAACCCAAGAAAAAAGCCGAGGCGTGGGACACGACCGCTTTTCACTACTTCAAATACCGTCGCAGGGAATCCTCGCTCTGCTCGAGTAACACGCTGAGGAACATACCCAATACGATATTGTTCCTTAAAATCATGACGATCCTTTCCAAAAAGCTTCACCGTGCCATCCGTCTGATGAAGAAGTCCTAATATAATTTTCAACAGTGTTGTCTTCCCTCCTCCATTAGGCCCAATGATGCCGAGGTACTCCCCTTTCCTTACCGTAAAAGAAAGGTTTTCAAGAACAGGAGTTTCGTCATATTTAAAACTCACGTTATCTAGTTCGATGTATGGTTCTGGAAGGTTCATAGTATATAAATGCGTGTTGATAGTATCAATAGTGATAATTACCCCTGACAACCGAGCGCAATACGCAAATTAATGAGATTTTTCTCCATAAGAGAACGATAATCCTCCCCTGATTGTACCTCATGTGGGGTAAGGTTTTCAATAGGATTTAACACAAGAACTCCTCCACTGATTTCCCGTGCGATGGTCTCTGCAAGTTTTGGACTTACCGTCGTCTCAAAAAAAACATATTTCACCTTCTTTTCTTTTGCAAGATCGATAATGCGCATTAATTCTTTTGCGGAAGGTTCTTCGTCTGGCGAGATTCCTGCAATAGAAGTCATTTTTAGCCCATACTGCCGTGCAAGATATCCAAACGCTTCGTGCGAGACGACAATATCACGAAGTACACACGAGGCAAGACCTTCATCGAAACGTTTATCGAGAAGCGTAATTTCTTGCAGTGCGCGCTCAGCATTTTCTGTATAGAATCCCTGATTGCTTGGATCAACCTCTATGAGCATATTTTTAATAACCTCAATTTCCTTTTGGACAATATGTGGGTCAAGCCAAATATGAGGATCGAATTTCCCGTTATTCACCATAAGCTCTACACCACGGGAAGTAAGCTCACTCGTCATATTGAGCGTTTTCTTTGGACGAGGGAATTCCCCACTCGCCCATCGTTCAACCCACGGTTCAAACGAAGCACCATTGTACACAAAAAAATCAGCAGTGCCCAACAGCACGAGGTCGCGCGGAAGTGGCTCAAAATCATGTGGCTCTGATCCTGAAGGAGTAAAGTTATGTACCGTAACGAGATCGCCTCCTACTGCCTCAACAAAATATTGAAGAGGGTAAAAACTCGTAACTACCGAAATTTTATTTTTATCAAGTTTTTTTGACGATTGGTCTCCTACAATAAAAAATGTGCTTGCAATAAGTGCGCCAAAAACAATAATAAACACCGTAAATTTTTTATTAACCATAAATGTATGCACAGTATACTATGAGGTAATAGTTTCCAGAAGAGATTCTCTCCCCATCTTGGTTCGCGCCGAGTAAGGGAAAATCTTTGTAGCGAGCGTTGCCTCAATATTTTTAAGATTGTGTGCGCGCTCTGTTTGGTTGAGACGATCAACTTTATTTGCCACAACGACAAAAGGGTGTCCTTCTCTACGAAGAATATCAACCATCTCCTTATCATACGCTGAAGGTTTGATGCATGCGTCCACAACGAGCACGACGAAACGTGGGTGCACTTCACCACCCGAAAGATACCACAAGATAAGTTTGCGAAGTTTTTCACCCCCCTGCGCTCCCATAAGGGCATATCCATACCCGGGAAGGTCCACAAAGTAGAACTTTTTATTAATCAAAAAGTAGTTAATTTCTTTTGTTTTGCCCGGGGTAGCACTTGATTTTACCAAATCCTTGCGGAGTACAAGCGAATTGATAACGCTCGATTTACCCACATTTGACCTTCCCACAAAGGCTATATGGGGAATTTGGTCGTTCAAAATAGGGTCCGTTCCAATAATACCCTTTATAAATTCTGCGCTTTTTATCTCCATACCTCTATTCAAGCACAAATTAGGATAATATAAAATGCACGTGATATAATATCAGTACTTACTGGTTAATTACATAAATTATACATGGAAGAACAAAACAATGCACAAACACCCGAGATGACATCGCCTACCATCTCTACTAATAATTTCGCTGTTCCTATTGCAATCGTGATTGCAGGACTTGCTATCGCTATAGCAGTTTATTTTGGCGACAATAAGAAAATCACCCCACCAGCAGAAGCACAAAATGTAATCGTTTCTGCTGTTACGGCAGATGATCACATACTCGGCAATCCTCGTGCGAAGGTTATTGTTGTTGAATACTCAGATACTGAATGTCCATTTTGTAAAATGTTCCACGACACGATGAATAAAGTAATGGGTGAATATGGAGAAGGTGGTAATGTTGCGTGGGTGTATCGCCACTATCCACTTCCTTTCCATCAAAAAGCTCCTAAAGAAGCAGAAGCAACTGAATGTGCTAACAAACTTGGTGGCACAGAAAAGTATTGGACATACATAAACACCATCTTTAGAGTAACTCAAGGAAATGACAGCTTGAACGAAGCAGAACTTCCAAAAATTGCTGAGGAAATTGGACTTGATAAAACTGCATTCATGAATTGTCTTTCAAGTGGTGAAATGAAAGCACGCGTAGATCGTGATATGAAAAGCGGACAGACAGCAGGGGTAAACGGTACTCCCCACTCAATTGTTCTCGTGAACGGCAAAGTAGCAGGCACGATCAAAGGCGCACAACCATACGAGCAAGTAAAAGCAATTATTGAAGCAGCACTCAAATAACACGTGAGAGAATTTTGTAACAAAAAAAGAACGTGTCTTAACGACACGTTCTTTTTTTGTTCTTGTTTTTTATTTTTGTTTTTATATAAAATTGCAATGACAGCCTATCCAGTACTATAGTACTGGATAGGCTGTCATTGACTTTTTGCTGACACCTTATACGCCCAACATCATGCGCACGTCAGGAGATGGTTCCCATGCAGGCTCGAAGGTGAGCTCTACGCGTACTTCACCTTCTTCGTATCCAAGTTCGGAAACCTTTTCTTCTACCGCAGAAATAAGCTCATTTGCAAAAGGGCAAAGAGGTGTCGTGAGGGTCATCAATATTTCAACACCATCCTCCACAACCGCAATCTTATAAATGAGCCCGAGTGTCCACACGTCAATCTCAATCTCTGGATCCTTTACCAGTTTTATCTTTTCAATAATTTGTTGTTCGTTTATATTTTTCATAATTATATATTTTCAAAACCTTTCGTTAATATCTCGCGGGCAAGTTCTACATCACCAGTACGTACGATTCTTCCTCCTTTCATTACTGACACACGGTCTGGGGTAACTTTTTCAAGAATTGAACCAAGGTGTGTGACTATAACAAAGCCCGTCCCCTGACTTCGCAGTTTTTCAATTCCCGCAAAAATCTTGTTCAAGGAATCAATATCGACACCAGAATCGATCTCATCGAGGAGCGCGAATTTTGGTTCGAGTGCAAGAAGTTGGATAAACTCACCTTGTTTCTTTTCGCCACCGGAAAAGCCCACATTTACCGAACGTTTGAGAAGATTATCATCAAGATTAAACTCCTTTATTTTTTCAACAATATTTTTATAAAAATTTGGTACTGAAATTTCGTCCCCTTTCAAAAGCCGATGTGCGCGGTGGAGAAATGAGAGCATCGTCACCCCAGGAATTGCCGGCAAATACTGCATCGCGAGGGTAATCCCCTTGTTTGCTTTCTTCTCGGTGGGAAGTGTCGTAACATCCTCACCATCGAGAAGAATAGTTCCATTCACTATTTCATACGATGGGTGCCCCATCACGGCATTCAAGAGCGTAGATTTTCCTGAACCATTGGGGCCAAGAATGATGTGAATCTCACCTTCGCGCACCTCGAGCGACACGTCAGAAACCACCGGTTCTCCTGCGCGATTGATAGTTAGGTTGTTGAGAGAAAAAACAGATGACATACTTTTAATTTTTAATTTTTAATATTTTTTGCAGTGCTGCATATCCAAGGAGCGCACAATTTACCCTCCCAGGACTCACCGGTACGCCCAGCATAGTATAGATATCTCCTGGCGACAAGAGCTTAAGTTGGTTTAATGTCTTCCCTTTCAACGTGTCGGTAAGCATCGAAAGGGCTGCTTGGGAAATCGCGCATCCTTCTCCTTGAAATGCAATGTCGGAAATATGCCCTGTATCATCAAAGCACATTTGTAATGTAGCATAGTCTCCACACGAAGCATTGCGCGTTTCAGCCTCTACTCCCGCACAGGAAACCACCCTCTTGTTATGAGGATGTTTATAGTGATCTAAAATATTTTCTTGATACATTTCGTCGTGCATAGTGTTGTTAGTTATGAGGCACTAAAAACGTGCCGTACTGTTTCAATTCCTCGAACGAGCGCATCAATATCCTCGCGCGTATTATAGAAATAAAAACTAGCGCGCGTACTTGCGATAATACCCAGAGCCGTATGAAGGGGCATTGCGCAATGATGTCCTGCGCGCACCGCAACCTTTTCCTTGCCTAAAATATACGCAATATCATGTGCATGGATACCTTCGATAACAAAAGAAACAATACCAATATTTTTTCCCTGCTCTTTTTCTGTAATAACCCGTACTCCTGGAATTTTCTCGAGACGTGCAATCGCTTCTTGAACAAGATCCTCGCTATGTTTACGAATATACTCAATTCCTACATTCTCAAGATATTCTACTGCAGCTCCAAGGCCAATTGCCTCAGCGATAGGAGGTGTCCCTGCTTCAAAACGCTCAGGAATGAGTCCCCATGTCGCCGTAGTCGTTGTTACTGAATCAACCATTCCCCCGCCGTATGTTCCTGGTTCAAGTTTTTCCAAAAGTTCCTCACGAACCCACAACACGCCAATACCGGTAGGCCCGCACATTTTATGCCCTGAAAAATAAAGCGCATCAATTCCAAGTGCACGAACATCAACGGGTATATGACCAACAGCAGCGGTTGCGTCGCATATAACAAGCGCGCCAACACGATGTGCAATTTTTGCAATATATGCCACGTCTTGTATTGTCCCCGTAACATTGGACGCAAGACAAACACTCACAATCTTTGTCTTTGTCGTAATGAGTTCATCCACCGGACGGTAATCAAGCCCATATGAATTATGAGCGAGCGGAATATGTTTCAACGTGAGACCTCGTCTCTTTGCAAGTTCTTGGAGCGGGATCAAGCTCGCATGATGTTCCATAATGGTTGTAACGATCTCGTCGCCCTTCTCGAGCGTCATATCCAAGGTCCGACCTTGGATGGAATGTTCGAGCATCGCCACCAGCATATTTGATGAAGCGGTAGCTCCAGACGTAAAAATGATCTCGCGTGTTTCAGCACCAATAAATCGTGCGATTTTTGTGCGAGCGTTTTCATATGCCGAACTCGCCTCCTCGCTCGCACGATACAACCCACGATGCACATTGGCGCGCGATGACACATAGTACGCATGCATTGCGTCAAGGACTACCTGTGGCGTCTGTGAAGACGCAGCGTTATCAAGGTAGGCACCTTCGCGCCCCGCATCAGAAAAAAAAGGAAAATCTTGTTTGAATATTGTTTCGTTCGTCATTATTCCATTTCAAGTGCAATAAGTTTATTAAGCTCAACCGCGTATTCAAGAGGAAGTTCTTTAATAATAGGATTTGCAAAGCCTCCTACCGCAAGTCGTATTGCCTCACGTTCACTAAACCCACGTGTTTTTAAATAAAAGATTTCATCATCACCAATGCGCCCAATGTGTGCTTCGTGAGAAATATCAACCTGCTCATTGGCATTCTGTATTGCAGGAAAAGAATTTGCCTGAGATTCGCTGTCGAGGAGAAGTGAATCACATACGAGTGATGAATGCGTATCCGTTGCTTTCTTTGAAACCTTGATGAGTCCACGATAATTTGCAATCCCCCCATCCTTTGAAATAGATTTTGAAAAAATAGTAGACGTAGTGTGTGGTGCAAGATGAATTGCTTTTGCTCCCGTGTCTTGCACCTGCCCTTTCCCTGCAATAACCAAGCCAAGATTGTCCGCGCGTGCGCCCTCACCAACAAGGACTGACGATGGATAGAGCATGGTAACTCCCGACCCCATATTCCCTCCTATCCACTTGATCTCCGCGTTTCGTTCTACGATGGCACGCTTGGTATTTAAATTGTAGGTATTCAGTGACCAATTTTCAATACTAATGTATTTCACTTTGGCACCCGGAAGCACGAAAATTTCTACACAACCTGCGTGAAGCGACGACGCATTATAGCGTGGTGCTGAACACCCCTCAATATATTCGAGTTCCGAACCCTCGTCTGCAATGATGAGCGTATGTTCAAACTGCGCACTTCGTTCTTTCTGCATACGAAAGTATGCTTGAAGAGGCATTTCAACTTTCACCCCCTTTGGCACGTAGATAAACGTACCACCGCTCCATACCGCAGTATGAAGCATTGAAAATTTATGATCCTCAACGGGTACACATTTCGTCATAAAATATTTCTGCACGAGGTCTGGATACTTTTCAAGCGCGGTATCCATATTTTCAAAAATGACCCCTTTATCTGCAAGAGACTTTTTTAAGTGATGATACACACTTCCTGAGTCATACTGTGCACCAACACCCCCAAGATACTCGCGCTCTGCTTTCGGAATACCAAGTTTTTCAAATGTCTCACTAATTTCTGTAGGCAATGTTTCCCACGCATTCGCTTCTGCGACTCCAGGATCGACATAATAATTCATATGCTCTAAATCAAGCCCTTCGAGTGAAGGACCAAACTTTGGCATTGGTGTTTTTAGATAGAGTGCAAGCCCTAAAAGACGCTTTTCAAGCATCCATGCGGGCTCGCCCTTAGACGACGAGATACGCCTTACGAGTTCCTCGGAAAGGCCGGTATTATATGCTGATTTCTCTTCATGCGACATCTTATTATCTTACCACAATTTATCGATTTTGACAACAACCTCCTTTTTGTATATACTTATATTTAGAGTTTGATTAAAAAAATGGAATAGGAGGCGTTCAATGCCAACAGAAAATGCCGTCGAGGAATGTTCAAAGTGTGGAGCCGTTATGAGCTTTGTTTGTTTTATAGATAAGAAAACGAAGGAAGAAATACCAGCAGGGTTTATGGAAAAAGGAACCATGTCCGGAGGACTTCTCTCTGGAACTCTCAGAAGATACCGCTGTTCAAACGGGCACGCAGGAACAAGAGAGAACGATGATTTTCCGGTAAAAGAGTTTCAAATCTTGGACGAAAATGATTCGTTTAGGAACGCGAAGGAACTCGTCGGCTACGCTGAGATACACTCCAAAACAGAACGAGCACTTATCTCGTTCAAACACCTCGTCTGTTTGACGTATATTGCCGACTATGACTTATCAAGTATAACAAGGGAAAACGTGGAGGAAAGAAACAACTTCCACTCACTCCATACCTACCCCGGCATCATCGATAAGGCAAAAAATAGACTAAAGACACTCCCTTCGAACTGGCTCGACCAGCTGAGCAAACAAATCGAAGTGCAGGGGTAATAGTAAGGACGATATAAACAAACATAGCGCGGTACCCTAGGGTACCGCGCTATTATTTTTATTCGCTTTAATAAGATTAATAATTTCTCAACTTATCTATCTTCTCGTGTGCGCGAATCTTTTCGATTGCTTTTGCTTCAATCTGGCGAATACGTTCACGCGTTACCGCAAACTCCCTCCCCACTTCTTCGAGGGTGTGGATCACTCCATCGACGAGACCGTGACGCATTTCCAAAATCTTGCGTTCTTTTTCTGAAAGATCACTCATAATCTCTTTTACTTGATCAGAAAGAATACGTTGCGCAGACTCTTGTGAAGGCGAAAGGATCTTATCGTCAGCAATAAACTCACCGAGAGTGGATTTCTCATCGTCATCACCAATAGGCTTCTCGAGAGATACCGTGTCTTGGTCAATATTTTTAATAATGTAAATCTTCTCCACGTCAAGCCCCATCTCGGTTGCCACTTCATCAGGAAGTGGTTCACGTCCAAGATCCTGTGATAAACGACGCACCACTTGTTTGTATTTTGAAATGGTTTCTACCATGTGCACAGGAATACGAATCGTGCGCGACTGATCGGCGAGTGCACGCGTAATTGCCTGACGAATCCACCATGTTGCATACGTAGAAAACTTGTATCCTTTTTCCCATTCAAATTTTTCCACGGCCTTAAAGAGGCCAAGGTTGCCCTCCTGGATAAGGTCGAGAAGGGTGAGGTCGGCACTTCGTCCTACGTACTTCTTTGCAATAGAAACCACGAGGCGGAGGTTCGCGCGCGCAAGTACATTTTTAGCCTCCTCGTCCCCTTCCTGAATACGCTTTGCAAGATCACGCTCATCTGCTGCAGAAATGAGTGAGTATTGCCCGATCTCCTTCAAATACATCTGAATGGAATCATATGAAGAATCTCCACTTTTGTAGGAATACTTTTTATGTACAAGTGCTTCTTCGGGTTCAATATCAAGAAGGCCACCGCTTTCTAATACATCAATATTGGTATCTGAAAGCTTTCCGTACAACTCGTCGAGAAACGAAACGTCTTGTTCGATATTAGGGAATTCTTTAAGGATTTCATTGAAGGTAATGAAGCCACGTCCGCGACCTTTGGCGATAAGGCGCGCTGCTTTTTCTTCCCAACGTTCTGCAACCTTTACATTGCGCGCTGGTTTCTTGGACGCCGGAACTACCTTTTTACCAGAAGGTACTTTCTTTACCGGTTTTTTTACCGACGTCTTTTTGACGTCCTTTTTTGCAACCTTTTTTACCACTGTTTTTTTCGCAGGAATTTTAACAGTTTTTTTTGCCTTTACCGCTAATGTTTTAGCGGGTGAAGGAGTTGCTTTCTTGAGTTTTTTCGTAGTTGTTTTTTTTGACATACGTAAGTAAATGTATAAATATTAATCGCCGGTAAATGGAGTACTATCCCCCATCATGTTCCCTTAAAGCCCTGTAATTTTTTTGATATTTCCTGACACTCAACAAGAAGTCTTTGTGCACCTTCGATATCATTCTCTTTTTCTGCCTCCTTTAATTCTTTCATTTTTTCAGCAAACAATTCACGGTGTATTTCTTCCTCAAGGTTCCTCAAAAGTTCTTCAATCTCCTCAGCAAGATGTTCATTTCCGTGAAACCGTGCCTCTGCCTCAAAGATGAGGGTGCCGGTATCTTCGAACGACACCTCCTGTACGGGTATGGCTTCGAGGAGTTTTTCAAAGCGTGGTTGATATTGAGATATCTCAAGCGATGTTTCTTTGAGTCCTCCTTGCCATAAAAGAATACTCTTAATAATACGTGCGATGCGGGCACGGCGTGAGAGGGGTGCCATTTCTTCCGAAATCTTTTCTCGTGCGCGTTCTACAGAAGAGAGAACCTCACGTTTTTTTATTTCCTCCCAAATAGGTTCTTCTTTGATATGGAGCAAGCTCGCAATACGTCCCACAAAGTGGGCTACATCGAGCGTATTTTTTAGGTGTGCAATGAGCGGAATAACAATCTCCGAGATTTGCGTACGCACCATATGTGTATCGGGATATTTTTTCGGCAACAATTCAAGATAGAAATCGATCACGTGACGCGCCTCGCGAATTGCGTTGCTCCACGCTTCACGATCACGAAGAATCAGATCTGCAGGGTCAAGTCCTTCAGGAAGCGATGCGACAGAAA
Source organism: Candidatus Yonathbacteria bacterium RIFCSPLOWO2_01_FULL_43_27 (assembly GCA_001823545.1). GTDB lineage: Bacteria > Patescibacteriota > Minisyncoccia > Phycocordibacterales > UBA1550 > UBA1550. Next base: position 142,096 of record MHUV01000003.1, read on the forward strand.
CCGTCATATCCTGATCGAAAGCAAGCTCGACCGCGCGGTGCGTCGCCGAAAGTCCTGCCTTATCAGCGTCGAGTGCCAGCGTAAGATTTTTCGTAAAACGCTTAATGAGCGCAAGGTGGTCAATGGTTAATGCTGTCCCAGACGATGCAACAGCATTCTTTACTCCTGCTTGGTGTGAAAGGATGAGGTCCATTTGCCCCTCAACAAGAACGGCGCGGTCTTCACGACGAAGTTCTTCACGTGCCTGATACAAACCGAATAGGATACGTGATTTGTGAAAAATCTCTGTCTCAGGGCTATTCACGTATTTTGCAGAACCAGACGCACCCAACGTTTTACCTGTATCTTCATTCAAGATCCTCCCTGAAAACGCGATGACACGTCCCGAGCTATCCATAATAGGAAACATAATGCGCGAACGAAAACGATCATAGATCCCTTTCGGAGAACGCACAATGAGTCCTGCACGCTCCATTGCCTGTTCTGAAATACCTTTTTTTGTAAGGAAGTCACTAAGCGAACGCCATTCATCTGGTGCAAATCCAATATGGAATTGTTGTATCGTTTCATCTTCAAGGCCACGCCCCTGTAGATATCCGAGTGCGTCAGGAAATTTCAGCAATACCGCTTCATAGAATTTCGTTGCAAGCTCGAGCGCGCGATATATTTCTACACGTTCGTTCTTGGACTCACTGCGCTCGCGCGTAAGCTCTATCCCAGCACGTTCTGCAAGAATCTTTAATGCACCAGAAAAATCCAACCCTTCAATTTCTTCAACAAACGAGATAACATCGCCACCACGATTACACCCAAAACAATGGTAAGTCTGTCGTGCGGACGAAATAAAGAACGATGGGGTTTTTTCACTATGAAAAGGACAGCACGCTTTATAGTTACCCCCCGCCTTTTCAAGCTTAATATACCCACTCGCTACATCAACAATATTTAGTCGTGATTTGATCTCTTCGGTAATAGAAGACATAGTTTGGAGTTTGAACCTGTTTAGAATCTAATGGCTGAACAAAACGATAAAATCTTGAGCGAAAAACGAACTGGAGACCAAGCCGTATCGAGATACGGCATGGTCGAAGTGAAGTTTTGCAGCCGAGATTTTGTTGTTTTGGCAGCCAAGCATGGTTGTTAAGGTTTATTGTGCGTTTAGATTCTAAACAGGTTCTTACATGCTACGTTCGTAGCATTACCACACAACACATTAAGAACGGAAGTATTGTCAATTTGAGACCGTAATCCTACAAGTACTTACGCCTCTACTTCCTCTTGCGATTCTCCGGGAAGCTCACTGCCCTTCTTGTGATGCGCATCAAACCCTGTTCCTGCGGGGATCAAATTACCAATAATAACATTTTCTTTAAGACCACGAAGCGTATCAGTACCACCACGGAGTGCGGTGTTGATGAGAATACGCGTCGTATTCTCGAATGATGCTGCTGAGAGCCAACTCTTGGTGGTGAGTGCCACCTCAGAAATACCGAGCACGATAGGTTCTGCTTTTGCCTTTTCTCCGCCAAGCTCTTCTATGCGGTTGTTTTCCTTCAACAATTCTCCCTGTTCAACGATCTCGCCAACACTGAATCCTGTATCACCTGAATCCTTAATCTTGCGACGAGAGAACATCTGACGAATAATAACTTCGATGTGTTTATGTGAGATTGAAGCACCCTGAAGTTCATAAATTTTAAGAACCTCGGTAATGATGTAATCCTCTGCGACATCCTTGCCTGCGTACTGGAACACCTCTGCGATATCCGCAGAACCATCTGAGAGCAATGCTCCCTTTTGTACCGCGTCTCCAACCTTTACGAACGCAGAACGTTTTGAAGAAGTTTCGTATTCGATCGCTTCACCCTTCTTCTTTCCTTCACCTTCATTAGGAAGAACTTTAATCTTGAGTTCTTTATCATCTTTGACGATCTCTAGAACCACACCATTAGTGTGTGATACGATTGCAAGACTCTTAGGTTCACGACGCTCAAAGATCTCTTCTACGCGAGGGAGACCCATCGTAATGTCTCCACCTGCTGAAGCAATACCTCCGGCATGGAATGTACGCATCGTAAGCTGAGTTCCTGGTTCACCAATAGCCTGTGCTGCAATGATACCAACTGATTCGCCAAGTTTTACCGGCTCATTACGTCCAATATCAAAGCCGTAACACTTACGACAAATACCATATACTGCGTGACATGAAAGTGGTGAACGTACAAATGCTTCTGTTGCGCCTTTTGCCTCTGCGTCACGAGCTTCAGCCTTGGTCATCAAGTGCCCCTTCTTGTAGGTAGTACCATCAGCGAGCACAAGATCGCGTGCGAGAATACGTCCACGAAGATTGCGCGAGAGCGGAATGTCGAACCCTACAAGATTTTGCTTTCTAATAAGCTTGCCTTCTTTGGTACCACAATCTTCCTCAGTAATAATGGCATCCTGCGCCACATCAACGATACGACGCGTAAGGTATCCTGCTTTTGCCGTCTGAAGTGCGGTGTCAGCAAGACCTTTACGTGAACCGTGTGTCGTCACAAAGTATTCCACCGGTGACAACCCCTCCTTATATGAAGGAACGATCGGGAAGTCGAGGGTGCGACCTGTCGTATTAACGATAAGACCTGTCATGCCTCCCATTTGAACGATCTGGGAAATAGAACCGCGGGCACCTGATTTCAACATATCTTCTACGGAGCCATTCTTATCAAGTGTTGCGGGCATCAATTTTTCAATTTCACCGCGGGCGCCCTGCCATATTTCGATCACGCGACGATAACGCTCTTCTTCCGAAAGAAGACCTTCTTGCCATTCTTCGCGTACCGTATCAGTTTCCTTGCGCGCTGTCTCAACGATTGCTTTCTTGCCTGTAGGAATCTTAACCTCATCAATTCCCCACGTAATACCTGCGGTCGTAACATACTTGAATCCAAAGTCTTTAATTTTATCCAAGATTGGAGGTGTCATATCAACACCATACGTATTGATAAGCTCATCAATAATGCTTTCAAGTTCTTTTTTACCTATCTCCTTGTTTGTGTAAGGAAAATCTGAAGGAAGAACGCTGTTAAACAAAAGACGTCCTACCGTAGTTTCAAAAACTTCACCGTTGTATTGTGCATATTTAGGAGACTCGGTACCGAGTACTTTAATCTTTGCGCGATAACCCACTACACCAAAGTCATAGGCGGTAATTGCGCTATTAGGTGCTGAGAAGAATTTACCTTCACCTTTATCCCCTTCAACAATTTTGGTCATCGTGTAACAACCAAGAGGAATATCGAGTTTAGGATTAACGATAGGGTCACCACTTCCTGGCCCAAGAAGGTTCTTGTTTGATGCCATGAGCTGATCTGCCTCCCTCTGTGCTTCAAGCGAAAGTGGAACGTGTACTGCCATCTGGTCTCCGTCGAAGTCAGCATTAAATGCAGTACAAACAAGTGGATGTACCTGAATTGCATTGCCTTCGATAAGTACGGGATGGAATGCCTGAATACCGAGGCGGTGAAGGGTAGGCGCACGGTTCAACATCACATATTTACCCTTGATGACCTCTTCGAGAATTGCCCATACTTCAGGAGCACTATCTTCAATGAGCTTATTTGCACCACGGATATTGTACGCAAGTTCGCGCAAGAGAATCTTTGAAATTACAAATGGACGAAACAACTCGAGCGCCATATGCTTTGGGAGTCCGCACTGATTGAGGTGAAGTCGAGGACCTACCACGATCACGGAACGACCAGAATAGTCTACGCGCTTTCCAAGGAGGTTCTGACGGAAGAGACCTTGCTTTCCTTTCAAGGTATCAGCAAGTGATTTAAGAGAGCGTTTTTGTGCCTGATTCATCACCACAGACTGCACGCGACGAATAGAATTGTCGATAAGTGAGTCTACGGCTTCCTGAAGAATACGCTTTTCATTACGCAAGATAACATCTGGCGCATCGATTTCCTTAAGCTTTTTGAGACGGTTGTTACGGTTAATAACACGGCGGTACAAATCGTTCAAATCTGACGTTGCGTGGCGTCCTCCTTCGAGGGCAACCATCGGGCGAAGTGCAGGAGGAATGATAGGAATTACCGTGAGGAACATCCATTCTGGACGAAGGTTTGCGTTCAACATTGATTTTACCAATGCAAGACGCTTCACAATTTTTTGTCGTTCTGTCGCACCAGATTTTTCGAGTGCAATTTCAAGTTCTCCGCGAAGTTTTGCGAGGTCGATTTTCTTGAAAATATCGTAAATTGCCTCCGCACCGATGTGTGCGTCAAATGCCGTACCGTACTTAAGTGCGAACTTGTGGTACGTTACCTCATCAAGTACCTTGCCTTCAATAAGTGATTCAATTTCGTGCTTGCTTGCAACGAGAAGTTCTTTCAATTTTTCCTTTCCTTTTTCGTCAGTGAGTGTCTTTGATTTATTCTTGTATTCCTGATCGATCTCTTTGAGCAGTCGCTCGCGTTCACCTTCGTTTACATGTGTAATGATATATCCTGCAAAGTAAATAACCTTTTCAATATCAACAATCGGTAAGTTGAGGAGAAGTCCCATACGAGAAGGGATTGAGCGCAAAAACCAAATGTGTGCCACTGGTGTTGCAAGTTCAATATGTCCCATTCGTTCACGACGAACGATGGAGCGTGTTACCTCAACGCCACATTTTTCACAAATGATATCCTTGTAACGAATACGCTTGTATTTTCCACAGTAACACTCGTAGTCCTTTTCAGGTCCAAACACACGCTCGTCAAAGAGTCCACCGCGCTCACTGCGCTGGGTACGGTAGTTGATCGTTTCAGGCTTGGTAACCTCGCCGTAGGACCACTCTCTAACATTCTCAGGCGAAGCAAGCTTGAGAAGAATGGCGTCAAAATTTTTCTGTTCGCGTAATGATTTCATAATTGATAGTGAATAAGTTAATAGTAAATATTAATAATAGAGGTGTATAGTTATTATTATCTATCCACTATTTATTTTTAAGAAGTTCCACATTGAGCGAAAGTCCACGGAGATAATTCAAAAGCACATTGAATGATTCCGGAATATTCGTCTGCTCAATATTGTTTCCTTTTACAATTGCATCAAATGCTCCTGAACGACCAGTAATGTCATCTGACTTAATGGTGAGCATTTCACGGAGAATGTGTGAGGCACCATACCCTTCAAGAGCCCACACCTCCATTTCTCCAAAACGCTGACCTCCACCTTGTGCTTTACCACCGAGAGGCTGTTGGGTAATGAGTGAGTAAGGTCCCGTTGAGCGCATATGAATCTTGTCCTCAACCATATGATTGAGCTTCAAGATATACATGTATCCAACTGCGATATCCTGACCAAATGCTTCTCCTGTAAGACCGTCATAGAGCTTCATCTTGCCATCGTCGCGGAATCCTGCTTTTATCAATTCACCCTTGATTTCATCTACTGTTGCGCCCGTAAACGGAGGAACAATAGCCTGGTATCCAAGCGTGTTTGCAGCAAGCCCCAAGTGGAGCTCGAGGATCTGTCCGAGATTCATACGTGAAGGAACACCGAGTGGTGTCAAAATCACATCGATAGGCGTACCGTCTGCCATGTATGGCATATCAGCCTCAGGAAGAATTACGGAGATAACACCTTTGTTACCGTGACGTCCTGCAAGCTTGTCACCAACAGAAATGTTGCGAACCTGTGCTACTTCAAGATGAATGCGCTTGATGATACCTGACTCAAGATTGTCTCCCTTTTCACGAGAAAAGATCTTAACACCAATGATACGTCCACGCTTGCCGTGATCCATACGAAGTGAGGTATCTTTTACATCGCGTGCTTTTTCTCCAAAGATAGAGCGAAGAAGGCGTTCCTCAGGAGTGAGTTCAGTCTCACCTTTTGGTGTAACTTTACCTACCAAGATGTCTCCCGGGTGCACTTCAGCACCGATACGAATAATACCGTCTTCATCGAGATCTTTAAGTTTGAGCTCGCCTACATTTGGAATATCATGGGTGGTGACTTCGGGCCCAAGTTTTGTATCACGCACATTTACCACGAACTCTTCCAAGTGAATAGAAGTAAATTTACTCTGCTTTACCAAGCGCTCTGAAAGAATGATAGCGTCTTCGTAGTTTGAACCACGCCATGACATAAATGCTACCAATGCATTTTGTCCAAGTGCGATCTGGCCACCGTCAGATGATGAAGTGTCAGCGAGAACAGCACCCTTCTTTACCGTATCGCCTACCGCGATAATAGGACGCTGATGAAACGCGGTGAGACCATTCGTACGTGAGAAGTTGATGAGCTTGTGCTCTTCAGAAGTACCTGCGCTATTCTTAACGACGATTTTACGTGCATCAACGTGCGTTATATTTCCATCAATACCAGCAATAACGAGACGGCCCGTGTCGTGTGCTGCCTGTTCCTCAACACCTGTTGCGACGAGTGGTGCTTCAGGGATGATACATGGGATTGCCTGCTTCTGCATGTTAGAACCCATGAGTGCGCGATTTGCATTATCGTGCTCAAGGAATGGGATCATCGAAGTTGCAATAGAGAATGCCTGATTTGCAGCAATGTCGATGTAGTGTACATCGTCACGAAGAACAACTTCAGGACGGCCGGCACGGCGGACTTCAATATATTCTTCCGTCATCTTGCCATCAGCAATTTTAGTTGCCATGTGTGCAATATTGTACTGCTCTTCCTCGAGTGCATCCATATATACGATCTCCTCAGTAATTTTCCCGTTCTTCACCTTTGCATATGGAGTTTCGATCATGCCGAAATCATTGATACGTGCGTAACAGGAGAGACGAAGGATAAGACCGATGTTTGGACCTTCTGGCGTATGAATAGGACAAAGGCGTCCGTAGTGAGAAGGGTGTACGTCACGCACTTCAATACCTGCGCGCTCACGGGTAAGACCTCCAGGGCCCAATGCTGAGAATGTACGCAATGTTTCAATTTCCGAAAGGATATTGTACTGCGTCATAAACTGCGAAAGCTGGTTTGTCGTAAAGAACTCCTTGAGACGTGCCTGAAGTGGACGAGGGCTAATGAATTGCATAGGGAGTGTCGCGTCCGTATCAATCGTGGACATACGATCCTGAATATTGCGCTTCATCTGCGTAAGACCAACGCGCATTTTCTGCTGAAGCATTTCACCTACCGCGCGAATACGGCGAGAACCAAGATGATCAATATCATCCGGCATAGCATGAGGATTTGCATTAAGCTTTGCGATATGGAGCACAATTGTTACGACATCGTCAACGTTGATTGTACGGCGTGCAATCTCTTCTTTGTCTAACGATTTCCCAAAACGCTTATTGAACTTAAAACGACCTACCTCTGAAAGGTCATATTTTTCTTTTGCAAAAATAGATTGTACAAAACCACGAGCGTTCTCGGGGGTAGCAAGATCGCCATCGCGAAGTTTTTTGTAAATTTCGATGAATGACTCATCGGGAGTTTGTGCAGGATCTTTAGCGAGTGTGCTTTCGATAACCTTCTTTCCTAATTCATCAGAAGAAAATGCTTTGAAGATTTCTTCATTGTCCTTCATACCGAGCGCGCGGAGAAGTACTGACACAGGGAACTTGCGCTTGCGGTCGATACGCACATACGTTGCGCCGTCTGGATCAGACTCGATCTCGATCCATGCGCCACGGCTTGGGATAATTTTTGCGCCAAAGTAACGCTTGCCCTTGAGCTCTTCTTCGGTAAACGATACACCAGAAGAACGTGAGATCTGAGGAACAACGACACGCTCAACACCATTCACAATAAAGGTGCCGTGTGAAGTCATCATAGGAAAATCCGCAATGAAAATTTCCTGCTCCTTCTCAGTCTTTGTTGTCTTGTTGATAAGGTTGACGCGCGCTTTTAAAGGAGCTTCGTAAGAGAGCTTATTCTCCTTTGCAAAGTACTCATCGAACTTTGGTTTCGAGAGCTCGATTCCCTTAAATTCAAGTTCAAACTTTTTCTCCGAATAATCCTTGATAGGAGAAAAATCCTTAAACGCTTCCTTGATTCCTACTTCGAGAAGCCATTGGTATGACTTCAAATGGGTCTCCACAAGATTTGGGAGTGGCACAAGCGATTTTTTATATCGCGAAAAATACTTTTTTTCTCTCATATATAACGCCGTATATTATGATTAACTCGCCTACACCTAAACGACAAAAATCAAAAAGGCAAGTGATAACCACCTTTTTGAAAATGAAGACTCGTATGTAGACGTATCTGTTATTAAATTGTACCCCCGGCGCGCTCGTTACTCAATCAAATACCGTTGTTCACAAGATAACAAAATATCAAGAGACTGTCAAACATTTTTCTGTGCCCCCCCCCTATCTCCCCTCCAACTTTGTCCTCGTCAACGGCCCCACATACCCCTGTGCAGGAGTAATGTTGTTCTTCTGTTGATACTTGATCACCGCAGCTTTAGTAGCATTTCCAAAGTAATTAGTTTCATTCCCCGGAGAACCAGCACCGGTTGCAGAGATACGGGTAGCAATATCGGTATTGAGTAACTGTTGGAGTTTCTTTACATCGTCACCTTTTGAACCGATAGTGAGGTTACGATAGAAAGTGGTAGAGATGGTAGTGGAACCGTAGAGTTGGTTGAGTTTGGTTTTCGTAAGAGGGCCTACAGTAC
>MHUV01000004.1:0-16775 GCA_001823545.1 Candidatus Yonathbacteria bacterium RIFCSPLOWO2_01_FULL_43_27
GGCGTCGCTCCATCAGACTTTCGTCCATTGTGGAAGATTCTCGACTGCAGCCACCCGTAGGTGTATGGTCCGTGTCTCAGTACCATCGGTGGGGGCCAGGCTCTCACCTCCCCTAAGCGTCATTGCCTTGGTAGGCCATTACCCTACCAACTAGCTGATACTCCGCAGGCCAATCCCCAAGCGATAAATCTTTACTCCGAAGAGACCATCAAGTATTAGCCCGCCTTTCGGCGAGTTATTCCTGACTTGGGGGTTTGTACCTACGTGTTACTACCTCGTTCGCCACTGCCCTTGCGGGCCGTTTGACTTGCATGCCTTATCCACGCCGCCAGCGTTCATCCTGAGCTAGGATCAAACTCTTTTAAAAGAGTCAGATGCTCTCAAGAACGGAACAAAAGAAAAAATACTCTGTTGTTCATTCACTGTTTTATTTTCCTGTTTCCAGGAACTTGCATTGCGAGAGCCCGTTTCCGAGCCCTCGACTTTTTTTAGATGTACAATATGCAGTTGTCAATGATCATTTTCTCATCCCAACCACCCTTGTGGGGCAAGGCTGGATAACAAAAGCGCCTATTTCTAAGCGCTCAGGTAGTATATTCTTTTGTTTGACAGAAGTCAAGCCCCCTTCCGAGCACAAGGTTTAGCCGATAAACGTGAGTGCTTTACCCTTTGCACCAGCACGGCCAGTACGACCGATGCGATGCACATAGTCTTCGTATGTTTCAGGGATATCAAAGTTAATAACATGAGAGACGCCAGCGATATCAAGTCCACGCGCAGCAACATCTGTTGCTACGAGAATCTGCGACATTCCTTTTTTAAAGAAATCCAATGCGCGCTGACGTTGTCCTTGGCTTTTATCACCATGAATTGATTGTGCTTTGAAACCACGTTTATCAAGTTCGATGGCAAGTTTTTCTACGCCATGTTTTGTGCGTCCAAAAACAAGCACTCGGTGAAATTCTGGTTGCACTAAGAGGTCGTGGAGTACATCAAACTTATTTTGTCCCTGTCCAATATGTACCACATCCTGTTCTACGTCTTTTGATGTGTCACGTGTTTTTACTGACACCATCACCGGCTCTTTCAAGAAGTCCTTGATGAGTGCTTCGATCTCGCGTGAAAGTGTTGCTGAAAAGAAGAGTGTGTGACGGTCCTTGGGCATATAGCTCATCAATAATTTCATATCATTGATAAAACCCATATCCAACATACGATCTGCCTCATCCAAGACCACAGACTTGAAACTTGAAAGGTCCAAGCATTTGCGTTCGATGAGGTCTTTAATACGACCAGGTGTTCCGATAATAAAATTATTATGGTAACGAAGTTCGCGAATCTGAGCACCAATTGGTGCCCCTCCCACCACACACACAGAAAAGATTTTGAATCCTTGAGTAAAGCCCTTGAGTTCTACGTTGATCTGCTGAGCAAGCTCACGCGTAGGTGCAACCACGAGAACATTTTCTTTAGGGTTAGCAAGTACTTTATTGATAAGCGGAATAAGGAACGCAGCCGTCTTGCCTGTTCCGGTATTTGCAATACCTACCACATCATGCCCATTGAGAATATGTGGAATCACGCGATCCTGAATCGGTGTTGGTGACTGGTATCCTTTCTTAATAATATTATTTTTCAAACGCTCATCAATAGCGAAATCTTTGAAAAGATGTTCAGGAGTAAAAACCACCGCCTCTTCTGTGATGACCGTTTTGTTAATAAATTTTGAGATGTCGATATGACTACCTTTGCGATGACCGCGCCCACCACCACGATTAAACGTGCCAGTATTGCGACGTGCACCCGAAGATGCTGAACGACGTTGCCCAAATGATGATGAACCTGATCCGCTGCGACGTCCGCCAAATGACGAACCTCGTGAACCAGCTCCTCGTTTAAACGAAGAGTTTTGTGTATTTTTTGTATGCATTCTATATAAAACCTCCCCGAAAGCCTTTGTTAGTTAGTGTTAGAAAAAGTCGCTTTCGAGGCAAACTCGTAGAACAAAAACTTATGAGATGAAGTTATGCTGATACTATATACTAATTACTATTTTTTGTCAACCGTACCTAAAACAACCGTACTTCCCCTACCTCCCCTCCAACTTCCCTCTCGTCACCGGCCCCACATACCCCGATGCAGGAATAATGTTGTTTTTCTTCTGGTACTTCATCACCGCAGCTTTCGTCGCAGCACCAAAGTACGTCGTCTCGTTCCCCGGAGAACCAGCACCGGTTGCAGAGATACGGGTAGCAATATCGGTGTTAAGTAACTGTTGGAGTTTCTTCACATCTTCACCTTTAGAACCAATGGTAAGGTTACGATAGAAAGTGGTAGAGATGGTAGTGGAACCGTAGAGTTGATTCAGTTTAGATTTAGTAAGAGGGCCTACGGTACCTTGTGCAGGGGTAATAGCATACTTCTTCTGGAAGGCGATGATAGCGGATTTAGTACCGGGGCCAAAGGCACCATCGGCAGAAGATGTGAGCGAGAGAAGTCCTTCGAACTGGAGGATCTTTTGAAGTTCACGGACATCGGTACTGTCTTTCATACCGTAGGTAACAGCACGATCTTTGGAGAAGGTGTAGAACGGACGGAAGGCAGTAGGTACCTTGGTGCAAGGTTTACCGGTGATCGTAGAGTAGGTGGTGGTTTCGGTACAGCCAGCTTCAATGGTGGTGTAGGACACATTGGTTTGAGTTAATGATGCTTGGGGAGTAACCGAGAGACCAAGGGTTGAAGTGTAGTTGGGTACCTTGTCGTATGCGTAGATGGCGTAGTAGTAGGTTTGATTGTTCACGAGGTTGGTATCAGTAAAGGTGGTACCAGTACCATCGTAGACGGTGGTGCCATCGGTGTGGGAAGCAACGGCACTGCCGGTCTTACGCACAATCTTCACACGGACAAAGTCAGGGTCGGTAGGGTTTGTCCATGAGAGGGTTGCTTGGGTGTTGGTAGGTTCAATACGAACATTGGTAGGGTTCTTCGGTGGCGTGATGTCAGAGAGTTGGTAAATGGTGAAGCTACCACCGCCACCTCCTCCCCCACTCGTCGTAGGAACCGAGATGGTACCGGCTTGAGTTGAAGCGGTGGTCGAGGTGGTGGTAGGTGCCGAGAGCGTAGTGCCGGTGGCGATGTTCGAAAGTGAAGAGACATTACCTACGGCATCAGTTGACTTGATGGCAAAGGAGTAGGTGGTGTTTGGGGTGAGGCCGACCGAGACATACTGTGTTTGAGTGGAACCTGAGGTGGTAGGAAGGGGTACGTTCGCAAGTTGGGATGCAGAGGAGAAATTGGTGTCGGTAATGGGGGTAGTGCTGTACCTGATGTCGTAGGATGCAATACCTGAGGTATCAGTAGGAACCGTCCATGAGAGCGTGAGTGATGTTTGACCAAGGGACGAGGTGGTGAGATCGGTGATTGAGGAAGGTGCCGTGGTGTCAGCTACCGCTGAGGTGGTGAAGGTACGGTCTTGGGACGTTGCGGTGTTCCCTGCACTGTCGGTGGTGTTCACGCGGTAATGGTACGTGGTGTTGGAGGAAAGGTTTGAGAGAGTGTGGGAGTGGGAGGTAAGAGAAGCAGAAAGAGATGTCGTATTACCGTAAGACGTCGTGAGACCGTATTCTACGCGAGAGGTGCCTGCTTCATTGGTAGTCCATGAGATGGTAGCACCTGTTGTGGTAACGGAAGAGCTGATGGTACCAAGGGTTGGTGCAGTAGTGTCGGCAATAGGTGGTGGTGGAGCAACTACTGTTGTGGTGCAGTTGGTGCAGTATTCGTAGGCGCCGATGTCGTAGGCGGAACCTTGAGGGCGGGAGATGCCGTTGAAATCATGAGTGACCAATGAAATATAAACACCACTATTTACTGCGGGGCTACTTGACTGTAAAGCATAATCCGAAAAAAAGGTAGGGTTTACCGAAACAAGAAGTGGATTTGTGGTGAAATTATATGTATCCCAAGAAGGAACATTTAGGCCATTGAAATACAAATTATTACTAGCAACGCACACAGTGCAATCATATCCTCGTACAATATAATTTGATCCTGAATTAACTTGCACAATATTATTCTTTAATTGTACTGAATGAGGGGTTCCTGTAATATCAAAACCTCTTACATTCCCATACAAGGTATTGTTGTAGAGATAATAATTACCACCATTACCACCCCACCCTACCCCACCCGCCAATACGGCATCGTCATTATATGCAATAATATTGTTATAAAACCAAACATTTTTTAGATACTCATAATTATAACTTCCTCCGCCTCCATCACCTCCTCCTAAAATAGCTCCTGTAGTGCTATTGTGGTGTATATAATTATCGTGTACATATAAATTATCAATTGAGTCATTGACAGTATGTCCATAAATCTGCATACCTCTTCCATTTGTGTTATGACAAAATTCGTTCCATCCAACATATACATAGTTATGTGTACCATATCCTCCTAAATAAAAACTATACCCTGTAGCCGACGCAGTTTCCCCTCTAACATTAACCCCCGTATCACATACATAATTTCCATAAAAACGAAACTGTGTTTGTCCACCGCCCCCACCATTAAATGTAGCTACAGTTTTTCCTCCAGCAGTAGTTGACATATCATTACCAATAAACCTTACATTACTATCGGAGTTTGGCTGGTTAATACCCCAGTTAGTCACGTTCATATTTGCACGCATACGAAACTTTGAAAAAGTCCAATAATTTAAAATGTCACCAGAACTTCCATGGTGCCCAATAACATATTGCGTTGAACTATCTCCAAGTGACGCGAGTTCTCCGGGATACGAAGCAATTGTTATTGAGTTATTTAGAACTCCGTTACCATGATTTGTACTCCAAAAATCAATAACTGCCGACCAATCATCTATCGTATTCCACGTACCAGATCTAAAATATGCGATATCGCCCTGAGCTAAACTTTTGATTTTTTTTGCAGAAGACCAAGGGTTTACAGTCGTTAACCCAGTATTAGTATCACTTCCATTGTTTGAAACGTAATATATTTTATTACTACCTAGCGCCCGACAATAAAATGGAATGGTCTCACTGGTTCCGCTTGTAGTAGTGACGCTAATTGTCCCTGCCCCTATCGTCATAGTAGGTTTAAGCCAAAAAGTAATACGTTGCATACCACGAGCGGCTGTTGGGTTTGTTGTTGCTCCCCACTCGGCAAAATCTGAATCTACGTTTAGAGTGACTCCACAAACAGTAAGACTTGAAGACCCTCTCGTCGTACCGAAATTATTTCCCCAGATTGTCACTGCCGCTCCTTTTGTAGTAGAATTTTCCCATCCAGAAGTCGGGCCGTCTGTCATATCAGAAAAATATAATCTTGGTGCTCCCGACGTCGTCACTACTCCTTGTTCCTGAGTTGTTGCACCGGCAGACGTTGATTGTGCTGAGGTGTTCCCTGCTCCGTCGTAGGCACTCACGGTGTAGGTGTAGGGGGTGGATGGCGTGAGACCGGTGTTTGAGTAGGTAGTTCCGGTGGTTGTGGTGATCTGGGTACCGTTACGATAAATGCGGTAACCGGTGACACCGGTGCTGTCGGTGGATGCTGACCAACTGAGGTTGACTTGAGAAGGTGAAACGACGGTAGCTAAAAGGTTGGTAGGTACAGATGGGGCGGTGGTGTCGGTGACGGGAGGAGGTGGAGGTGTGGTAGTCGTTGTAGTGGTACAGTTAGTACAGTATTCGAACGCACCGATGTCGTACGCGGAACCTTGGGGACGGGAGATGCCGAAGTAGTCTTTAGTGACAAAATTAGAGACGAGGGAAATACCTGTGTCGATGGCTGAAGAGATTGGTTGGGGGGTGAAGTCTCCGGTAGCAGGAGAAGTAAGTTGAGGATTGATAATCCTATCATTTATACCCATAAACGGAATACTTTGAGTTGAGTTGAACCAAATGTTGTTGTTAGAGGTAACCTTATTTGCTGTAAAAGAGGAGTGGTTAATGCTGTAGAAATTGGAATTGGTTGATTTAGAGTAGATTATATTATTGTATAATGTGACACTTTTAGGATAGGTAGTTTGGGGTGAATATCCCATTTGGATGATACCGTTGAGACTTCCTCCTCCAATGGCATCTGTATAAACAGTATTATTATAGAAATAATAGTCACCGGCATTCAAATCAGCTCCCCTAAAGGCAACTGCGGCAAACGCATTATTTCTTGTTACCACATTGTCAATTATATTATTGTAGATAAATATTTCTTTAGATCCTAAATTAAATAAAATCGCTTCTTGTGCTAGATTTTTAAATAGAGAATCGTGTATTCGCACATTTGCATTTACTCCCCAAGCAAGAGATCTATCTGTGCCCCAATTATCTCCAGCAACCTGGAGTGCCGCCCTCCCGTACGCATTATCGTGAACATAAATCCATCCGATATCAGCATTATTATAAAAATGACTTAAATAAATAACATGCGAAGCAAGTAATGGGTTAGCCAATAAACTTTGATTTCCTACACTCATCCCATAAAGTTTAAAATTATCAACTCTATGAAAATAAACTGGGGTCACACCAGCAGTAGCACCTGCCATACCTCCAGAGACTTTCGTATTTATCACATTACAATAATTACAATGTTGCCCCGGGCTTGAATAAAAACCAAGAAAGAACGCTTCACCTCCTGAGTTTTTGAGATCAAAACTTAAGTTTGCCATTGTATAATAGGACGTTGATGATACAGTTCTAATTCCAGATATTCCTCCTGTTGTAATGGTACCCCAATCAATCGTGGTGTTTTCTCCAGGATATCCATAAATAGTAATCCTATTTATATCTGACGTGCCATTTCTTAAACCTCCACCTTGACCAACACCGAGATTGATCCATCTATTATTGTAAAGATTTTCTTGTCCAGAACTAATATCATAATTTCCACCCCTGATTACCATAAAATCATTATCGGCAAATGTAGATAATGCCATAACATAATTTGCGGTGCGGTAAGGTCTATTAATATCATTAACCATACCTGTGGTATCACTTCCTGTTTTAGACACATAATAAAAATCTCCTGCTCTCACCGTAAACATTTGATCCGCATTCGAATCAACGCCTCCGACAGTTACTTTAATAGCTCCCGTCGTAGTATTGGGGCCAAGTTGCACCGAGAGTTGCTGGACGTCTGGTCTGCCGAGAGACGCACCAAGGTATATGTACCTTATTACTTCCCCATTTCCTACAGAAACTTTTACGTTGGAGATGTTAGTACCGAAATTTTTTCCAAAAATGGAGAGGTAGGCACCGTTATTATTTTCTCCTCCCGTGTTAGGGCCAGAAGTGATGTCGGTATAGAAAATGATGGGTACACCTGTGGTCGTCGTGGTAACGACGGTAGGTGCTTGCGTCGTCGCACTTGCTCCGCTTGATTGAGGTGACGCGTTCCCTGAAAGGTCGTAGGCAGATACGGTGTAGGCGTAGAGCGTGGATGCGGAGAGACCCGTGTTTGAGTAGGTGGTGCCCGTCGTAGTCGTGAGTTGAGTACCGTTACGGTAGATCGTGTAACCAGTTACACCTACGGCGTCCGTGGAAGCTGTCCAGCTGAGATTGATTTGAGAAGAAGAGATTGCGGAGGCAGTGAGGTTGGTGGGGATACTTGGTGCAGTAGTATCAGGAACAAGTCCTGCTTGGGTGGTAGCACTTACAGAGGTTGATTGGGAAGAAGTATTCCCTGCTGCGTCATAGGCAGCTACGGTGTAGGTATAGAGAGTGGAGGCAGAGAGACCGGTGTTCGAATAGGTGGTACCGGTGGTGGTGGTGAGTTGGGTACCGTCTCGGTAGATGCGGTAGCCGGCGACACCGGTGTTGTCGGTAGATGCTGACCAACTGAGGTTGATTTGGGAAGAAGAGATTGCGATTGTAGCGAGGTTGGTAGGGATAGATGGGGCAGTGGTGTCTCCTGCGGGTAGTGTTCCCCCACCTGAGGTTTCGTCAGCACCGATATCCCAAGCACCTGAACGAGTTTCTCCGTCGATGTCAGTGGTGAAAGAAAGTAAAGGATCAGTAGAGAGGTCGACGCCAGCATTCAGGGCGGAAACATCGGAAGAAGCGAGGTGATAGTTGTTATTGGTAGAATCTGCAAATGTAACAGTCTGATTTATTTTATCGTTAGCTCCGCCGGTCGATGTTCCGTCGGAAGAAATGTTGTAGTTGGAGCCGATGCCCCACGCGATACCACTATCTGATAGATAATCAGAGGAAATAGCGTTAATGATGATATTGTTTTTTGAAATAACAGTACCGCCACTTCTTCTAATACCATAATATGAATTTACGATAGTGTTATTGTATGCCTTCAAGATTCCTTGACCACTGTACCTTACCCCTCCAAAATACTGACTCTGAACATTGTAAATGATATTGTTATATAAATTTACACTCCCCGTAGTAACATCGCTTACTCCTACCCCAACGCTATTTACACCAGACCCGCGAATAATACTATGAGATAATGTCACTACACCATTTTGGTTGAATATTGAAGAAAACTCTTTCCTCTGTATTGTTGGGTTAGTAATACCAATCTGCAAACCTTCAACTGTTACATAATCATCTTTTATTTTTAATGCATCAGCATCATTCGGCTCCAACCTATACTTCCCCGTACTCCATACCCCACTGTGTCTCGCCTCAGGTGTGGTGTAAATCTTCACGTATCTTGTTGCGTCGGTCGTCCAACCATCAATCGTAACTGCCGTGGTGTCAGGGGTTGTCCATACGCCTTCGATTCTCGCTACCGCAATTTCATCAGTAGCGGTAAGGTCTCGGTTTTCTGCAGCTTCCCACGCAGAAAGTGAGGTGTAACAGTTGGTGTAACCGGTACAGTCTTGGCGGATGATACGGATGGATTCAGTCGCTGCAGAAGAGAGATTAGGAAGAAGAAACAAGAGGACGAGAGGAAGAAGACGTGCGAAGTGTTTGATGGACATAGAAATACGAATGATGATTAACTATCAATAAAAAAATTACTCGGTAAGTGTCCCGTCAAAATGCTCCTCATCTTTTTCCGCTTCTTCTTTCGTCGCGTGTACCACCCCATCACGATGATTTGCAGGAGCGTACACGGTATATAATTTCATTTCTTTGTCGGAAGACGTATTGATAATGTTGTGTTTTGTGCCTGCGGGTACAACAATCGCAAAACCACTTGAAATACTATGTTCAATGCCATTCAAAACGGTCTTTCCTTCACCTTCTTCAATTCTCAAAAACTGATCAAGAGCGTGAACTTCTTCACCAATATCTTCGAGAGGTTTCAAGCTCATCACGACCAACTGACAATAAGGAGCCGTGTACAACACTTTGCGAAAATTATTATTCCCCTCTGATTCTTGTTCTATATTTATTACGTAGCCATTCATATGTTTATGTGTATTATATTATCCTTCTATTGCTATTCATTATACACCCAATAGTGGTAAAAATATATCAAGAATTGCAAAAGCTCATGCTTCTGGTAGCATGATTTTATGAACACTACGCTCGACCTCGAAAATCTCCTTGTAGACAAAGGGTGGTGCACGGCGCTTACTGAAGAGCTTCGCGCGCCATATTTTCAAGAAATTAAAAGAAAAATTGAACAAGAGGTAAAACAAGGTGTAACACTCTACCCCTCACAAAAAGAAATATTTAACGCTTTTAACAAAACACCGTTTCATAAAGTGAGAGTGATAATCCTCGGACAAGATCCCTACCATAAAGAAAGACAGGCGCACGGGCTATCTTTCTCTGTACCAAAAGGAGTAACGCCACCACCATCACTGGGAAACATCTTCAAGGAACTAAAAAACGACCTCAATATTGAAATACCAAAAAACACCGGAGATCTTAGTGGGTGGACGGGTCAGGGAGTATTTCTGCTCAATACCCTTCTCACGGTTCGCGCACACGAACCAGCATCACACCACGATATCGGGTGGGAACAATTTACCGATGCCGTAATCAAGAAACTCTCAGACACCCACGAGCACCTGGTTTTTATCTTGTGGGGAAAATATGCAGAACAAAAAAGAAATTTAATTGACGCACAGAAACACCTTGTTCTCATTTCAGCACATCCTTCCCCATTCTCCGCACGTAAATTTTTTGGTGGGAAATATTTTTCTAAAACAAACAAGTATCTCCGCGCGCATCATAAAAAAGAAATCGCGTGGGAAAAAATTTAGCAAATTTCTATTTTTCTAAATCGAGCACCTCATCAATCCTAATTTGTTTTACGAATTCTGGAACATGCGAAACGAGAATCATCGCGCCTTCATATTGGTCAAGTGCTTTTGCAATCACGGGAAGATGACGGAAGTTAATATGATTTGTCGGCTCGTCCAAAATAAGAAGTCCGGGACGTTCGAGCACAAGACGTGCGAATGCCACAAGCCCCTTTTGCCCTTCAGACAGTGCGCCAATTTTCGTACGGATAACATCATTTGTAATAAGAAAGCTTGCCGCTACCGAGCGCATTCGTTCCTCGTCAAATTTTCCATCGACTGATTCTATAGCGTGCCTGAGTGATTCGTATACCGATTCATCAAAATTGAGTGTTGAGAAATCTTGTCGATAATATCCAACGCGCACTCCCGGTGCTATTGTTGCGCCCTCTGATGTCCCGCTTGCAATAGTTTCCAAGAGTGTAGATTTACCGATGCCGTTTGGCCCCGCAAGAAGCAAGTGATGCTTCCTCTTGAGGGAAATTTTGGTGATGCGCTGTACCGGCATGTGATTTTTCAACATCGTAAACGAAGAGAGGTGTAAAATCTCTCCCGTAATCTCGGGTTGTGCGGGAATAACAAACGGACGAATGGTACGATCCTCTTTACGAATATCAACTTTTTCTTCTTCCATTTCTTCTGCTTTTTCACGCATTCGTTTTGCTACCATACGCATCTGTCCACCCTTCATCGCAAAAAAGTTTGCCTTCTCTTTATTTGCTTGAATCTCTTTCGCAAGGAGCGCGTTCTTTCTGTTTTCCTTTTCTATTTGAATAGAAATCTGCTTTACCACATCAAAATAATTCCCCACGTACTGTTCGAGTTTACGCGTGTGAATATTTAAATAGAGAACTCCCTCCGTAAATGAATTCAAGAAATCTGCATCGTGTGAAATGACGATACATGTTTTTTTGTAATCTTTCAAAAAATCCGTAAGATGCGCGATGCCAGCTTTGTCCAAATTATTTGTTGGTTCGTCCAACAACAGTACATCAGGATTTTGAATGAGCGCCGATGCAAGGAGGAGTCGCGCCTGTTGCCCACCAGAAAACGACTTAACGATGCGATCATGTATCTTAGTGTGACCTTTAAGGTTCACAATCTCGAGCACCTCATCAATCTTTGGGTCAATATCGTACACCTTTTTCGGAAAACATTTTTCGAAAAATGCGCGTACCGTGAGGTCGAGCTCCCCACGTGGAATAACCTGACGCGACATCGCTATTGTTACACCATTTACGATATGAATGTTCCCGCTCTCTGGACGAAGGGTTTTGGTAATGAGTCCAAAAAGGGTAGATTTCCCTGCACCATTTTGCCCCATAAGGGTAAATTTGGAACCACGACGCACGGGAAAAGAGACCTCCTCGAGAATAGGCTTTGTTGGTCCGTACTCAAACGAGACATTTTCAAATCGAATAATAATATCCCCTCCTTGTGCCATATGTTTTAACACACTACCCTATTTCTCTTAAAATACCAAGGAACAAAATCTCTACGATCAACTCAAACAAATAATATTCATCTATATATTACTGATAGAGAATTCTTTGGTTAAGGCATCGATCATCCGTTCGTTACTAAATTCATTTATTTTTTTCTGCGCATTTTTTACTAAATTACCAGCAAATGCATGATCAGTACATAGAGTATGCACCGCCTCTTGTATCAGTAGGCGGTCATTATATGGCACCAAAAGACCATTATCGCGGTCGGTAATAATCTCACTATTTCCTCCCTCGGGGGTAGTAATAATAGGCGCTCCAAGTGCCATTACCTCAAGTAGCTGATGAGAAAAACCCTCATATGCAGTGTTAAGAATAAAGACATCACTTGCTTTAATATATTCAAAAAGTTCCTTTTGTGGCTTCTTGCCCAAAAGGGTCACTGATCTATCAAGGTGAAGCTCTTCAATCTTTTTCTTGAGACCTACATTCTCCGGCCCGTCACCAATAATAAAAATATGCGCAGAAGGAATCTTTTGCATGATTTCTGGCATCGCATCAATGAGTACCGAAAATCCTTTCCACGGTACAAGACGTCCGACCGAAACAATGGTGTATCCAGATATTCCGAGTTTTTTTCTCAATGCTTCTTTATTCTCGGAAATTACGGGCGCATCAAACCCATTATAAATTACGGTTAGTCTTTTTTCAGGAACGCCCCAAAGTGAAACAATTTTTTTCAAATATATACTTGGTACCACAACCCTTACGGCACCTCGTGCAACAGAACGCTCAATTCTTTTTCGTACTTCCGTTTTCCAATCACATGTTCGTGCTTGAAATTCTTCGAGCCGCACATTATGCAACTTAGGATTTTCTATTTGAAATTGCTCCCACGCATAATCTCCCACCACCTTAAGGTAAAACTTTTTTCTCAGAATTTTTGAAGCAATGAACGCTGGCAACCCCACCGATACGGGATCTTGTGCGTAGATAACATCAGCACGAACACCGCGAAACACAATCTTAAAAAAATAAATGAGGTGGCGTATCCCCTTCGGGAACATTAGTACGTCACCGAAATTTACCACCTCGACAGAAAACCCCCGCGAAGGAAGAAGATCTTGCAAGAGCTTGCTGTATGTTGCTGGACCACCGATCTGTGGCGGAAAGATACCTGTCGCAATTAAAATTTTCATATACGATAAACTATCGTGTCGCAAACAATTTTTCGAACACACGTTCGCGCATTGAGCGCGCTACTAAATCCCAGTCATATTTTTCGATCACGAGGGTGCGACCATTCGTAAAAAGTTTCATACGGAGCACATTATCATTGAGGAGACGGTTGACTTGTCGTGCAATACTTGCAGGATCATCAACGGAAGCAAAAAGTCCTGTCGGCTCATGATCGGGGTTTGCATCAGGATCAAAAAGGAAATCAGGAATACCACCTACAGGAGTCGCAATGACGGGAAGCCCTGCTGCCATTGCTTCAAGAAACGAATTTCCCAATCCTTCAGAACGTGAGGGGCGAATAAAAATATCCGAGACTTTGAGATACTTTGGCATTTCTGTATGAAGTATTTGTCCTAAAAATTGAATTCGGTCGGCGACCCCCTGACTGCGTGCCAACTCGCGGAGCATCTCCTCATCAGGGCCGATGCCAAGAATTAAAAATTTTACATGCGCATCGAGAAGTGTTAGGGAACGAATAATAACATCAATAGCATTCTTTCTGACCATACGTGAGGTAGTGATGAGGAATATGTCTCCTTCTTTCTTACCGAGTTTTCGCCTGAGGATATAGAGTTCTTCTGTAGAATACTCTTTCGAAAAGTGACTGATGTTTACCGCGTTAGGTACTACCTCAAGGTCACCGTTATACCCCATACTGCGCGCAAAATTCGCAAGATACGTTGAAATTGATTGCACAAAATTCGCACGCTCAAAAATACGTTTAAAGAGCGGTGACACGAAACGAACGCGATGTTTGATGTATTCAATGGGATCCCCTTCCTGCAGGGTAAGCAGGAACCGTACGTTAGGGTACCACATCTTGAAAAAGAGTGCTGCAAACCCTGCATGATTTGCCATCATTGCCCAGATGCCATCATATGCATTTTTACGATGCAGTGAGCGTGCCTTCAAAAAACCCATAAATGGGAATAAATATTTATTGATGACGAGGGGAAACTTCCCTAGGTCAGAGATCGAGGGGCCTGCTTTCGTAAAGCCGACCCGATAAATGTTGACATTACCGATACGTTCATACGCAGGAAGGAGCGAATTGAATCGAATCGTCACCATATCAAAGACAATCTCTTCTGAAGCAATACGATCGGTAATTTCTTTGAGCGCGACTTCGGCCCCTCCCACGGCATCCGGATAGTACGCAAGCGCGAAAATGAGAACTCGTTTTTGTGCCATAGACTCCATAGTACCAAGGAAACAAGGTTTCTACCAGAAGCAGACCCTCGATCAATCTCGTGCGTTCATCTTTTGATCATATCCCAAAAACTCATTTTGGAGACTACTTCGATGAATAGAACGAGAGGTTTTTTTCATACTCACCAAGAGGCCGAGCGCAAGAAACTCAACAAGAAGATGGGAACCACCAAAGCTCATAAAGGGCACCGGTACTCCCGTGACCGGCAATAATCCTATAGTCATACCAATGTTTACGGTGAAGTGTACAATAAAGAATACGGCGACCCCGATACCATACAACATTTCAAAATTTGTGGCGAGTACCATCGCGATCATTAAAATGCGCACAATGATTATGGTATAAAGTGCAAACAAAATACTTACCCCCACAAGCCCCCACTCTTCAGCAAATGCTGAAAAAATAAAGTCTGTTTGATATTCCGGTAAAAATCGCAAGCGTGACTGTGTTCCGTACCCAACCCCTTTCCCCACCACTTGTCCCGCCCCTACCGCGATTGTAGATTGATATGCGTTATATCCTGTCCCACGGATATCTGCAAGTGGATGAAAGAAGGTCAGGATACGTGCCTTTTGATATGGCTTGAATACTCCAACCCATAACGACCCAAAAGCAACCATCCCCACAATAAACACTAAAGCAAGATGTTTCTTTGAAACACCGGAAACAAGGATCATCCCCACCCAAATGAAAAAAATGATCATCGCTGAACCAAAATCTGGCTGGAGGAGAACCATCGCGAAAGGAATGAGTGCGTAGACCCCCGAAACAATGATGTGGCGGAAGTGTGCTATTTCTATATGTCGTCGCGAAAAA
Organism: Candidatus Yonathbacteria bacterium RIFCSPLOWO2_01_FULL_43_27; assembly: GCA_001823545.1. GTDB lineage: Bacteria > Patescibacteriota > Minisyncoccia > Phycocordibacterales > UBA1550 > UBA1550. Next base: position 14,945 of record MHUV01000004.1, read on the forward strand.
TATTTCGCAAGAATAAGGATGAGCAAAAGTTTCATCGCGTCGGCAGGCTGAAACGCAAACATACCTAACTTGAACCAGCTTTGCGCACCCTTGGCGATACTTCCAAGACCAAAAAGGACGAGAAGGACGGCACTCATAATCAAGAACAACCCAACCAAAACATCGGTACGCTTAAGAATATCGGTATCCATACGCGTCGCAAGAAAAAATGCGCCGATAGCAACTCCTAACGATATGATCTGTTTTTCAAAAAAAAAGTTCTCTCCTGCAAACGTACTCATGGTTACCAGACCAAACGAAACTACGAGAAGTACTGAGAAAAAAAGCACCCAATCAGTGGAGGCTTTACGGGGAAACACTTCTCGAAGGAGTGCGAGGAATTTCATACGATTGTCAATTAAGTACTAACACAATTCATCGCGAATTGCTATTTTTCAAACACTGCTGGCGTCATGATGATAATATCGGTGATAAGACGCTCTCCCTCCTCAACGCCAAGGAAACGATTTGGCCACGTAAAGAAAATTTGTTGTTCCTCACCTTTCTCGATCTCTTCAACAATCGTGCGAGAAATAGCGATCGGGTTTCTCGCAGAATCAAAAATGATGGCGCCGAGAGAAACCGAGGAAACACTATTTAGTGGATCGGTGTTTACAAGCACTGCATCAAAACGTGGACTCGTGGTAACTTCTTTTAAGCGCTGGTTCTTGGTAACCAAAACAGGTGCGCTTGGTCGCGCAGACACCATACTTTCCAAATACGCATCATCGAATACAACTTCAACTTTTGCAGGTGGTGTCAATAATGTAAAATTCCCCTCAAAAAGAAATGTGGGGGCGCGGGGAGAAATTTCTATTGCTCCGATACGCTCACCAATTGTTTGTCCTGTCGCATCAAAAATACGAACCGTATAACGTGCTGACTTTATTCCCGCATCTATATTAGGGTTTTCAATATATGCACCTACATCATAGTGATCAGGCGCGAAAGAAAACGCTTCTGCCCAGACTACACGCAGAGGTTTTACCTGCGACGTGCAGTAGAGTGTACACGCGCCACCACAGTCAACGCCAGCCTCCCCTCCGTTTTGTTTATTATCGAAACACGTTCCACTCGGGAACAATGCTCGATACATAGGATACGCGCCAATAAGTAACACGACTCCCACAAGCGCGCTCACATATAAAATTTTTCTCTTCATTGCCCACTCCATATAGTTCATATCATACCAAGAAACACGGCAGACAAAAAGGCGTAACCACTACAGTTATGCCTTTTTGATATAAACCTGCAATTGAATTCTTTAATCTGATGACTTCAGTTAAATACTTAGTTCCGGCGGCAAGCTACTTTCCCCTATAAATAGAGTATCATCGCCGCAACTGTGCTTAACTTCTGAGTTCGGAATGAGATCAGGTGTGACCACAGCGCTGAACCACCGAAACTAAATATTCAACACACGTCAATCATCAGATTAAAATATTCAATTGCAAATTTTGTAATGTACTTTTGCATCTCTATGATACCATTTTTCGAAAAAATGGTCGGGGTGGAGGGATTCGAACCCCCAACCTTCAGGTCTATAACCTGATGCGCCACCTTAAGTCAGTTGCGCCACACCCCGATGCAGTTTGAAAACAAAATAACGTAGGTAAAAAAGAAACGAGTAAATAATGATTGTGATTCTCAAATTCCCAACAGGAATCGGCGTATTAGTACTCCTCGGCTAAAGCGCTTACGCGCCGTACACCTAGAGCCTATCAACGTAATAATCTCTTACGGGCCTCAAACGATTTCTGATCTTGGGGTTGGCTTCCCTCTTAGATGCTTT
>MHUV01000004.1:16789-59541 GCA_001823545.1 Candidatus Yonathbacteria bacterium RIFCSPLOWO2_01_FULL_43_27
GGGTTGGCTTCCCTCTTAGATGCTTTCAGAGGTTATCCATTCCCGACATAGCTATGCTGCGGTGCCCTTGGCAGGACAACAGCCACACCAGAGGTCAGTTCACTCCGGTCCTCTCGTACTAGGAGCAAATCCCCTCAAAAATCAACGCCTGCAGTAGATAGGAGACCAACCTGTCTCACGACGGTTTGAACCCAGCTCGCGTAACTTTTTAATTGGCGAACAGCCAAACCCTTGGAAGCTTCTCCACCTCCAGGATAAGTTGAGCCGACATCGCTGTCGTATTTGTCTCGCATTACTGCGAGGATCGGACTATTCTTCACCCTCTCGATCAAAGAGGCGTTGGCGTATTAGCTATGATCTTCTCATAACTCTGTCATATAGTGATTGTGCATACTATGCACTCTCAGATGACAAGTCTCTACGGGGTTATACACTCAATCCTGTATTTTAAAATACAGCGTAGCTCTTCATAAAATTATGAAGTGATCGCTTTCTTGAATGCAAACTTCCCACGGTATTACCCCTATATTGTTCATGTATAAGGGCTTCACCGTTATAAGCCAAGATTTCTTTTATATATTATTTAATGACGATTATAAATTTGTTGCTACAGGATTACTCCTGACGCACCCCGATTATGTTAAGGTGCCGAACTCCGCCGTCGATATGAACTCTTGGGCGGAACTAGCCTGTTATCCCCAGAGTAGCTTTTATCCGTTAATCTTCAACCGCGTCTAAAGCGTGTTGTCGGTTCACTATGCTCTGCTTTCGCACCTGCTCGACTCGTACGTCTTACAGTCAAGCCCTCTTTTGCCATTACGCTATCGGCACGGTTTCCATTCGCGCCTAGAGGACCTTAATAGACTCCTCCGTTACTTTTTAGGAGGAGAGCGCCCCACTCAAACTACCTACCAGATACTGTCACCGCACGTTTTTTCCGTACAGATTAGAATATGCCCCGAACAAGAGTGGTATTTCACTGACGGATCCACAGCCCCCGAAAAGGCTGCTTCAAATCCTCCCACCTATGCTACGCAGGTACAGAACATACTCAATATCAAGCTATAGTAAAGCTTCTGGGGTCTTTTCGTCTAACTGCAGGTAACCGGCATCTTCACCGGTATTGTATTTTCACCGAGCTGTTTCTCGAGACAGTTTCCCAGTCATTACGCCATTCGTGCACGTCTGAACTTACCAGACAAGGAATTACGCTCTTCTATTCCTCACAGAAGGACTCTATCTTCATCCGCTCTATATAGAGTTGGGATGCATGGCGTTGGTCTCTCGTTAGCCATGATTGGATCAACAATACATCGCTGTATTGTAGGTAGCATTTCAATGTGTAATATATTTAACTTGCTTACCACTCACCCTATAATCGTCCCAATCCTTTCGGCACCAACATATAGTCAGTGCCGAAACCTTAGGACAATTATAGTTATTGCCGACATTCACCAGGGCTTACAACGGTCTGCATACGCATCACACAACGCGCGATAATAATTATCGTACCCTGTGTGATGCGCATACCGCCACTGTTTGACCTTCTGGCATTGGTCAGGCGTCACCCCATATACATCTTCTTACGAATTAGCATGGAGCTGTGTTTTTGGTAAACAGTTGCCAGGAAATCTTTCGCTGCGGCCCCTCCTCATTGCTGAGGAAAGGCAAGCCTTATCCCGAAGTTACGGCTGCTTTTTTGCCGAGTTCCTTGAGAAACAATCACTCGTTCGCCTTAGTCTACTCGACTCGACTACCTGTGTCGGTTTACGGTACGGTTTCTTTTTTGTTATGCTGAGAAGCTTTTCTCGGAAGACTGCTCTGTCTCATCCCGCGAGGCGAACCTCGCGATTTCTGCTGTACTTGGAGTGGGATTAAACCCAGATTCCCGGATTTACCTGAGAATCACCCTCATACCACAAACGCAAATCCAATAATGCGCGAAACATACAAATCTTCGTCACTCCATCGCACAAAAAAGAAGTCAGGGAATATTAACCCTGTGTCCATCGGTTCCGGCTTTCGCCATCACCTTAGGCCCGACTAACCCTTGGCTGATTATCATCGCCAAGGAAACCTTAGTCTTACGGCGTGCGGGGATCTCACCCGCATTGTGGTTACTTGTGCCAACATTCTCACTTCTTGACGCTCCAGGGTTGCTCACGCTTCCCCTTCAGTGCAGACAAGAACGCTCTCCTACCGCTTTACCATCTCGAAAGACGATAAAACCCTCAGTTTCGGTACTATGCTTAGCCCCGATTATCTGCGGCGCAGAATCTCTTAGTGAGTGAGCTGTTACGCTTTCTTTAAATGATGGCTGCTTCTAAGCCAACATCCTCACTGTCAATGAAACTCCACCTCCTTAAGTGCACTTAGCATAGATTTAGGGACCTTAACTTGAGATCTGGGCTTTTTCCCTTTTGACCGACGGAGCTTCGCCCCCGCAGTCTTACTGCCTTGTAATTAATCTCTGGTATTCGGAGTTTGATAGGATTAGCGAGATTTCTCCCTGTCCAATCCTTCCAGTGCTCTACCCCCAGAGGGTACACAAGACGCTAGTCCAAAAACTATTTCGGAGAGAACCAGCTATTACCAGATTCGATTAGCTTTTCACTCCTTACCACAAGTCATCCGATGGTGTCGCACGGCCAACCGGTTCGGGCCTCCCTCTTAATTTCTCAAGAGTTCACCCTGCTCATGGCAAGCTCATCTGGCTTCGGGTCTCATACATACTACAAACGCGCTATTCACACTCGGTTTCCCTACGGCTCCGCCCGAAAAGGGCTTAGCCACGCAATATATATGAACTCGTTGGCTCATTCTTCAATAGGCACGCCGTCACCCCCGAAAGGGCTCCGACTCCTTGTAAGCATATGGTTTCAGTTCTATTTCACTCCCCTCGCCGGGGTTCTTTTCACCTTTCCCTCACGGTACTAGTTCACTATCGGTTTCTCAGAGTATTTAGCCTTAGGAGTTAGTACTCCTGGATTCCCCCGAGCTATTCATGTCTCGAAGTACTCAAGAACAAGAGCAAAAAAGATGTTTAGTTTTCGCTTACCGGGCTATCACCGTCTAGGGCGTTGCTTTCCAGCAACTTCAGCTAACAAAACATTTTGTAACTTTTCTCGTATAAATACGACGCTCTTGCCTTACAACCCCCCCACCACTCTTGAAACAATATTTTTCAATATTGCGTCAACAGTGGTGGGGGTTTGGGCTCTTTCCGTTTCGCTCGCCGCTACTCAGGAAATGTTCTGCCATTCGGCAGCTTTTTTTATTTTCCACCAGGTACTGAGATGTTTCACTTCCCTGGGTATGCACCTTACTAAGTAAGGTATTGACCTATAAAAGTCAATGAGTTTCCTCATTCAGAGATCTCCGGATCAAAGGTCGCTAGGCACCTCCCCGAAGCTTATCGCAGCCATACCACGTCTTTCGTCGCCTCTGAGAACCAAGGCATCCACCATATGCTCTTAATTTCCTGTAAGGAAATTTAAGAACCACAATCATTATTTACTTACAACTCCGTCACGTGTGTGACGGAGTCTTCTTTTTTTTACCTGCCTGCCTCTCTACGCCTCAAAGACCCACATTAACGGGCGTACAGGACAGAATTCAGTTGTCAATTAACAGTCGATGAGGTCTTAACGAAAAAACAAAATCCGCACCAGGCGGACAAAAGAGAGAACCAAAAAGGTCTTTCTATCCCGCCTGGGAGTGTCTTTTATTGATCTTCGTACTCATATGCAACAATAGAGTGCATTATATACAAAAGAAAAACGATGTCAACCCCCACACCTATCCTCGCATCGCTTTTGTTCTGCCACTTTATAAACAAAGGGTTTTATTTAGTTAACAGTAAAAGATACTTCTTATAAACAAAATTCCAAAAGCAGAACAATGCGAGGATAGGTGTGGGGGTCAAGCGATATGTGGGGAATGCAAAAAGTTAAGAACCATATGACTAAAAATACCGAGTCTCATCAACAGAAAAACCCGCCATCTGGCGGGTTTTTCTGTTGATAAATAAATCCTAAAAAAGACGTATTATCGGCTTGAAATATCTTCTCGAAGCTTTTCAATATAACGTGCTGCTGCATCCTTGCCACCGAGACCAAATGAGAGGCCTCCTGCGATTGCAAGCATTGCGACAAGACCTGTCACGAGTGTGCTCAAGATCTGATCTGCAATGTGTAACTGCATCAACGCTGCGATAATAGCAAAAATCCAAATTGCCCAACGAGCGATACCGCCAACAAGTCCTGAAGATTTTGCATCAACAGCCTTTGCTGCGCCCGACATTACTTTCTGAACAAACTCAGCGAGGATTGCACCTACAATGAGAATGAGTGATGCAATTGCAATGTTTGGAATAAACTGTGTGACTACAGAAGTCAAGAGCGCATTGATTGCCTGAAGTTGAAATACATCAAGTGCTGCTACAAGAAAACCGATCACCACAAACCAACGTACGATACCACCCAAAAACGCACCTGAGTTAAGGTTGAAGCCTGCCTTGTTTACCAAATTACGTGCTCCTGCGCTCTCAAGGATGCTATCGATCTTGAGTGTCTTTACAATTTTCTCTACTACTTCACCAAGGACTGAACCGATTACCCAACCTGCAACAAATATTACAACTGCAAGTACAAATCTTGGGAGAAATCTAATGATTTCAACACCCAAGCCCTGGTTGAAGGAATTGCTCAAGCTCACTCCCCATTGATTAACTAATTCCATATTATTTTTATTATCCCCTGCGAATAAATTCGCACAAGGTACTATAAACTATTAAAACCTAATAAAAGCACGTTACCTAACGTAAGTCCTTAGTACAAGAAACAGAAGAGCGTAAATGCTTCTCGGTTCTCTTACACACAGTACTTACTATTTGATCAACCCCGTATTTTGTATCTTCCTATGGCCACGGAAGAGACAAAATACGGGGGGTTGATTCCGTAAAAACATTATACCACCTAGCATATACGGAATGGAAGGGGGGTGTGGATAACTCCACACCCCCCTTTGGCTCTTTATACGCTCACAAACATGAACTACGTACCATCGCGTTTAGATCCTTAATTTATCAACCACGCGATCGTGTTTAAAATCAAGAACGTCATGTACGAACTTGTCGTAAACACTTACACGGTAAAGGAAATCCGCTGTCTCAAGAGCGCTATATGAAAGTTCCTTTCCTATTTCTGACTCAAGGGAGCGAAGCGCCGATTCTAAAGCGCGTTTCTTGACCCCATCCCCCACCACCAAAACATCTACCCGTGAATCTGGTTCATCAATAAAAACTCCCGCCAAAATAAGGAGTTTAATTTTCCCTACTGAACGAAAACGTTTAATAATCTCATTACGATTAAGTGGCATTTCTGAAAAAATAAGATTTTTGAGTGGCGCAAGGAGAGAGAAATCTTGCTTGAATTGAAGACCGGTTACTCGTTTTTTTACGATCATTTCCTTTGTTCCTTTTTTAACCAACACTTCTTTTATGCATGTCTTTTCACTCAGAAAACCTATTTTCTTCAAAAGAGATATTTCCTTACGCACCTCCACTCCCTTTACTTTGCTTTTTTGAGCCACATCATCAACACTAAAAATCTCGAGTGAGTTCGAGAGAAAAAGACGCAAGATTTTTACGCGCGCAGTACTACCAAAAAGTGCTCCTAATGTATCCATTTTTTTAGTATACCACGGCTTTTTAAATATGGAATTGACCGATAGTGTTCAGGGAGCATAAATAACAAGGAGCGCCCTTCTGACGCTCCTTGTATTAAATATTACAAAACCTCACGGTTGAACTTAAAACTGTTGTACTTTCCCCCTACAATCTGAAGGAGCATTGAGCATGGTCTCCCCTGGTTCACAAATACCATTTCCGTTGACTGCAGCAGGAAGTGGGCAGTAGGTACCAGGATCACAAGTCTGTGTCGCACTACCTGAATACCCGAACCCGCACGTACCGAGCCTTGTACCAGGGATGTCAGTACCGGGAGAATTCGAAGAACAGAAACCAGCCTGCTCATTACATGAACCCCACGACGTCACATTAGCAATCGTACAAGCAGGGAAATTAACATGTACAATATTTGAACCTGCAAGCTCTGGAGAAAAATCAACCCACCCAACAACATCTCCACCCCATGCATATGCATTTACATCATTAGAAAACGAACCATTATTCATAATTGAAACACCATAAGGACTACCATCGGTTGCTGTTCCCGACAATCGTATCCATCCATCCCATCCTCCTGCGGCAGCTCCAGCGTTTGAACTCGCACAAGTAGCCACAGGAACACCAGGAACTTCTTCACATCCAGAAATTGCGCGCGCCCATCCTGTCACAACACCGGTAGAAGTATTTACCTTTGCGATTGCCCCTACGCCACCATTAAATGGAGCGAGAGGTGGGTTATTGGTTGCCGTACGATCAAAGCTAATCCATCCAATATGTTCACTCCACGCCGTCCCAGAAAAATCACCCGTTGCTGTATCTACATTAACGCCATATGCTGGTGGCGCAGATGCGTCGCTTGTATCATTAAAACTAATCCACCCAATACCAGGATTTGCATCAGCACCACCACTCCACGCAAAACCAGACACATTCTGCGCCGTAGATGATTCTGCTTTTGGTGCTTTCAAAAAATCAGGATTCGTGCGATACACAAAAATGACGATACCCGTCAGCACAACGAACATAATAGCTTTATACAAACGATGTAATGTGTGTGGTTTCATAAGTTATTGATAATTATTATATGTAGATAGTATATCATTTATACTAAACAAAACTCCAAAAAAAATGTGGTGTGTGGATAACTTAAAAATACTTAACGAAAAAAAGGGCCTGAGTGCAATACTCAAGCCCTTGTGTATCATTTTTTTATTAATCTTTCGGAAGGAGTAACTTCCTCCCTTCGATGACCACATAGTCATATCCAGGAGGTGGGAAGCTCTTCTCATTAAAAGTTCTTGTGAACATTACCTTGCTATCAGAAAGACTGCGGAACTGATACCTTGTCCGTTCGTTTGATAGCACGGTACTCGAAAGAACTTCACACGAACCCGGGACTGTTCTGGAGTTCGTCACATCGAAACGTGACCATAGAACGCATACTACAAAAAAAGCTGAGGCGCTTCCTACAAGAAGGCGCACCATAATTCGTTTTCCTTTTTCTGTAACTGCATCGTATATTCCGATGATAGAGAATAGAACCACGCACGCAAGAAAAAGTACGATATAACCAAACATATCTACCCCCACCCTTCAAAATTTTAGTGTGTTATCTTTTTATATTATAGCAGTTTTGACAAAATTTGTCAATTCGCTAATAGGGAGGCGTTCCTGCTCGCCGGTATCACGATGGCGAATCGTAATGGTATCCTTAAGCTCTGGTTTTTCGCCAAGGGTGTCAAAGTCGATCACCACACAAAATGGCGTACCAATCTCATCCTGACGACGGTAGCGCTTGCCAATGTTGCCGTTATCATCCCACATGATTTGAGGGACTTCCTTTTTGAGAAGCGCATACACTTCACGCGCTTTCGCGACGAGCTCTGGTTTATTTTTCAAAAGGGGCGAGACCGCAACCTTGACGGGAGCAAGGTGTGGAGCAAGTCTGAGAACAACACGCGTTTCCCCATCCATTTGATCTTCGTGGTAAGCATCACACAGAACGGCAAGAAACACACGACCCATTCCCATCGATGTTTCAAGAATCCATGGCACATACTTTTCCACTGTTTCAGGGTCGGTATAACGAAGATCTACTCCCGAGAATTTCTGATGCTGTGTTAAGTCATAATCAGTACGATCATGGATACCTTCAACTTCATCAAATCCTCCAGGAAATTCATACTCGATATCCCACGCATCCTTCGCATAAAACACAAGATTTTCGTGCTGTTTAAAACGAAGTTTTTTCTCATTAATACCAAGAGAAAGATACCATTGCCAACGCTCCTTTTTTATGCGCTCATACGCTTCCTTATTTTCGTTCGGCTTAATAAAGTACTGTGTATCTGCTTGTTCAAACTCACGTGTTCGAAAAAGAAAGTTTCGTGGTGAGATTTCATTCCTAAAAGCCTTACCAATTTGTGCCACGCCAAATGGAATCTTGGGATTCATTGAATCAACAATATTTTTGTAGTCGAGATAAATGCCTTGGCATGCCTCGCCGGGAAGATACACGGGTTCAGTACCCTCAGACGTGAAATCACCGAGATTGGATTTAACCAAAAGGTTGAATGCTCGTGATCGGCTAAAATCTTTTTTACCACACGAAGGACACTTAATTTTGTCGCGGTGCGTATCAAAAAGATCATTGATAGCCGTCTCAGACATCTTTTCGTCTGCAGTAACTCCGATCTTTGCCAGCTCTTTATCAACACGAATACGAGTATTGCAATTTTTACATTCAGCAAGCGGGTCTGAAAAGCCAGAGACATGCCCTGACGCTTCCCATGTACGCGGATGCTTGAACATTCCACTATCAAGGCCGTAGTAATTCTCCTTGTCATATACATTCGCCTTCCACCATGAATGTTTGATATTTTTAAGGAGCTCAACGCCACGTGGACCAAAATCATAGACCCCCGCAAGACCCCCATAGATCTCTGAACCTTGGTAAATGAACCCTCGACGCTTCGAGAGGGAAACAATTTTTTCCATTATATCAACCATAATTATTCTACTCTATCACAACTCCTTGATTCCCCCTATATTGAGGGTCGGCAGTAATATTGGTGGTAATAGTAGACTTGCGATCGCCTACCTGTGTTTTTGTAAAGTCATCCATTGCCGTAAGGAAACTCTCCCCTACAATCACCGGCAGTTGATTGCGCTGACTCAAACTTGGCGTAATAGAAACCTGAAATGCCGTCTCGCGTGTACCTCCCGCAGGAATACGCCCTGCATTCCATGTAATAGTCGCACTACCCTCATCGTACTTCACGTCCTCACCCACGGGCGAGACATTTGCGAGCCACGATGCGTAAATAGGAAGTGTTGTTTTCACTGCCACATTTGAAATATTGTTTGACCCATTGCGCACCGTCCACACAATTGTGTATGACGTTTCTTGTTCGACGCGAGGTGGTAATGGTCCAAAATTCTTGATAGGTCCCGTTGAGTACAATCCACGTGCCAACAAACTAATGTCTGTTTCAATTTTAATCTTGCGTGTGGCGAAGGTAATGATTTCTGATGAACCCGCGTCAATAGAAGCACGCCGTGCACGCGCAGTTACTTCGAGGGTAATTTGCGGATTTTTCAACATATTCCCCGCTCCTACACCCGCGACACGAGGAGAGAAACTGAAACCGATAGTTCCCTGCTCTCCTGGGTCAAGCACCGCAAGCTCGGGTGTGGTCGTCTTTTCCCACACAATCGTATCATCGAGAGAACGGTAGAACCCTCCACTTGAAGCATACACTGAGTAGCGATTCAATGTTTCTCCTTTGAGTTTTACCTCGATAACAGCATCAGTAATTTTGGTCGGACTGTTGCTCTTCCAGGTAATATCAGCACGTACTCCTTTTTCAAATGGCACCGCGTGCTCAGGCGCGCGATCTCCATCAAGTGAAACATCAATACTGAACAACGATTCCGTAATAATGGTTGTCTCTGTTACTGTGTTATAAACGACACCAATTTGTCGATCGTCTTTTGGGTTTTGTGTGCCGATAGATATTTTTGTAATCTTTTCTTCTCCCTCATCACCATCAATAATACCTTTTACTTTAATCGAGCGTTTCCCTTGTTCTTCCATAGTACCGAGCGCCCAAACATTATTTCCATATGAAGGTGCCGGATCAGCACTTTTGAATACAAAATTATTCGGATATGTTGCCTGAACCATGACACCATCAGTGGTATTTTGACTGTTTGATTCTATGTTTATCTGCATTTCAATTTCCTGCCCTGCACTTACCTCCTTAACCATAGTTAAGGCAACATTGAGTGGCGAAGAAGATATTTTGATGGTGTATGAAGATTTCTTTTTTAGGGTTGCGTTTGAACCAGCAATACGATATTCCAAAACGACGGAAATTTCTTTTTGTGTATTCTCCTCACCATACACGAGCATGTTCTTTTTCTCGGTAACTGAATCACCTGCAGGAACTACCCCGAGTTTCTTGGTATAACGAGGAAGGGGCGTACCGAGAAGCGGGTCAGAAAATCCTGTAGGATATTCCACGTACAACGTAACATCATTCAGAGCAACTTTATTATCGTTGGTAACAGTGAAACTTGTTTCAAACTGCTCACCACCCGCAACAGCGACAGGAGATGAAATTTCTATATTGATATTATCGCCAGAAATAATATTTCTACCACCCGACCATACAAACCACGCCACGAGCGCGGTTACTACAAAGAAAAGAACTGAAATGAGTAAAAATTTTTTCATTATTTTTTGACGACGCTCCCCGCGTACTTTTTTCTCGATAATATCCATTGCAAACTTGGCACCTTCTTCTGCACGATCATTCCACGAAGGAGACGTGGGGGCCGCCGGACGAGGAGAGAGTGTTTCATTGACCTTTTGTGGCGTAAAGTCTTTTGCGTACAACTCTTTTTCAAGTTCTTCTATTTTACTTTTAGTATCAGACATAAAATATATAATACCACATCTATTACGTCACCTCTAGGGTTACAGATGTGTCTCCCTGAGTACATTATTGACGTCGCGGAGCGCGAGAAGGCGCACGTTTTCAAATGATATAAGGGTATCCTGAGACCATTCTCTATTTTGTACAAAATCTTTATATAACTCAAAATTGTCGTACCCTAAATGCGAAAGGACACGCATCGTGGCAAGCGTCTCAAACGATGAGTGTAGGAACGATGGAACAATTTCTGATCGTAAAAATTCTGTAATATCTGAAAGCTCTTTAAAGAGTATTTTATTTTGCTCTTCCCCGTGCACCAATCGCGCCACGAGCGCACACACGCGCGCAAGTAATACACGATTCTCAGAAAAAATTCCTCCTTGATGCACAGAATCTTTTTCTTCGGCGATAGCACTTGTAATACGCCACACCTCTCGTCCGTGCACGAGATCGACATTGATCCATGAAAAATCTTGGAGGGTGTATCGAAGTTTTGAAGATAACTTCCTCACGGCCTGTGCGGTAGCACCAACAAGCCCGAGCTCTTCGGTAAAAATTCTATAGTATTTATTTGATTCACGCGTAGCCACACTGCCGAGTATCAGACCATGGGTGTGATAAATGTGGTGAGCCATATGTTATTCACCGAGCACGACGAACAATGTGATGGTATCGAATTCTATCTTGCTCACCTGCCCCTCAGGTGATACAAAACCATCTTTTGTTTGTTCTTTTTCAATATCACCAAACGTAACACTGCTCACGTGAGCCAACTTTTTAAGTTCCTCGGTAAACATTTCAATTAACGCATGGCCGTCTTCGTTCGTCTCTATCTTTAATACGGTCATATCTGAAGGCGTAAGACCTTTTTGTTTGCGGAGCTCCTGAACCGTACGGACGACATCACGAAACTGTCCCTCTTTTTTAAGCTCAGGAGTAATAACCGTATCGAGGACCACTTCTTCTGCAGAAGTGTCCACAAAAACAACCTCTTTTACATTTATTTCATCTTTGATCAAATCCTTAAGTCCATTCTGCGAGATATTCTTCTCTGTATTCTTCACCATGAGTGACGCGAGAGGTTGACGCACTTTCACCCCTGCCTTTGCACGCGCTTCGAGTGCAAGCGAAACAATACGACGAACCTCTGTCATCGATGCCAGAGTTGTCGTGTCAGGTTTTTCCATTGTTGGCCACACCTCAAGATGCACACTCTCTTTCCCCCCTTGTATGTTCTGATAAAGATGTTCAGCAAGGAATGGCATCACCGGTGCAAGCAGTTTTGAGAGCTCAAGAAGGACCGTATGAGTTGTTTGTGACGCGAGCAAACGGTCGGCCTGATCATCAGACTTAAATCGGTCGCGCGAGCGACGAAGGTACCACGTGGAAAGATCATCAACAAAACTTCCAATAGGCTTCACCGCACGATCAAGCTCGTACGCATCAAGGGAGGTGGTCATTTCATTCCCTAACTCAGAGAGACGCGCAAGAATCCACTGATCTAAAATATTATCACTTTCGTTTACTTTTTTAAGAGAAGTCTGCGTTCCTTCTCCGTGTAACTGATAAAATGAAAGAACATTCAACAAACGCATTGTTATTTTTTTCACCACTTCATCGACACCCTTTTCTGAAAACGAAAGGTCCTCCGCACGAACTACCGGCGATGAAAGAAGGTAGTAGCGCATCGCATCTGCACCATAACGATCAACAATGTACTGTGGGTCAGGATAATTCTTGAGGCGTTTTGACATTTTTTGTCCGTCTTCTGCAAGGACCATCCCGTTAACCACCACATTCTTAAATGGCGCCTTCCCAAAAAGACCTACGGACAAATTGAGCATATTATAAAACCATCCCCGTGTCTGATCTACACCCTCACCAATAAAATCTGCAGGAAAATTTTTCTCAAAAAGTTCCTTGTTCTCGAACGGATAATGAAACTGTGCAAACGGCATTGACCCTGATTCGAACCAGCAGTCAAACACGTACGGCACGCGCACCATAGGATGCCCTTTCGCGCACAGCACGGGAACTTCATCGATAGCAGGGCGATGCGTATCAAATTCATAATCATCATTATGAGGAAACGGCGTAAATGAAAGTTCACGTACTTCTCCCGGTACCATAAAATCCTCTCTCCCTTTTTTAAGCTCAAGAAGATGTGGTGTTGCTACGCCAAGCGTACCAGCCGTAAGCATCCATGTAGGATACTCGTGGGTAACAATAAGAATTGTTGTATTGCAGTAAGTTCTTTCTAATTCCTCAAGAAACGCCATTGTTCTACGCTTAACATCGAGAAGGTTTTCACCTCCCTCGGGGCGCTTTGTTATTTTTTCTTCAAGCGAAGAAAAATGTTCATGATAGACATCAATAGATTTGCCATCAAAAACACCCGTATCAATTTCTTTGAGGCGTTCGTCGAAAATTATTTTGTCAGCATCGTACCCTATCGTTTTTGCAACAAGCTCTGCCGTTTGCTTGGTGCGTAAAAAAGGTGAGGAAAATATGAGCTCGACAGGCTTCTTTGCAAGTTGTTCACTTGTTTCCGTCACAGCCTTAACACCGTTTGACGTAAGACCAAACGGCGCATTCGTTGCAAGTTTTGAACTTACAATTCCCTGTACATTACTTTCTGCCTCTCCGTGGCGCATTACTAAATATGTATTTCCCGATCTTTTTGTTCTTTCAGCGAGTTCAGCGCGTGATCCGGCGACAAAACGTTCGTCACATGTCGTACACTGCCACACCGGAAGCGGTGCACCCCAAAAACGCGAGCGAGAGATCGCCCAATCGCGCGCGCCTTCGAGCCACCTTCCGAAACGTCCATCGCGCATATTGGCAGGCACCCATGTTGTTTTTGCATTTTCAGAAATAAGTCGCTCTTTCAAGTCAACAACTTTTACAAACCATGACTCTGCCGCATAGTTAAGAAGTGGCGTATCACAACGCCAACAATGTGGATATGAATGAATAATCTTTTCTTTTGAAAAGAGTGCGCCAATACCTGCGAGGTGTTTGATGATAAGGATATCTGTTGCTTGATGTCCATCTTTTTCTTTTGCTTTTGGTTTTGCCGGTACACCCACAAAATCACGGACCTCGGGTTTCATCAACCCATCCATTCCGACATGTTGCACGAACGGAAGTTGTTCCTTCTTGCCCAGCGCCATGTCATCTTCTCCAAAGGCTGGCGCAATATGCACCACGCCGGTACCACTCGCCATCGTAACAAATGGAGCGCCATAGATTTTCCATCCATTCTGATGATTTTGAAGTGCCGTATTTTTTGCGTAGTAGTCAAACATAGGACGGTACGATTTCCCCACAAGTTCACTCCCTTTGAATTCACTCACGATTGTGTACGCTATTTCTTTGAAGACGTGTGACAAACGTTCACGTGCCAAAATGTAATGTCCCCCTTCGGTAGAAATTTTTACATACGTTTCGTCAGAGTTTATCGCGAGTGCAACATTTCCAGGAAGCGTCCACGGTGTCGTTGTCCACGCAAGCACGTACGTCCCTGGCTCATCCACAAGTTCAAACTTCACCGTCACTGAAATATCGGTGATATCTTTGTATCCGTCAGCAACCTCATTATTAGAAAGTGTTGTTTCGCATCGAGGACAAATCTGCATTGCTTTGAAGCCTTGATAGATGAGTCCCTTTTCGTACAGCGTTTTGAATGCCCACCAAATCGATTCGGTATACGAAGCATCCATCGTTTTATACGAGTGTTCCATATCGATCCATCGTCCAATACGAGGAATTATTTTTTTCCATTCTGCATCATAGCGAAGCACTGATGCACGCGCAGCTTCATTAAACTTGTCGATACCGTATGCTTCAATATCTTTTTTATGTCCGAGACCAAGCTCTCCTTCGATGAGGTTTTCAATAGGAAGTCCGTGACAATCCCACCCCCACACGCGTCGCACGAAACGCCCCCGCATTGTTTGATAGCGCGGGATTACGTCCTTGATCGTACTGGCGAGAATATGTCCGTAGTGAGGTACCCCTGTTGCAAAGGGAGGTCCATCATTAAACGAAAAATGTTCCCCATTTTTAGTCTGTTCAAGTGTTTTTTCAAAAATCTGTTTCTCACGCCAAAAAGCAAGGGTCGCCTCCTCGCGCTCCGCAATTTCTGATAGTTTTTTCTCTGTTTCGTCCATATTCTTTCAGGATAGCACAAAGCCGTGGATGCGTAAAAGTATGAGCATGTCGAAGTCTTGACGAACACTCTAAAGTCTGATAGAACGAAAGAAGATTGTTCTACTAAAAACAAACAGAGGAGGCTAGTATGCCAATCGAGATCATTGCCGCCGTCGCAGACGGTGGCGCAATTGGACATAAAGGAAGGATGCCATGGGACCGCATACCGCGCGACCTAACACACTTCAAAGAGATCACCATGGGTCAAACGATTGTGATGGGATATACCACGCTCGTTTCCATCGGCAGAGAACTATCCGGAAGGAACGTACTCGCACTTACCCGTGATCCGAGCAAACTCGCGTCATTCCCTTGGTGTAAGGCAACGACCAAGGATGTCATTCTCGAGATGGCAAAGACTGAACGCATCATCATTGCTGGCGGAGAGGCTACATATTTAGAATTCCTCCGCTACGCGACGATTGCACACATTACGAGGATCAGAAAGTACTTTGCAGGAGATACGTATTTCCCGGAGCTCCCTCTCTCGGAGTGGCATCTTGAGTCTTCGCAGTTTTGGGACAAGGGGGACAAAAACCCATACCCAATAGAATTCGAAACATGGTTCAGAAGAAGGAATCTTCATGAAGAGAACGCTACTATTTAAGGGAGGCTTTATATGGGACACGAACCGAAAGACGTCATAGCGTATCTTCCTCTCGAAAAAAGGGTCGTCGATACGCAGTACCACGATCTTCTCCGTCAGATATACGAGGACGGAGAGACCGTTCGTCCGATTCATGGAGGAGAATCGCGTATGATAGCCGGAGCTCAGATGCGCTTTACTATGGCAAATGGCTTTCCAGTCATCACCGAGCGCGACCTCTCCGGCAACCTTTTCTACGGCGCGCTCGCCGAGCACATTGCATTCCTTCACGGAGCGCATACGCTTGAGGAGCTTCGCGCGTGGGGAGTAAACGATTGCTGGTGGGCACCATGGGTAACCAAGGAAAAATGTGAGTTTTTTGGACTCCGCGAAGGAGAACTGGGAAGTGCTTCCTATGGAGAAGCCTGGACCAGATTCCCTATCCGAGACGGTGGTACCTTTAATCAGATCACCGCGGTCATTGACCAGATCAAGCGTATGCCCTTCTTGCGGACCCACCGCATCACAAGCTGGTACCCACCCGAGATCATCGGACCGCCAGGAACACGCAGAGTCGTCGTAGCACCTTGCCACGGTGACATCTATATCAACATGTTCCCCGAGAAAAAAGAGCTTATCATCCACCACGTACAGCGGAGTGGCGACCTGCCCGTCGGCGTTGCCTTCAACCTCGTTCAGTACGCGGCCTTCGGTATGATGCTCGCCAAGATCCTCGAATACACGTTTACAGAGCTCGTGTACACCTTCAACGACGTGCACCTCTACGAAATGCAGTACCCGCACGTCGAAGAACTCCTTGCGCGAGAGCCGTTCCCGTTTCCAACAGTAACGCTGTCCAAAGACGCGGATGACATTATGGCATTTCGTCCAAGAGATTTCACTCTCAAGGACTACGTGTCACATCCAAAAATGACCATTCCGACGCCGATCTAATCAGTATCACCAAACCCCCGCCTTCCCGAAGGCGGGGGTTTTTGCTACGATACCCTAATGAAACCCACCGTAAACATCGCTCATACGCGAAATAAAAAAAATGTATACGAAAAAATCGTGAGGGATAAGGTGTGTCCGTTTTGTGTCGACTTTTCTAAAAAACAAAAAATTTTCCAATATCACTCAAAACCTATTCTTTTCCATGGTACACACTGGGTGGTAACAGAGAACTTTGATCCTTACGAAGGAACAAAACATCACTTCATGTTCATTCACCGAAAGCACATTGTTTCTTTTTCGGAAATAAAACCTTTGGCTTTACAGGAACTCGTGCTTCTCACAAAAAAACTCGAGAAGAAATTTTCATTACCAGCAGGGGTGTTCCTTTTCCGTTTTGGTGATACGAGATACACAGGCGGTAGTGTGAACCACTTTCACGGACACTTCGTCCTCGGCGACAAGGGAGCAAAAGGAACGAGCGAGCCACTCACACTCTTCGCGGGGTACAAAAAAGCCGGCAAATAAATTTGCCGGCCACGGTCCTTTCACCGCTATGGTTCTACATAGATCATTTCAACCCCGTGATCACGGAGGGTCTTCACCCCATTGAGATTTGAATACCCTCCTGCAAAAAAGACTCTCTTTATTCCTGCGCCAACGATAGAGTTTGCGCATCTGTTACACGGAAAGGTTGTGACGAACATGTCCGCCCCTTTAAGTTTGAACCCTTCCCGCGCCGCGTGTGCAACAACACCGTCTTCGGCATGAAGGGATGTGTAGATCTCTACGAATTCGCCTGGGCCGAAGTTATTTCTCGGATCACCATCAATGTACGGAGCGTATTCGTTGGGGTAATGGGTATTATGTGCTACGACGGTTGTTCCGTCTTCACATACAGCCATCGCAGCGATCTGCCTCCACCAGTCGGAACTCTTTTCTCTAGCTTCAAGCAGAAGGTTCATGCGTGGCAATACGTCACCATACTCTCTGTCCCCCTTTCGAATGACCTTGTCAGCATTAGGAAGAGTTGTGCCAACGGCATCGATCGACTTGTCCCAATCCCACCGAAGAAAGGTTGGGATGTACTCGACTTTTCTGCCCTGAAAATGTTTTTTATAAAGAAAATGCGAAACATCTTCGTCAGGCATTACGAGTGTGACGTCTGAATCCTTGATCATCGAAACCGCCTTCGAAAAACACAGGGCGCGAAGCCCAAACACAGAGAGTATCTTTTGCACTTCTTCAAACTGAAGTGCGCGAAGCTCTCGTGCGAGATGCGGAAGTTCAGAAACATCCTCCGCCTCAATAACGCAGACGCTTTTAGCACCAGACTTTGAAAGAAAGTCCAGGTACCCGCGATGAATCACGGGGACGAAGGAAATGATGATCTTTCCTCCTTTCATTATTTCACCCCCTTCACTTCGTTGAAGTACCCATCCATTGCTTCGACAACCCTCTTTTTAAGTCCTCCTGCTCCATCGATCGTAAGATCGCGGATCCGTGCAGAAGTTGATGTCTCCGCCTGTGGCTCGAAGATTATGACTTTATCAACAATCTTCTCGATCTCCGCTTTTTTTGACGTAGGAAAATCCTTTGTCGAGTGAGACATAACGAGAACGTTTGGACGAATCGCCTTATGTAAGTAATCGATGTCTCTATCCGCCTCTTCGAATGTCCTCAGGGTCAGTATATCGACCGACCGTAAGAAGGCAAGCATCCTCAGACGCTCACTCTCGGGGACAACTGGCCTATCAGGCCCTTTGCGCTTGCGTGTCAGTTCGTCGGTGTCGACACCGACGATAAGAATATCTCCTTGCTGCTTTGCAAGCTCGAGATACTTTCCGTGCCCTTCATGAATGAGATCATAGACCCCCTGAGTAAGAACGACTTTGTGACCAAAATCCTGAAGATTTTTTACCACTTCCTTGAGATATTCGATGTCGGGGATAAACCTTGCCTCGAACGGTGCACTGGGGGACAAAATGTCCTTTATGCTTCTTTTTGTCATAACAAAACCTCCTTATAGTTTAGGGTTTGAGTTTTTGAGAACTATATATCTATTTTGATACTACCCCAGCCTCCCAAATATGTAAAGGATGTATGATGTTGCCAATACTACTTCCCCGAACTGCCAAAACCACCATCACCACGAGACGTATCCGATAGTTCATCAACAACGACAATGCGCGGACTCTCGATTTTCTGTATGAGCATCTGCGCAACCTTGTTCCCTGCTTTAATAACATACTCCCGAGAATTAAAATTCCTAATTCCCACTTTCACTTCTCCGCGATACCCCGCATCGATAACACCGCCAAATGTTTTTAAACCATGATTAACCGCAAGACCACTCTTGTCCCAAATAAGCCCCGCGTATCCTTCAGGAATTTCCATCGCAATTCCGGTCGAAACAATTGCGGTTCCTCCGACAGGTACAATAATTTCTTCTGAAGCAAAGAGATCCATGCCAGCATCCATTGCATACGCATACGACGGCACAACAGCTTCAGGGTGTAATTTTTTAATCTTAATTTCCATACTAGTGAGTGTATTATATTCTGAATTGGCCATAAAAAAAAGCGTACACTATCGTACGCTTTTTTTAAATAATTCTAAAATGTTGGGTTATTTTATCTCAACGCCTGCAGAACGTGCTGAGCCAGCAATGATCTTCATTGCAGCCTCGACATCATTTGCATTCAAATCTTTCATCTTGCGTTCTGCGATCTCGCGAAGTGCTTCTTTTGAAACAGTTCCTGCGCGTGAACCTTTTTTCCCTGAACCTTTTTCAATACCTGCAGCCTTAAAGAGGAGCGCTGAAGCAGGAGGAGTTTTGGTTACGAACGTAAAGGTACGATCTTCGTATACCGTCACGACAACAGGTACGATATCCCCCATCTGGTCGCGGGTCAAATCGTTAAACTTGGTAACGAACTCACCAATATTTACGCCTGCCTGACCAAGGGCTGGTCCCAAAGGAGGTGCTGGGGTTGCTTTACCCGCAGGGACCTGTACTTTTATTCTTTTTGTTATTTTCTTTGCCATAATATGTTGTTGTGGGGAGTTTACCTTAATTTACAATATTTTTCAAGTCTGCCGTATCCTTCAAAAACTACATCTTTCTGATCTGCAAGAAATCGAGCTCTACAGGTGTTTCGCGCCCAAACATAGAAATGAGAACTTTTGCACGACCGCGCTCGTTGTCTACTTCTGCAACTTTACCTTCAAGTTCGTTAAATGGCCCATCGATAATGGTAACCTGATCACCAACCACGAGATCAATAGAGTGCTTAGGCATACTAGCGTTCATTCTCGAGAAAAGTGTGTCTACTTCTTTCTTATCGAGAGGAACCGGAGTCACACCTGCACCAACAAATCCTGTAACGCGTGGCGTGTTGCGCACTACGTACCATGAATCATCCGTAACGATCATTTCCACTAAAATGTACCCAGGGTAAATTTTCTCCTCTGACTCAACGCGCTTCCCTTCACGTACTTTGATTTTCTTTTCCATAGGAATAATCACGTTGAAAATCCTATCCTCCATACCGAGGGATTCAATACGCTGTTTCAAATTACGCAATACCGCGTTTTCGTATCCTACATACGTGTGGATCGCATACCAATTACGCTCGCCGGTGATCTCTTGTTTTGCCATATGATGTGAGTGATTAAATATTTTTAATACCCTCCTACAAACTTCTTGATAAGGAATACAAACAAACTATCAAATGCGCCGAGATAGAATGAGGTGGCCACCGAAAGCGCAACGGTCAAAATAGTGTACACAATTGCCTGGCTTCGTGTTGGCCACGTAACATGGGTGAGTTCCCCCTTGGTGTCACGCAAATATTGAATAAATGACATAGATAATAATGTATTAATAACCCCGTATCTAAAAAACCGCCCCGGAGGGCTTTTTTATACAATACTCCTTACCAGATGAAATGTCAACCATACAATAACCTTTATACTAAGCAATAAAAAAAACGCACCTCGTATTGGTGCGTTTTTTTGAGAGAAAAGTCCTTATCTGATCTCGTATGTTACCGTTACGTTTGACGTAATCTTTTCCTGCCCTTGAGGAAGTTCTGGGGTTGGTGCACTAGGAACACTTTCTCCTCCTTTTGCCGTCGCGGTATCCAAACGATAAATGGGAAAACTCTGTCCTTCAGAAAACGAGACGATGCGAACCAAGGTCACATCGAGATCGCGCGCAAGTGTTTCTGCTTTCGCACGTGCCTTTTTGATTGCATCACGACGTGCCTCTGCCCTTAAATCGTCCTCCTTATCGATGGCAAAATTTGGCCCTTGCATATCCGTAACACCAAGGGTGCCAAGCGTACCTACTACATCGTTGGTCTTATCAAGATCGCGTACGGTAATAGTAACCGATTGAGAAACCTCATACCCTACAAGAACCTGCTTTCCTGGGCGGTAGGGTGGGCAATTCAAACCAAGACACGAAACGGTGCCCTCCTGAAACTCATACTTAGGGTATGAGCTATAATTCTGGGTCTTAATATCTTTATCAGCAATATCAAGCTTCTTGATTGCCTCGAGAACTGCTTTCATTTTTGTATTTACTTTACCTTGTGCATCTTTTACCGTTTTTGCTTCATCGCGCACACTAAAAGTAATGGTAGCGATATCGGGCGATGCAAACACTTCTCCTTCTCCAGAAACAGAGATTGTATTGGTTGCAGAAACTCCGCCACCAATGAAACGGTAGCTCTTAATCTCGGTTATGATCATCGTAATCACAAACACCGCACTCAAAAGCGCAAGTAGAGAAAGTACTTGATACAGTTGGTTTTTATTGTTTTCCATAGCTATTTTAGGATGTCGTCGACCTGACGTAAGATCGCCTCCATCGAATAATCGGACTTGATAATGTACCCACGAACACCAAGTTCAACTCCTTCGCTCATTTTCCCGAGATCTGAAAGTTGGGTTTCCATAATAACAGGAATGTCCTTACCCCAATCCTCAGAACGAAGTTTTTTCAAAAACTCAATACCGGTAACCTTAGGCATCATAAGGTCGAGCATAATAAGGTCAGGGTGTTCATTTTTTGCCACTTCAAAACCTTCAGCGCCATCAAAGCACGAAATTACTTCATATTTCCCCTGTCTACCTGCAACCAATGAGTCGCGGAGAATCTTTGAGAAGATTTTATCATCATCAATGATAAGTATTTTTTTCATATGTATACAGCTATTATATGCTAGTTCAAAAGAAATACCAAGAAGGCAGACTACGCTAAAGGTAGCGTAAAGTAGAACGTACTTCCACTGCCAGATGCTGAGCGTACACCCACCATACCACCATGAGACTCCACAATACCCTTCACAATAACAAGCCCGAGCCCTGTCCCCTCGTGGTTTTGCTGTCGGACACTTGATTCAAATTGCGTAAATTTATTCCAAAGTTTGCGCGTGTTCTCTGGTGCAATACCTTCACCCGTGTCACTCACTGAAACAATCAAACTATTATCGAGCATAGGTATCGTCTCGCTTATAGTGTCTTTCTTAGACCAAAGTACTCCTGTAGTAATACTCTCGACAGAAACACCATCTTGACGATATGGGGCACATCGAATAGTTACTGTGCCACCCTTAGGTGTATATTTGAGCGCGTTTGAAACAAGGTTATCAACAACCTGCGAAATTCTTTTTGTATCAAGGAGGATACTCGTGGGTGTTTCTTTTGCAAATTCATAATGAAGCAGCACTCCTTTATCTTGAGCGGTAGCACTAAAAAATTTTACTCGCTCTGAAATAATTTCTTTAATATCAAACGGATGTTTATCTACTTCAAATTTTCCGGCCTCGAGACGTGCAACGTCCAAGAGATCATTCACCAAACTGAGCATCGAAGAAGAACTTTCATAAAGCATCGAGATATATTCTTTGCGCTCTTCTTTGTTATCAAGCACGTTACCGGTACTCAACATCTCACCAATTTTTTTAATATTCCCTAATGGTGAGCGAAGTTCGTGCACCATCATTGACGTAAAATCACTACGCATTTTTTCTGCTTCTTTTTCGTGCGTCATATCATGGAAGATTACCGCACCACCAAGAATTTCTCCTTTTGCAACACCGGTATTTGTTTTAACTGGCGTTACGAGTATCTGGTAATACTTATCTCCTAAAAGAATTTCCTCTCCCTTGATTACCTTATCGAGCTTGATTGCTTCTTCGAGTTTTCCTTTGATATCAAATGTATTTTTAAGAATATCAATAAAATCAAAAATAGTAGGCACTCCTTCGCGCGCAAAACCAATGATTGTTTTTGCTGCGGGATTCGCAGCGATCACACGGTAGTCGCGATCAGTCATCACTACGCCCTCAATCATACTTTCAAGCATTGCGGCTATTTTACCCTGTTCCGTCTTAACCACTTCTTCTAGTTTTGTGACCGCTTGCGACGCCTGATTGATAATCTTATAGAGAATCTCCATTTCCGCCTCCTTATACAAACCCGCTTTCGTGCTTGCAATAGTGAGTACCCCAACCAATTCATCGCCGATGACAAGAGGGATATTAAAATATGACTCAATAGGTTCGGAAAGCACCTCGAGCATCAGCGCGCCGGTAACAATCTCTTCTATTTGTGTATTTACTAGATCACGCCCCAAAAGTGCGCTCAACGAAGAGAGCATGCGCGTGCGCATATCTTTGATGAATTGTGGTGACACCGAGCGATCAAGATCTATTTTGAAAACAATCTTTGATGGTTCGAGGAGCATATACGAAACCGCATTGTACTCCAGAAATTGATTGAGGGATCCTGAGATAACGTCGAGAATTTTTTTAATATTGAGCGAATATCCTGTGCGGTCTGAAATTTCTTTCAAAATTGCGAGCTCATACAAGCGACGTTTCACTTCCTGCTCCTTCCCCTCCATTCCCTCACGCATATGCTTCGTCCACCAATACATAAAAATTCCTACCACAAGGAAGAGCGTTAGGGTAATAGAAATGAAAGGAAGATATTCAGAAGGAGCCATAGGAATTAGTAACCAACATACGAACGGCAATACTCCTTAAAAACAATGTGTCCTAGAGAGATTTTATCTCTGGATACTTGGTAAAAATAGGACCAAGAGCATTTCTCACAATCTGTCCAGAAAGCTCCACGTATGCATCAATAAGTTTTTTAAGTGCTTGTGCGGGATCACCTTGTACCTCAGCTACTTTTCCATCAACGAAACTAATTTCAGTAACTTTTTTTGCGCGCAACAACGCCATTTCAGGACCAAGGATAATACTTTGCTTTGCAATAATTTCAGTCATCACTGCTTTATATTGTTCAATCTGTTCCATAGTGTTTTGTATAAAATATAAATAACCTATCCGTTTATCACTTTAAGGAGTTTATTTGCTCCTACACCCATTAACGCAAACCCTGCAATATAGAGCGGTCCGTACATAAACGTCAGCGTAGGAAGAAATTCTTGAAACCACACCATATTTGCCATAAAACCAAAGAACACGAAAAGCATTCCTCCACTGAAATATGCGAGCACGGTACCAAATACTCCCCCACGCATTTTGCGTGAGAGCATTGCCACGGCGATGGTCATCGCAAAAGCAACAATAACCGTGGACCAGAATGAAAAGTTCTCGAGAACACTAGCGTACACGTCAATATATTCAAAAGTAGTGAGCATCATAACATTGATAATTTATTGGTAAAAGAAACGATGTCATTAGTATACCACAGCCACAATAAAACAAACGAGAAGAAATGGTACTTTTATTACTCGTTAGTATTCCCCAAGTTCTTTCTTACCGCTTGTTTATACTCCTCTACGTACGGCTGATCAAAAGCATTGATATCAAGTAACTGCGCAAGATACATCACCACGCACATCTCGAATTGCATCAACGCACCTATTCCCTGAAGAGAAATTTCGGGGAGCTCGATCTCAGAAAAACGAATACCCCGCTTTTGATATACCTCTTTCACCCCTCGGTAAATTATTTCCATTATTTGGCACGGTGCACGACCAGAAACCCCTGGAACGAGAGAGAGGAGTGCCCGTTCATTTGAAAAAAGATCGTGTCCCCAATGTGAAGAATTTACACGCACAATCGTGCGCGCAAATAGTGCGGGGTCCGACAGATACAACTGCTCAACAGAATGAAGGTCCGTGGTGCCAATCGATGCAGTTGGTACGATATGGTGCTTGGTGGGTACACCATCTCTTGTAACATCCTTACCGAGCGATTCGGCAAAAAGTTGACGATACCATTTACCAAAAGATTCTAACTCTGGATGAAAGAGGAGGAGATCAAAAATAACGGCACCATCTCTACTTTGCGACACAATGTCGCATGCAACACGAAACGCGTCACTCTCTGCTCCGCGCTCAACACACTCTGTAACAACCTCCCCCGCTCCTTGGATAAGTTTGTCAGCTTCTATCCCAACCGCAAGAAGTGGGAATACTCCGACAGGAGAAAAAACCGAAAAACGTCCGCCAACAGTTTTAGGAATAGGGAGTAATTGGACACCCTCTTTCTCCCCCGCGTGCCACAGCGGAGATCCTTCGTCAGTAATATATACCATACGGTCATTTATGGTACCGAGTTTTTTTTCAAGCGCATCAATGAGAAAAGAAGCGTTGACCATCGTTTCGGTTGTACCTCCTGATTTGCTAATCACGGCAATAATAA
This sequence comes from Candidatus Yonathbacteria bacterium RIFCSPLOWO2_01_FULL_43_27, assembly GCA_001823545.1. GTDB lineage: Bacteria > Patescibacteriota > Minisyncoccia > Phycocordibacterales > UBA1550 > UBA1550. The sequence goes on from MHUV01000004.1 coordinate 41,858, forward strand.
TCTCATCTTTGGACGCTACTTCCTCAACAATGATCCCCGTGAGGTCTCCTAAAAATTCAGGGGAACACGTATCAGCAAAAATCATTTTGGGTAACGAGGGACCATACCCATCAATCGTTCCACACATCGCCTCATACACTGCTTTCGTGCCAAGATACGAACCTCCAATACCAACCACTACTACATACGAAAGGTTTGGGGTAGAGAGTTTTTCCGCAAGAAGACGCGACTTTTCAAAAAGTTCATTATCGAAAGGCAAACGCAAAGAGCTCTCAGGGAGCAAGTAACTCCTATCGCTCATTGCACGACGCATGGTTGCAGCATAGTCAGTAGCGTGAGCACGAAATTCTTCCTGCCCCATAATTGGCGTAAGGTCGTGAGGATTTATGTATTTCATATGGGTACATTCTACACCAAAAACATCAATTGTGTAATGTTGTCACGACGGTTGCCCTTGACCAACAATTTGCTACAATGATCCCATGGATACACAAAAAAGAATCGTTATTTGGGCATCAGCAGTATTAATCATTGGCATTATTGCCGTAGGGGCGTGGAGTATTGCTACTGGACCCACAACAACACCAATCAATAATAACGGACTTCTTTCAGAAGAGGTGACGGCGAGCGATTGGACAAAAGGTGCACAAAACCCCAAAGTTACCCTCGTTGAGTACAGCGACTTCCAATGCCCTGCCTGCGCCGCATATTTTGAGATGGTTGAACAAGCAGTCACCGAATACGACGACCGCCTATCGTTCACCTACCGACACTTCCCGCTCGCGCAACACAAGAATGCACAGAGTGCGAGCTATGCTTCCGAGGCAGCAGGAAAACAGGGGAAATTTTGGGAAATGCACAAAATGATTTTTGAGCAACAAGCAGACTGGGCAGAAAAAAACAACGCTTCGGAGATTTTTAAAGGATACGCACAAGAACTCAAACTCGACCTCGCACGTTACGCGACAGACGTAGCATCTACTGAGATTAAGGATGCGGTGTCACACGACAGAGATACGGGATTGCGTTCTGGAGTTGATTCTACTCCTTCGTTTTACCTCAATGGTAAAAAAATGCAGAACCCTCGTAGTTACGATGAACTTAAAGCGCTTATTGAATTTGCGATTGTAAATGGCTAATCACCAAAATACTTAGTACATATTCTACTCTTTATGAACACCCTTATTAGCAAAATAACTCCTACACTTCTCATTATACTTATCCTCGTATTTTCTCTTATGGGGTTTTCTGATGCGCTATTTCTCTTTATTAAAAAAATCGCAGGGGGTCCTATCCCCTGCTTTATCGGAACAGGGTGTGATACCGTCGCAAGTTCCCCATATTCAAATATCTTTGGTATCCCTGTTGCACTCTATGGCGTAGCGTTCTATCTTCTTATTGGTGTATGTACGCTTTTCTACCTTGATACGAAGAAAATGTTCTTTGCACGTCTTCTTCTCCCCCTTACCACGCTCGGATTTCTTATGTCGCTTTACTTCATATATGTACAAAAATTTCTCATCGGCGCATTCTGCGTGTACTGTATTATTTCAGCGATTATTTCCACAATTCTTTTTGTCCTTGGTATTGTAAGTCGTTACGTAATTCGCACCCCATAATAAAGGTTATCTTTCGTTTTTCACGCTTATATCCTCTCCATCAGTAACAAATGTTATCGTGCCGCGTTCGGCAGTACTAAAAGAAGGAATATTAAATTCATCAAGAAGGTTCACCACCTCCTTATGAGGATGGCCGTAGGGATTTTCCTTACCAGCAGAAATGATCGCATAAGAAGGATTTACAGCAGAAAGAAACATACGTGAAGTCGATGTGCGAGAACCATGATGTCCAAGTTTAAGAACCGTCGATGCCATCATAGGTGAACCTGATTCTATATTAATATGTTTACTGATGATGTATTTTTCTATCTCCTGTGGCGCATCACCAGTAAACAAGAAAGATTTGGTGCCGTAGGAAAGTTTTGCAACGATTGAAGCTGTGTTTGTTTCCCACCCGACAACATTTCTATCAGGAGAAAGGATTTCAAGAACAACACCAGTATCGAGAATGATGCGTTCCCCACTACGCGCAAGAACACGCGTAGCACCTTCCTTCTGTATTTCATTTTCAAATGCCTCATATACACCCGTCGCAGAAGTATTTTCTGTGGTTACGACACCATCTATCTGCATACGAGAAAGAACGTCGGGAAGTCCTCCGGTATGATCCTGATCAGGATGCGTTGCAATAACGAGGTCGAGTGAACGATCCCAAAACGGCATAACGCGACCGAGCGCACGAAGTGTTTGTCGACCTCGCCCACCATCGATAAGAACCTGATTACCATTCGGCGCTTCTATATAAATAGCATCACCCTGTCCTACATCTAAAAAAGACACCGTGAGTTCGCCACGCCGATCGCTCCGTATCTCGATTCCCCAAATGAACAAATTTGCAAGGAGAAGAGCACCAAGCACTAACCATTGAATATATTTTTTCTGAACCTGTAGCAATAAAGAAGCGGGCATTATGGTACTATATATAATAGCACTCACGGAAACACTTTTCTCACCATATGCCAACAGATATCAACATCGAAATGATTATTACCGTTGCCGGATATTTCGGTATTTTTGCGCTTATGGTAGCAAATGGGGCGCTTTCATTCCCTTCTAGTCAGGTACTCTACGTTGTTACCGGATACTTTATTGCACAAGAAAAACTTTTACTCATCCCCGTGCTTTTAGCTGGAGCACTTGGCAACACGGTGGGCAACATCATCCTTTACGAACTTGCCCGGAAATACGGTAAATCCTTTATCATAAAATTAAAACTGTTTCCCTCAAGAGAACTTGAGAAAGTAGAAATGGCATTCCAGAAAAAAGGTGCGTGGTTTATTTTTATTGGTAAATTACTCCCCGCAATTAAAGTATTCGTTCCTATTCCTGCAGGGCTTGGCAAAATGCACCGTGGTTTTTTCGCATTGCTTATGTTTATTGCATCATTTATCTGGGCACTCGGCTTTATCGCCCTCGGTTATTTTTTTGGAGGAACGTTTAAAGTATTTGGCCTCTACGCGCTCATCCCTATCGCCATTGCGATTATTGTCGTGGCACTTTTCTACCGATACCTCAACAGTAATGAGATATTAAATGAATTAAAAAAAGAGGAGTAAAACACTATTTCTCGTGAGATATCTCCTTTTTACTAAAGAAGAAAATATAGACGATTTCAAGGATCGCGAATAAGTTTACGAGAAGGAGCGCAACAAACCACCATTTTTCACCACGGCGTGCAGACTTCCATAGCGCATACCCTTTCCACGGAAGTGTCCATATCGCAAGCGCCACGAGCACCCATATGTTTTGTAATAATATTTGTTCCATACCATAATAATACCACTGTTTATTCCCTGCGCAACATATTTACTATTTGTTTTTTTATGTGTAGTATCTACATAGACTAGAATTTCAAAAATCTATCACTTGATAGGAGGAGGTATAAAATGTCCAAGGACAACAAAACAGTTTGGGTCAAAAAGACAGTATGCACTGAATGCGATGGTTCCTACCCGGACCATAAGGAAGGATGTTCTTTTCGTGGTAAAGACGGGTGGACCATTACTGGCGGAGTACACGGAGGGTGCGGCGGAAACATAATCACACGAGGCAGCTGTCGCAAATGTGATAAATGCGACGAACATTTTTGCGGATGCGCAGCTGGATAATCCTCAACATGTCCACAAATGACCCTGTCTCTTATAGACAGGGTCATTTTATTTTGAACATTCCTTACCTCAACTCTGTTGGACGATACGAAAGTGCTTCCATAAGGTGCTGTTCAGCTAACGCTTCAGAATGTTCAAGGTCTGCAATAGTACGTGCAACTTTGAGAACCTTATGGTACGCGCGCGGAGAAAGTTTTAGGCGCTCGGCAGATGAATTAAAGAGTGCGCGAAGTTGCGGTGTAAGTACAATATATTTTTCCACATCCTCAGCACGCATTTCATTGTTGGTCGTGATGCTACGTGGGTGTTCTTGGAATCGCGCTTCCTGTACTTCGCGCGCCATAGCAATACGGTTACGAACTATCTCACTCGTCTCTCCCTTCCTTTCTTCAGAGAGTTTGTCGTGACTCATTTTAGAAACTTTTACCCACAAATCAATACGATCGACAATAGGACCAGAAAGTTTGCGCTGGTATGAGGCAAGTACTGCAGGCATACAAACACAACGCTCTTCGCTTCCATGTTTACCACACGGGCACGGATTCATTGCTGCGACAAGAATAAAGCGTGCGGGAAAATTCTCATACCCTTTGCTTCGCGCTATGCGGATATGCCCTTCTTCAATAGGTTCGCGCAGAGACTCAATCACCCTTCGATCAAACTCAGGAAATTCGTCGAGGAATAATACTCCGCGATGTGCAAGGGTAATTTCGCCTGGCTTTGGGGTAGCTCCCCCGCCAATAACCGACGGGTACGATGCCGTATGATGAGGTGCACGCAAAGGTGGGCGCGTAACCACTTCCTCACGAAGTATCCCTGAAACTGAATGAATGCTCGTAACTTCAAGTTTTTCTTTTTCGCACAGATCGGGAAGAAGATTAGTAAAAGCTTGCGCAAGCATCGTCTTGCCTGTGCCTGGTGGCCCCCACATTGCAAGGTTGTGTTTTCCCGCTGCAGAAATCTCAAGAGCTCGTTTAGCAAACTCTTGTCCTTTAATATGAGAAATATCAAACTCAGAAACCGTCTCGCCTATTGGGGCAATCTCACCACGCGCACATGAAAGCAATACGGTTGACGTTTTAGTATCAAGATGGTCGATAATTTCTGCGAGTGTATGCACGCCATACACCGTGACCCCTGAAACAAGCGCCGCTTCACGTGCATTCTCCTCAGGAACAAAGATCTCACTAAACCCTTCTCGCTGTGCTACCTGTGCATATAAAAGTACTCCTCGAATAGGACGCACTACCCCATCAAGAGAAAGTTCTCCAAGAAATAGTTTACCTTTAGGATCAAAGCGCGCCTCTCCACCCGCCATCAAATACGCAAGTGCGATAGCAAGGTCATAATGTGATCCTTCTTTTTTAAGTTCAGCTGGCGCGAGCGACACCACAATTTTCTGATTTTTTTGTTTGGGAGACGTGAACCCAGAATTTTTAATCGCGGCACTCACCCGATCACGCGACTCATCTACTGACGCAGAGGGTAACCCTATGAGAGAAAAATTATGAAGTCCCCGCGAAAGATCCGCTTCTACATCAATAATGTGTGTAGTTAGTCCGACGATTTGCGCCGAGAAAATTTTAGAAAATTGCATGTGGAGAATAGACTTCTGTCGGACACCACACTCTACAAAAAACTATCCTTCGCGATGTTCGATACAGGTTGGTGCAGCTGGATTTGCACGAAGACGTGCTTCTTCGATAGGATTTTTACAAATACGACACACGCCATACGTACCAGTTTCAATACGCGCAAGTGCTGCGTTTATCTCAAGGAGACGTGCTTCAAGTTCTACTTCAATAGAAGCATTTTCTTCAAATGTTTCCATGCTATCAGCTACATCATTAGAATCTGCGGTTGGGTTGTTAAGGTCTGGCGCTGAAGGCTCCCAGTCTCCCGCAATCTCGGGATTTTTATGCGCAATGCCCGTCATTTCCCCTTCAATACGGGCTTTTTCATCAAGTAATAAATCTTTAAATTCGGTGGTATGTATAGTTGTCATAGGAATCATTTTAACGTATGTCTGTTCAAAAAACAAGAAATGCCCTATTGCGAGCCGCCCTTGGTTTTCATAAAAATTTCTTCAAGTGCACTCTGCGAACCGGCAATTAACAGGGTGTTTTCATCAACAAACACATACGAAATACCTTTCACTGAGCCAATTTCCCCCACACGTGCATCACGCCCTACTATTATGGCATCACGAAATACAATTTGTGGTGAGGAAGTAGCTGATGTCATTCTACCAAACACCATATCGAAAAAATATGGTAATTTCTTTTCCCATAAGAGAATACCCGCAAGACCACCATCATACGTTGAAACTTTAAGCACGAGAAATGGCGTAGTTGCATTTTCTTCACCTAAAAATCCAACCATAAAATCATCTTCAAGTGCCCTCGTAAGCATTTCGGGGACACGAAAATCCAAGAGTCCGAGAAGTCGACGGGAAGAGATTGTTTGAGAAATCATATCCCCCTCTGCTCCTTTAACTTCTTCTGTAAAATAAATATTTTTAACCATCCCCTTTTCTGCACCGAGGCTGTGCTCATCAATAATCTCAGCAAAAATGAGCTCAGCTGATTTCCCTGTAATATCAATCTTCTTTTCAGCTTGCGCGGGGATAAGAGAAGGGGTAAGGATAATCGGCACTGATACAGGAGAAAGATTATCAGCTGTTGGAAGATTATCCGGTCCTCCAAAATTAGGAAGACTGATATCTGGAATCTGTATCTTGAGAGAAGGAAGGACGCGAACAAACAACACCCCAAGAGTACCAACAGCACCGACAAGAACCGCAAGCACTACCACAAGAAACAATCGTCCGTGTGGTCGAGGGGCAACGGGAGACGCATCTTGTACAGAGGCTTTTTCTTTTTCCTGCATGCGTTGTGCTTCTACTTGTGCAGCTTTTTTTCTCTGTTCAGCAAGTGCAATAGAAACAAGTGATTCATTTTTCTCTTCAATCGCACGCGCCATATCACTTTTCATCGTACGCATAGGTTGCGCGAACGGAGTATTTCCTTCTTGAGGTATATTAATTTCACGAGGAAAAGTACCTGCGGTACGCGAAGGTGGGACGAGTGATGCATTAGGGGGAGTATTTGGTATTTCCATAGTACTATGTTACCTCAATCAATTTACCTACTTATTGTGTCGCTGTTTTTTCAGCAAGTGCTTTTTCCTGTTCTTCAACGAGGGCGACAGCATCTGCGCGTGCTTTTTTGAGCGCCTCTGCGACTTCTTTTTCAGCAGTTGCGACCGCCATACGCACACGTTCATCCGCTGTCTGTTTTTCTTTTTCTTCGTTTATTATCGCCTGATCTGCTTCTTTCTTTTCTCTTACGGCTGTAGATTCTGCGACCTCTGCTTCCTTCTTTTCTTTTTGCGCAACCACTTCTGCCATTTCTGCATCTTTTTTTTCTTTGAGGGCTGTGACATGCGCAGCCTGAGCCTCTGCTTCGGCTTGCACTCTTTTCTTTTCTGCTTCTTGCCTACGAGCTTCAGCAAGGGCACGCTCTTCTCGTTCAATAATTTTTGGTATTTCTGAAAGCGCGCGCTCTTTTTCAGCAATAATCTCAGCAGCTTTTGCAGAAACTTCGCTTAATTCCTTTTTTTGAAGCGCAACGACCTCTTCGGAACGCGTGAGTGTTTTCTGTCGTACGCGTTCTCTGGCTTCAATGATTTCGGGACTTTCTGTAGCATTCAGTGTTTTTGCTTTTCGTTCTTCAGCTTCACGGCGCGCTTTTTCTCGTATTGCCGCAACCTGTTCTGCTTCTCGACGTGCTTCGTCCTCAATAGCTTGTGCCTCCTTAGCGCGCTCATCTGCTGACTCCTTTTCTTTTTGCTTCTCTGCTTCCTCTCTCTTTTTTTGCTCAACTATCTGAAGTTCTTTTGCTTTTTTTGCTTGCTCAACCATCCGCGCCATTTCCTCTTCCTCTTTTGCACGTACCGCCAACTCGCGCCCAATACGCTCTTCTTCTTCTATAAGTTTTCCCGCTTCAGCAGATGCTTTCCCTGTAATTCTCTGCCAGAATGAGTAGCTACGGATTAATTCTTTTTTCTTTTGCTCTCGTAAGGATACTCGGGAACTACCATTTTTCTTTTGCTCTTCAAAAAGAGCAATGTCGTCTTTCATGGTATGGGTGGCTCGCATCTCGGGAGTACTTCCTGAAACATTAGTTTGTAAACTGCGAGACGGAGAAGGAGGAATTATTATATTCATGGTACAGTAAATATGTTTCGCTAAAAAATGAGTATGTCAATATTCCCTTGTAAGGTTTATTAAAATTATTATACCGCGTATTCCTTTCCTCTGCACGCACGTCTTGTTGATAAAAGCGGTATCTACCCCGGGGCAAGCCCCGGACAAAATGTTGTTCACTTCGTTGTCACGGGTCTTTTTCCGCTGAAAAAGCCCGCTACCCCACCTCGCGCCGTCCTAGAGCGTTCGTGCGAACGCACGGAGTAGCTCGCGCTCCGGTCTTGCGAAGCTCCATGTATTCGCTTCTCACCTCGGCTCCCTGGCCGACTGCTGTCAGCGGGCTAGGCGGAAATGAGAAAGATTACTTTCTCATTTCACTCGCTCTACGTCGCTAATAACACCAACACAAACATTTAAAAAAACACCTTCGTTTTTTGAAGATGTTTTTTGTGTATATTAAAAATTAATTTTTAGGTGGGGTTTCTTTATTCCTGTCTACTTTATTACGTCCACGACGGTACGTTCTATTATTACCGTTACTCCTTTCTCGCGCTCCTCCTAAAAGGTATTTACGTGAATCTTCACTCATATCTATAAAGTCGTCAGCTACCTCACGAAGACGTCCTGATGCTGAGCGACCAAACGTGATCACCTCAACCTGTGTCCCCATAAATTTCAAATACTCTACGAGGGGAACAAAATCTCCGTCTCCTGATGCAAGAATAATGGCGTCCACTTTTGGCGCGAGACGGACAGCATCTACCGCAAGACCAACATCCCAATCAGCTTTTTTCGCACCGCCGAAAAAGATTTGAATATCTTTTGTCTTGGTTTCTATACCTAAACTATTGAGTGCTTCAAAGAAACTTTTCTCGTCTTCTGCTTCTGTCGTAATAACATATGCAATGGCACGTACAAGATGTCGTCCAGATACTGCTTCTTTAAGAATTGCACCAAAATTAACCTTCGCACCATAAAGATTGCGAGCGCTATGATAAAGGTTCTGTGTATCGATGAGCATCGCTACACGCTGTTCCTTTTGTTTGATTATTGCCATAAGAGGTGGTAAGGATTATTTTGCTCCTACCTTTTTTGCTACGACATCGTAACGATCTCTGTTTTTGCGCTTGAGGTAATTCAAATGCGCGCGACGGTCAGCAACCATCTGCAAAAGACCACGACGAGAATGGTTATCTTTCTGGTTTTTCTTCAAGTGTGCAGTAAGGTCATCAATACGCTTTGAAAGCAAAGCGACCTGCGCCTCAGGAGATCCCGTATCCTTGCTGTGGATCTGCACTTTCTTGATAATATTCTGTTTTTGCTTTGTTGATATCATTAGACATACTTTATCATATCTTGGCAAAAAATGCAAGACCCACCCCTGAAACACATCTAAAACACCTTATTTTTCAACAAAACACGCAAATATCTTAAAAATCCTTATCTCCCTCTTCCGGGTTCAATATTTCAATACCGCTCTGTTCGTAAATTTCTTTTGAAAAATCTTTGAGGGGCTTAGCATAGAGGGGTGCTTCAGTGTCTTTCTCTAGGAAAATACCTTGTTTCTGCATTGTGGCACGAGATGCATCACTGAGTTCTTTTTCATCAAACACAACTCCATCAACACCTGAAGTATCATCATCAGAATTTTGAGAACTTGTAATAAGAATGTAATCGTCAGTTCCGCTCATAGCAAAAGGGTACCATTTCTCATGACAATACACAATTACTTCCCTTCTAGCTTCGTACGCGTGAGTGGCCCCACATATCCCGATGCAGGAGTAATGTGATACTTTTGTTGGTACTTGATAACGGCAGATCTAGTTCCTGGGCCGAAGTAGGTGGTTTCATTGCCCGGAGAACCAGCGCCAGAGGATGCAATACGGGTTTCAATATCTGCATTGAGTAACTGTTGGAGTTTCTTTACATCGTCACCTTTAGAACCAATGGTGAGGTTACGATAGAAAGTGGTAGAGATGGTAGTGGAACCGTAGAGTTGGTTCAGTTTGGTTTTCGTAAGAGGGCCTACGGTACCTTGTGCAGGGGTAATAGCATACTTCTTCTGGAAGGCGATGATAGCGGACTTGGTACCGGGGCCAAAGGCACCATCGACAGGAGATGTGAGGGGGAGGAATCCTTCGATTTGGAGGATCTTTTGGAGTTCACGGACATCGGTACTGTCACGCATACCGTAGGTGATGGCACTATCAGAGGAGAAGATGTAGGACGGATGGGAGGCATTCGGTACTTTAGTACAAGGTTTCCCTGTGATCGTAGAGTAGGTCGTGGTTTCGGTACAGCCTGCTTCAATGATGGTGTAGGACACATTGGTTTGGGCGAGGGATGCTTGGGGAGTAACCGAGAGACCGAGGGTTGAAGTGTAGTTGGGTGCCTTATCGTAGGCGGAGAGCAAGGATCCGCCTGAATAAGAAGAATTACTGCTAGGGGGAGAGGATGGACTAGTGTGATTCGTGGCTTCTGCTTGCGGTTGAGCGGTATTATCAGATACTTTTTCGAGGGGAGTCGGGTTTAATATTTTTGAAGTTTGCTTATTGTCAAATTCAATGGCCCCCTTATCCCAATTATTATCAAATCCTCTTGTTTTGCCAAACATATCCTTGTCGTAATTATTTCCAAGGCTATAGCCGGCCTTAGTGGGTACAAGAAGATGGTAACCGGAAAGAATGGTGCCCGTTGCGATTTCCTTATTTGTTTCCGTAATCTTATCTTCGCCGGATCCTTTGAACAGATTATAATCATGAGTTACGTCATTGCCGAATTTAGCCGACGGACTGTTGTGCCATAAATTATTATAGGCATTCACGTTGCTGATTTTTTTATAGATCGTAAATATCCTTCCGGAGCCGCCATTAGTAAGGTTGATGAAGGAGTTGTTATAGATATTGATGTCATCTGCGTAGTAGGTGTCGGCTGAATCCCAGCTGCCGATTGCGCCATCATATGCGGTCGTGCCGAAATCCTTCGACCAGGTGAAAATGTTTCCGTAGATGTCCCAATTTTTTGCCCTTCCCATGATGATCCCGCCGGTACTGACGTAATCTTTTATGATATTGTTTTTTATGACCACATTATGAGTATCGCGAGCTGACCAGATTTCCGAATGTTGCGCCTGGTTTTGTCCGTTTCTTTCCAGTTGGCAGTTTTCAATCAGGATATTTGAAACATTCATAGTATATAGGATTGTCCTTGAGGAATGGTGCAGGTATGAATTCTTGAATATCCAATCGCTTCCGCCTTTAACTCCGTAAACGATGTCTTGTCCGATGTATCCGGGCTTAAAGCCAAGTGTCATTTCGATATGGTCGAAGACTAGATTGGAAACAGGATTCAAGATATTTACCGCCTTTGCTTTGTCGGAATCACTTGTAATTTTGATGCCATGACCGGACGTGAAGCTATTCGGGCCGCCGCCAACCTGGCCATCTATTTCATAATTACCGGTTGTGAATGAGATCGGCTCAAGTACAGCAGCGCCGTCGCCCATAGAATTCGTCCAGCCCGTATTTACGCCATGATCAGATGGAATCGCTTTCTTGATATAGATCCAACCGGTTCCGGCGTCACTGAATTTGTGGCTGGCATATTTTCCGTCAGCTAAATAATAAAGGGTATTTCTCGTTAAAGAAGCCGGCAAATCAGTAAAGGCATTTACCCAGTCTGAGCCATCGTTTTTCCCAGAAGCAGACGGGTTAACGTAAAAAAACTTTGTTGTTACAGGGATAGACTTTTTTTGTACGGTTGAGAGTGTAGCTGTGATTGTTTCAGTGTCGGATGAAATTATGGCTGTTTGTGGTCCGCTGTATGGATTCGTCTCGGGAATGCTGGTGATTTTAATTATTTCGTCTGACCCCATATCCCATGGGTTTGTCCTATTTTGTCCGTCAATATCGTTAGAAAATGAAAAATTTGGATCAGCTGATAAGTCTACTCCTTGATCTTTAGCTGAATTATCAGTGTTTGAAAGGTGAAAATCTTTATTTACAGAGTTTAAAAAGACGAAAGTCTGATTGAATTTATTACTCTGATCTGCAGGAATCCCAGAGATGGACTGACCAAGATTGGTTGCAGAGTAAGTTGTTTGAGAAACACCAAAACCGGAGTTAGATATGTCAGTCGTATTGTTGGTAAAAATAGAGTTTTTTAAGGTTGAAAATTTTGCATCCAAATATACTGCCGTTGCGTTATTCGCGTAAGTGCAATTATAAAAAAAACCATTAGTTCCGGTGAAGCGTATGCCGAAACTGGAATCATAGATAAGGCAATTTTTGACTTTGACATTATCCCCTGAAAGGTAGAGGCCGATGCTGCTATTTTTAATTATGGAATTTGATATTTCCACCCCGCTTTGATATGAAAGTATGCCTTGTGATGTTGAGGTCTTATTGTCAATTTGTATTCCGTCGATTTTTACATAAGGCTCAACATTATAGATAGCCCTTCCGGAATTTGACAAACGATATTTCGCATCACTCCAAACCCCGACATGTCTCGCTTCAGGTGCGGTATAGATCCTGATGTACCTCGTTGCATCGGTCGTCCAGCCATCAATCGTTACAGCCGTGGTATCGGGATTTGTCCACGTACCCTCAATCCTCGCTACCGCAATTTCATTAGTAACAGTAAGGTTTCGGTTTTCTGCAGCTTCCCACGCAGAAAGTGAGGTGTAACAGTTGGAGTACCCCGTACAATCTTGGCGGATAATACGGATGGATTCGGTCGCTGCGGAGGAGAAGCTGGGAATGATAAAAAGGAGAACAAGAGAAAGTATATACACGAGGTGCTTAATGGACATGGCGATATATGTAATAATGATTAAATTAATTAGCATTAGTATATCGTGTTTTAGAGAAAAGAAGGAGAACGTTATCCACACTTCCCTGTCATTCTTTTTTTAGCATACCACACAAAAGTGCAAAAAATTAACAGGACGTGTATGATAGAAGTATGATCGCCCACCTTTCAGGTACCCTTTTTTTTACCAACGACCACTTCGTGGTGATTGATGTTAATGGTGTAGGGTACAAAGTACGTACCTCTCTCAACACGTTGCATACTCTCGAAAAAGAAGTGTCCAAAAAAATATCCCTTTGGATACATACGGTCGTCCGAGAAGACGTGTTTGACCTTTATGGCTTTTTACACAAAGAAGAACTCGATTTCTTTGAACTACTTATTAGTGTATCGGGTATTGGGCCAAAAAGTGGACTTGGTATTCTCAACATTGCTTCGGTAGCTAGTCTCAAAGAAGCAATTTCAAATGGTAATGCCGTTGCTCTTACCAAAGTTTCTGGTATTGGTGCAAAAAATGCACAAAAAATAATCCTTGAACTCCGCGACAAGCTTGGCGGTGCTGGCAGTGAAATATATGGTGGTAAACTTGATGAAGAACATGATGCTATTGAAGGACTTGTGGCGCTAGGATTTTCCGAGCGTGACGCACGAGAGGCACTCAAAAATGTATCCCCTGAAATCAAAGGTCCGAGTGCACGCATTAAGCACGCACTCAAACATCTCGGTCGGTAAATTTTAAAACCAACGCTACAAACCATCGACACGTAGACTTTCCTGTTTTATTTCGCTATACTTTATGTATGCTCAGTGTTTTTCCTCAATTATTTGATTACAGCTTTCTTGCAATCACCGTGCTCCGCGTTACGCTTGGTATTATTTTTATTTTTTTTGCCTACGGGAAACTATTTCGTGAACGCGCAATGCGTATCGCTTTTTTCGATAAGCTCTCTCTTCGTCCTGCAATTGTATTTTTCTCGATCGTTACCGGCCTTGAACTTATCGCTGGCATTTTTCTCACGATTGGGTTATTCACTCAAATAATGGCACTCATTACCGGAACACTTATGGTACTCGCCACCCTTATCAAGTGGCGTCGCCCTGACGTGCTTCCCTACAACACCGTGGAATTCTATATTCTTCTTGCACTTGTTTCCTACTCACTCGTCTTTCTGGGGCCTGGCTCGTTTGCGTTTGATTTTCCACTATAAAAACAAACGAGGCTCTGCAGGGTTTCTAAAAAGGATATTTTATGGTAGTATCCTTTTGTTAAACGTAAAAAAGTAAGCGCCCGTAGCTCAGTCGGTAGAGCAGCTCCCTTTTAAGGAGACGGTCGTTGGTTCGATTCCAACCGGGCGCACAAAGCGGAATTTCAAAAGAGCACCCTGCGGTGCTCTTTTCGCTTTGTGCGAGACGGAGCGATATTTTGCGAGCACGCAAAATCGCGAGTCGGGGTCGCGGAAATTTTTGAGCGTCGGCGAGAAAATTATCTGTGACCACAAAAGATCAAAAGGGTGTCCTGCGCGCTGTTTTTTAGTTGTGCGAGGCGCAGTGATGTTTTGCGAGCTCGCAAAACCACGAGCCAGGGTCGTGAAAATTTTTTGTGACGACAAAAAATTATTCCTGACCACAAACAAGGCAAGCTCCACCAGAAAGCAACTTAGCACACAAAACCACGAGTCGGGTGAGGTGCGAATACGTGGAGCACCGCAAGGACGGAGCGCGACGGCGCGAGGAGGGGTCGCGGGATTTTTCAGCAGAAAAATACCTGTGACCGCGGAAATTTTTGAGCGTCGGCGAGAAAATTATCTGTGACCACAAAAGATCAAAGGGGTGCCCTGCGGCAAGTTTTTAGTTTTTCATCACACTTGACATAGTATATTTAGTACTGTAGAATAGCACCAGATATATAGATTGATTCAAATAAACAATACTCTAAAAGAAAAGGAGTTGCCAATGGAAAAGATGGAATCTGTTGACTACAAGGAGCCCTATTCGATCAAAGTTGGAAAGTTTCTTCTATTGAGGGACTTCGTTCTCTCTTCGTGTACCGGCTCTGCAAATTACTCGTTGGTCGAGGGCCGCGTGATTGGTATCCTGCGCAAGGATCCGGAGGCCAAACCGCAGAAATACCTGTTAGGCCTCCTCACACGAGAGCCCCTGCGGGCGTTTATCGGAACGATATGGTTCGAAGGGAGGGGTGCCAGTGAAACGAGGTGGGTTTTAGAGGTTTATGGTCGCAAGCATGTCGAATTGCTCAAACAATTGGGCGAGGAAATGGCTTCGACTTTCAACACTCATATTGATATTCGTCTCGTGACCGAGCAACCGAAGTTCGAGACAACCTATGAGGACGATTTCCATCCGTAACGTACCCGAGCCCCTCACAGAACGCAATTCTGCGAGGGGCTCAATTTTTATCTGAACTTGATTTTTACCATATCCGAATTGCGGAGCGATGATATATTCTTTTAAAGAATACTCTGTGATATTCTTACCTCATATGAAAAAAATATTTCTCCTTCTTTTAGTCATTGTGTTTACGTTTGTTGGTATTAAGTTTTACCAATCATCTCATACGAAGAAAACTGATTCTCTTGATCAATACTTTTCTATTATCCACAACAACACCGAACGAAGATACCGAGTTCACATACCGACAACATACGACGAGAACAAAAAAACTCCTGTGATACTCAATCTTCATGGCGGTGGTGGAAACATCGACAGCATGGCAGATATGACAGGAATGAATGAAACCTCAGATAAGTATGGGTTCATCGTGGTATATCCTGAAGGCACGTTACAAAAAGTGCTGGGAAAATCCCTAGGGAGCTGGGACACGGGAATGATTAAAAAAATAATAACCGTTGACGACGTAGGATATATTTCTGCAGTTATTGATGATGTAAAAACAAAATACAATATCGACGAAGCAAGAGTATATGCTACGGGAATATCAAATGGTGCGCAGATGTCCTACAAACTTGCGTGTGAACTGTCCAATAAAATAACTGCAATTGCTCCCGTTGCGTCGCAAGGAGCCTTTACGACCTGCCCACTTTCACGACCAGTGCCAACGATTCATTTTCACGGAACCGAGGACATCTGCGCTTCGTACAATGGTGGTCTTTGTGGAGGGTGTCTTCAAAAATATTTTGAGACCCTTATCGGAGTGAGCACGGCAGACACCACCTACGCATGCGAGTCGGTTCCAAATTTTATAGAAAAATGGGTAAAAATAAACAACATATCAGAAGCACCGAAACTTGTTCTTGAAAAAGATACTGCTCGTTGTATTTCCTATGGAAACGGGCAAGACCGCGAAGTAGCCTTTTGTTCTGTTGGCAATATGGGGCATGCATGGCCGGGAGGTAATCATGGTATCGTTTGTGAAGATGCTGATAGTAAAAAATGTAAAGACTATATACGTGTTATGGGAAACACCAGCAACACAATCTCGGCGAATGAATTAATGTGGCAATTCTTTAGTAAATATTCTCTATAACTGTATTGTTTGACTTTTTATATCAGATTGATATCGTGTGAACGTATGTCAGGACATAATAAATGGGCTCAGATCAAACACAAAAAAGCTGCGACGGACAGCAAGAAGAGCAAAATCTTTGGAAAATTCTCTCGCCTTATTACGGTCGAATCAAAGAAAGCTCTCGGTGACACCTCTTCCCCAGGACTTCGCGTGGTAATCGAACGCGCGCAAAAAGAAAATATGACTGCCGATGCTATTGATCGCGCGGTAAAAAAAGGAATGGGGAGCGACGCAGGTTCTATGGAGCCGGTACTTTTTGAAGCATACGGCCCCGGTGGATGCGCGCTTCTCCTAGAAGGACTTACCGACAATAAAAATCGCACGGTTGCGGAAATTAAACATATTCTTTCTAAGCGGGGGCTTTCTCTCGCAGGACAAGGTGCTGCGGTATGGGCGTTCACGCATACTCATGAAGGATACGAACCAACCACCACCATCCCCCTCTCTCCAGAAGACGAACAGGTACTTTCTGAAATTCTCGAGGAGCTCGATGAACACGACGATATCCAAGAAGTCTACACGAACGCGGAGTAAAACGAAGGAAGAGGTATTATGCTACTATAGTTCATATGCGTATTATCTCTATTGACCCAGGGTACGAACGTCTCGGTATTGCCATACTAGAAAAACAAAAAAAGGAAACACTCATTTTTTCTGAGTGTTTTAAAACTAAATCTGACCTCCTTTTTATAGAGCGCCTCGAGCTCGTGGGGCGTGAAGTTGCTCGGGTAATAGCAGAATATAAACCAGAGGCACTCGCCATCGAGAATCTCTTCATTTCAAACAACCAAAAAACTGCGATGCGCGTCGCCGAGGTGCGGGGCGCCATCCTTTACCAGTCACGCTTGAGCGGTCTTTCTGCTTACGAATACACTCCGCTTCAGGTTAAAACGGCAACCACGGGCTACGGAAAAGCAACAAAAGATCAAGTATCTACGATGGTGCGAAAAATCGTTCCAGAGGCCCAAAATATTACCCAAGATGACGAAATAGACGCTATTGCCATAGGGATTACACACTTTGCCTATATTCGCTAATGTAACGCACGCTCGACTTTTCCACAGCTTTATTGAAAAGATATTGCATGATAAAAAACTTTTTGATACAACTATGAAATCCTTAGATGGTGGGTATTTTAATAGGAATAAATAAAGAACATGAGCTTATGTTAGATGAAGAAAAAAACATAGATGAAGAGGAAGTGTTTGGTGGTGGAGAGGAGGACATAATTGATGATGATGGTATCGATATTGGCGATGAAGAAGTTGATGGATTAGGTGCTGATGAAGAGTTTTCAGCCCTTTCTTTTAGTGGAGCACGCGGACTCGACGAATAATAGATTTCGTGAACCATTAATATCTCGTATAGGATTACAACAAAGCGCGCGCCCA
>MHUV01000004.1:59555-78690 GCA_001823545.1 Candidatus Yonathbacteria bacterium RIFCSPLOWO2_01_FULL_43_27
TCCTTGGTAAGTTTTTTAACCGCCCCCTCTTCAACAAGCGTACGCCATTCAGTCTTTGAGCTCACCAATTTTTCAGCAATGAGCACATCGGCCATCATCATATCTAGAGACACGGGAATTTCTAACACATCATCAGGAATCTCTTTCTTTTGAAACGTATCGATAAATGCTTCACGCGCGCGAACAGCCTCATCGCGACCGTGATAGAGCGTAACGATCTCCTCCGCAAGAAGAATCTTTGCATCGCGAGGATTGTCCCCTTTTTTAAGTCCTTCTTCAATACGGGCAATCTGCTCCATAGGCACACGTGTTGCATGTACAAAATATTTTACGATAAGTTCATCACGCAAACTCATCACCTTACCAAACATATCATTTGCACCATCCATAAGGTTGATCGAGTTTCCCCAGCTTGAACTCATTTTGCGTCCATCGAGACCTTCGATCAAATTGAGGGTCATAATATTTTGTGGTGGGAGACCAAAATGTTCTTGGAATTTGCGTCCCGCCAAAATATTGAATTTCTGATCTGTTCCCCCAATCTCCACATCTGCCTTTATAGCAACACTGTCATACCCTTGCATAAGAGGATACAAAAGCTCGCGAAGTGACACGCGCTTCCCCGCACCAAGACGACGCTTGATGTTATCTCGTGCAATAAAATCCGAAAGAGAAAAAATATCCGCGTGTTCTCCTATTTCACGATACCCGAGTTTTTCAAGCCATTCGGTATTGCGATGCGTTTCAACCTTACTCATATCAAGGATCTTTCCTGCCTGTTCAAAGTATGTGGTCAAATTGTGTTCTACAACCTCTCGAGAAAGCATCGGGCGTTCGCTGTCTTTGTCAGAAGTATCACCGATCACGCCCGTAAAATCTCCAATAATAAAAACGATGGTGTGTCCAAGCTCTTGGAGATCACGTAATTTCCATAATACGGTCGCACGACCAAGATGGATGTTTGGACTTGTAGGGTCGGTACCAAATTTTATACGGAGGGGTTGCCCTTCGAGGAGTTTTTTGGTAAGGATATCCTTATGGATCACCTCAGAGACACCGCGAGTCAATATTTCTTCAATTTTTTCTGCCGTTGTCATAAGTTAGTTCTATGGTAACACATTATACAACTTGACACATAATCATAATCCTTTGTGATATAATACGTGATATTTCATATGACACATCAAAAAAAATCAATTCGTAAGATACATTCATGGCTAAAATCTCTTGAAACAGGGGCTCTTTTTGTTATTGCGCTTGGCTTCTTGAGTGCAGGAATGCTCATTTTGTGGGCTTCGTTCATAAAACTTCCTGATTTTAATAATTTCGCAGACCGCAAAGTTGCTGAATCAACAAAAATCTATGACCGTACGGGCGAGATTCTCCTTTATGACGTGCACGAAAATGTAAAACGCACCCTTGTCCCTTTTGATACCATCTCTCCAAAGCTCAAAGAAGCAACTATCGCCGCCGAGGATGCACGATTTTATGAGCACAGTGGCATTGAACCAAAATCAATTCTCCGCGCTGTTCTGGTGAACCTACGCCTTATACAGGGCGTTATCGGTCAAGGAGGTTCAACAATCACCCAGCAGGTAATTAAAAAAACGCTCCTCACTGACGAGAAACGCATTACGCGTAAAGTAAAGGAAATTATTCTCTCTTTTAAACTTGAGCGTGCATTTTCAAAAGATGAAATTCTCTCACTATACTTAAACGAAATCCCCTACGGAGGTAATGTGTATGGCATCGGCGAAGCAAGTAAAGTATTTTTTGGCAAAGAACCGCAGAACCTTACCCTTACGGAATCTGCATATCTCGCCGCACTCCCCAATGCGCCGACACGCCTTTCCCCATATGGTAACAACCGCGCGCAACTTGATGCACGCAAAGACTTCATCTTAAAAAGGATGCGCGAGCTTTCATTTATCACCGAAGAAGAGTACACCTTGGCAAAGCAAGAAAAAGTAACATTCCTCCCAAAGGAACCACGAGGTATCAAAGCACCTCACTTCACCGAATGGATCAAGGAATATCTTGCTGAAAAATACGGCGAGCGTGAAGTTGAAGAACGTGGGTATAAAGTTATTACGACCTTAGACTACGATCTACAACAAATAGCTGAAGACCAAATTTCGAAGTTTGCCGAGAAAATGGAGAATGAATACGGGGCAAAAAATATGGGCCTCGTTGCCATTGATCCCAAGAGTGGTCACGTACTTGCAATGGTGGGATCTCGTGATTATTTTGACGTTAAAAACGAAGGAAACTTTAACGTCACCATACGCCCCAACCGCCAACCGGGTTCTGCGTTTAAACCTTTTGCGTACGCTACAGCTTTCAAAGAAGGATATACCCCAGAAACGGTACTTTTTGACCTCCCTACCAACTTTACTGATGGCTGTGACGCAAAAGGAAATCCTGTTACGCCAGGTCTTAAAAAGAGTGATTGCTACACACCAGAAAACTACGAAGGAGGATATCGAGGACCCTTATCTCTCCGAAGCTCGCTCGCTCAATCACGCAATATTACGTCGGTAAAAGTACTCTATCTTGCAGGAATAAAAGACACGGTGCGCACCGCACACGATATGGGGATCACGAGTTTGAACGACCTTTCTCGTCTTGGACTTTCTCTCGTGCTGGGAGGAGGAGAGGTTTCAGTTATTGATATCACCAGCGCATATGGCGTCTTTGCAAACGATGGTGTGAGAAATCCTACTCAAGCAATCATTCGCATCGAAGACAAACAGGGAAATATTATTGAAGAATTCAAACAAGAGGAGCGCGAGGTGTTACCGAGTGAAGTTGCACGTACAATTAACAGTATCCTCTCTGATAATGAAGCACGTACCCCAACTTTTGGCGCAAATTCTGCACTCAATTTCCCTGGAAAAGATGTTGCGGTAAAAACGGGAACTACCAACGACTATCGTGACGCATGGACGGTTGGATACACACCAAATATTTCAGTAGGTATGTGGGCAGGTAATAACGACAACTCATCTATCAATAAAGGCAATTCAGCAGCCTACACAGTATCTCTCGTATGGCACGCCATTATGGAAGAGGCGATGAAAAAATATCCGCCAGAGAAATTTATAGATCCCTCCCCTATAGACTTAACTGCACTTCCTGCACCACTCGCAGGTGTATGGCAAGGTGGTGAAAAATACGTTATTGATACCGCTTCAGGCAAACTTGCTACTGAAAATACTCCGATTGAAATGCGCAAAATTATTGTCGTTCCTGAAACACACTCCATTCTACATTGGATAGACAAAGACAATCCTCGTGGAGGAAAGCCTGGGAATCCTGCAAGTGACCCACAATATATTCTCTGGGAAACACCAATCCGCGAATGGGCATCGAGACAAGGTATTATCGAAGGCTCACGAAACCACATCCCTACCGAATACGACAACCTTCACACGACAGGAACAGTACCTATTCTTTCAGTAACAGGGAGTGATCTTTCAATCGCACATACCCCAACAGAACAAATTACTCTCATGGTTACCGGAACTGGCACCTACCCACTTAGTAGTGCTGAACTTTTTGTGAACAGTAAATTTATTAGTCGCTCAACCCAAACACCTTTCTCGTTTTCATTTACTGCCGAAGATATCAGAGGTATTTCTTCTGAAAATGAAATTACTATTGTCGGATACGATACAATAATGAACAAAGGAACGTATTCAGCAAAACTTCTTATAAAATAAATTTAGAGGGAAGACCCCACAAGAGGAGAGATCGTTCCCCACGTAGGAACAACGACGCATCCAGGTCCCGCGACCATCCTACACGAAGGAACTGCGGGTATATACTCCCCAAGGAAACTTTGTGCAATATGAGGAGGAATGATAGAAGGAGTGATGTTCGTTAGAAATACCTGTGTGCCAAGGATATACGATAAGGCGGTTGCGTATGACGGAGGAAGAGGATTAATGATCACGAGCCATGACTCAGGACCACACGTGCATGGCGCTGCAAACACCACCGTGCCACCAAACGGCACAAGAGCAGCCGCGTGTGCTATTTTTGCAATACCAAAACGAACTAGCGCCTTTCCAAGGAAACTGTCTGGTCTTACAGACAGCTTGGTATTCAAGGCATCAATTTGAGCTTGTGCCTTAGAAGTAACCACAGTTTCAAGAAACTTTTTTGTGAGATCGGTTGACGTTGCGGCAACATCTCGCAATGACTGCTCCACCGATACCAGGTCCGCAGAGGACATTCCTTCATTTACCCCAATCTTTTTTACCTCGGTAATCGCATATTCTAGATTTTTTAAATTTGGGTTCGTTAAAACAACAGAGGTAACAGTATTCACGGGTGAAACAGGTGTAGTTGTTTGGGCGGGCGTCACAGAGGAAGAAGTAGGGGTGGTTTGTGGATACGGTACTCTTTGTGCAACACCTCTCTCATTCTTTGATAACAAAAAAACACGCGTCTTTAACCCAAATACCCCTGTCCCCTGTGTGAGTCCCAAAGGTGAGAGTATTTCCGTGCGATGCTTTTCTTGAAATAGGACAAGGGCGCGATGCGTTGCAGGACCAAAATAATTTGTTTCATTACCAAGAGAACCGGCCCCTGATAATGAAACACGGGTTTCAGTATCGGTGTTTAAAAACTTCTGGAGCTCACGCACATCTTCCCCAGACATCCCCATTTTTAGTGTACGTAAGAATACTCCCCCTTCAGCAAAAGTAGTTTGGGTAGTAAAAAAGATTGAAAGCAAAATAACTGAACCAGAAAGTAAATACTTCATAAGGAAAGTATATCATTTTTATCAAAGATGGAAGAAGCGATGCTCCCTAGGGCGGTCCTAGATAAACATCGCCGAATAAGTTGTCCCATGGCTTCACGCAAAAGGTCAACGAAATAAAAACCCGACCTCATTCCTGAGATCGGGTTTTGTCTTTTTGTTGAATTATTTTCTGCTCCTTTTTTGTAACATGAAAATCCTCCAAGAGAGCGTTGACGATAACACGCGTACCTTCGTTGTTCCGGTAATCAAATGTTACATGATTGCACAGGCAAATATCATACCCTGCATCTCTTAAAGCATTTTCTATACGCCTGGTCAAAACATTTTCGATCCGTGAAGCGACTTCCTTTCTTTTCTCCTCCTCGAGAAAGCGTGCGACCTCCTTATCTCGCTCCATTTTTTTTATCGCCATGACCGTCTCCCGGGTCTTTGGCTTAAAATAAACGGCCACGCGCCCGCACCTTTTCTCTTTTGTCCTGAAAAACAAAAATCTTTTTTCGGGATCCCTTCGAAATCCAACACATGTGTACTTTTCGTTTTCAGGATGATAGCAAGACCCTCCCGGCTGACTCGCTGAAGAAAATGCGCATTCCTCACATTTCTTTGGCATGTCTCCCATATTCTCACCTCCTCCTGTTCAACTACTTTGTATTTTTATAGAACTTGTAACCCGCCCTAAAACTAGCACCTTGAATACCTACTGTCAACGCATTCGCTATTTGCCTCGCTATTTCGTATGCTGACGAAATAGCGAGGCGCCCGCGCAAAGTACAAAGAGCGCTTTAGTGCTCTTTGGATTCCGCTTTGGTGCCCGTTCGTCTCGGTCACAGATATTTTGTTCGTCGTCACTCACAAAATTCCGTGACCACGACTCGTAGTTTTGTTTTACTAAACAAAACATACTCCGTCTTTCGATTCCTCACACAAGGCGCGCAGGTTCGTCTCGGCCAAGCGCTCGCTCCGCTCTCTCCTTACAGGAGCAGTACACCTTTTTTGGAAGGGGTTGTTTCTTGTTTTGGTCACAAGTCACTAAGTGTGCTCGTGTGTCTTTGACACACTGTGCGCACTAAGTGCTCGCGACCCCGGCTCGCGGTTTTGCCTCTTTATGGGTCGGCAAAACATCGCTGTGCCTCACAAAAGCTAAAAACCTGCCGCAGGGCAGGTTTTTTACGCTTTTGTGCCCTCGCGAGGAATCGAACCTCGAATAACGGCTTAGAAGTCCGCAGTTATATCCATTTAACTACGAGGGCATTTATGTTACGTACAAACAACAACTTACAACGAAACGTCTCTTTTCGCAACACCATCAAAAAATCCCCTCTTCCTCATTAACTTTTTTGAGAATGATTATTCTTACAGCGAAGGGTCAACGGCTGTTAATGGCTCGTTCTTTAATTTTTCAAATGTTGTATCTTGTTGGTCAAAAATATTAAGAATGCGTTCAAAGTTTTCCTTATTAAAAGCAACGGGTTCTTCATTTTTTACCGTAACTGCAAATAGACTATCGTCATTCACCTTCATAAACAAGTATCCATGAAATGAGAGAGAGAGAACAAAAACAATCGCGGACACAAGGACAATAATACGCCAATCACGCGAAGGCGCAGATTCCTTCTTTTCCTTATCAACCCCAGGAGAGGAGAAGAGTTTTTTAATTTCTTTGTTCCAGTCTTTTTTTGTCATATTATTCTTTTATAAAATTAAGTGCTGAAATAGTAGCATTGAGTTCCCATTGTGGCGCACGGCTGGGAGGGGTCGTCTTGCCTGTTCCAAAAACAGATGCTCCTTGATTGCTCTCTACGCGAACAAGACGCAGTGTCGAAACATCAAATCGCGCAGGAAAATTCTCCAGCAACTCCTCGGTGCGCATCACGTTTGCAAACGTCCCCTCTGCTTTAATTCGAAAATTCAACACCGGCTTTTTACGGAAATCTATCCCTGGCTCGAGCGATTCTAAGGTGAGGGCAACCCCCGACTCTGCGCCAAGTGCTTCAATCTGTTGTGCGAATGACGCAATCTCATGCTCTTTAATAAACCGCGCAGCAACCCTTTGTCTTCCAAGTTCTGATTCCTTTAGAAACGCAAGAGTACGAGACAATACGCCCTGTGCATTCTCGAAGTCATCAGCGCGCGACAAAACCTCGTTAGCGCCTTCTATTTTCCCCTTCATTGAATAGAAAGAGAGACCATAAGCACTAGCCACACCAATAAACAAAAGTATTGCGCCAGCCAAAAGAACTGTATTTTTCTTAAATTCATTCATAATTATTTATTTTTCTTTTGTATCAACATATGTTCAAGCACCAATGAAAAACTAATATCGGTACTTTTTACATAACTCGAGAGAGGAAGTTCGACTTTCGTAAAATATAAATCTTTCTTGAGTACGTCCACAAACCGTGCAAGATCGTCACGATGTGCCGACTTCCCCGTAATCACAAAACGTTCTCGATCTGGTGTTTTCTCGTACACAATCCCCTGCACTTTAATTGTGGTACCCTTGAGTCCTAAAATTTTATTAATCGTCTGAGATGGAGGAATAACCGACTGAGTAGCTTTCGTGTCTACAGAAAAAGTTTCTAATTTTTTATTAAGCTCCTTAATACTCAATTCTGTTTCCTTTTCTACGCGTGCACGCTCCTCTGCGGACATTCCCGTCGTATTCTCGATGCGTGTTTCCGCAATACTCTTTTTAGAGCGTGCCATAATATATGACGGCATCAAAAGTGCAAGGCTTGCAATCATCAAAAAGACAGCCACGTACGCACCGGTCGTACCAAGACGAAGAAGATATCTTTTGCGGTTCTTTTTCTTTTCCTCTGAAGGAAGAAGGTTTACACCCTGCGTACACGGAGACCGTAGCGCAAGACCTACCGCCGTCGCATAACGGAGAGAATCACTAAAGTTTATTTTAGGAATTCCTGCGTCGAGAGAGTGCGTGTTCACAAACACATTTGCAACCTCTACAGAAACACCAAAATGTTCTGCAAAAAATTCCGCAATACCCGGTAGATTTGCATCTCCCCCACAAAGGTAAATCTTTTCAATAGGCGGACGCTTCTTGCCAAAATTATCGACATGCGTCTGCCAATACATAAAATTCCTATTGATCTCATCTCTCAAAACATCCACAAGCGACATAAAAGCAAGAGAAACATCACTGTTTGCTCCCATACCCACCAACCCCTTTTCTCTCTTTATTTTTTCTGCTTCATCAAAGGTGACGCCCATTTGTTTCATAATTACTTCTGTAAGCGACGCGCCACCAATTGAAGCAGTTGAAGTGTACTGCACAAACCCTCCTGTCGTAATAGTAATCCCCGTACGTGTTTTACCTAGATCAATAACCATTGAAGGGCGCATATCGCTCGCAGGAACTATCGAACGTGCTAGTGCATGCGCCTCAATTTCAAACGCGAGAGGAGTAATTTTTGCTTCAGAAAAAACGGTGAGGTACCCATCAGTCAACGCACGAGGAAATACCGAAACATTCACCAATATGGTTGTTTCAGTTTCTTTTATAACACGATAATCAAAAAGCGCCTCCGTAGCTTTGAGGGGTACGTGTTCCTCGAGCACGAGCTCGAGAGCGCCCCTGATCTCATTTCGCTTCATCTGCGCAATTTCAAGATCAAAAAGGTATGCCTTTTCTTCAGGAAGCGACACTACGACAAAATTGAGATCGTGTTGTTTTTTTAATTCAATAAGAATTGCGCGTAGCTCTGCTCCCTTTTTAACCTCACCAGATTCAATAATTCCACGCGGAATAGCGCGCTCACCAAAACGACCAATTTCAAATTCATCTCCGTGCTTTATCAACTCCACAAAACGCATCGACATGTCAGAAATATCTAACCCGACTGCTGGTTGCTCTAAATAATGTGGCGGAGGAAAAAATTGTGAAAATTTACTACGCATTACTATCGTATAGTATAGCAAGAATACCGTGCACTGCTAATACCCACGAACAATGTTGCCCATTATTTCAAGAGCACGTACATCACGAAACCCAACACAAGGGTTACCACAATCGTAATGATGTTGAAGTATCGATAGAGCACATCGGCAAAATGTTTTCCAAAATAACGCATTACCATAGCAACCAAAAAGAAACGTCCTCCGCGACCAAGAATTGACGCTATAATAAATGTTACTAAGTTAATATTGAAAAGCCCCGCCGCAATAGTAAACACCTTGTACGGAATCGGGGTGAATGCTGCGGTAAATATCGCAAAAAAAGCATTCTCTGTAAACAATTTTTGCACCACGAGCATTTGCTCTTCTAGGTGATACACCCCAATCATCCAAACACCAACGGTCTTAAAAAAGAAGAATCCGATGGCGTATCCAAACATACCTCCAAGAACCGAACCTAGTGTAGTAAGCCCTGCATAGAAAAATGCTTTCAACCGCTCCTGTGTCATTAAAATAGCAACAAGGAACACATCTGGAGGAATTGGGAAAAAAGACGATTCTGCAAACGCGATACCAAAAAGCCACCACTTTGCATTCTTCCTCTCCGCGCGCTTCACGGTCCAGTCACGAAGCCAATCCTTGAATGTTTGTAGTTTTTGACGCATAGGTTTCAAAAAACTATTGCACGTTCGTTCCTACCGGTATTTCGCGTGAAGGTTCTACCGTCGTTAAAAACCCTTCTCCCACGGCATAAAGCACCATCCCCTGACTTTCGATACCACGGATCGTGCGCGGAGGAAGGTTCGCAAGCACAGGAACTTGTTTCCCTACGAGAACAGCAGGGTCTGGATAATACTCAGCAATACCAGAAAGAATTTGTCGTGGGTTCTCCTCCCCAATGTTTATCATCAGTTTTAAAAGCCTATCTGCTTCAGGTACTTTTTCAGCAGAAAGAATCGTTCCTATTTTTATTTCTGCTTTCTTAAATTCATCAAAGGTGATCATATCGTAACGTATAATTTATTAATATTTTATCTCAATGCAAACTATTCTAATGTTTCTCTCATCGACGTGTTGTTTTTTCTATCCAAATAACTCTGCAAAATAATCGCCGCCGCAGAATCATCAACGCGTTCTTTTTCTTGTTGAAAAAAACGTGCTTGTTGCGTTGTGAGAAATTCACGCTCAGTAATAATCGGCACCGTCACTCGAGAACGAAGCTCAATAATGAATTGTTCGATCTCCTTCATTACGATATTGGGGTTGCCTTTGTAGTCCACTGATTCCCCTACCACAATAGTTTCTATCGATTCACGACTACAAATATCTTCCACGTTTCCCAACAATGCTTTGCTATTATCCAAAATCGCATAAGGGAAAGCAAGGGTGCCACCTTCGTCCGACACCGCAATTCCTACCCTTTTTGTCCCATAGTCCACGCCAAGATATCGCATGAGGGTAGTATACCACGAAGCATTGCCCTATAAATTTTCAAAAACCCCCCGACTCTTGATGAGTCGGGGGGGGTGTTAACGATCTAGAAGAAGCACCCGGCAGTTAAATTGTTGAAGGCGAGCTTTTTCCGCGCCTTTGCAAGCGAAATTTTCTCGATCACCTGGACCCTGTTTCTGGAAATCCCCAGAACAGAACCGATCTTTTCGAGGGTAGCCGGCTCATCTGTTCCGATCCCAAAACGGCAACTCAAAATGAACCATTCGCGCGGTGATAACTCTACCCCCAGAAGACGAGTGGCCTTCTTTTTATAGGATTCTTTCAAGCGACAAAGAACAACCTCTTCAGGGGTAGGACGAGCGTCCACAAGAGAAGTCGGGGGGAGGTTGTCCCCATCATCCCCTGTCATACCGTTATCCAATGAATACGCAACCCTAGGATCCACATCATCAAAGAAAAGAGATGTTTCGCCCTTCTTTACATAAGCCTTAGTTGCCGCTTTCTTTTCTATTTTCTTCTCTATGACTTGATGCTCGGGAAGACGAATGGGGGACTCGTATTTCGCAAGACGACACCTGATCGTTCTGTAGATACAAGTTCCTGCGTAGGTGCCGAATTCAAAATTCTTTTTACGGTCATATCCGTCCACTGCTTTAATAAGACCTTCCTTCCCGTAGTTAATGAGATCCTTGAGAGGAACATCATCCCTGCGAAATTTCTGCGCCTTATTAACGACGAGACCAATATTTTCCTCAATCATTGCGTTCCGTGTTGCCATAAAAACAACATTACTCTTGTGTTTTTCAGGAACAAGAATCTTTCCTAAAACGAACGTGCGATACCGAGCCATCAGTACCACGAGCGTCCCTGTCCATACGAGAGTACTCTTGTCGATTCCTACAACAAACTTTTCAACCTTTGTGTTGTTTTCCAACGTTGTATTTCTCCTTCCAATTTTTTATTTTTATGTGAACTGATTTTCTGCCGTTGATATTACACCAATAATGACTTTTTGTCAATAATCTGTTGGGGTGGCTACAGGTCTCGGTCACGGATATTTTGTTCGTCGCCACTCACAA
Source organism: Candidatus Yonathbacteria bacterium RIFCSPLOWO2_01_FULL_43_27 (assembly GCA_001823545.1). GTDB lineage: Bacteria > Patescibacteriota > Minisyncoccia > Phycocordibacterales > UBA1550 > UBA1550. The sequence goes on from MHUV01000004.1 coordinate 70,773, forward strand.
AATTCCTCGACCCCGGCTCGCTGTTTTGTTTTGCTAAATAAAACATGCTCCGCCTTTCGATCCCCTGGCGCAAGCAAAGCAGTTTGCTTGCGTAGCCACCCCAAATAGAAAAACCCGTATTAAACGGGTTTTTCTATTTGGGGTCAGGCACTGTCGGGTCTTATAACAGTGCTCGAGGATAAAGAGTATATGGTTACTTTACGGGAAAAAATGAATAATATCAAGAAAGTTGCCAAGTTTTACAACTACGACCTCCTCCTAGCCAAAAAGTAAAACGTTGTTGCCCCTTGTCTGCCCTTGGGGCGAGCTTTGCACCCCGGATAGACCTTTGACACCTCTTGTGACCATAGCCCACCGGTTTGACGAAATTTGCGAGCCTAAAACGATTTGCTTAACTTCGGAAAAGTTAAGCAAATATGACTCCGCTGGACTTGTTTCCCGGGCAAGCGTATGTTCTTGCTTGCTATGGAGGACGATGACATTGAAGCGATCCTTGCGACCGCCAAAAACATAAGAATGCCACATCGACGCGGATCATTTAATCCGTTATCTTCACTTCCGGAACCAAAAGCTAAAATCAAACAAGCTATCAAGGAACGGATCAGACTCTTGGCAGGTACCTATATCTCGCTGGCCGGATTCGTGGATGATGACGACATCCAGTTTGCCGAGAATAATTCGAGGTCAAAGAAAACTCGAGCGATTTATCTCAAAGTGATCGAGGATATGGAAACAGCGAAAAAAGAGATGCGGGAGTTTAAGATTATGGGGTAAAGGATTCGCTTAACTAAGCAAAATTGTCAGCCGGTTATTCTTATATTTTTGAATATGTGATAAAATAATAAGAGAATTACAATCCCATGAAATTAAAAATGTCTTACAAAATTTCCCAAACAAACGATCTGATGATCCGAACTCTCCTCAGGGGAATTTTAGAGGAAAAACATTCGAAAGATAATAAAGTCAGAATAATAGAGGAACTAGGCGTACACCACGGTAACGCCAGAGTTGATATTGCGGTGGTGAATGGAATCATGCATGGATACGAAATAAAAAGCGATCTTGATACTTTACTTAGGCTACCTGAACAAATTGAAGTTTATAATTCTGTTTTTGATAAAATGACATTAGTAGTTGGTAAAAGTCATTTATATGAAGCGATAAAAATAATTCCAGATTGGTGGGGTGTTGTAGTGGCAAAGGTAGACGAAAACGGAGTAGTTACTTTTAACACTATTCGAGAAGAAGAAACCAACGAGGATCAAAATAAACTATCCGTAGCTAAGCTTTTGTGGAGAGAAGAGGCTCTTGGAATATTAGAGGAAATGGACGAAGCAAATGGCCTACGTTCTAAGCCAAGAGATTTAATTTATTCGAAGTTATCAACAGTTTTAGATCAAGAAACTCTGGGCAAAAAAGTTAGAGAGACAATTTTTTTTAGGACAGCTTGGCGATCTGAGTCGCCACTAATGTCATATGGTGGTTAATACCTGCCTTTAACCATGTCTCTGTACTGCCCGTGCCTTTAACCGCGGGTTTTTTTATATACACCGGAAAATGTTTAGCCTTATCATTTATAAACTTGTCGCCAAAACTAAAATTTTCTCCATAATATCTACTGTCCTTTATTAATTCAGCTGCACTGGCTAAATACAATTCAAATTTTTGTTTTTTTCCTTTCATGACTAACCATTCTTCATCTAAAGAATATTTTATACTTGAGGTGGGGTGAAAAAACTGAGAAGCATCCTTATAAATAGGGTACTGAATAGTGTAATCTGAAAAAGCTGGTTTTCTTATAACTTTTACATCAGCATATTGTTCTTTCCAGTTTTTCCATTCTAAGCGTGGGATGAGATTCTCTTCGTCAATTTTACACATGGATAAATTCTCAGGAAATGCACCACCAGAAAAAATGTATGTTCTCCACTTTGATAGATTAATAATCTCCTGACTTAAATTAAAATATCTTTTGTATTTTTCTTTGTCGTCCCCCAACTCTTTAACGTCTACAAGTAAATCAACGTCTTCCTCCTTTAATTTATAACCTGAAATAAATTCCTTGATATCGTTGTTTAATTTTGGTAAATCCAACAAATCAGTACATATTAATCGCAAACATAAACCACTCTTTGTTTCTTTGACCGTTGAGCACACTGCATCTTTTATTTCTTTTTCATCATTTAAGTGAATGATCGGAATAAAGATAGTATGTTTTTGATGCCCTGATATTAAAATCGACTTGATACTCTCGACTTTAAGTTCAGTTGTAAATAACAAACTAAAATCAATAAAGATTGGCTCATTACCCCAAACCTCAATAATTCTGTCCGGTATTTGTGTTAATTGTTTTTTAAATCTAGCCACCACATCTTCCAATGTGTCTTGTGGCTTTTGTTTCGGCATAACAAACTGAATTACCGGAGTTATGTATTTTTTATTTTCGCTCGTTAAAACTTCCAGAGCCCCTTGTTCGGCTCTTTTCCATTTTAACATCGGTACGTAGTGCTTTGAATTAAACATATTATTTATTCCATTTTTCATTAGCAAAGTAACTTCTTACTTTTGCCTCGCTTATAATTTTATTAAGATAAATGTATTTATTGCCTTTATGTCTAATCTGACCAGCAATAATGGCAACGTGCACTCCCAACTCTTTAGCCAAGCTATTGGCCGCCATTGATGACGGGATAAGTCTTGCTGGGCTAACTTCCCATTTTGCTTTTGGCAATAAAGACTCTTCTGCTAATTCATCAGCTTCTTGTTCTTTCTCGTCTAAACCGGCTGAGGCAATTTCCAGCTCATCGTAAAATAAACTAATGTCTTGATTGTAATGCAATGAAATGTGAGCCAACTCGTGCATTAATGTAAACCAGAAATTATCTAATCGATCATGTCTCAGGGTTAAACCTATAACCGGATTTTCTTTATTCACAAGAATAGCGGCACCGTCTAAATAAGTTTTAGAGAAATGTGGTTCAATCACTAAAATAATACCGATATCTTTGAGATGTTTCTGTGCCAAAATCACGCCATTTTCTTGAGAGCTTAATTTTACAAATTCTTGCATAAAATTAAGATCGATAGATCCGTCCTTGTATTTTTTAGTTACCTTAATTTTCTTTGCTTTTTGGATAACACGATTTGACCAAGCAATTAATGCTCGTTTATCGGTAAGTGGGGATGATCTGTAATTAGATTTACGTAACATCATTGCCATTTGTGGCTGAGCACTAATTGAAGAAAAAAAGTCTTTTAGTAATTCTAATTTACTATGCTTTTTTAGTGATCTACTGCCAAAATAACCACGAGATTCCATTTCTGCCACAAGACGGTTATCCCAACCTTGATATTCTGAATTACTTTCTATCTCTGGTTTTCTTATTAGTACTTTTGCCGGGATTCCTAAACCGACTTCCAATGCTCTTACCATATCTAAAGTAAGCTGACGTTTGCCAGCAAGAATCTCCGAGACCCTACCTCTGCTTCCGATATAAGGTATTAAATCCACTGGTTTAAGATCACTTTGTTCCATTCTGAATTTAATAGCATCAACTGGATTAGGAAGTGATTCTGGTAAAGAACGAGATTCGTAATCTTGAACAAGAGTACTGAGTAAAGAAAGTTGTTCTCCCTCATCTGAACTGGGATCAGGATCATGACTTAACAACACTTTTATTAAATCAAGTGCTTCTTTATAATCCGATTCAGTTTTTATAAATTTAATTTTGCTCATATTTTTAGTTTAAATTCCATTTATCATACTCTTTGTGGGTGCCCATTTTTTCAATCAAAATTATTTTATTCCTATAATTAACCACCGTCAGCAACCTATACTTATTCCAACAAAAATCGAATATAACTTGCTGACCTCCCACAAAGCTGGCCTTGGGATACCTCGACTTTAATTGATGCGGAGTATCCCACTGAGCTTCTTCAACCTCCGCTTCCCATGACTCAATACTAGGCTTAGCGTCAGCATGCTTATCTTTGAAGTCGTGCAGTATTGTTTTTCCCAGTAATTTCATGTTTATTAATAATTACACTATAATATGTTCCCATACTGGTAATACTATACTATGTAATAAAATAAGTCAACACCTGCTTTCCTATAAATACAAAATAACGCCTTCGGAGGCGTTATTTTGGTCTAATATTTATAAAAAATTATCCACAACTTTCGTAATATAGTCGCTGTATTATACTGATCCTAAAACCCTCCAAATTTCAACCATCGCTAAGGTATCAAGGTGACAGTAATCCTTGAGCGCTTGTATTTTCATATTTTTATCATCTTCGGAATACTCCCCGGACACAATACGGTTCCATGTGTCTGACGCAGTGCCTCCTTCTTGAATATGCATATTTTTATACGAGAGATGCGGAACGAGGGCGGGTAAAACATACTTGATCGATGCACTGCCTTTGAATTCGGGGTGGTCGTACATTGTTGTCTTACCAAAAAATGGGATCATTAAGTCAACAACTCGATTATTAACATCCTGCATAAAGTCCTTATAGTCAGATAAACGTTCACCGAGCTGTTTATTAATGCCTTGCTCGAATCTTTGGTTCCAAACAATAACACTTCCTGTTTTTGGAATATGTTTTTTTAATGCCTGAGAAAAATATTCGTCTGGACAATCTTGGTCTGTATAAATAAAGTCATAATGGACAGACTCGCTTTCTGGAGATTCAATAACATGGAGCGAAAACTGAAATGGAATCTGTTGGTATGGTCGATATCTATTATATTTCGGTATCGCAGAAGGATATGTTTCGTAATCAAGAAAAGCTAGTGGGTATTGCATTGTCTCCAAAAATTCTGAGATGCCTTTTTTATCGATATACTCTTTGCCGGACTGAGCGGTGTCTACTTGTCTTCGTTGGTTATCGGACAATTCAAAATCATTAGGAACGTCATGGATACTAAAAATATTATTATCTACCAACTCTGTCAGTTTTTTCTTGTGAATTCGTGCGATCACATGAACAGGATACTCTGGGAGGTCTGAATTTGAATACCACGAAGTGGTGCAGTGAGAATTTCGCCCCTTTAATATACAATCGCAATGTCCATGAGGCTCGGTTTCCTTAGACAACAGTTCGTGAGCACCTTCCATTTTTTGTCTGATATCCTCAAGGCATTCATTTACCTGTTCGGTCAAATTTTCAATTAAAAATAGTTCTTGTAAATTGATGTCTCCAGTACGAACATACTCCTTATTAAGTCTAATTAGGTTGAGAGTCCCCACACTAATACCTAAATCATTCAAAACATTTTTCTGGAAAGCCATATCTATCAAATAATCTTCAGTCTTTCTTCCGCCGTCTTCTTCAGAAGCTGTCGACGACTTTACTTCGTACAGATCATAGATATTTGTATCTGAATTCCAAACAAAAATATCAGAAGCTGTAATATATTTCTCAGTAGTAAAAACCGGCTGATAAATAACCGGCGTCTTGTCGGTCATAAGTTTCTTTGTAAGTCCTGTATCGTCGCGAGATTCCACAAGAGTCCCGTTGGGAAAAAGACCATGAGCAAGTTCGTCAATTTGATTACCAGTATCAATGATATTTAATTCAAAAGAAGAAAGCTGTTTTTTCTTATATACCTCTGGCTTGTGGACTTTAAGCCAAGCATTCTTGGCGCAGTCAAGGCATATTAAAAAATTAGTTTTTGATAATCTCATACACTGGATAAATTATGATTTAACAATTTCCTCCTCTTGTGCCTCTAAAACTAATTTTTCGGCTTCTGCAACAGGCAGATTCTGCACCTTGTTTAATTTTCTCTCGATAGTTCTGGTTTTAGTAACTGCATCTTCAATGGTGTTGCTTGCTTCTTGCATTTTCTTGTGGGTTTTTTCTAACAAGTCACCGAATTTACTAAATTCGGTTTTTACGGCCCCAAGTAGTGTCCAAACTTCACTAGATCGCTTTTGAATAGTAAGCGTTCTAAAGCCCATCTGGAGACTATTCAAGATAACTTGTGTAGTTGTCGGTCCAGCAATAATGACCCGATATTCTCTGCGTATTTGTTCAAATAATCCGGGTCGTCTTAAAACTTCGGCATACAAACTTTCTATAGGCACAAATAGAATTCCAAAATCAGTTGTCTCTGGTGGATTAAGATATTTGTCTCGTATATCTTTGGCTTCAGATTTGATTCTGGTTTCCAACGACTTACTCAATTCTTCAATCAAAAGCAGATTTCCTTGTTCTTGCGCCTCAATTAAACGTTGGTAATCTTCTAGTGGAAATTTTGCATCAATAGGTAGCCAAACTTGTTTTATATCTTCGTCATTTCCAGGTAACTTAATTGCATACTCAACAACATCCTTGCTGGATTTTTTAGTTTTAACATTCTTTTCGTATTGCTCGGGGGTAAGAATTTCCTCTATCAAATTACTTAGTTGTGCTTCGCCCCAAGTACCCCTAGACTTTACATTACTAAGCACCTTTTTAAGATCACCAACTCCCAAGGCAAGTGTTTGCATCTCGCCAAGCCCCTTATGGACTGCCTCGAGCCTGTCACTAACAACCTTGAACGATTCACCAAATCTTTTTTCTAGAGTGGCGTGCAATTTTTCGTCAACCGTTACTCGCATTGCTTCAAGTTTTTCACTATTATCTTTTTGTATAGACTCAAGCTTTTTTTCAACAACTTCTCTGACTTTATCCATTCTAGTATCATTTTTATCGATCAATTCAGTGAGCTTTACAGAAAATCCTTCAAAATTTTTATTCTGTGCGTTTGCAGATTCCGACATCCTCTTATCAAGAGAGTCTCCGAACCCTTTAAATAAGCTAGAAAGCTCTTCTCTTAAACGTTTTTCCGAATCAGCGGACTCTTTTCTGCTTAGTGACATTTCTTCTTTCAATAACTTATTTGTTTTATCAAACAACGCCTCAACCGCCTTTGTTATTTGATCAGTATTGTCAGAATTCTTATTTTTATAAGTTAAAAAAATCAAAAAACTGATTCCCAAAATACTTATTATCAATAAAATTATTGTGGACATAGATTTTTGATTTAATTAAAACTCTAATAAAGTCCACTCGCTCCACTCGCCATGCTCACATTTTTCCCAGTTATAAACTTTCTTGTCATTTACGAGCCACTCATGACTACGCTCTATAACAATACCGCCGAAAAGTTTTTTACTTCCGGAATCAGTAATATATTTCTGCAAAGCTTCGGCCTTGGCTTTGGTATAGGTTTTGCCGTCACGATCACCGGTGTCTTTAACTTCAAGCAGGCCAAGACGGCCGTCTGATAGCTTAACTAAATAGTCAGGATAAAATGTGCTTATGCTTCCGGCGTATTCGTATTTGATACCAAAATAATCCTGTTTATTTTCACCATTCTTCCACCACCAATCTATTTTCGAAGCATTGGCATTTAAGAAAGTTTCAAACTCTCGTTCCGGATTGGATCGGTCGGTATTGAGATAGCACGGTTCAAAGGCATAATTTTTAACCTTAACAATCTCATCCGTATGCTCGTTATAGAATGACTCTATTGGGAGTTCAAAAGCATATCTCTGTTCGCTTTCCTCTACACGCTCACGGACTTCCTGTTCTTTGACAAAAACATACTGACCAATAGCTTTAGCTAAGACGTGTTCAAAAACAACCCTGTTTTTAGCGTGCAAAAATATCTGTTGCGTTAAGAGCGATGGATCAGACCAATCTTCGGCGCCGAGCGTTTTGTTAAACCAAACGTAAATAGCTGTCTTAACTGCCGGAACTGAACGCTTAATGTTTTTGAACGGTCCGAGATTGTTTTTAATAACCTGTTCAAAAAAAATCTGCAGTTCATCCATAGCCACATTCAATTTAGCCATAGCATCGGCATTAATTTTACCCTCAAGCTCATCAAAACTTTTTACATCGACAGCAGTATCAGCGATTA
>MHUV01000005.1:0-375 GCA_001823545.1 Candidatus Yonathbacteria bacterium RIFCSPLOWO2_01_FULL_43_27
AAGCACGACCTGATCAGGGTGCAACAGCAGATCCGCAATATCGTCGTGGATCGCTCAAAACGCATCATAGACGCAGAGGTCTTTATAAAGATTCAAGACGAGCTTCTAAAGGAGAAAGAGATGTATCAGGATCGCTTGGCCGAGCTCGAGGGCAAGTCCGATAAATTCGTGCAGAAATTCAACGAGCTTCTCGACTTCACGGATCATGCCGACGAGGTTTATCAAAAGAGCGGCACAAGCCAGAAACGCACGGTACTGAAGCTCTGCATTGAGGGGTTCACCGTTACAAATCAAAAACTGACGCCGATATGGACGCCAGTCTTTGATGTTCTTATGGACTTACAATTGTCCAAGTTCGATCCCCCAAAAGTCGGC
>MHUV01000005.1:403-100872 GCA_001823545.1 Candidatus Yonathbacteria bacterium RIFCSPLOWO2_01_FULL_43_27
TCCAAGTTCGATCCCCCAAAAGTCGGCGGCAAGGGTTCTAAAACCGCCTCAAAAGCCCTTGCCGTACCTAAGGTTCTAACTTGGACATCTGGCGGAGACGGCGGGATTCGAACCCGCGAGGGGTTTTATCCCCTGCCTCGTTAGCAGTGAGGTACTTTCGGCCTCTCAGTCACGTCTCCAGTTGAACAAAACTACCTTATCATATTTTCCGCAGTTTTGCCATAAAACAATATGTTCATTAGGGGTAATATTACACAAAAATGGTAAAATAGATGTGCAATGAAACCAACTCAACGTCCCCTGCCTCAAACCCCACTCTCTACGATCTTTCGCCTGACCCCCTTACAGAGCAAGGGACTTGAAAAACTTGGTCTTACCACTATCAACGACCTTCTTCATTATTTCCCTACGCGTTATAGCACGATTGCCGAAGTGCGCCTCATTCGCGACCTCAAGGCCGGAGAACAGACCGTTATCTATGGTCGCATTGTATCAGCGAAAACAGCAAAAGGATATCGCTCGGGCGTGCCCATGACCGAAGCCATTATTGAGGACTCCACAGGAAAAATTAAGGCTATTTGGTTTCATCAAGCATATATCGCGAAAATGCTGGAACCAGACACCATGATCAAACTTTCGGGAAAAGTTGAGGAGCGAAAAAACGTACTCTATCTCGCCAACCCAGAAGTAGAGAAAATGAAAGAGCTCCCCATCGACGCAGGGCATTCACTTTTTGGTACCACGTCAGACGCTACATTTTATCCCGTATACGCCGAGACAAAAGGAGTTACTTCTCGTTTCCTCTACCATCATATTCAGAAAGTTTTTGCGATGGGTATCCTCGAACACATTGCTGACCCTATCCCTGAAAATATTCTCACGCAATACCATCTTCCCTCTTTGAAAACAGCGCTCGTGTGGATTCACGCACCTCGCAAAGAAAGCGACGCCACGAGCGCACGCAAGCGTTTTGCGTTTGAGGAAGTCTTTATGATTCAGCTTGCACGAATTCAAGAACGCAAAGCATTCAAGCAACACGATGCATTTACCATCGAGCCCGACCAAAAAGCACTCGAACGTTTCATTGCACGATTTCCTTTTACGCCAACGGCAGGACAGACACGCGCGCTTGCTGACATCTTTAACGATGTTAAAAAGGGTACCCCTATGGCACGTCTCCTCGAAGGTGATGTCGGTTCAGGAAAAACATTTGTTGCAGCAACATCCGCGTACGCAGTCGTCACGAGTCCTCCACGCGATAATAAGTTTGGTAATCTACAAGTAGCATATATGGCGCCGACTGAGATCCTCGCCGAACAACACTTCAAAAGTTTTATTGAATATTTCCGCGACCTCCCTATCCAGATTGGGCTCCTCACGGGTAGTGGCGCAAAAAAGTTTCCTTCTAAAGTAGATCCTTCCGGTGTAACAAAAATATCTCGCGCTCAACTTTTGAAATGGACTGCTGAGGGAACTATTCCCATTCTCATCGGCACACACGCGCTTATTCAAAAAAGTGTAGCGTTCAAAAATCTTGCGCTCGCTATCGTCGACGAACAGCACCGCTTTGGTACAAAACAGCGTGGTAAGCTCACACGCAAAGATGCCGTGGTTCCCCACTTCTTGTCTATGACAGCCACCCCGATCCCCCGCACGCTCGCGCTCACCATTTATGGTAATCTCGACCTCACCGTACTCGACGAAAAACCGGCCGGACGTTTACCTATAAAAACAGAACTTATTTTGCCCAACACGCGCAAGCAGATGGAAGAACATATTCGCAAGGAAATCCTAGGAGGACGCCAAGCATACGTTATCTGCCCACGCATCGACGAACCCGATCCAGACAAGGAACTCGCACTCAACGCAAAGTCTGTTACCGAAGAAGCAAAACGCCTCAAAGCAAATATTTTCCCTGAATTTGAAATTGAAATCCTTCACGGGAAAATGCTTCCCAAAGATAAAGAAGAAACAATGACGCGTTTTGAAAAAGGCGAGATTCATATTCTCGTGGCGACGTCTGTCATAGAAGTTGGTGTTAACGTACCCAATGCAACCATCATCGTCATCGAGGGTGCAGAGCGATTCGGTCTTGCGCAACTTCATCAGCTTCGTGGACGTGTTATGCGCAGTACTAACCAACCCTATTGCTATATTTTTGCAAATACTTCAAACGACACGTCGCTCAAACGCCTCAAGGCACTCACGACCGCAAGGAGCGGGTTTGAGCTTGCCGAGCTCGACCTAATGCTTCGTGGTGGAGGCGAGCTCGGTGGTGGCAAGCAATGGGGCATCTCTGACCTCGGCATGGAAGCGATCAAAAATATCAAGATGGTCGAAGCTGCGCGTAGCGAAGCGTCGCGCATTATCGACGAAGACCCCGACCTTACCGCATACCCCATTCTTCGTACGCATATTGAAACTGGACAAAAAGATATCCATTGGGAATAAAAATGGTTTTAAAATTCTGTGTCCACCCAGCAGGACTCGAACCTGCGACCGCGGAGATATAAGCTCCGTGCTCTAACCAACTGAGCTATGGGTGGACACAAAATTTTAAAGTATCATATAATGACGGCACTCGGACGTTGTGCATGAGATTACTCATCCGCATACTCCTCTCGTTTGTCAAAATATGATTACATATAATGACGGCTCTCGGACGTTGTGCATGAGATTACTCATCCGCATACTCCTCTCGTTTGTCAAAATATGATTACATATAATGACGGCTCTCGGACGTTGTGTAAGAGACTACTCTTCCACACGCTCCTCGTTTGTCATTATAAGCTCCGTGCTCTAACCAACTGAGCTATGGACGCAATTTATTTTCTACTCACTAGTGTGGATAACCTTACCCACACTAATTTCAACATACTACACCAAAATCGCTATTTTGAAAAAGGGCGTACCATATTATAAGTACGCTCCTTCGTTCTATTTCTCTACCACCTCTTTTCGTTTTGGCTTAATACCATTCAAAATAAGCAAATTTTCAAAATCTTCACGCTCGATAGATTCCTTTGCGATGAGCTCATCAGCAATAGAATCAAGTGCTTTACGATGTGTCGTGCATACCTCGCGTGCGCGCGCGAACGCATCATTCATAATTTTTGAAACTTCTGCATCAATCTTTGCCGATACATCTTCAGAATAATCACGACTGTCCACTCCACGTCCACCAAAGAGTGCACGTCCGCCGTTCCCCTCAAGTGCGATAGGCCCAAGCTTGTCCGACATACCATATTTGGTCACCATATCGCGTGCGAGTGCTGTTGAAACTTGCAAGTCGTTCGAAGGACCAGTTGTTACATCACCAAACACAGACTCCTCAGCAACGTACCCACCGAGTGACATTGCAATATCATCCAAAAATTCTTTCTTTGATTGTAGGCGTGTTTCCTCGAGAGGAAGTTTCAAGGTGTATCCACCAGCGTGACCACGGGCAATAATAGAAATCTTATGCACGGGGTCAGCATGTGGAAGCACCGAGGCAACGAGCGCATGCCCTGCCTCGTGGTACGCTGTTACTTTCTTTTCCTCTTTCGAAAGAATATGGCTCTTGCGTTCTGGTCCTAACATCACCTTTTCAATGGCACGAATAAAATCAAATTGCGCGACTGTCTTTCTGCCCTCACGTGCAGCAAGAATAGCTCCTTCGTTCATCAATGAATACAAGTCCGCACCAGAAAATCCTGGGGTACGTTCCGCGATGATCTTCAAATTTACATCTTCTGCAAGAGGTTTTTTTACCGCGTGGATCTTTAAAATTTCTTCACGTCCCTCACGGTCAGGAAGTTCGAGCGTTACGCGACGGTCAAAACGCCCTGGACGAAGAAGTGCGGGATCAAGCACGTCAGGACGGTTGGTCGCTGCCATGACGATGACTTTTTCTGTTGGCTCAAACCCATCCATCTCGACGAGAATCTGATTAAGTGTCTGTTCGCGCTCGTCATTACCACCACCCACACCACCACCACGCACGCGCCCTACGGCATCGATTTCATCTACAAAAATAATTGCGGGTGCTGCTTTTTTCGCCATCTTGAAAAGGTCACGCACACGTGATGCGCCAACACCTACAAACATTTCTACAAACTCAGAACCCGAGAGATGAAAGAACGGCACATTTGCCTCCCCCGCAACTGCACGCGCGAGGAGTGTCTTGCCCGTACCTGGCGCCCCCATCAACAGCACACCCTTAGGAATACGTGCGCCAATATCCAAAAACTTTTGCGGACTGCGGAGAAAATCTACAATTTCTACAAGTTCTTCTTTTGCCTCTTTTGCACCGGCAACGTCTTTGAAGGTCACCTTTTGCCCGGCGTCGTTAGGGTCAATGATACGAGCTTTTGATTGTCCGAACGAGAACGCTTGCATTCCTGAACCTTTCACCTGTCGTGAAAGAAACAAGAAGAAAACGATAATAAGAAGCACGGGCAAAATGAATGGCAAAAGATTGAGGAACCAATATCCAAAACCACTTTCATTTTTCACTTCTACCGCAACGAGTGCAAGTTTTTCTGGTGACACGCCATAGTTCACGAGTGTCTGAGACAACGACGCTTCAACTTCTTTTTTAGAAGTCTTTTTACTACCATCGACATACTCAGCAGTAATCACGTCGCCTTCAACTGTGATGCTTTTCACCTCTTCCTTTACAATACTTTGTGCGATGGTAGAAATGGCAACTTCCTCTACCTTGTCCTTGCCTCCTACCACCATTGAGTAGACGGTCGAAATGATAAGAAAAATCAAAACCGCCGTAACGAGATTTGAGAAAAATTGCCCTCCTTTCGGCACCTTACCAGAAAACAGAGAGAGTGGACTCTTTTTATTTCCTCCATTTTTTTGCTTAGGTTGCACCTTTTTTTTGTTTTTTGTTGGCTCCATATGTACGATATACAATATCATAAATGTCCGCATAAATGAAAGGCCCGACGCACAAGTGCGTCGGGCCCAGAATATTGGTGTCGTCCTTAAAGGAAAATCTTTCTCAGACGACCAAAGAACGGTTCAGGTGCTTTTTTGAAGCGCGTGTAGCAAATCTTGCATTCGAGAGGAGGAATGGGTTCCGGTTTAGTCTTGGTGAGTGACGTCATGCCATCGGCAAGAGGAAGTGGTTTTCTTTTAACTCCCTTAACAATGATGGCGTCCACTTCCTTGCACGATGGGCATACCTGCCCCACATAACAAGAAAGAACCTTTTCTTTAAATCCGGTACCACACGAAGAACACTCGAGGGGAAGGAGTTCTTCCGGTCTGATGCCCGGCATCATAACCACTCCTTTCCTCACAAAAATAAGCACTTCGTTGTCCCTTTTGAAAAGAGTTCCTTGTCTGCATACAAGACATTCATCGCCAACGAGAAAACCTTTTTGTACCTCCTTTTTAAGTTGTTTTTTTGTGAGGCTTCTCTTCTTTCCCTTTTTCCCCATACAACACACTCCTCATCAAATTTTTATCTTCCTTTATTATGCCTAGTTTTAGAATTTTGTCAAATACCTTTTATATTGCTACTATAGACAGATGGCACTTATTGAAAACAAGAAAGTACACTTTAACTACGAAATCCTTGAGCGATACGAAGCAGGGATCGAGCTTTTGGGTACCGAAGTGAAATCGATTCGTGCCAAACATGGCTCACTTGAAGGTGCACATGTGGTAGTACGCGGAGGTGAAGCATTTCTCGTAGGGGCGACGATTCAACCCTACCAAGCGGGTAATACCGATAAAAATTACGATGCTACCAGAAATCGCAGACTCCTGCTCACGAGGGACGAAATTATAAAGCTTGGCCACCTAGAATCCTTAAAGGGCTTGACAATAGTGCCTCTTGTGGTGTATAATAAACAACGTAAGATCAAAGTTGAAATTGCGGTAGTGCGCGGTAAAAAGGCACACGACAAACGCGAGACGTTGAAAAAACGTGAACACGAACGCGATGTCATGCGCGAAGTAAAAGGCGCACGGTAGTGGTTCATTGAAAACAGAAAACGTATGCCCTATTTTGTTTATATTCTTATGAGCGAAAGGGATAAGCGCCTCTATGTTGGATGTACTCATAATGTCGAACAGCGGCTCAAAGCCCATCAGTCTGGCAAAGTGATTGCGACAAAACAGAGGCGCCCTCTTTTGCTCATACATTCTGAAAAATTTCTTAGTAAAACAGAGGCGTTTACGCGTGAACGGTTCTTAAAAAGTCTGTGGGGCGCGAGAGAAAAAAGAAAAATTTTTCAGAATTATGTAAGTAAAATAGGGCATACGCTGTAAAAAGCGGCTAAAACAATTTATTTTAATAAATTGTTCGCCCTAGGGCGTACGGTGTTCACCGGGCTAGCCCGAACATTTTGAATTGGATGTTTTATGGCTAAACCGTTTTTAACAAAACGGTCGCCCGAACATTTTGAGTACAAAATGTTTTAGGGGGATGATCGGCCTAGACAATAGATCAACTCAAAAAGGTGCAGAGCCGAGATTTCTCTTTTCTCGTTAAACAAGAGAATAAACCTAGTTGCAAACAACTTCGTTGCAAAAGCAAAATCAATTGTTTCGCCTTTCTTTAAGGCAAACGATTTTGCTCCAGTTTACGCCTAAATAATATTTAGCCCTAAGCTGCATTTGTCTTTTCTGACGTCCGATACGGAAAGCAAGTGATATACATTTCGGAATAGAGATCGTACCGCCTCGATACGATCTCAAAACAAAGAGGATCGAAACGACAAGGCGTTGCCTGTTTAATACTTGTCGTTTCTAAAACCCTTCGGGGAAACAAAACAGGATATGCTCTTGTAGACTCTTTTTTGAACATCTTTTGCACGCGAGTTCGATTCTCGCCATCTCCACTCGTATAAAAAATAGCCCGCCACAAGCGGGCATTTTTTATTGAGTGGAGATTGAACAAGCCAACTGCTTGGCTTGTGTCGAGAATCGAAAGGCGGAGCATGTTTTGTTTACCAAAACAAAACAGCGAGCCGGGGTCGCGAGAAAATGTTTGTGACGACAGACATTTTACTTGTGACCGATGACGCCATCTCCACAATTGCACCCCAGAAAGTGTCTCACTTTCTGGGGTTTTGCAATTGTGCGAGATGGCGAGAATCGAAAGCCGGAGCCGGTATACAAGACGAGCAGAGCGAGTGCTTGTCGGCGAGGCGGGGTCGAGAGTACTTAGTGCGCACAGGGCGTACCCGCCCGAGCACACTTAGTAACTTGTGACCGATGACGCCATCTCCACTCGATTCGCTACGCTCACTCGTGGCAAGCCACCTACGAGAAGATACATAAAAAACACCCTTACGGGTGCTTTTGTGTATAGCGAATCGAGTGCCCCGAGCAAAGTCGAGGGGCTTCTTGTATAATTCAGTAGCGGAGCCGTATACAAAAAAAATATTTATTTAGGTGAATCGACAAATGCAAAAGCACAACGGTTTTCTCCTGGGTCCCCTACCAACGATGGTGTCTCGTTCGTAGTGCGATGATCTATTAAGGAAGGCATTGGGAAATACACCTCCATATTGTGGTTCAACAAAAAACGGGTAATCCTCTCATCGTCTTGCGGTTCACTGAACGTATCACATTCTTTCACCATATCATGAATAACTGTGGTTGGAAGACAAATAGCTACACCCCATCCCGGACGACTACGGACCACATACCCTTGCTCGAGTCCACGGTTAGCCTCATCGGCAAATTCTTTTTTATTTCCATAATAAAAGGAAAGTGCAAAAGGCTTATCTCCCATAACACGAGAAGCATTATTAATAACTTCTTCAGCACGTTCTTGAAAATTATTACACACAATCGCATCATCTTGGATCACTACATGGAATGAGGCTTTTGGATCATACGACAACCACGCATTACGACAATTTGGCCATACCCCAAGATTTTCATAATCGATAGAAAATGGAACGTCACCGAGTTGTTCCTTAAGATGGGGAAAATACTCCTCGCGTGAAGGATGTGCCATTACTGAAATACTTAAAATATTGTGTGACATTGTTTTTGTTGTTAAAACTTTTCTTTTATTAATGACGTAGTGAATACCACTTTTACGTTCGTCCACTTACTTTTTTATACACTTCTATATATTTTTTTGTCATCTGTTCCGCAGAAAAATTTTGTACAGCACGCTCACGACAAGCTTTTCTCATTTGTTGATATTCTTCGACTGGTAATGAATATATCTTTTCAATTGCCTCACATAATCCTTCATAACCAGTCTTTTTTACAACCCAATCACCACGAATATCATCATCTGATGGATTTACCAGAAAGCCCGTTATGCCATCTTGTATCACTTCCGGCGCTGCCCCTCGAGCAAATGTTACCACAGGCGTCCCACATGCCATAGCCTCGGCAAACACAAAACCAAACGCTTCCTCAAAAACTGTCGGAAGTAAAAAAAGCTTGCTACTTTGAAAATGTGGGACCAGTCGATGTCGCTCACAATTCACCTGAAGCGACACGAACGATTGATTTTCAGGACCCTTAGCATATTGCTCTACAGAATGTTTGAACCAATCCTCATAACCATTTTTAACAACACCAAACAATTTAATCTTGTGTTTCAACTCTTTTGCTAGCGAAAGCGCAACATCTGCTCCTTTTTCTGGAATAAACCTCCCAGCCCACATAATATCTTCCCCACCCTTCGAATCAAAATTAAATTGTATGGTATCAATACCGTGATAAATAGTATCGACATATCGTAGCATTGGTAACATTTTCCTCTGATAGTTGCTTACCGACACAAAGAAAACATTTTCTCTATCCTTGAAAAGATGGAAGTATTTTCTCGTAAATTCTTCGTTAATAACATTATGGAGCGTGATCACGATCGGCTTTGACACAAACGGCGTAAAAGGCATAACGAGATCCCCGTCGCCTATATTCACATGATACACATCAAAGACATCTTGTTGTGAAAATGCTCTTGAGAGAAGTGCGAGCTCAAACATAACGTGCTTATTATTCTGCATCATCTTTGGATCATCAGAAGAAGGTTTTTCATCAACACTCTCTACCTTCACCGGCAAAGAAGATGATTCGCCTGACGCAAAAACAGTAAAATCGAAATCCTCTCTTTCAAATTTTGAAAGCTGGTTGATTAAGATATAGTTAAAAATACCACTTCCGGTCTTATTTTTTTCATCCATATTAAAGAGATTTGTGCAAAGTATTGCTATGTTCATATGATCTTTAATATTATGTTCTAGCTAAGATTTGATAACGACTTTAAGAATTCTGCTGCCCATCGATACACATTATAATTTTTAACCGTGTCACGCATTTTTTTCATACGACGATACTGTTCAGACACCGGCATGGTAAGCGCCTCAAATATTGTTTTCGCAGTCTCTTCCGCACTATAAGGATTAAGGATAAGTGCCCCGCCTCGTAATTCCCTTGAAGCTCCCGCAAACTGGCTCAAAATAAGAACACCGACTTCATCACTTCGTGCGGCAACATATTCCTTCGCGACCAAGTTCATCCCGTCAGAAAGCGAAGTTATCAGACATACATGAGCTGCGCGATAAAGTGGGTATATTTCTTCATACGAACAATGTTCCTTGTGAAGCACGACCGGCTTCCAACCATTTTTCTCAAATTTTTTATTTATTCGTTCTGCCTCTCTTGTCACATCTTCATTGAATTCACGATATTTTTTTACCCCCTCTCTCGAAGGAGGCGCTATTTGTAAAAAAGTAAATCTTTCTTGGTACTCTGGATACAAACTAAAAAAGAACTCCAATCCTTTTAGTTTTTCCATGATCCCCTTAGTATAGTCCATTCGATCGACTCCTATGCCAAAAAATTCGGTATTCAATTTATACTTTTCCATCAAAGCAGACTTTGGGGCCTTGCCTGCCTTTCCATTGTTCGGAAAGGCCACACTGATAGGGAAAGGCTTTACGTAAGTCGTGTGATCCCCTCGAGTGATCGAAAATTCCTCGAAATTTACGATGGACTCAATCTCTTTACTGACCGTATCCAGAAAATTATTACAATGTTGTTGTGTATGGAAACCTAATATGTCCGCCCCAAGCATACCATCTAGTATTTCCTTACGCCAAGGACATATACTAAATGTCTCCGCACTTGGCCATGGAATATGCCAAAAAAACCCTATTTCTGCGTCTGGACGACTATTCTTTATCATTCTTGGAAGTAGCGCGAGATGGTAATCTTGAACAAGAATGAGCGGTCTCTCAACACTTTTGATCTCAGAGAGTAGTGATCGAGCAAATTTGCCATTGACCTGACGGTACATTCTCCAGTCTGGCTCACGAAACAACGGGCGGTTGTGAGCCATGAGACAAATTGGCCACAACGCTTCATTTGAGAATCCATTATAGTATCTCTCTATTTCTTCCTCAGTAAGCCATATTCTTTTTAAAAGATACCCAGGATCATCCGGTGGAACTTTGACCATATCTCTATCATCGACGGTTTGTCTATCTGCGTCTCCACTACCGTGAGCCAGCCACATACCACCACACGCCTCCATTATGGGCTCAAGCGCGGTCACCATACCACTCGCAGGAATTTGCCAAGTAATTTTGTTCTTATTCTTTTTATGAATATATGGTTCACGATTAGACACAACAAAAATTTGTCTGCCCTTCAAATATGATTTAAAAAATTCCTTAAGTCGTTCTGCGGTCCATGGTGTATCGAGTTTTTCGAGACGAAGTCGTGCTTCCTCGCTTGCCACCAAACGCGCTCGTTTGAGACTGTGGGTGATCTTCGATATCTCGGTTGAAAGCGGACTGAATAATCCATGACCACCCTCTGGTTCCTCTGTGTCAACATCACCCCTCCTCACAGCCTTCACCGATTCAGCCATTCTTGAAAGAGGTTTGATAAACACCGAGTATGCCATGAGGAAAATGGCAAAGAGAAACAAAAATGTAACAAGAAAAAAACGAATCATATTATCACGCCATATATTCCAGAGCGTATCATTGATGTACTGTGCGTTTTGGACAACCAAAAGTGCTCCCACGACTCGTTCATCGTCATGTATGGGATCGGCAAAAACATACATCATTTCTTCGCCACTCTTTACAAAAATTCCTTCAGGCACATTGCTATCCATGACTCTCGCCACAAGAAGTTCCTGAAGTGTTTCTTTTGGCAAACTATTTGACACAGCAACAGGCATTCCCTTACTGTCGAAAACTCCTAGTCCTGCAACACGTTCATTATTTGTAATTCGATCAATTACTTGTTGTACCGAACTTGTTGCGTATTTACGATAGGAGGGTTCGATAGACTCTGCAAGACTATCGGCAATGATCTGTGTCCTTGATTGCAAACGCGACATCAAAGCAAGTTCTTCTTTGTTTGTTTGCTTGAATGTAAAACCAACAACCACAAACACAACGGCAACCACAACTCCACCTACGATCAAGATTATTTGCCTCATTTTTGGAATTATACCAAATTTACGTGAAAAATCCATCCTCATTCCCTCTTCATTCTCAATTACATGTATAGCAAAATATAATTCTTTACGATTTTTATATCTAAACAATACTGATATATATGACAGGAGAACAACTTGTCATCTCCATCAAACGAAAGCAAACCAACTGCCTTGTTCGCGTATAACAAGAAAGGATTTTTGTTATGGACGAGACGTAGACGAAAAAACCAAGTGTCACATGACTACGTGTAGCCAAGTCCTGTTCACCGCATTGAATGAATATGATTATTTTGATAAAATAAAGCAGAACTACCGACAAGAATGAACGAATTGATCATCCCATTAATAATAAAATATAAATATGTCGCCATCTTCCCGATAGCTGTCATAGAAGGCCCCATTATCGCTTTAGTGGCTGGATTTCTTGTGTCTCTTGGATACTTAAAATTTATACAGGCATATATTATTCTCGTTATAGCTGACATCACAGGAGATATTATCTATTATTATGTGGGTTATTTCAGTAATAAGAAAAAATTCTTAGAAAAATATGGCTCACGTTTCCCTGCAGTACTCCGTAATTTTAATATGTTAGACAATCTATGGGAAAAACATGAGAGAAAAACGATTCTTCTTAGTAAGCTGTCTTACGGATTGTGTATACCTTTTCTTATGAGCGCTGGTATTTCAAGAATGCCTATAAAAAGATATGTGACCTATGTCACGATTATTGATCTTATAAAATTTGGTGTTATTATGGCTATTGGGTATTTCCTTGGATATTCATTTCAAAAGGCAGAAAGTTATATATTATACTTTGGTATTGCAGTAGCTGTAATTCTTATTATATTTATAATCGTCTATATACTTTATTCAAAAAAATATGCCATTGCAGAAATTACAGAAATAGAAAATGAAAATAAATAATATGAATGACACTAATAGTAAAAAAACTGAATACGTATCTAGCGACGACAAAAAGGAAGGTAAATGGTTTTTGCGTGAAATAGAAGACAGATTTAGAAATAAAATTGTCCCCCATATACCGAAGTGCATAGAAACCTACCACCTAACCTACATGACCATAGTATGGAGCGTATCTATCGTGATATTCGGCTGGTTTGCAAAAGAGAATATCAACTGGATGTGGTTAGTATCTTTAATGATTTTCCTGCAATATATTACAGACTTATTTGATGGAGCAATAGGAAGATACAGAAATACTGGATTGATAAAGTGGGGGTATTACATGGACCATTTCTTAGACTACTTGTTCCTAGTTTCTGTAATAGCAGCTTATTATTTATTATTCCCAGCTAATTTTGGATTATTGTTTATAGGCATACTAGTCTTTGCAATAGCACCATTAGTAAGTGTTTTCCTCGCATCTTCCGTCTCTGATAAAATGAATATCTCATTCATGAATTTTGGGCCAACTGAAGGAAGGTTGCTTCTCATATTTTTGAACACCTTACTTATAATTTTTGGTGTAAATCTAGCGCAAAAAGTTTTACCGTATATATTCATAGGAGAAATAATACTGATATCCCTTATGGTCTACAAGACACAGAAACAACTTTGGAAAGTGGATATGGCTATTAAAAATCAGAAAGTAAGCTAATAGAAGACGCCCCGTACCATATCGAAACACACGTTCGTGAACTACGTTCTTCCCTTTTACATGTTCTTTGGATCGATAATCATTGCGCTCCCCCTCACTCTGTACCGGTGGCGACACAAGGCATCGTTATCAGAATGGATGTGAAATCTTAAAGTAGTAGTCCTTAAAGCCTCTTGCGGTAACTCCGCTTGAGGCTTTTCTTTTTCATCTCTCAGGCGAATATGTCCACTTTTGACTATGCCAAAACACGTAAAAGAACCACCCAAATTCAAACTTGAATTGCAACAATCACATATTTGCCAAACTCTTCCTAACGTGCTAAAAATGAATTAGATTAGCTCACAAAATACGGGAAGGAGGTAAAAATGAATCTCAGTAACCTATTTCAATGGATATACAGACGTAAGCCACTCGATTACACAGCCACAAAGTGCGGACACCACACAGAACAATATGGTTCAGTATCGGCGTTTGGACACACCATCACCATACAAATGTCGATAAATGAGTACGGTTCAGTAGACTACTGCTTTGATTGCATCAGTAAAATGACAATCAGATGTGCGTGGTGTGGTAATCCTATTTTTATCAGTGATCCGGTTACCCTCTACACACCCTACGACGATTTCAAAATTCCTGAGTACGCGGTAATCAATAACGAAAAACCATTACAACTTGTCGGCTGTCTCAGACGAAACTGTGCCGATACCGGTGCTGACCGCGCGGGATTTTGGTTACCAAACCCTGACGATAAGGGGTATGTTCACCGCGTGCCTGCCGCCTACACACATATACTTTGCGTAGATAACAGCCACTCGTGATAACTGTAGAAGGCTTAGAAAGACAACAGGGTCAACGCCTCATGCGTTGACCCTGTTTTTAAAAAACTATCTTCCTTTTATTAATTAATTTCCCCAATAAAAAAAGCGCCGTACCCGAAGGTCGTGCGCCTGTTATACTCGTGCGAAGTTGTAAGTTAAACCTCGAACACTTCTGTAACACCATGATCGACAATCACTACTGCTACGTTGCTTATACTCTTCAACTTCGCCGCAGCATCCTTATCGAAAACATTGAGTACTTCCTGAATACCATCCCTCGTAGCAAGTCCTCGCGCAAAGGGAATTTCTCCTTTGTCGCGAATTTCCTGCCAATTGTGACCCTGAGGAAGCAGCACATCAGCGAGCGGACCGCCATGAACGTCGTCGACGTTTATGAGCATGATTACCGCTTGATCTGGTGTCAAACCACGTTCCGTCAGTCGCCGTTTGAAGTGCTCGACGCGATCAGCATTTAGTTCCAGCGTGTTACGACAGTTATGCTTCCCCACCGCACTAATCATCGCGACGGCAATCGGATCATCGAGCACCAACTGGCCATTGATCACGCGAACGACAGCTTGCTGGTTTCTAATCAGCGTAACTTCACATCGCCGGACACGATACTTCATACCTTTAATGTGATATGAAGGTGTCCCAATAAAGGGTGTCTCGTACCGTTTCTCAATCTCGACAACCTGACCAATGAGATGACAGACACACCCATTGTTGTCACCATGTTCACGCGCTTCACATTTCTTGACGCGAACAAGCTTGCCAATAATCTCGTCGTGACTTCTCTTGCTCATGATTACCCCCCTTTTTCAAGCATTTTGATTTGTGAAGCAATTACTTTTTCTTTTCAAGATATCTAAGTTCTCTCTTGTAGCGAGACAACCTCTTCATCTCTCTCCACCTTCTCTGCGCCATCACTACTTCCCCTTCGCAGGGCTCGAAATAGATTGCTTTCGAACCACATCGTTTAACAAAGGGCTTAAGGAAAAAGAAAATGAGTGAAAGATTTCTCCTGAACGCAACGCACGTATACACTCTTTTGTTCTTTGGATGTTCACAAGACCCGTCAGGGTCTATATCAAAATAATGCTTACATCTCATGCATTTGGCCAGAACCTCCTTCATTTTCTCCCCCTTTACCGCTTACAAAATTTTGTGGTACTAACTTAATCTGCCTAGTAAAATACCACTAAATGATATTTTAGTCAACATTTAGTCTCTTCCAACAACTTAGGGGAATAAAGGAAATAGAGAACAGGAACAATCACGGTTGATTTATAAAATATGTACACGCCGTGTCCATATCTAAGAAAAACTCTGCACAAACAAAAGGGTATTTGATCCCAATATCCCAGGTATTCCTCTAACGCTAATTAATGATTATTTCATAATATTTAGTGAATAGGTGGTGTTTTATGGCCTCCATTCACTAAATATTGACCTTATAATCGAAATAGACTATAATACCCTTATAATATCAAAAAATATATGGCTATAACAAAACCCATAAAAAACAGGCTTACGGCTCTAAAAAGCGAGTACGACACTCTAAGTAAAGGCAAGGAATCTCTTTTAGTAATGATTGACGAGGCCGAAGTACCAGAAAGTGTCTATAACTCCAACGCCATTGAGAACTCTACTCTAACTCTCAAGGAAACCGAGAAAATTCTTTTGGATATGGAAGTCTCACGGGATGTTTCCTTGCGTGAAGTCTACGAGGCCAAAAACTTGGCTCGTGTTATCGGGTACATTCGTAATAAGAGCAAGGAGACGGAAGCGAACAAAGAGACGATTCTACTTTTACACCAGATGCTTATTGGTGGAATTGACGACAAGATTGCTGGCCGTTTTAGAAAGCTTGGTGAGTATGTTCGTGTTGGAACCCACATAGCCCCGGCACCGGAACATGTTGAACGAATGATTGAGGCGATTATTACTGAGTACACAGGTGATCTATCTAACTACTTTTTAGACAAGATTGCCAAATTCCATTTAGATTTTGAAACCATCCATCCATTTAACGATGGCAACGGCCGTATTGGCCGTGTACTTATTTGCTTCCAACTGCAACGTCTCGGTCTTCCTATAATTATTATCCGTGATCGCGAGAAAAAAGAATACTACAAATCTTTTGCTGAATACCGTGACAAACATAATGCCAAGACGATGGAGAAAGTTATTGCCTTAGCATTAATGGAATCATTAAATAAACGAAACACATATCTCAAGGGCCAGAAGGTTATTACTCTGTCTGAATATACAAGAAATAACAACTTGTCTGCCTCAGGAATGACTAATGCTGCTCGTCGTCAAAACATTCCGGCTTTTCGAGAAAAAGGTGTTTGGAAAATTGGCGAGGATTTTATTTATAACTCTCACAAAGAAAAATAAAAGCGGTATTTACCCCGGGGCAAGCCCCGGACAAAATGTTGTTCACTTCGTTGTTATGGGTCTTTTTCCGCTGAAAAAGCCCGCTACCCCACCTCGCGCCGTAGCGCTCTGGTCTTGCGAAACTCCATGTATTCGCTTCTCACACATTTACCGTCCCAGAGGGGCGGGGTATTATACCCTTGTATTAGCTCCTCGGCTCGGAAATAAGAAAGATTACTTTCTCACTTCGCTCGCTCTACGTCGCTAATAAATATAGACGATCAAAAAGCGCCCTTTGGGCGCTTTTTTGTTTTTACTATTTTATCACCTCTTCCAGCAACTCAGGAAATTTTTCGGTTTTCATATCGTTAAAACAGAAGTGACCGTAGTTTTGAAAATCTCGAACAACGATATTTTTTACTTTGTTTTTTATAATTTCTACACTCTTTTTCATTTCCTCATCATCGTCAGTAGAATTAAAAATTGTTATACCATTTGTTTTAGACACTACATTCTCGTCTATATTAAATTCAAACATCTGAGTATCCTCTGTTTTAAATGGGTTGATCCACGGTGCAACTAAAACTACCTACCCAACTTTTACATCATTTTCACTTAGGTAGCGGAGCAAGAAACCAGCCCCGCAACTGTGACCAATGAGCTGAGTATCACTGTCAATAACAAACTGTTTAAAGACAGAACACCATTTGGCATAGTCGGGACTATACGGCTCGGGCATTTCTGGAGTTTGTGCAAGAACACCCTTCAGGATGAGCTGTTTTTGAATCCAAGGGATCCAATGCTTATTGGACGAAGATCAGGATTAAAGTACTCTTCCTTCGGCGGCATACCGTGAATTATAATTGCTGTTTTCATATAGATGATTTTAGCGGGAAATACGCAGTTTTGCTAGTAAGTTAATATTTAATCAAAAGCTCTTGACCCATCCTTCCGTTCGCGTGTGGATAAAACCCAGCTCGTAAAGACGAGAGGAGTGAGGGCGGGGCTCCCTAGTCAATATTCAATTTTTGCATTCGTTTTTTAAGTGCATCTCCGCCCCCCTCAAGAATACTCACAATATCATCTCTAATCTGTTTATATTCAATTCCACCGTTGTGATATTTGAGATTATTGTTTTCATTTTCCGCAACTATCACATTCTCAGAGTCGGTTAGTAGTAAAAGATTAGGACTATGGGTCGCCACTATCACTTGACGTCTTTCTTTCTGGTCTAATACAAGCTTTCTTAGGTCATTTGAAATTCCGGAGACATCGATATCATTTTCTGGCTGATCAATAATTATCGGATATACACTTTTTGACAGATTGAATATGAGATCCAAAAGTGCCATCGCTTTCTGTCCACCAGTCATATTTTCAAAATCTATCAATTCCTCGCCATTCTTATATTTAACAGATTTTGTGAAATCAATATCATACCTACAGCTCAACAATGTCAGCAATGCACTCTCCTTATCACCACCTGTGACCTTCAATTTTGCAGTAGATGCATCAATGACAATATCTTTAATAATTTGAACTATTTCAGATTTATCAAAATCCCTTTTTTCATCAAAAAACTTTTTGAAACGGTCCCCAGATCGTCCATCAATATACACATCAAAAAACCTACTCTTATATTCATCTACACTGTAACTCACTGTAAAATGGAATGTTATGAAAGTAAAATTATCAAATGCATCTTTGAGAGTTTGAACTATTCCCTCAATTTTGCTCTTAAAAGATAGGTACAAATCGGCTACTTCGTCAATTACTACTTCTTC
Organism: Candidatus Yonathbacteria bacterium RIFCSPLOWO2_01_FULL_43_27; assembly: GCA_001823545.1. Classification (GTDB taxonomy): domain Bacteria; phylum Patescibacteriota; class Minisyncoccia; order Phycocordibacterales; family UBA1550; genus UBA1550. Next base: position 18,446 of record MHUV01000005.1, read on the forward strand.
TTTTTGACCAAATTCTTTGACAAATTTATCCAGTTTTTCTATCTCTTTTTTCTCGGCACTAAGCTTGTTTATTTCCTTTAGTATTTTTTCAATGGTTTTATTTTGCTGTAATTTCTCTGTTATTGGAACTAACTCTTTTTCGACAGTAATTTTTCTATCTTTTTTATTTTTAGTCTTTGACGCCAAGTCATTTAGCAACTCACTTAAATACTCTTTGATTTCTTGACCAGAAAGTTTTTCAATATGCTTTTCAATTAACTCTAAGGTTATCTGAGATAATCCAAAGAACACTTCACTGTCAACTGTGATGAAATTTACATCACTACCGCTATTGATGTTCTTTATAATCTGGAAATCTTGCTCCAATAACTTAATTTCTTTGATAAGTGATTCTATTTCCGAAAAATATTTTGTTTGATTTTCAATATCCGCGTCGGTTATATCAATCTTTCCAATCTTATTAATTTCTTCTTGTTTAATTTTTATTGCACTGTCTTTATCTTCAGATTTCCCAAGTGGTTTTAGCTGGCTAGTTGTATCTACAATCTGCCTATGTGTACTTAGTGCTTCTTTAACTTTTGCATTAATTTTTAGTTCTATCGAATCTACAGCATCAGTCTTGCTTGTATCGGCGTTTTTGAATAAATCATTATTGAACAACCGCGCCTTGAGCATTTCGTCTCGTTTATCATAGTCTCTACCATCTTCATAAGTGATAGTCGATAGATAGTTTTGTGGTATGAATTCAACAAATTTATTCTCAGAGGTATCGTCGTACCAATGAATTTTAAAATCTTGTAACTTAAATATCTTTTTAACGTCAGGTTGTTCTTGCTCGCCGAGCACATTAAAAGCAATATGTTTGAGTAAAACAGATTTTCCGGCACCCCGTTTACCAATAACAGAATTTATATCCTTGTTAAAATAAATTGTGTGAATTTTACTGTTTTGCTTATATTCCACTCTGTCGATAAAAAGTTCTGGAGATGAATTTTTGTTTTCTGAGGGGTTTCTTTCTTGTATTAAAACTCTGTTTGCATAATCTACAACTACTTGTCTTAGTGTCTCAAAAGTAGTATCTCCCTTAATCCATGTAAAACAATGCCCTAAATCTTTAGGATTGGTATTAAAAAAATCAAATTTTACAACACCCTCATCTCCTGTTTGTTTAATAGTATGTGCATCACTGCAATGTAATAAACGACTATTTGCTGATTGAGTGTTTAATGAATCTATATTTTTATTTGTTTGCTTTGCACTTGGTGAAGCAGAAAAAACAATATGAGCATTGTTGATTATGTCCTTTTTGTCTACAGGAGACCCTGTCCACCTAAAATCTTCCCATTCTGATTTTCCAATAGCTTTTATATATTTACCTCTTAGATATGTGTTTGGTTCCTTTATCTCACCTAGACATTCTTTGAGTTTATCGAGACTGTAGCTTAAATTATTAAAGCCTATTTCAAAGTGATTATCGCTCTCTCTTTTATCTTCTGGAGTAGTGTCATATACATGTTTACCAAGATCAATTAAACTTTCTCTTGTAACAACTCCGCCCCAAGTGGTGCTACCCACATTATTCACATCAAGGTTGCATGATGATCTAAAACAATTTAAAAACTGTGCTTCTATTGTTTCAATATCAAGAATGCTCTGTTCCGCAAAGATAACATGGTAGTTAATTTTTTTTAATTGCTCATTACCCACAAACTCCTTTAATCTAAATTCTACAACAGGCAAAATTAAATCTATATTTTTCAGTCTGTTCACATTTTTATATTCTATTACTTTTTTGTAACCATCCAGAAACAGATAATCGTTAATACCTATAACTTTTATATCTTTGGGCAAACTTTCTAATCCATTAATGAAATTCTCCCATTTTTTTTCTTCTGTCGCACCGGGATACTCCGATGTATGAGAAAACGGCGTGTGAACATGCAAATCCCACTTTCTCCATTCAGACCCTTTGTTGTATTTTTGATCCTCTTCCATAATTCTATTTTCCAGACTTAGTTCTGTTGTCTTGCTTGCACAACATTTTGCAGTTTGTCGCGATTGTTTTCCCTCCCTCATGCCAAGGCTTAATATGATCCGCTTCCATTTCCTCGATCTCAAAGCGCTTTTTACACTTAGAGCAAATGCCTTTCTGTCTCTCATATGCCTCGCGCTTCATTTTGTCATTAAAGGCGCGGATATTTAACGCTCTTTCACTCCCAGTCAAAACATATTCGTAGATGCCAGACTTTTTAGTTACATCCTCATCTTGCATCAGCTTTGTTATTTCTTTTTCCAATTTCTTAGCATCAAATTCTTTACCTTTTACTTTGTTGTATAAAGTTCCAAAAGGCACGCCTTTCATTTCCTTGCGATAGTTAGGAAAAACCGCCTTGACCCAATTTATTACACTCTGAAAATAAAGCCATAATTCGTTGGCGTTAGGTTTGTGCTGATGGTCTGCCATGTATTGTTCAATTTTTCCATCGCTTATCCAATCTATTGTAGTTTCTAGGTAGTCTTGGCGGATTGCTGAACCATTTAAATAATCACTTCCAATGTTATAAGCGGGACAGCCAGTTTTACTAAAGTGTCTTTTTGCATCAGTTAGCCAAGTGCCAGTATAAATAGCATTTCTCAATTCTTGATCTGTTAATTTTTCCCCAGCAATGTTTATCGTCTTAAACCAATCCAATTTTTCTTTATCATTTCCTTCGCAGAAGTAAATCATCAGCTTGTAATTAAGAATCTGCTCTTTTTCGGTTTCTTCAAGATTGTGAAAATATTGGAAATTTAAGGAGAATTTACCCGCTATATATTCGCAAATACTTATAGTTCTTTGCTGTCCATCCATCACTTCATAAGTTCCATCTTCACTTTCAACCCAATACATTACATTCAAAGGAAAATTCTTTCTGACAGTTTCGATGACGGCATCTCTTTGATGATCCTTATAAACGAATTCTCTTTGATATTTAGGGCGGATATTTAATTTTCCACCATACCCAACAACACCTTCCTCGTTGTCATTAACATATTTATTTGAAACTTCTTTAATTGTGATTTCTTTTAGTTTAATTTTCATAAATTTATATTTTCCTATTTCTAATAATGACTCGAGCATAAATGCTTGAATATAGTTCTCCTGTTTCAGTATCCTTAAACGCAGGCGTTTTATCTGTTAGTGGATTGTATAAACGATATAATGTGCCTTTTGCGTTAAACGTATATTTTCCAGTAGGTGCCCCACTTTTGTCCAAAATCTCCATTTTTTTATTAGAAGCAAAATCAATTGATCCAATTATTCCTAAAGCAACTAATTCAAATTGATCAGGACTGTACTTGTCCAAAAAAGTAATAGGAACACCAATAGCACCCTTATAATCCACAGGAATATCTTTTGTTACATCAACATTTATAGCATCATAATTTTTATATTTGGGATATTCATTTTCATGTCCGTGATACTCTTTATAAAGTATCAAGTCGTCGTGGCGTTCTTTATAATCCAAATTTGTAAACCAACGAACACCCTTAACTCGAATAAATTTATTTCCATTTTCATCAATTCTATTTCCAGCAGAATTCAGAGGGTAAGATTCTGGAACTCTAAATTCCCTATCCCCGCTATGTATGCTTTGACCAAGCCAAATTTTGTTCTCCTTGATCAATTTGAAAGTTTCTTTATAAGTTATAGCGTTCAAATTGCCGATAATAATAAATTTCTTTTTGTATTCAAATAATTGAGCTAGATATTCTCTAAATAATGAAAAAGGTGGATTCGTAACAACAATGTCCGCTTCTTTTAGAATTTCAACACACTCGGGACTTCTAAAATCACCATCCTGTTTTAGTGGGGTTTTGATTGTATCTAATTTATTTATTTTTCCATCTTTATTTGTGTCTTTTACAATTTCCAATTTATAAGGCGATTCTTTTGTAAGCAAATTTGCATCTTTGTAATGAGTAGAGATGAGCTTCTTTAGTCCAAGGAATTCAAAATTTAAAGCAAAGTAATTCCAAAAATTGCTTTCTTCTGGGTCATCGCAATTACAAAATATGACTTTATTTTTTAAGTGATCTTTATAATTTTTTAATTCTTTTTCAATATCAGACAACTGTGTATAAAACTCGTCGCTTTTTGCTCGGTTTGCCGTCTTTAAGTTTGCATTTGAGGATTTCTTTTTCATAAAATTATTTCAAAAGTTCGCTACTGGAAATTCCTAAAGCTCCAGCGTTTTTTCAGCTACTTTTGACGATATATATCAGAGTAATACTCTTTATTATCCTTATTTTTACAATACTTTATCAAATTTAGTATTCTCATTTATGAGAGAGTTTAACACATTTTGTTACAGAAAACCACTTCAAAAAAAGGGCATAACCCCTTTCCCTACAATATCGACAATATACTAGAATAACAACAATTATGATCCTATTAAATTAAAAATTATTATAGTATAATTAAACATATTATGAAAAAATTTCTAAGTGTTTTGGTACGAATATTGGTCACTATCATAATAGCTACTGGTGTTTGCTATCTCATATATTCATATAGTAGTAATTGGCGATATCTTGATCAAAAGAATCTTGTTTTTACTGTTGAAGATGCGAAGGGCGGTGAAGCTTTTGATGTTGTTGTTACAAAAGATCAGTTTAGTAAATTACCTAATGCAACGACAACGATAAATAAATTAAGAAAAGGCGTTTATTCGAAAAATTGGGGAAATGAGGATACTTTAGTTGTAAAAGCAGTTGACTGGTATAACTGTGGAGCTGGTCAAATATGGGGAAGTTATAAAATCGAAGACGATAAAATAACCATATTTAGTGGTAAAAAAAGTTTTGGACTCAAATTAATAAACGTAGCAGAGGCTTGTATATATAGCTATGTGATGACCTACGAAATTTCAAATCTTGAATATAAAGATTACCAGATAACATATGTTCGGGCGCCTTACAAGCGAGGCTTTTTTGATTCCTTCATACCACAACCACGCTCCTTGTAATTAAAGATGGGAGTTGTTCATATTAAAAACGAACAAGGAACATTGACTCGCTTCGCTCGCCTCACTTTGTGTGGTCACAAATCACTAACCTACGGGGAAGCTCGCGATGTTCGCGGATCGGTCACAGATATTTTTCTGCTGAAAATAAATATATTGACTCGCTCCGCTCGCCTCACTTTGCGTGGTCACAAATCACTAAGTATAATTTTTCGCTGCGCTCAAATTCTACGTAAGTGTTTGCCGACCCCGGCTCGGCAATTTTTCTTCTGAAAAATTATGCCTGCGCCTTCACAAAAGCGAAAAAGACTGGAGCAGTCCAGTCTTTTTACTCTCACGCTTTTGTGACCCTACGGGGAATCGAACCCCGGTTTAAAGCTTGAAAAGCTTCTGTCCTAACCGTTAGACGATAGGGCCATCCTTATATAAAACATAACAACAAGCCATTGAACAATATGACTGTTTTATGCTCTTAAATAACTTTTGCAGTATACCAATTTTTGCCAAAAATGCAAAAATGATGTCCTACGAGCGTGCTTTCCACTCGGGCTCTTGGCGTACGAGGGTGAGATATGCCTTTTCTGGGTGTTGCATAAGTTCTTCTACAGCGCGCTCCATACGCATCGCCTGTGAACCTTTTACGAGGATTACATCTCCTTCTTTCAACATCCCCTCGAGGTACTTCCCTGCCTTTTGTGCATCATCAAACTCAAGAATATGCTTTTCGCTCATACCGCCTTCGAGCGCGCCCTCGGCAATATACTTTGCCCGTGGGCCAACCGCGAAAAGCATATCTGCATTTTCTCCTACCGCAATGCCAAGCTTTTTATGTTCATCGACAGCAAATTTACCAAGCTCGAGCATATCACCCAAAACGGCAATCCTACGCGCCTTGGTCTTCACATCGCCAAGCACGAGCACTGCAGCGAGTGCCGCAGAAGGTGACGAGTTGTAAGTATCATCAATAATGGTTGTGTTTTTAATACCCTCAATCACGCGCATACGGCCAGGGGGACTTTCATGTGCGGAAAGCGCATTTATACTATCCACAATATTCAGTTTCAAGTACGTGCCAACCGCAAGCGCTGCGAGTGCCGCATACACCGGCTGGGTACCAAGAACACCACGCACGGTCACGGGGAACGTATTACCGTTATACTCAAGCTTAAACGTCGTACCTACGGGACGACTTTTTTCATACACAATGTGCGCATTGGTTGCGCGGAACATTGCCTGCTCGTCAAAACCAAAGGTAATAACGCGTGCTTTGGTTTTTTCACGGAGCGCAAGCACGCGTTCGTCGTCGGCATTCAGTACGAGCATGCCCGTCTTTTTTAACCCTTTTACAATTTCTTCTTTTTCTTCAAAAAGTTCTTTGACTGATTTAAAAAACTCCACGTGTGCCGGCACGTCCCCAAAGTATGTCATCACGACAATATCTGAGTGCATCCATTTTGCAATACGTGCAATATCCCCTGGTTTTCCCGCAGCAATTTCAAGGACAAGCCACTTTGGATAATGCACGCGCGCCAGAAGCTGTACCAAACCGTGCACAAGGTTATTGAACCAGAGAACTGGATTTGCCCATGCATTTTCACAGCCGAGCACGGTGAGCGGAACACCGATCTCGCTGTTGAAACTCTTTGCACTTTTACGCGCAACGAGTGGGCGACCGATCACGGTAAAGATAGCATCCTTAGTAGAAGTCTTCCCTACACTTCCCGTTACAGAAACTATTTTTGGTTTATATTTACGAAGAACAAGTTTTGCTTCTCCTTCAAGGAGCGTGATAGCAAGAGGGCGTAAAAGTGATTTCATATTTCAAAAGTAATACTTACAAAAAGTCAGATTGGTAATACATACCGGCACATTCATTTCTTATCGATCGGGCGGTATCTCATAATAGTTTATCAGAAATTTCGCAATTTGCGTAAACGGTTTTGCGAGCGTATGTGATGCATACTGTTCTTTCTGAGGATTGCGCACGGCGAGAAAAACGACAAACTTTGGTGCGTACGAAGGAAAATATCCGACAAACGTGTGCAGATAATCCGTTTCAGAATATTTTCCATTTACCACCTGTTGTGCAGTTCCTGTTTTGGCGGCAATAGAGTAGTGCTCTTGTTTAAGGGAACCGTCGAGAAGTGCCGTGTCGACCGCCTTGGTCAACATACGAGAAATTTCTTGCGAAGTTTCTTTACTGATGACACGTCGCTCTCCCCCTGGAACAAACTCGCGTACCGACCCAAACCCGTATTCCACGCGTTTTACGACGTGCGGTGATACAAGCACGCCACCATTTCCCAGCGCGGCAAACGCGCGGATCGTCGCGATCGGGGTAAGTGAAATTCCTTGCCCAAATGATGCCGTCGCAAACTCGATATCACGATCACTATCAAGGTTCTCGAGGTTCCCTAACCCTTCGTTTGGAAGATCGATTCCTGTTTCCTCTCCAAGCCCAAATGACTCAAAATAGCTACGAAAACGCTCTTTTCCCAAGCGCTCCATTGCAAACGCTGAGCCAGTATTGAGTGACTGATTCAACACTACCTGCATATTCACAACACCGCGCGCCTTGTCATCAAAGTTCGATATTTTTTTTGTATTGAAAATACGAAATCCTTTATCGTCGTACGTCGTCTGCGCGGTGATGACGCGCGCGTCAAGACCCGCAGCGATCGTAAATGCTTTTATGATTGATCCCATTTCGTACACGCCCTCGACAAGTGGATTTACAAAAACATTTTGATTGCGTTCTTTTGAAAAATTATTTGGGTCAAAGGAGGGTGTTGATGCCATTGCTACGATAGCTCCTGTTGTAGGATCCATAATAATCCCCATTGCTTGTCCTGCGTGATATTTTTTTAACACGTCTTCTTCAAGCGCGCGTTCGAGCATCCCCTGTACGGTTGGTTCGATGGTCATTACCAACTCCCCTGCACGAGCGCGATCGAGAATAATAGCTTCTCCGGCTTTCAAAAAAAGGTTGGCAAAGAACCCTAGTGAACCATCCGCATCTTTACGAAAGAGTGTTCCATTATAATAGCGTTCGAGCCCATACTGCCCTTCCACGGGGCCACCGTTCGAACCGATAAAGCCAATGACTTGCGACGCGGTACGTCCGAGCGGATAGAAACGCTTTTTATCTTTTTTTAGGACGAACGCCTGTTCACCAAGTGCTTTAATCTGATCTGCCTCTTTCTCTGAAAGATGTTTTTTAATTTCCTTATATCGACTTCCTGTTTGTACTGCCTTTGCAATAAAATCTGCTCGGTCGAAGGAGTCTATGAATGGCGCGAGTTTATCCGCAAGTGCTTCTACACCACCCGCCTTTATGAGTGAGGGGTCAATCGCGAGCGTATAGTCAGGCACAACGGTTGCTGCAGAAATAGTACGTCCTGTTTTCTCTTCAAAGAAAATAGAGCCGCGATCAAAAAATCCGCCTTCAGGAAGCGTGTATTGACGTTCTGCTTTTACACGATATGTTTCGCCCTGCACAATTTGAATGTAACCCAATTTAGCAACAAGAACAACGGTTAACAAAAGAATTCCCGTATTAATGAACCAAATGTTTCTCAGTGTGCCATTCTTCATTATTGCGCTAAAGAAAACTTATCATGCGTAGTATGAGAAAATTTTGCCGTCACCTCCTTGAAACCGAGGTCACTTGCGTGCGCAAGTGTAACGCTATTTTGAAGGTGCATGTATTCCTGCTCAAGCATACTTGCCTGTGTGGTCATTTCACGCATCTGAGAAACAACACGGTCACGCTCAACACCGGCCACGGTGAGCGAAATGACAAAATAAAAATATAAAAAGAATGACAACCCTAAAAATCCCACAAGGAGCCAGAATAATTTTCTTTCGAGATTGTTGACGAGAATTTTTGTGGTCATATATTAAGGTGTTGTTGTAGATAGTTTTTCAATGATACGTAACTTTGCACTGCGGGACTTTGGATTTCGTTCGAGTTCTTCGTCACTCGGGGTAATGGGTCTCTTTACCACAAGGGTACCTTTCCCTTCATCCGCATATGTTCTAAAAAAATTCTTCACCATGCGGTCTTCTAAACTATGAAATGAGATGATCGCCATACGCCCTCCTGGTGCTAGGCGCGCGAACCCTTTCGTGATCCCATCGCGGAGCGCACCCAGCTCATCATTTACGGCAATGCGAATTGCTTGAAACACTTTGGTTGCGGGGTGAATCTTTCCGAATCGCGCAAATACCGGTACGGCATTTTTTACAATCTCGGCAAGCTCCCCCGTGGTCTCGATAGGTTTTGCGGTGCGTGCGCTTACAATTGCTTGTGCAATACGCCATGCAAATCGTTCCTCTCCATACCCTGTAAAAATATCAGTGAGAGTATCTGCACCCCACTCGTTGACGATTTCGCGCGCGGTGAGGTCGTCCTCACGCGGGGTCACACGAAATGTCATACGAAGTGGCTCGTCGCGCTTGAAAGAAAACCCTCTCCCTGGTTCCTCAAGCTGAAGATTGGAAAGACCGATATCAAAAAGCATCTTATCAACAAAAGGCATGCCTTCTTCGTCGAGCACGCGGTCAAGATTTCTAAAATTTTCTAATTTAAAAATCTTCTTGCAAGAATAGGGAGCTAAACGCTCCTCGGCGCGTGCGAGGGCATTTTCGTCCTCGTCAGTACCAACGTACACTCCCTCGGCGCCAATCTTTTTGCAGATTTCTTCGCTATGCCCACCAAGACCAACGGTCCCTTCAAAGACACGGTCTCCGGTCTGTAGCACAAGTCCATCAAGTGTTTCTTGTAAAAGAACAGGGATATGCATACGGTTTACAATATCCCAACCTCTCCTAATTTCTCGGCCAACGCATCTGCTTGCTTTTCAATGCGCTCCTTATACGCACCCCATACTTTTTCATCCCACAACTCAACACGATCGTGGACACCAATAACAGCTACTGATGTCTGGAACCCTGCAAATGTTTTCAAAAAATCGGGGACCAAAATACGACCAATTGAATCTATATCACTTTCAACAGCACCTGCGAGCATAAAGCGCCCAAACCCGCGTGTATCTGCTTGCCCCATCGGAAGGAGCGCAATTTTCTCACTCACCTTTTGCCATGCCTTGAGTGGATATACAAAAAGACAGTTGTCTAATCCACGCGTAATGACCACTTTCTTGCCAAGTTCTTTACGAAACTTGGACGGAAGCGCGAGGCGCTTTTTTGGGTCAAGTGTGTGAATGTATTCTCCGATAAGCATGAAGATATTCTTAGTGAGTGAAGCGAGGAATGACCACCACCACAGCCCTAGTTTTGAATTATCGAAATTTCAATCACTCAAAACTAGAGCTGGATGGAAATTTAAACAGTCGCTTACGCTCTTTTTAAATTATCCACTTCATCCCACTTATCTACTATTTTATAGCACTTCACCCCACTCTGCAAGAAAAGTTATCCACACATCTACACAAAAAAAGGCCCAAGAAACTGGGCCTTTTTACAAAAAAATAATAAAACGTAGTTACCGTTACTCCTCCTCGCCGACAAGGGCAAAGGGAGTATCATCGAAAAAGAGCTTGCGAACATCTTTCCTGTTCATGGCATGGGGGCGCTCAGCCAGAGGCTTCGTTTTTTCCCTGTTCAGTTTGTTCAGGTTCATTGTAATCTCTCCTTTCGTCGCCATTGCACGCTCCTCCTTTTTTTAGAGTTACTAGTTGAACTGCAAAAATCTGAAAAAAATTATAGCACACTCACAGAAAATTACTATCCTTGTTTTGGGCGCACAAGGGGGAATGCTTGTGTGTCGCGAAGTGGCTTATCAGAAAGAAAAGCAAACAATCGGTCACCAAAACCAAAGCCACACGTTGGAGGCATTCCGTGTTCAAGCATTTCGACAAAATCCCAATCAGCCATCATTGCTTCTTTGTCTCCTTTTGCTAAAAGTTCCTGCTGAACTTCAAAACGCTTTCTCTGATCGAGAGGATCATTGAGCTCGCTGTACCCCTTTCCTAACTCACTACCCGCAAGAATAGGTTGAAAGACTTGCGCCGTCGTGCCATCAATATTCTTTTTTGCAAGCGGTGCAACAAGGAGTGGATGATTTACCAAAAATGCGGGGCCAGCAATATTTTTTCGGCAGTACTTCCACAACGTATCGGTCAAACGTTCACGATTATTGCCATCGTATTTTACTTTGAGCTCGGCGAGTTTATTCTTGATGTCATCATCAGATGCCGTAGCAAGATCAATGCCCGTTTGTCGCAATACCTCTTCTCGGTAATCAACTTTCCGCCATTCATCCGCAAGATCAAATGTATGTCCACGCGTCGTAAATGTTGTAGTGCCAAAAACCTCACGCGCAATCGTGCGATAGAGCTCTTGTACAAGCTTCATACCATCATCATAGTTTGCGTACGCCATATAAAATTCACAGTTTGTAAATTCTTGCATATGCTCAGGCGAAGAACCTTCATTGCGATACACGCGACCAACTTCAAATGTTTTAGGAAACCCAGCGGACATCAATCGCTTTTGCCAAAGTTCACCAACAGAAATACGCATAAATACATCGAGATCAAAGTCATTATGATGCGTCATAAACGGACGTGCCTCAGCACCACCGGTGGTAACCTCGAGCGTTGGTGTTTCAACTTCCAAGAAACCTTTCTCAATCAAAAAGGTTCGAATGGTTTGCCAAAATTTTGCCTTGCGTTCAAACATCTCACGAAGTTCTGGGCTCGTGAGAATATCGAGGTAGCGCAAACGAAGACGGAGTTCTTCGTCCTGAAGACCATGATATTTATCAGGAAGTGGGAGAAGTGCTTTTGAAAGCATCGATACGTCCCGTCCAAGAATACTTTTTTGTCCTGTTTTAGTAGCAAAGAGTATACCGCGTACTTCAATAAAATCTCCGATATCAACAAACCGTTCATAAAAATCACGAACAGATTCTGGTGTCTCGGGAAGCTTGATGACGACTTGGAGTTTTGCGGTACCATCAAAGAGATCTGCAAAGATGAGTGCGCCTTGTCCACGTGACGCCATCACGCGTCCTGCCACGACTACTTCTTCTTCACGAGAAGCACGTGCATCAAAATCGTCTAAAATATCACGGATGAAATGAGTTTTTTGAGAAGTTGCTGGATACGCCGAAACACCCTCAGAGATGAGATCGTTTAATTTCTTCAAGCGCTCAGCGCGAATTTCTTCAAGAGAAGCCATGTGAGAATATACGAAATCCATATTAGCTCCTCGGCTCGGAAATGGAAAGAGTACTTTTCATTTCACTCGCTCTACGTCGCTAATAATGGGCGCACTGACCCTAAAACGTGATGAATTATTTTACATCCACCACCACACACGAAACCATACCATTTGGCGTCTCACAAGATACCTTGTCACCTTTTTCTTTACCAATGAGTGCTGCACCGAGAGGTGACTTATTTGAGATTTTTCCTTCGCGTGTATTTGCCTCCTCTGAGCCTACAATGCGATACACATGTTCTTTTTTATCGCTACCCTTTTGGATCGTGACGGTCGAACCAATCCCAACAACACCATTCTTGTGTTTACTGGTAATTTCAACACTTTTAAGGAGCGTTTCAAGCTTCAAAATACGCTCTTCTGTTTCTGCCTGATTTTGGCGTGCCTCGTGATATTCAGCATTTTCTGAAAGATCACCAAGACCCTTTGCGAACTCGAGCTGTTCTGCAATCTCCTTACGGCGTACGCTTTTTAAGTGATTAAGCTCTTTCTCAAGCTCATTAAATTTTTCTTGGCTCAAATATTCTTTTTCGTTTGACATAATGACTATAGTATTCGTTTTTGGGTCAAAAGTCAAACTAAGGGTAAAACAGGATTAGACACCACTAAGGGCAACAAGATTTCGAAAAATCATCGCCACCGTAAGTGGACCAACCCCTCCTGGTACAGAGGTGAACAAACGCGCGATATCTTCACAGCGAGGATCGGCGTCTCCCACAATCACCCCTTTAGACTCGCTCGTTCCTGCGTCAATAAGCACTACCCCCTCTTTAAGCATCTCGGGTTTGAGGTATCCTGCCTGCCCCATACCAGAAACCACAATGTCCGCTTCGCGAAGGCATGCGTGCATCAAGCTTGCTTCTGTTGTTTTATCAAAAACACTTACGCGTCCACCACACGCACGGAACCACACCTCTGCCGGCGCACCAACAAGCCGACCACTCCCAAGGACTGCAACGTTACGCCCTTGTATCTCAACATCATATCGACGACAAATTTCCGCAATCGCTCCGACCACGGGTGGCAATACATCGAATGCCCCATCTGAAAAAAGTCGATTCGCGTGCGAAGACAGAACATCAACATCTTTTGATGACGCAATAAGGTCGAGCACCTTTGTCGTATCGAGATGAGGAGAAAGGGGTAACTGTATAATGATGCCTGTTACGGATGGATCAGTATTGAGGTCTTGTATTGTTTTTTCAAGAAGAGTAAACGAAACATCTGCCGAAAACGTTTTTTCAGAAAACGCTACGCCAATATGTTCTGCAAACCCTCGTTTAATATTTACAAATTTTTGCACAACAGGATCGTCCCCCACTGATATCACGACGAGATGATACGACTTCCCACTCTGTGCGAGACCCTCTCGCAGTTCTTGTTTTAGAATATCCCGAATTTCATTTCCGTTGATACGCATAGGAACTAATTTTTATTCGCTGTTACGTATTCCGGTGCGTTCGCGTGTATCCAATCAAGCAACGTTCGCATTACAAACACGCCTCCAATAGAATTATCATGGGGACCACGCTCCATTACTACCGCGAATGCATATTTCGGTTTATCATACGGAAAAAAACCAACAACCCATGAGTTAATATATTTTTTCTGACTGCCGAGCTCAGCAGTACCCGTCTTTCCTGCTACCTCTACATAAGGAACGTTGAGGCCGACAACCGTACCGTCAGTCACGGCATCACGCATACCCGCACGTACGACTTCGAAATGCTGTGTGGGGATAGAAATCTGTACTGGAGAAAGTACAGGCGCGGGATCACGAACTAAATGTGGCGTAACAAGCGTTCCATTATTTGCGACGCCTGCCACCATACGCACCGCTTGAATAAGTGTCGCCTGAAATCCATACTGACCAATAACGGTATGATAGGTATTCCCCAGGCGCCACGGCTCGCCATTGAATGTTTTTGCTTTCCACGCAGGGCTAGGAATGGTTCCCTCTTTTTCTCCCGCAATATCAATTCCCGTGGGAGCACCGAGTCCAAATAACCGCGCGTATTTTTCAATATTTTCAATACCCATACCACGCTGACTCTCATACCCACCACCGATACTGTAAAAATATACGTCAGAAGAAACAGCGAGCGCACGTCGCATATCAGTCCACCCGTGAACCTTCCAGTCGTTAAAAACGGTCTTCGTTGCTGGATTGTATGGATTGGGAATCGAAATCGAACCCGCACTCAAAATCTGCTTTTCTGGAGAAATAATGCCTTCATTGAGCGCAGCAATTGCCATCACGGGTTTTATAATAGAACCTGGTGTGTAAAGTCCGGACACGGCACGATCAAGGAACACCGCACGCTTATCTAATTGATATTCTTGAATTTTTTTCTTATTCGTACCATCAGAAAGAATCGAACTTTCATATTCAGGATAGCTCGTCATCGCAATAAGTTCCCCTGTCTCAACATCCATGAGCGCTCCCGAACCCGCCATATACCCATGACTCTCTGCAAGATCTCTGATGGTAGTGTAGAGTTTTTCTTGCACTTTTGCATCAACACTTAAGACGAGTGCTCTCCCATCCTTCGGCTCGTCAATAATACTCCCCGGCTGAACAACACCGAGCGCATCACGCTCTACAATCTGAATACCATTTTCGCCTGCGATAATATCTTGATACTGCTCTTCAAGACCATCTTTACCGAGATACTCTTCTTGATAAAAATTTCCTTTTCTATCCTGTTTTGGATAGCTTACGTACCCAAGAAGATGCCCAAACCCTGGGGATGAAATATAGCGTCGTTCGGGGAACGGAAGCTGTGTTGTAGTAGTTCCGCTCGGAGAAGAAAGAACTTCATCGCCAAATGAATTCCATGTAAGGAATGTTTTGTTACGATCAGAAATAATCCCTCGCATAGCAAATAACGGGGAATGATCAAGGCGGTTGTTTTCACTTTTCGAATAAAACTCTTCACCATGCACCACCTGCAAACTAATAACTTTTGTAAAAAAAATAATTTCAATAAGGAGAAACGCTATCGCAACACCGATAGCAGTTCCCGTACCAAGGGGTTGCTCGATACGTCCCTCAAATTGGTCTTTATCAAAGTTGGGAAGATTTTTTGCATCAAGAAAAATCTCGTCGGGATCAATGTCACGAGAAAGCTGTTTGAGGTATTGAGATGAAAGTGGTCTTCTTTTAAAATTAAACATTTTTATTTCGGGGAACATCACACACAAGCACTACCGCAACTCTTTCTTGATTTTTTCAATAATCACAAACAGCACAAACGCGCCTATCACACCCATTATGCCATATCCTGCCATTACTCCACCCCGTGTCCCATACAAGAGATCGAACACGATCCCGAGTACGATCATTTCATAATAATTCTTAAAGTAAAAAGTACCTAACGCGATGCCAGTGAGCGCCATCCACCATGGCGAATATAAAATAAGTGCAACAAAAAATAGAGTAAGGAGTATGCGTGTAGTCATAAGTTCTATTCCAAACAATACATTAAATGCCCTTTAACACTTCTACTGTTTTCATTTCGGTAATATTAAATGGCGTCAAAAAAAGAACACGCACATACGGAAGTGTGTCGTCTCGCACTACGGCACCAATAATTCCTATAATTAAATCATCAGGGGTAATAACTTCGTCGCCCTCATGAACCAAACTTTCGCGCGGTACGTGCGCCTCAAAATTCCCCATACCACGACCCTCTGCGATTATCGGCATCGTTGAGGTACCAAGGAGTACTGATATCTTTTGACCCGGAAACGACAAGAGTTTTACCTTTGAAGAATGTGAATACACTTCCGATACTTCCCCTACCACCCCCGAACCTGCGTACACAACACGGTCACCAGAAGCAATCAAATGATCATCTCCCACATCAATAATAAGTGTGTCGTATGATGAACGAGGAGGACCCGCGAGCACATTAGCAACAATACGCTGTTCTCTGTGTTCACGACCGAGTATTTTTTCCAGTGTAACATTTTTTTCTTTCAAAAGATTGCGGTCAAGAACTTCTGCACGTAGACGTGAGTTCTCTTCACGTAAAAGTACATTTTCTTCTACCATGGTGCGCTTTGAAGCAAATGCTCCTATAAACGAACTTCCTGCGTTGCCTACGTTCTCTCCGGTCTCCCACATTTGTGGTCCCGCAATGTGTAGCAATTGCGTAAAAGAATTTCTCAAAGGACTAATCAAAATAACCAATATTCCTACGAACAAAATACCCGCGCCGATGGCAATCTTTTTACGGATACTACGTCTATCATTATTCTGGAGATACGTCTGTTTCATAACCAATTAATACATCTTTATAGATATCCATGTTCTCAAGGACAATTCCTGCACCCCGCGCAACGGCCGTGAGAGGATCGTTCGCCACATAGATCGGCACGTTGAGCATCTGAATGAGCAAGGTATCAAGTCCACGGAGAAGTGCGCCACCTCCCACCAGAATAATACCACGACTCATCACATCCGAAAGAACCTCAGGCGGAGTTGTTTCTATCACTTCTTTCACCGCGTCAACGAGACCCATGATCGAAGGGGCAAGTGCCTCGCGAATATCAGTATCGGTAACAATCACTTCACGAGGAAGTCCCGTAACCAAATCACGACCGCGAATGACCGCTTCCATTGGCCCCGCACCTTTTGCCGCACTACCAATAGCAATCTTTACACTCTCTGCAGTACGCTCGCCGATGAGGACACGAAACTCATCACGCACATAGTTAATAACGTCATTATTCAAGCGATCCCCAGCTATATGCAAATTTTTCGAACGCACAATACCACCAAGAGAGATCACGGCAATGTCCGTCGTTCCTCCACCGATATCGATGACCATATTTCCTACAGGCTCTTTTACGGGAAGATTGATACCAATTGCTGCCGCCATTGGTTCCTCAATAATATACACCTCGCGTGCACCTGCATTTTTTGCCGCATCATACACTGCCCGTGTCTCAACGCTCGTAATTCCCGACGGCACGCCAATAACCACACGTGGACGAACACTCTTTTTTGAAACGGTGTTCGCTTTTCCAATCAAATAAGAAAGCATTTCTTCCGTCACTTCAAAATTTGAGATAACCCCATCCACCAGAGGTCGTATTGCAATCACGTGTCCTGGGGTGCGCCCTAACATTTGTTTTGCCTGAGAACCAATAGCAACCACCGAACCAGTTTTTTTATTAAGTGCTACAACCGACGGCTCGTTAAGGACAATGCCGTGATCACGCACATACACCAACGTATTCGCCGTTCCAAGGTCAATACCGATATCATTAGAAAATAGTTGGTAAAATTTTTCAAACATACATTATAAATATTACGATTACACCGCAAACAATTTGAACAATTCATCACGCGTACGCATTGACACTTCACCCGTAATACGCTCTTTCACCTCAACCGTTTCTCCCGCGAGCGTTTTTTCGGATACTACCACACGAAATGGTATTCCCAAAAGGTCGCTCTCTGCAAATTTTTCTCCTGCGCGCAAATCGCGATCATCCCAAAGGACCTCCACGCCACGCGCCGTCAATTCGTTATAAAGTTTCTCTGCTTCCGCGCGCACGTTTGCATCTGCGGAAGGTATTTCCACGAGGTGTACCGTAAATGGCGCAATCGCGCGTGGCCATACGAGTCCCTTGTCATCGCCATACACTTCAACCACCGTGCCCAGTACGCGACCGAGGCCGATACCGTAGCAACCCATTAGTACCGTCACGTCTCCCCCACTTTCATCTTTATACGTTAAATTAAATGGTGCGGAGTATTTTGTTTTAAGTTCAAAAATATTACCAACTTCTACAGAAGTTTCTGTGCGAAGATCTTCATTGCCACAGATTGGACACATATGCTTTTGATCATCAATAATCTCCTTGTTAATTGCTATGTGACACGTATCGCAAATATAGATAACGTCCTCCCCTGCTTCCGTAAGTGTCTGAAATTCGTGTGAATATTTCGAGAAACTACCACCACTCGCATACGTAAGGTACGTACGTGCGCCAATTCCCATACGTTCGAAAATGTGCGCATATGATTTTTTCATTCGTTCATAGTACGCCTTCATATCCTCCTCGGTACGATGGAACGAGTACATATCCTTCATAATAAATTCTCTCCCGCGAAGGATGCCTGACTTTGCGCGAAGCTCCATACGAAATTTATTTTGAAATTGATACACTGCAAATGGCAAATCTCGATACGAGGAGATAAATTGCTTCACGAGCGGAACGACCACTTCTTCGTGGGTGGCACCAAGTGCATTTTCTCTTCCCGACGCATCTGTTACCTTATAGAGATCGTCCATCGAATCCCAGCGTCCGGTTGTTTGCCAAAGTTCCTTAGGGTGAAGCGACGGCATCAGTATTTCCTGTCCTTCCTCCTTATTCATTTCTTCACGAATAATCTGTTCAATCTTTTTTAATACACGAAGACCGAGAGGTAAATACGTGTATACACCTGCTTGAAGTTTATCCACAAACCCTGCGCGCATAAGCAATTTTGCGTTTTTTGCCACCTCGTCTGCAGGAGCTTCTTTGCGTGTTTTTATGAAGAATTTTGATTGTCGCATATGGGTGTATATTACCTTAAAATAAAGACATCACCAAGTCTATTGACATTATATCTAATATTTGTTATAATGTATTAAGATATAAAAAATACCTCAAGGAGGAAGTTTTATGGAATTCGTACGCATCGAAAAGTTAGACCCGCATAAGCTGTACAAGGTCTGCCAAATCACTATCGACGGTAAACCGTTGATATACTTCGTTGAGGATAGCCGTGGTTGCTATCACAAAAACATCCTCAATGAAGTACTTACCCTTAACGCTCTCCCCCACACCGTTATTAGAAAACTCGGTGATGAAGGCTATACGTTCCACGGAGAAGGCTTCGTGATAGAGGGTATGGGTGGCGCAAAGCTGTTGTCTGAGAAGAACATCCTTCTTTTTGGAAACAGCGCCAATTACAATATGAGTATTTCAAAAACTCATGTAGAAAAGTACATGAGGAGTAATCCTGAATGGGAGTTCAAAATACCGTCAAACCCCAGGAAAAGTCTCGCGTCGTAGATCTATGTTTAACAAAGAGGCCGCACATGTGCGGCCTCTTTTCTTTTTTTATCCTGTGACAATTTTTACAATATCGCTATAGGTAATCAGAACCATCAAAAGGATGAGGATGATGAACCCGATACCATTAACCGCATTCGTGACCACGGGTTTGATAGGTGATCTCTTGATAGTTTCAATAATGATGAAGAAAAGTCGTCCGCCATCAAGAGCAGGAAATGGGAAGAGGTTGATAACGGCAAGGTTGATAGAAATAAGCGCAGTGAGTGAAATAAGATGCACTAATCCTAATACCGAAGCATCGCTCACAATGCGCACAATCCCCACAGGACCTGAAACACTCGAGAAATCAGCATTCCCTACGATCATCTGTTTAAAAAAATCAAGAAGTCCAATAATCGTCTGCTTCGTGAGAGAGAGGGTCGTAGTGAACCCCATCACAGCCGCATCATAAACGGGGAGTGTAAGAATTCCCGTTATATCCATAGTAATACCGATCGCACGACGCCCATCCATAAGACCGGCCACGGGGTGCACAATGGTAGTCTTTACCTCATCTCCCCGCTCATAGGTAAGAATAATTTCTTCGTGCGCAGAAATAAAATTTTGCACCAACTGCATTTCTTGTGTTTGTAATATTTCTTTTCCTGCCGTGAGAGACACAATATGATCACCACTTTTAAGCCCTGACGAAAAAGCTGGGGAATGCTCGGCGACGGAAATAATAGTAAGTTCGGCATGCTCCACACGTGAACCATAGTATGAATCATCCACTGAATATGGTACTCCGACCATAAAGCCAACCGAGAGAAGCATCCATGCAAACAATATATTAAAAATAACTCCCGCACTTACCACCGCTGCTTGCTGCCATTTTGGTTTATGTACAAAACTGCGCGCGCTATCGTTGCCCCGTATCGACTCTTCGTCAGGATTTTCTCCAAAAATTTTAACAAAACCGCCCACCGGAAATGCATTGACCGAATACACGGTCTCACCAACTTTTTTACTCCATAACCGTGGCGGAAACCCAATGCCAAATTCATCAACACGAATTCCTGCACGTTTAGCAACGAGAAAATGACCAAGTTCATGCACAAAAATAAGAAGTGCGAGAATGACAACAAAAAGTACAATAGACATATAAAATGTTATTCACCCAATATTTCTTTTTCCTTTTTCTCTCCTGTTAGTTCAAGGGCATTGTTTGCCTCATCAACAAATTTTTGAAGATCCTCAAGTGCACGAGTCTTTTCATCCTCGCTCAATGAACCCTCGCGCTCTGACGCAATGATGTCATTTTTTGTCTTTTCACGATCCCCTTTAATCTCAATACGTGACTCCTCTACTTTTTCACGCACGATTTTAACATAGGCAACGCGACGCTCCGTCGTAAGAGGTGGGAAAAAGATACGTAGTCCTGCGTCATCGATAGAAACAGAGACACCAAGGTTTGCGGCATTAATAGCCCGTTCAATTTCTTTACTGTTTGTTTTGTCCCACGGCACAATGCGAAGGGTACGAGGGTCTTCGGTTGCGATCGTTGCAATATGTGAAATAGCAAGACGTGCGCCGTATGATTCGACAAAAACACCATCCAAAAGTGCGATGCTTGCACGTCCCGTATGAATAGACGAGAGTTCTTTTGCGAGGTGTTCCCCAATTTCTTTTGTGCGTTTTTTAAATGGATTAAAATCGTATGCCATAATTTAGTATTGTATCATAAGAGCCTATAAAAGTTAATTGAATTCTGGAACAACTATCGCAAGGTGCTCAAGAAGCATTTTGGGTGAAGAACCACGATCGGCAAGATAGTTTTTTGCCTGATATATTTCGTGAAAAATGCTTGTGGTGTCCTTTTTCCCCGCAAGGCGCGTATAGAGAATCCTCTCAAGATGATCAAGAATAATGCGAACCATTTCACGATTTATTGGCACGTCTTTTTTAGTTTCCGTGATTTTCTTTATCATTGCAAATCGTTCACTTCGCGTACTTTGCAAGAATTTTTCTGCAATCGCACCTTCTTCTTTTTTTTTCTCAGAAAAGTCCTGAGCATCAAAGAACACCACGCGCGACTTAAGTGTCGCGAGAATAGTATCCGCACGCGGTACAACAAAAAAGAAATGCGTCCCTACCGTTGGCTCCTCGAAAGTCTTTAGAAGTGCGGTCTGCGCCTCGCGCGTTATCGAGTCCGTACCCACTATGAAAAACTTTCGCGCAATGTCACTCTCACCCTTGGATGAACTGAAACTTGCGCGTGTTTGCATCTCTGAAAGATTACGACTTTCATCAATACCAAACGTACGAAGCGACAAAAACGTAACATCGGGATTATTATGAGCATGTACGCCCATATGTTTCTCGAGGAGGTGCGTCAGTGCTGGCATTACGTCCTCGTGTGTTCCTTGAATAAGATGCGCGTGATGCAAGTATCCTGTTCTCTTATAATTTTCAAAAAGAGAATCCATAAGAATTATAAATTATCGATCTTAGTGTTCCTTTTCTGATGACGTCCCGCACCACTGAATGGTGTCTCAAGCCATACACGTACAACTTCTCGCGCTTCCTCGTCTTCAATAAAACGTGCTCCCAACGAAAGGATGTTCGCATCATTATGTTCGCGTGAAAGTACCGCAATATCCACGGCGCCACCATAGTACACTGCCGCGCGCACATGAGGCACCCTGTTTGCGCATATTGCTTCCCCTTGCCCTGATCCACCCAAAATAATACCTCGCGCTTCTGTGTCACGCGCGATTGCCTCGGCTACCGGTCGAATGAAATCTGGATAGTCGTCTTGGTCATCATACGTATGCGCGCCGAGATCTTCGACCGTATGCCCAAGCTCACGTAAAAAAACCACTAATTTTTCTTTAAGTTCAAACCCTGCGTGATCGGTACCAATATAAATTCGCATAAATAATTACAAAGATTCTGCTACTTTCACCACGTGTTTTACGAGGGTGCTGGTGTATCCCATCTCGTTGTCGTACCATGCTAATACCTTTACAAGATTACCATCCACAACGCGGGTCATTTCGAGGTCTGCAATAGAGCCATACAATTCTCCCACAATATCTGATGAAACAATAGGTTCTTCGCTCACCTTAAAGATGCCTTCCCAACGAGGGTCACGCGCTGCATCACGCAAAATCTGATTGACCTCTTCCACCGACGTATTTCTTTTTGCAAGAAACGTAACATCTGCAAGAGAACCCGTAATCACCGGTACGCGCACGGCAATACCATCAAACTTTCCTTTAAGATCGGGAACAACTTCAGTCACTGAAATCGCTGCACCCGTTGAAGCAGGAATCATATTCTGCGCTCCGGCACGTCCACCGCGAAGATCTTTACCTCCCGGACCATCAACGATCTTTTGTGTTCCCGTGTATGCATGCGTAGTATTCAAGAGTGCTTTTTCAATACCAATTTTTTCATTCAAAATACAAATAACAGGACTTGCGGCGTTCGTGGTACACGAAGCATTTGAAGAGATTTTTGCATGTGCAAGTTCACCATCGTTAATACCCATAAGTGCGGTGACGCATGCCACATCAGGAAGAGAACCTCCCTTCATAGGCGCCGTAATCACGACACGTTTTGCGCCCTGATCGAGATGAACTTTGGAAGCTTCTGCACTTGTAAAAAAACCGGTTGATTCAACCACGATATCGATATCATACTTTGCCCAGGGAAGTTTTGTTGCATCTTTTTCTTGCACAAGATGTACCTTCTGCCCACCAACAATAAAACCAGGTTCATCACCAGCAACTACATCAACATCAAAATCTGCCTTCCCGTATGCGGTGTCGTATTTAAGGAGATACGCCATATTGCTCGGATCGCCAAGATCGTTCACTGCAACAACCTCGAGTTCTGGTCGTGTACGTGCTAATTTATAAAAAGCTCTTCCAATTCGTCCAAAACCATTGATTGCCACGCGTGTTTTTTTCATAAAATATCGTTAGTTAATTTTCTCTAATTACGTCCTGTATTTTACCACGGAAACGCCCAGAGTTACAAAAGCTCTGTTATATCGGTTGAATTCCGCGAAACTATGCATCTTTTATTTGAGAATAGTCAAAACAAGTGAACGCAATTCTTCACGTGCGGTGCCGGTGAAATTGTGGTCTGCAGAGAGCAGTACGATGTTCGATGAACCGAACACTTCTTCCGCGGTTTCGTTGGATACCACTTCATCATTACGTGCGATAACTACCGTTGTTTCGTGCGAAGAAATATATTCTTTATACAGCGCTTGGTAATCGATACGCGCGCGATCCTCCCAATATCGAGCGGGCACAAAAGTTGACGTGCCATCCTTCCTCGCAAACCGAGACACTCCGTTTATATCCACCACACTCTCGGGGTTACGCGAAAAATATGCAATGGTCCTTTCGGGGTTATTTTCGATTGGTGGCGCAAGAAAGATTGTTGTTCGGATAGCAGGAATATGTGCGAGCGTAGCCACCACACAACCTTGAGAGTGGCATACGATGTCAACCATAGAACCGTCACTATGTTCACGTTCATATGTTTCCGTAAGTATGCGTGCTTGCTCTGACAATGAATTCACATAGATATTCCCCTCTTCGTGTTTTTCGTTAAGATCTATGAGTATGGATGTTACTCCATGCTCTCGGAAAACAT
This sequence comes from Candidatus Yonathbacteria bacterium RIFCSPLOWO2_01_FULL_43_27, assembly GCA_001823545.1. Classification (GTDB taxonomy): domain Bacteria; phylum Patescibacteriota; class Minisyncoccia; order Phycocordibacterales; family UBA1550; genus UBA1550. The sequence continues at coordinate 42,427 of MHUV01000005.1, forward strand.
CCGCGAGCTCGGTGAACATTCCGCGTGAATCTTTCATCACGCCAAAACCATGAACAAATAATATTTTTCTCTGCATATGATAATGCGTTCGTTTTTATTTCCCCAAAGCTTCTTCAAAAAGTTTTTTGAGTGCTTCAGGATTTGCACTTCCGCGCGAGAGTTTCATTCCTTGCCCAATAAAAAACTGGAACGCCGATGCTTTGCCTCCCTTAAATTCTGCGACCACCGTAGGATTTTCTTCGATAATTTTGGCAACCATTACCTTGAGTGCTCCTTCATCGTTCTGTTGAATGAACCCTTTCTCTTTTGCAATTACCTCGGGTTCACCGCCTTCTGCATACACCACCGCAAGCGTATCTTTGGCACCACGTGAAGAAAGCTCGCCCTTCTTGATCATCATCACGATTTTTGCAAGTGCTTCCCCTGTTACCTGCCCCAACGACGCACTACCTTTCATCAAACCCACAAGGTCAGACGTAATATAATTCTCAACAAGAGCGATTGAAGATTTGTCATCTTTTACCAACACCACGGTGTCTTCAAAAAGTTTCCCCAGAATAATATCTGTCGTAAATATTTCTGCATTTTCTGGTTTAATACCAAAGTCACGTACGAGACGTGCACGCTTTTCCCACGGAAGTTCGGGAAGTTCTTTTGCAAGGTTTTCTTTTGAAAATTCAGGAATTTCTGAAAGTTTTAATTTTGGAAGATCGGGATCAGGGAAATAACGATAATCGTGAGCGCTTTCTTTTTTGCGCTGTGAAAATGTCGCTTGTTTGTTTTCGTCCCATCCGCGCGTTTCCTGCACGATCTCGCCACTACCACCATCCAAAATCTTGGTCATACGCTCCACCTCGAACATAATTGCGCGTTCAACAGAACGGAATGAATTGAGATTTTTTACTTCAACCTTCGTACCAAATACATCAGTTTTTGAAATAGAAATATTTGCTTCTACACGCATCTCACCTTTTTCCATATTTGCATCAGAAACGCCAAGCGTACGCAAGAGGAGTTGCAGTTCGCGCGCAAAAGCTCCTGCTTCTTCGGCGCTTTTGATGACTGGTTTGGTCACGAGCTCCATAAGGGGTACTCCCGCGCGATTGAAATCAACGAGGCTTCCCTCTCCTCCTTCATGTGAAGAGCTTGCAGTATCTTCCTCGAGATGAATGCGTTCAAGAGCGACGTCATTCAACAAACCACCTGAAACAAGCGGATGTTTATATTGACTGATCTGATACCCTTTCGGAATATCGGGATAAAAATAATTCTTACGATCAAACTCGGTGAAGTCCGCGAGGTTTCCTCCCACGGCAAGCCCCACCTTAAGAACGTGTTTTACCGCCTCTTTGTTAATAACCGGAAGTGTCCCCGGGTGTGCCATACACACAGGGCAAATGTGGGTATTCGGCGCAGCTTCGAACGGATCGTTCGCCGAATTACAGAACATTTTTGTTTTAGTTTTTAGTTCAGCGTGAATTTCCAAGCCGACCGTAAGTTTGTAGCTCATACCAGAGAGTATATCACAGAAAATTTCTTACTCAGCACTTCTCAAAAGCTTCATGAGCTCGTCACGGAACGTCTTCATTCTGTCGTCATCAAGGATTGAAATAGTATAAATATCCGAAGAAGGATATGTTTTCTTCATCGCCGTTTCAACTTCTTTTACACGCTCGGGGGTGACCATATCAGTCTTGGTAAGAATGATAATCTCGTGTTTCTCTGCCAGCACCTTGTCGTACGCGACGAGTTCTTTGCGTACAGTTTCATACACCGCAAGAGGATCCTCATTTTCAAGTGATACTAAATGTGCGAGCATTTTCGTACGACGCACATGACGAAGAAATTTGTGCCCAAGTCCTTTTCCTTCGGACGCACCTTCGATGAGCCCTGGAATATCGGCAAGGATAAATCCAAAAAATTCTCCGAGGTTTGGTTCGAGCGTGGTAAAAGGATAGTCTGCAGTCTTTGCGTCCGCGCGAGAGAGTGTGTTGAGCAAACTCGATTTACCTGCGTTAGGAAGACCAATCAAACCAATATCTGCCACGAGCTGAAGCTCGAGCGTAAAATTACCCTCTATCCCTTTTTGTCCTGGAATAAACTCCTTGGGAGAACGATTTACCGAACTCTTGAAATGTTCATTACCGTATCCGCCACGGCCACCCTTAAGCAAAATAACTTTATCACCCTCAGCAAGAAGTGATACCTCGGCACCAGTATCAATATTTTTAACAACAGAACCAATAGGAATATCGAGAACATAATCTTTTCCATTTGCGCCGTGAAGACTATTACTCCCGCCATTACCACCACGCTCCGCGATAAATTCTTTTTCGTTACGATACTTGGAAAGAATGTGCACGTCACGTACCGCGCGCACATACACGTCCCCACCCTTACCACCGTCACCGCCTGCGGGACCACCAAATTCTTTTCCTTTTTCATGAAGCCAGCGCACCACGCCGTTACCGCCGTCGCCCGCCTTCATATACATTGTCATTTCATCAATAAAAGCCATAGATTTAAAATTAAATTATTCGTTATGTTCTACCGCACGTCGCGCGAGCAAAAGCGCCCCCTCCTTTGAACTTGCAACCGCGATAAAGCGTTTATTATGACAAAAGGTTGCATCTGAAACACCAGAGATCTGCGCGAGTTCCCCATCTTTTTTCCCTGCCCACGCAAGGGGAAGGTTTTTTCTGTTTTTAAATGAATGGGTGTCGTCGCGCACGGCTTCAACTTTCCATTGACCATCGGTCTCTCTGTTTGGCTTAACGACAAACAATGGCTCAGGATAATTTTTTAAAACACCGTACCATGAGTAATGACTATCAATAATTATAATGCGCTTGTCTTCTGCGTGCGCATACGCTTCTTCGGTACGACGAGTTCCCTCTTCTTCTCCTTGTGCAAGGACGATCTCTCGTTTGAGAATTTGGAGCGCAACAAGAAATGCTTCGTGAAAACCAAGATCGCCCGTACGCTTTTCATTCCACGCTGGACGGAAGGAACCAATAACATCACTTATCAAGTATGGTGACACATCGCCATGTCGTGTATATGTCTCGACGCCATTATCACCCGCGTCAATCGGTTGTACGAGACGTTCATCTATAACGCGCGCAGCATACGCCGATCCAGCAACCTTTTCACCAAAATGCTTCCAAATGAGTCCGAATGATGCATATGGTATGCCATTTTCACGAGCTTCAGAAAAACCTTCTTGATGATGGTCAAAACGGAGTTGTGCTTCGTCATAGACAGACCCAACATCTAAAACGACATCACCTGTTTCCCATACCTTTGGGTCGCGACTTCGCACGATTTCAATCGCGCCGTCAAACAACAAGGAGAGCGTAGCGCACGCAAAAATCTCATCAGCATGGAAATTACCGCTGTGGGTAACGATTTTTTTGATACTTACGGCGTTCATAGAGGTAGACGAGAAACTTTTGCAACAAAATAAATACTACCACAAAAAGGATGGTTATCAAAACAAAACGAGAAGCCTTATGGGTAATCTGAATAGCGGCATACCCAAATAAATACCCCACAATGGAGTGAAAACTTACCCATACAACTGAGGCAAGTGTCTCAGCTTTAACAAAGAGAGGGAAATTAATCCTCATAACTCCCGACATAAACACCACGGCATGATTCACGCCATAAATAAATTTAGAAAAGAAAATTGAAGTAAAAGGTTTTTCACGAAAATGAGGCAAAAAATAACATATAGCACGTTCTGCGCGCGGAAGGATAACTCTCCCTACAAATTTATTTCTGCTTGCAATAATACCAATGTAGTACCACACCATATTACCCAAAACAACACCGAGAAGCGCGATGGCTATCACATCTCCGAAATCAAACGCCCCTACGTGCGAAAGAATAGCGGCAAAAATTAAAACGATTTCGCCCTCGAACATCATCGCCAAAAAAAGAAGCACGTACCCAAGGTATCGGTGCGCTTCTATAAAAGGAACGAAATGTTCGATCGTGAGATTTTCCATAATCAACTACTATTCTTCACGCTCTTTTACAATAGCGTTTATCAACATTCCAGCACCTGAAAGAATAAGTGCGCCCAAAAATGCGGGGATAAAACCATCGACTGAAAACCCTTGTATAATATTTCCAATACCCCACAGGAGGAGCGCATTCACTACGAACGTAAAAAGTCCCAAGGTAATGAGATTGATCGGCAACAACACCAAAAGAACAATCGGGCGAACGAGCGACTGCGCAACACCCCAAAAAAATGCTACAAGAAGCGCCGTACCAAAGGACGCCGTAATCGTAATACCAGAAATAATCTCGGGAAGTGCGAGGAACAACAGCGCTATGATAATCCATTTTGCAAGTAGACGCATAAAATATAAATGTAATTATTCAATAAATAACCGCAACGCACACTGCACCTCTCGCACGTTTATATTTTTACTATATTTTTTTCCTCACCTCGCGTAAACGCCTGAATGTTGTCAGTTGCCGTGTCCAAAATACGTTTTATTGCTTCGATTGTATTAAACGCATTATGAGGTGAGATGATCGCGTGCGGATGTTCAATGAGGTAGTGGTTTGCCAGTGTCGTTTTCAAACTCTCTTCATTAGGGTGCGCACTGAAAAGCAATCTCGTTTCGTCTTCAATAAACCCCTCTTCTTCCAGCACATCAAGACCTACACCAGAAAGAATTCCCTCTCGAAGTCCCTTTACTAATGCTGCCGTTTCTACCAGACCCCCACGCGCGGTGTTAATGAGAACACTTCCCTTTTTAATTTTATCAACATTGTCCACGTTGATAATATGATGCGTTTCCTTCATGTATGGTAAATGCATCGTAATCACGTCTGATTGTGCCAAAAGTTCATCGAATGAAACGTAAGAAAAACCAAGCTCGCGTGCAAGATCTTCTTTAGGGTGCGCATCAAATGCAATAACATTCATACCAAACCCTTTCGCCATACGGATAACATGTACTCCAATACGTCCCGTACCCAAAACACCAATAGTCTTCCCCATGAGATCAAACCCGCGCAACCCTTCTTGAGAAAAAAGTCCCTCTTCGCGTACCTTATTAATACTTTCGTACAACTTGCGTGACACGGTAAGGAGTAGTCCGAACGTAAATTCAGCAACCGTATTCTCTCCATATCCTGGAACAGAGGAAACAGAAATTCCGCGTGCTTTTGCTTCTGCACAATCAATATGATCAAACCCTGTTGAGCGCGTAGCGATATGCTTTAATTTTGGAAAACGATCAAGCGTTGCCTTGTCGACAGGAGAATTTACAAAAACAGAAAGAATCTCCGCCTGATCATCCTTAAGGTCGGCATAATCTGTCGTGCACCCTTTAAGCAACGAAACTTCGTGATTCGAAAGTCGTTCGCGTGCATACGCTGCCTCCCACTCTTCATTGTAAAAATATAGAATTCTCATAGGGTCATCATATCATAAAGATTTTTTAATTACGATGTACGCTCTTGTTCGATAGCAAGCAAGCGTTCATATTTCACAGCACGCACACGCTGAGATGGCGCACCCGCTTTAAGTCCGTAGGCGCCAACCCCTACCGCAAGATCAGCAATAAATGAGTCTTCTGTCTCTCCCGAACGATGAGAAACAATGGTCTTCCATCCTGCCGTATGTGCAAGACGTACCGTATCATACACCTCCGTAAGGGTGCCAATTTGATTAGGCTTCACAATAAGCGCATTCCCTGCGTGCATCGAAATCATTTCCTTGAGAACTTCTGAATTCGTAACCGTGAGGTCGTCCCCGACTACAATAAGATCTTTTGGTGAACAAGAAAGAAGATTGGAAAATCCCTCAGTATCGTCTTCCGCAAAAGGATCTTCAATACTTCTCAAACTAAATTTTTCAATGAGTGCAAGATAGGTATCCACAAGCTCTGCACGAGTGTATGTCGTTCCTAGCATCTTGTAATTCCCCTGTTCAGAAAATTCTGTCGCTGCAGCATCGATAGCGAGAAACATTTCATCTTCTCCGTGAATAAGTTCATTTAATATTTCAAATGGACGCTCAAGCATACTGAACTGTGGTGAATATCCACCCTCGTCACCCATCGGAACCTCCCCCACTGCCGCACGAATAACATCACCAAGTGTTTTAAAAACTTCTTTTGCACGGTCGTATGCCTCTCTAGGCTTCCCTCCTACCACCACAATGTATTCCTGAAATGGAAGTCGGAAATCTGCGTGAGCACCACCATTCATTACATTCATATAGAGTCGAGGGTATGAAGGGGTGAATGTTTCGCTCTCGGCAATATGTTGCCATAGTGGAACACCTGCCTCTTTCGCAGAAAGTTTTGCAAACGCAATACTTACCGCCAACATACCATTCGCACCTAACCGTGCCTTGTTTTTCGTACCATCAAGCTCTATGAGAAATGTATCGAGTGCGCGTTGATCTGTGAATTCACGCGACAACAACACCGGAAATATTTCTTCACGAAGGAGACGACATACATCGCTCACCCCGCGTCCATCAGCATCACGTTTTTCAAGTGCCTCCTTCGATCCCGTACTTTTCCCTGAGGGCACACTCGCGGTGATGGTGTGCACGCGAGTTCCGAGCGTCACCTCTACCGTTGGCATTCCGCGTGAATCTAAAATTTCTTGTACCTCTGCTGTTTCAATGTTCATAAAAATTATTGTGTTAACGTAATATACCAATCAGATACATTTGCTCCCGTACGCCCCGTATCAATGTGTGAACCAACTTTTTCAAAAAAATCATACGCCTGATTGTTTTCACTTGCGGTCAAGGGGTCGAGTCCAAGCTCACGTGCACGCTCGAGCGTCACGGGGTCACCGATAGCTCCCGCAAACGGCGTATTGTCCCAACCGTCTGAGGTCGCCGCGATACAAAGCACGCCATCCTTAATATTCGTAAGTGCGCCAAGCACGGCTTCCTGACATCGACCGCCTCTCCCTTCTTTGTTAACCAACACGGTTGTCTCACCACCCCACAAGCGACAGGTTTTTGGTGCAGTCGCTTGACCAACAAGATGTTGCCCTACCGCCCGCGCTTCACCTTGAAGCTCCGCACTCACAATCTCTGCGTAGTATCCGAGACGTTCGGCTTCACGACGCATTGCCTCCAGAGCTTTTTTTGTCGTGATAAATAAAATATTATTTACGCGCAAAAAGTATTCGGGATCTTTGGGTGTTTCCACGAGCTCACACTCAGGAAGTTTACAGAGTTTTTCAATATCATACTTTTCAAGAACCGCGCGCGCATCGGCAATATTCGTCGTATCGAGCACTGTTGGTCCCGATGCCACCGTTGCAATATCATCGCCTGGTACATCAGAAAAAATAAGGGACACTACGGTTGCGGGGTATGCAAGCTTAGCAAATTGCCCACCTTGTATTTTCGACGTATGTTTGCGAAATGTATTAATTTCATCAATCGTCGCTCCTTTACCCATGAGGGTCTTCGTAATGAGTCCAATCGTTTCGCACGTAAGATCGTACGGCAAACACAACAGCGATGACGCACCACCCGAGATAACCGTTATCAAAAGATCGGTATCTGTTAAACCTTCAAGCAGGTCAGCAATTGACTGTGATGCCTCTACATTTTGCTCTGAAGGAAATGGGTGTGTACCTATCTTGGAACGAAGTTTTTTTAAGGTCGCGCCACGTACGTCGAGAATAATACCGTCCGTAAGCCACGAGCCAAGTTTCTCCTCGAACACTTCTCCCGCATCAAGCGCGCATTTACCAATACCCACAAAAAAGATGCGCTTAAAAACACCAAGCGCAATCACGCGTTCACCAATACGCAAATACTGACCATTAACCTCAACCTCGCTCTCTACTACCTCTTTCGTGAGAATTGCCTGATACCCTGCTTCGAGAATTTCGAGGGCATCACGACGGAGTGGTGTCGTCGCAAGCGCAGAGCTATTTTTAATTACAGAAAAATTCATACGCTAAATTGTACCACATATTTAAGAGAACATAATGAGATACTTCTTTCTGTAAGAGGTGTGGCTCTTGGTGGACAATTTGCTGAAAATTTGGCATAGTGAGTTTTAACAAGTAATTTGTTGCAAAAGCGACAATCCACCTATGGTAGAAGCATTTTTCAGCGGTATTCTTTACGTTTTTCTATTTATTACCCTCTACCTCGAGGTCTTTTTTCTTATTACTTTTTTTGAGGAACGGCTCGCTCTTCAAGAAAAGCCCCATCGCACGAAACTCCCTCACTACCCTTCAGTGACGATTATTGTCCCATGCTGGAATGAAGAAAAAACAGTCACGGGAACTATTCACTCACTTCTCGATCTCAACTATCCAAAAGAGAAACTGAAGATTTTTATCGTCGACGATGGTTCAACAGACAGCACATGGGAGGTAATACAAAAATTCGCACACGAACCACAGGTTGCACTCATTCATAAAGAAAATGGAGGGAAACACACCGCCGTTAATCTTGGTATAGAAAAAACAAATACCGATCTCATCGGCTGTCTGGACGCAGATTCTTTTGTAGAAAAAAATGCGCTCATTGAAATTGCGCACGCGTTTAATGAAGACCCTTCAATGATGGCAGCAACACCCGTACTCATTGTACACAACCCAAAAACCATTCTGCAAAAAATGCAAAAGACTGAGTACCATACGGGAGCATTTCTTAAACGAATGCTCTCGCCCCTTGATGCAATCAATGTAACACCAGGGCCTTTTTCTATTTTTCGTAAAGAAGTATTTGAAAAAATCGGCCTCTATAAAAAAGCACACAATACAGAAGATATGGAATTTGCGCTTCGTATGCAGGCACACCATCTGCGTATTCGCAACGTACACACAGCCCACGTGCACACCTCAACACCAGGCACACTGTATAAATTGTATCGCCAGCGTCTTCGTTGGGCATATGGCACGATGAAAAATACGCTCGATTACCGCTTTATGCTTTTCAGACGCGAGTACGGTATCCTCGGAACGATAACGCTTCCCCTTTCTTTCTTTGGAGTGTTTATCTTTTTATATAATTTTGGTTTCATCGCCTTTCATGCGATACAAAGCATTATTGAAAAAATAATTGAAATAAGCACTGCAGGATTCATTTTTGCTCTTCCTCGTTTTGATATATTTTTCTTCAACACCGACTTTATGGCGATCCTTGCGTACATATTTATTGGGCTTGCGCTCGTCATTATTTGGAACGGTACCAAGCTTGCTGAAGGACGCTTTCGTCCAAGTTTGAGTATCTTTTACTTCCTTGTTTTCTATGGTATGGTAGCACCATTATGGTTCTGTCGTGCGATCATCAACATCATTTTATCGAAAGGTACTAAATGGAGATAATGTAATAATATTTAAAATTTATGCGCGCAAAAATCGACACAAAAAAATATATGCTTGCGTTTGTGGTTACTGCACTTGTTTTTTTTGGTGCGCTCCTCATCAGCAACCGCTTTTCACAAAAACGCATTGAAGAGATCAAATCAATTGAAAACAATATCGCCCTCGATATTCTTGCGTCAGAGACACAGTTCGCCCTCCTCAAAGAATCGTCATGTAGAACAGTCGACCACCGTACCGCATTTTCAGAAGAGCTCAACAACCTTGCACAGAAACTTTCCTATACAGAAGAAAATCTTGGTGACAAAAATAAAGAAGTAATTGATCTCAAAAAATATTATTCCCTCCTCCAAGTGAAGGACTATCTTCTCGTAGGCAAGATCAATGAAAAGTGTGGCATCAAGCCCATCACTATTATGTACTTTTATTCCAACGCAGGTGATTGCGATGACTGCAAACGCGAAGGCTACGTACTCACCAAGCTCCGTGAAGAGTTCCCTGAGATTCGTATTTATTCATTCGATTACAATCTCGATCTCTCTGTCGTAAAGACAATGAAGTCTATCTACGGGATTAAGAACACTCTTCCTGCGCTCGTCATTTGGGACGAAGCATACTACGGATTCAAAAGCCCTGAGGATATAGAAAAAATTATTCCACAACTCAAAAAATTTCGCGCAGCTCAAGAAAAAGAAAAGAACGCCACAAATACCTCGACGCAATAGTATCTGAAAATAACAAAGGGATGTGGTATACTTTTTCCCATGACACATTATCTTTTTTTTGACACAGAAACAACTGGTAACACCGAGAATGATTTTATCTGCCAGCTCGCCTACAAACAGGATAGTGAGGAATTTTCAGAGCTCTACAAGCCATCCATTCCTATTCCTCCAGAAGCAAGCGCCGTGCACCATATTACCAACAAAATGATTGCGGATAAACTATCCTTCAAAGAGAGTGCTGGCTACGCAACCATAAAATCTCTTTTTCAAAAAAGTGATGTCATTCCCGTGGCGCACAATGCAAAATTTGATATCGCGATGCTCAAAAAAGAAGGTATCGAAATTCCTCGCTCCATCTGCACCCTTCGTCTCGCACGCTACCTCGACAGAGAAAATAAAATTCCTCGATACAATCTACAATTCTTGCGCTACTATCTCAATATTGATGTTGAAGCACAGGCGCACGACGCACTGGGCGATGTGAGGGTTCTTGAAGCACTCTTTGGACGTCTTAAAAAGAAGATAACCGATGAAGTTGGTGGTGATGAAGAAAAAGCGCTCGCAGAAATGCTTGCAATCTCTGCGCGTCCATCCATGATTTCAATATTCACGTTTGGTAAACACAATGAGAAGCTCGTTGCCGATGTTGCAAAAACAGATCGTGGGTACCTCGAATGGCTCCTTGCACAAAAACTTCAAAATGAGACTGATGAGGAAGATTGGATTTACACGTTGAAATATTATTTAGGATAATTGTTCCTTGTTTCATTTTCTCAATACTCAAAAACAAAAACCGCACTAATAAATAGTGCGGCAAAAAAGTATCTCCTACTTATTTTTAAATATTCGCCAGAATGACCAGCCTACAAGGCGCATAATAAAATAAGCAAGAACAGCTGCGATAAACATCCTGAGAATTTCATTGCTTTTTTCAGGACCGAGGTCAAGACGGAGGACTACTGCAATCACGACGATGACCCACAATCCTGTAAGTGAACAAGCATACGAAAACCACTTTTTCAACAACGTTCGTATCTCCATTTTTATCCTCCCATTTTTTATCTCGCGTGGTACGCGAGGAACTTATCTATGTATATGATAGCATATTATGACCTATTTGTCAATACACACAAAACAAAAAAAATGTTACATTAAAAGCATATATTTTATGGAAACAAACGAAAAACTTCACAATATTCGCCACTCGTTGGCACATTTACTCGCTATGGCAGTTCTTGAAAAAGATCCTGCCGCAAAGTTCGGCATCGGCCCTGTTATCGACAATGGGTTCTATTACGATTTTGAATTTTCGAAAGATTTCACCCTCTCCCCTGACGTTCTCAAAGACATCCAAAAATCGATAAAGAAAATGACGAACAAAGACATCGTCTTTGAAGGCAAGGAAATTAGCGCGAGTGATGCAAAAAAAATGTTTGCAGACCAACCGTACAAACTCGAACTCATCGAGGGACTTGAAAAAGATGGCAAAGATATTACCATCTACACCTCTGGCACGTTCTCTGATTTGTGCAAAGGTGGACACGTACACTCTGTCAAAGAAATTGACCCCGAAGCATTCGCGATCACCCACACCGCGGGTGCATATTGGAAGGGTGATGAAAAGAATCCGATGCTTACCCGCATCTATGGTCTTGCATTCAACACCGCAGAGGAACTTGATGCATATCTAAAACAGCAAGAAGAAGCCAAGAAGCGCGATCATCGTATTATTGGAGCACAACTCAAACTTTTTACCACTTCCCCACTTATTGGCGCCGGACTTCCCCTTATGCAACCGAAAGGAATGATCATCCGCAAGGAAATCGAAGACTACCTTTGGGAACTTCATCAACACAAGGGATACTCGCGTGTGTGGACTCCGCACATTGCAAAAGAGGACCTTTATATCACTTCAGGACACGCAGCAAAATTTGGTGACGAACTTTTCCGCGTTCAAGGGAAAGAGGATAAATTTATTATGAAGCCAATGAACTGCCCGCACCATATGCAAATCTTTGCGGACAATCAGTTTTCGTACCGAAATATGCCGGTGCGCTATTTTGAACCTGCAACCGTATATCGCGATGAAAAATCAGGACAACTAGGCGGTCTTACCCGCGTACGCGCTATCACCCAAGACGATGGGCATCTTTTCTGTCGACAGGACCAAATTGAAGAAGAGGTTTCAACGATCGTAGGTATCATCAAGGAATTCTATACGAACTTCAATCTTATGGATGGATATTGGGTATCGCTTTCAGTACGCGGAGAAGATCGAAGTAAGTATCTTGGCAGTGATGAGGTATGGGATATCGCTGAAAATTCTCTTGAAAAAGCTGCGCAAGCTAACAAGCTCAATTACAAACGAATTGAAGGTGAAGCGGCATTCTACGGACCAAAACTCGACTTTATGTTCAAAGACGCTATTGGACGTCCGTGGCAACTTGCAACCATTCAGTGTGACTTCAATCTTCCCGAGCGCTTTGACCTCTCATTTGCAAACAACAAAAACGAGAAAGAGCGCCCCGTGGTAATTCATCGCGCCATCGCAGGTTCCTTGGAACGCTTTATGGGTATTATGATCGAACACGTGGCAGGCAACTTCCCTCTTTGGCTCTCACCCGTACAGGTAAAGATTTTACCGGTAAGTGAAAAGCATAGTGAGTATGCACAAAAAGTATTTGCTGAACTCGCAAAGAATGGTGTTCGTGTAGAACTCGATGATTCAAACGAAAGTCTTGGAAAACGTATCCGTGTTGCGAAAACTGAAAAAGTTCCCTACCTTCTCGTTCTTGGCGACAAAGAAGTCGAAGCAGGAACCGTAACGGCAGAACGTCGCGATGGCGCACACATCGACGCATGTCCTCTCGCCGATTTCATTACACAAACAAAGAAAGAGATTACAACAAAAGAAATTTGGTAGGATGTTTTTTGATATAGCGTAGACAACAAAAAGACCGACCTTTTCAGAAAAGGTCGGTCTTTTTGTTGTCTGAATATCAGAAATTATTTACATTCCTCACAACCTTCTTCACATCCTTCACATTTGTTCTCGGTGCTATTTTTCCCTTCACAGCAGGTATCGTCGGTGCACACATGTTTTTCTTCCTGTGTAGTTTCTTCCACCTTATTTTCCTTGCAACCACAACCACAGGTGTGCTCTTTCTTTTGTTCTTCGTTCATAAATATCATTATTTAATACCTAGTAATACACCTATTTTATCACAAAAACCTATTTCACAATAATATTTCCCCCATCACGCTGGTACAGGCGGTTCATATAACGCCATGTCCCTGTACCTGTAAACGTGACACTAAAGGTACCCCCGCGAACGATTGAGCCTTTTTGATTAAGGAGTGTTACTCCGAATCCACCAATATCAGTCGAAGCAACTGAAAGTTCTCTACTTGAATTGTTAACGAATTTAATCGTGCTTCCCAGCTTAACTTCAATAACCCCTGGACTAAATCCTGCGTCAGTATACGAAACCGTATATGCGCCAATCTTTGGTGCTGCAGGAGTTGAGGTCTTTTTCACGACAGGTTTAGGCGCTGTCGTAGTAGACGATGTTGTGGTTGCTACTTCCAACTTTTTTGCATCTTGCGCATTGGGTGCGAGTGCACTATCTTTAAACAAAAGGGACGATGCGTACAAAACAACGAGAACTGCAATGACTAAGATGATATATTTTTTATTCATATGGTGATTGCAATTTCTTGATGCGTAACCTCTCATCTACACATCAATATTTGCCATTTTTGCATTAGATTGGATAAATGACTTACGTGAAGCAACATCCTCACCCATCAATACGTCAAAGGCACGATCGGCGTCTACCGCATCGAGGATTGTTACCTGCTTCAACACACGACTACGAGGATCCATCGTCGTTTCCCAGAGCTCTTCTGGGTTCATTTCTCCAAGACCCTTGTAGCGTTGCAACGAAGTCTTTGCTTCACGCTTCTTTCCTTTTTCCTCTTCTTCCTCTGCTTCTTCTTCAGAAGTTTTTCCTTCTTCTGCTTGCGTTTCTTCTGCCACCTCAAGCATACTTACATCTTTGCCAAGGAATTTAATTTTTTCCTCCTCGCTGTATACATAGGTGATCTCCTTTCCTCTCTTAATTTTATACAAAGGTGGTTGCGCGATATAGATAAAACCGCCTTCAATGACTGGCTTAAAGTAACGATAGAAAAGGGTAAGGAGTAACGTGCGAATGTGCGCGCCGTCGACGTCAGCATCTGTCGCAATGATGATCTTGTGATAGCGAAGTTTAGAAATATCAAAAATGTCCCCAATACCCGTACCCATAGCAACCACGAGTGAACGGATCTCTACCGACGCAAGCATTTTATCTAGGCGCGCGCGCTCCACGTTCAAAATTTTACCCTTGAGCGGAAGGATTGCCTGCGTGCGTCTATCACGTCCTTGTTTTGAGGAACCACCTGCAGAATCTCCCTCTACAATAAAGATTTCAGATTCTTCAGCTTTTGAGGTCTGACAATCAGCAAGCTTTCCAGGGAGTGTAAGTCCTTCAAGTGCACCCTTACGAAGTACGCTTTCCTTTGCAGCTTTTGCTGCCTTGCGTGCTCGAAGTGCAAGAATAACCTTGTTTACAATAGCGCGTGCATCTTCAGGGTTTTCTTCAAGAAATTGTCCGAGCGCTTCACCAAAAACTTTTTCGACAGCACCGCGTGCTTCTACGGAACCGAGTTTTCCTTTCGTCTGACCCTCGAACTGAATTTCATGAAGCTTGACCGAGATAGCTGAAGTCAGACCCTCGCGCACATCGTCAGCCGTAAAATTCTCATCATTTTCCTTGATAAAATTATTTTTGCGTCCGTATTCATTAAGCTTGCGCGTAAGTGCCGTACGAAAACCGGTCACGTGCGTTCCACCCTCTGCATTGTAGGTATTGTTTGCAAACGCAAGTTCACGAGATGAGATATCATCGATATACTGGATCGCCACCTCAACCTGCACACCGTCGACTTCTTTTTCTACGTAACAAATATTTTTGTGTACGGGCTTCTGATGCTGGTTATAAAAACGCACAAGAGAAACGAGGCCTCCGTCAAAATAAAATGACATTGAGGGAACTTCAAATCCCATATCCCTGAGATATACTTCGTTATCAAGTTTGAGCTTTCCAGCATATTCTCGTAGGTCAAGAATATCGATATGGAGTGCCTTGATGAGGTACGCCTGTTGGCGAAGATGATTGACGATTTGATTCCAATTCCATGCGATCTCTTTGAAGATTAATTCATCTGGCTCGAACGTAACCACCGTACCACGGAATTTTGTCGTACCAACTTTTTTCACCGGAGCTTTTTTCTTTCCACGCTCATACTCCTGCATATGGACCCCTTTGTCCTGATGGACTTCAACTTTGGTATACACCGAAAGTGCGTTTACTACTGAGGCACCTACTCCGTGAAGACCGCCCGACACCTTGTATCCTTTGCCCTCAAATTTACCGCCCGCATGGAGCGTCGTCATAATAGTTTCAAGCGCAGAAACTTTTGTTTTAGGATGAATACCCACAGGGATACCGCGACCGTTGTCTACGACACGAACTCGATTCCCTGGAAGAAGGGCGACTTCAATACGGTCAGAAAAACCACCCATCGCTTCATCACGCGAGTTATCAAAGATCTCCCAAATGAGATGGTGCAACCCCTCGGGGCCCGTAGATCCGATATACATACCCGGGCGCTTGCGTACCGGTTCAAGACCTTCAAGGACCAGGATGTCCTCTGCTCCATATCCTGTTGTTTTTTCTTCTTTTTTGGCCATAAAACTAACAAACCACCTTTAAAAGGTGACTATTTATATATGTCTATTATAGCACAAAATCCTATTCCATAAAAGGAAAATTGGTGCTTATTTACCAAGGTAAATCTAAAAAACAAACCCCCTTGAGATAGACTCAGGGGGGTTCAAGAACAAAAGAAGATTGTTGATTTTTCGCTATTTTTTTGCTGGACCATATATGGCACATTTTCTTCCTGTATACGCAGCCCACATTTGGTCGCCAAATGAGTAATGCCACCATTCCCCAGGGTAATACGAAAATCCTACTGACTGCATTATCTTTCTCAGTTGCTTTCTCTGTTTCTGCTGTTCAGTATTTATTGATTTCGTGTACATGGGCGTAGCATCATTGTGCGCACAATACTCAGAACCGAAATCAAGAAAATTTCCATTCTTATCCACAATCAGTACATCCACCGCACCTCCTGTTTGATGAGGCCCGTTGCCGTTTGGTAACGCAGAATACTTGCGAGCCAAGCTCTCAACTTCATCAGGTGTAAAATCTGGATTCTTTTGCTTTACTTCTACACATACATCATTCCAGAATTTTTTCTGAACGCACACACTTCGATACCCATATCGTATAAAGAGCTTTAAGTCCGGCGGGAGCATCGAACTAGCAACGACGAGTTTATCAAGAACGCTTTTTCTTACAAGGACCCCTCTCTCTTCAGGACAAGACACAACTATCCTATTTGCACCTAATGAAGATATTTTTACCAAAATATCTTCATTCTCACAAACGGGGATATTTCTAATGTACATACTTGGTATCATCGTAATAAAACCAAGTTTGTAACTTGCCCTATATACGAAACCAATCCATCCTATCTCCTTGAGTATTTTTTTAAGAATTTGCTTCATAAAATAATTCTCTTATTTATTGTTACCGAATTACCATCGTTTTTCCTATATAGATATCGTGCCAGAGTGCAAGGAGGAGAAGGAGGTAGAGTTTGCGCGCGTTGTCAGCACGACCAGAAATATGATCAGCGATAAGTTGCTCAATTATAGGAATATTAAAATGCTCAATAATGTACGTATTTTTTACAATACGAGTATAGAGTTCTGTTTGGGATGCATCAAACCATTTTTTTACCGGCGTAGGAAATCCAAGTTTTTTGCGTCGTGAAATTTCTGTAGTAAGGAGCTTGTCCGCAACTCTTCTCAATAAATATTTCGTCGTATAGTTTTTCCACTTGAGTGATGGTGGAATATTACGCGCAAAATTTTGTACCTCACGATCAAGAAATGGTACGCGAAGTTCGAGTGAATGCGCCATGGTCATTTTGTCTGCCTTTGCCAAAATGTCTCCAGGAAGCCATGTATTGATATCGATATACTGCATTTTTTCTGAGTCCTGACGTCCGGCAACTTTATGATAAAGAGGCGCGAGACTGAGGCGGGGACCCCCCTTCCCCTTCCATAAATCACCAATCTCTTTATGAGAAAAAATTTGTGCGTTACCAATATACCAATCCTCAATATTACTGAAAAAACGAATGAGAAAATTCTTTCCACGAAATGAGAGTTTCGAACCTGCAAGCGGTCGCAAGAAATATTCTCGAATGAATTTTGGCACCACCATCAGACGGCGACGCGCGTACGATTCAAGGTAGATATTATAGCCACCAAAAAGCTCATCAGCACCTTCGCCTGACATTACTACTTTTACTTTTTTACGCGCCTCGCGTGCTACGAAATAAAGTGCCGCCGCGGAAGGATCGGCAACAGGTTCATCAAAATGCCATACGATTTTGGGAAGTTCTTTGAAATATTCTTTGCGTGATATGGTAATAGCTTTGTGGCTCGTGCCGATGCGACGCGCCGTCACCTCTGCCTCGCGCGCTTCGGTCACTTCATCAAAACCAATCGTAAAGGTGGAGAGTTTTCTATTTTTGAGATTTTTCTGTGCGAGTGCCGCGATAATACCACTATCAATACCCCCACTCAAAAAAGAGCCGACAGGAACATCACTCACCATATGATGCTTCACAGAATCGTCCAGCACGGCAATGAGCTCCTGTGTCCATTTTTCTTCGCTTATTTCGGTACCGTTATTTTCTTTTGCGGTAGCTTCAAAGTTAAATTCTGCGTAACGCTTTTCAATGAACGTGCCCTGCGCGAGATCGATGTCGAGAAAACTTCCTGGCGTAAGTTTGAAAATATTTTTGAAAAATGTTTCTTTCAGAGGATTGTATTGAAACGAAAGATAGTTCATAACAGCCTCATCGTTCACCACGCGAGGCACACCCGGAATCGTTAGGATGCTTTTTATCTCAGATCCAAACGCCGTAATACGTCCATCCTCAACATAGTAGTACAATGGCTTGATGCCAAAAAAATCGCGCGCAATAAATAGTTTTTGTTTGCGTTTGTCAAAAATAGCGAACGCAAACATACCTCGCAGTTTGCCCAAGCACGCAGACCCTTCTTCTTCAAAAAGATGGAGGATAACCTCGGTGTCAGTATGCGTTTTAAATTTGTATCCACGTTTAATCAACTGCTCGCGAAGAGCTTTATAGTTGTAAATTTCTCCGTTGAACACAATAACAAAATTTTCGTTCTGTGACGTGATAGGCTGTTTTCCTCCCTCAAGGTCAATAATAGAAAGTCGGCGCATACCGAGCGCAAGCGTAGCGTCCACATAATGTCCCTCGTCATCAGGCCCACGATGAAAAATAGCATCCGTCATTACACGAATAAGTTCTTTGTTTTGCTCTCCTTTGCCAATGATGCCTGCGATACCACACATATGTTAGGATGATTTGAAAAATATTATTTACTAAGCAATGCCAATATTACCCCCACCACGACCGATACCATTGCAATAACCCAATAGCGCATTACGACCTTGTACTTTGACCACCCGAGTGCCTCGAAATGATGATGAAGTGGCGCAACCAGAAAAACTTTTTTTCCACCACGAAACTTTTTAGAAAGTAATTGCACAATGACCGAAAAAGATGTTGCGACGAGCGGAAGCGCAATGATCGGCAAAATAAATACCGTATCGGTCATAAATGCAAGCACGGAGAGTACTACGGTGAGCGCTAACATTCCTGTTTCTCCCATATAAAAACGTGCCGGCGGTATGTTGAACCACAAAAAGGCGAGCGTGCCTCCGGATACCGCCGAGGTAAACGCAGCAAGGTCATTCTGGTGATTCAGAAACGCAATTGCCGCATACCCCATAAATATCGGCGCAAGGACACCTGCCGAAAGACCATCAATACCGTCAATCACGCTCGCAGAAAACGTTGCCAACATAACCATAATGAAAAAAAGTATATAGAAAATTCCAAAATCAAGAGAACCGTAAAAGGGAATATGCACCGCAGTCACGCCAAGCTTAAACACAAACCACCAGCCGATAAAAAGTCCTATAAGAATGATAGTTCCCGCTTTGATCTTTCGGTATTTACTGTGATCATTTGCATAGTTTCCTTTTCCAAAGATCTGTAGCAAATCATCAGAAAGCCCGATGAGCGCAGCGGCGATAAGCGCAAAAAGAGGAATGAAGGTTTGGTTACGACTCAAAAAATTTAACTTTTCAGCAAGTGATGTAGGGAAAATCCATGACACGAGTGCAAAAAGAATTATCACTAAAAAAACAGAAAGCCAAATAACTATGCCTCCCACGCGTGGAGTAGAAAGCTCCCCTGCCTCGTTATGTATCTGCTTAAATGCCACTGATTTATCATCACTCTTGCGAGAGACCTTTTTCCACATCTGATACTTCACAAAATAGTGCATCAAAAGTGGCGTAATAAAAATCCCCACGGCAAAGGTAAGTGCTGCCGGAATAAATATTTTGAGTAATGTGAGGGTACCTATTTCAGTCATAGTAGTTATCGGACTTCCCAACCACGTGCACGGAGCGCAATCGTGATGCGGAGCATACTGTTATTAATTTCTTCATCCGAGAGTGTCTTTTCGTACGACTGGAAAACAAGATTAAATGCGTATGAGGTTCTTTTACCCTCGGGGAACTCTTTGGTAAAAACATCAAACAAGCGCTTCGTGCGAAGAAGGTCTCCTCCTTCGTGAACAATTATTGCGAGAACTTCGTCATTTGGTATTCCCTCAGGAACCCAAAGTGCAATGTCTCGCAGCATAAATGGATACGCAGAAATTTTCTGATAACGAGTGCCCACCGAAACAAACGGCGCGCCAACCTTTGGCTCAGGCAACGTGTCCAAGAGAGCACCGAGATCAAGCTCGAAAACATTTGTCGTAAATACTCCTTCGATGGCAACACCAAGCACTTCACCGATAACGGTACGGACTTCTTCAAGCGCCTCGCGGGTCATCGTATCTTTCTTTTTACCAGCCTTGGTGAGTTCTATACCAACAGCACACAATAATTTTTCTTCCATCACCCCAGGGAACGCTTTCCCTATTTCAAAAATTCTTATTTCATCCAAACCAAGAAGGGGTGCGTTGCGAACATTGAGCTCAAGCGCCTGTTCAATATTCATTGCCAAATTCTTGCGCAAAAAAGCCTTGTCTTCTGCAAGCGGATTTAATACGGCAAATTCCCCCTCTTTTTGAAATGAAGAAGTATATACCTCAGAAAAACCGCGCGCTACGAGGGTGTCACGGATAAGGTTCGCATAATAATATGCCTTGAGTGGACGTGCAGTAAATGCAAAATCAGGAAGTGGTGCATCGGTAATTTTATAAAAACCATACACACGGCCAATTTCCTCTGCAATGTCCTCTTTAATCGAAAGGTCGAGGCGCACCAAAGGTGGCGTAATGGTGAACGTCTCACCATCTCTCGTATGTGTAAAACCTAACCGCACAACGATTCCTTCAACTTCATCAGGAGAAAGGGTACTTCCTAAAATACCATTTATGTCCGAGACCGTAATAACAATTGTTTGCGCCTGTTGTGGCTCTGGATACACGTCGACTATTTCTCCTACACGCGCTTGCGGATACATCTCGAGGAGGAGTTTGGTTGCAAGGTGTATAGCCTCTTCAGTAAGTGAGGGAGAAAGACCGTGTTCATAACGTCGTGATGAGTCCGTGCGAATTCCTACGCGTTGTGATGTCTTGCGCGTACTTACGGCGTTAAAGTTTGCTGATTCAAACACGATACTCGTCGTTCCAGCTTCTACACCCGCGTCCTTGCCTCCTTTTACGCCAGCAATCGCGAGTGCCTGCTTACTATCCGCAATCACCAGTGTTTCGGGAGTAAGCGTAATATCTTTATTATCGAGCGTCATCATCTTTTCACCTTCATGCGCTTTGCGAACAAATATTTCTGCTCCCGAAAGCTTGCGCAAATCGAATGCATGCATCGGCTGTCCAAGTTCCAACATAACAAAGTTCGTAATATCTACGATGTTGTTAATCGAGCGTTGCCCCACTGACTCAAGGCGCGCACGGAGCCATGCAGGTGATTCTCCTACGCCCACATTTTCAATAACACGACCCATATATCGTGGACAAAGATGCGCATCTGATACCGAAACCTTGAGAATTGCTTCTGTTTTTTCAAAAGACTGTTGATACTCTGTCGGTATTTTTTTGAATGGCACACCAGAGAGCACCGACACCTCACGCGCAATTCCGTGATGTGACAAGAGGTCGTGTCCCCGATCTGGTAAAATTTTGAAATCAAAAATAGTGTCATCATTCCGAACCTCCATCCCCTCTACTTCACACAAGTGTTTCGTAAGGAGTGTGGCAATCTCGTTAGGCGCAGGAATATCCTTCTCAAAATGTACACGGAGCCAATTGTAGGAAATAGGGATATTCATAATTAAAATTGATTAACGAGACGCAAGTCACCCGAATACAAATAACGAATGTCATCAATACCGTATTTGAGCATAACGAGACGGTCAACACCCATACCAAATGCAAATCCACGATACTTTTGAGGATCAATGCCTGATGCCGTGAGCACATTAGGGTGTACCATACCTGCACCCATTACTTCGATAAAACCTGTTTGCTTGCACATGCCACATCCTTTACCACTACATTTTACACACGATACGTCAACCTCTACACCCGGTTCTACAAACGGAAAGAACGACGGTCGAAAACGAATAGTCGCTTGCGTGCCGTATAATCGTTTAAAAAATTCATTGAGGGTGTACTGTAAATGAGAAAGAGAAATCCCCTCACCTACCACCAGTCCCTCAATCTGATGGAACTGCGCTTCATGTGTTGCGTCGGTTGCTTCACAGCGGAATACCTTACCTGGCACAATAATTTTAAATGGAGGCTTTTGCGTTTCCATATAACGCGCCTGCACAGAAGATGTATGAGTACGGAGCACTGTCTGCGATACCCCTTTTAGCCCTACACCACTCGTAGAGTGGTTGGGCGAACCATCTTCAGATGGTTTTAGCCAAAACGTATCCTGCATATCACGCGAAGGATGATCTTTGGGAACGTTGAGTACATCAAAATTATAGTGCTCGCTCTCCACCTCGGGACCATCGGCAACCTCGAACCCCATCGCCACGAACGAGTCAACGATTTCGCGCACGATCTGTGTGAGAGGGTGCAAATGCCCTTGTGCTCCCTTGTTATTACGAGAATCGGTCATTTACCTATCATACACAAAAAACACATTCTTTCAAAATCGAGTGTAATACCAATGTTTGTTGAGTTATGTAGTACCCAAAACCCTCACTACTGAACAATACTGCTTAATCTTTCCGAGTGCATTTTTCAATTTCTTGTCGTCTGGTTTTGCCTCAACTTCGACAAAAAAACAGTAGTCCCATCCGTCTGTTTCCGAAATCTTTGAATGAAGTTTTGATAAGTTAAGATTATCATCTGCAAAAACACTCAGAATGTCGCGCAGAACACCAGGTCTGTCATACACCGCAAGAAGCAAGAATGTTTTTTGTGCATTAAGCGACGCACTAACCTTTGAGGCCTCACTTTTAGATACCACATAAAACTGCGTAATGTTATTTTTTTTATCCTCAATATTCTCCGCCAAGATTGTAAGTCCGTATGTTAATGCAGCCTCTCTGTCTGCGATAAACGCAACTTCTGGGTCAGTCGTCGAAAGAATTGCCTTTACTGAACTTGCTTCGGGTTCAAGCACCGCCTTAGGAACATTTCTTTGTAGCCAACCTTTTGCTTGCGCAAATGGTTGTGCGTGGGACTTAATAAACTTTATCTTTGAAATGTCATTCGTTCGCGCGAGAAGACATAAATGAATTGGCAGCTCATATGAACCAACAATATGAAGAGGGTGACGAATCAAATTATCGAGCGTTTCTTGTATAAGACCACCCGTTGAATTTTCAACTGGCACTACTCCTAAATCAACTTCTTGCTGTATTATTTTCTCAAAAACACCGCTTATGGTAGTGCTGGGGACCTCAGCATATTTTTGCTCAAAGATATCTCGAACTGCCTTATGAGAAAAAGTGCCCTCGGGACCAAGAAATGCAATCTTGGTACCTTTTTTCAACGAAGACATCTTGGCTGATTCTTTAAGTGTTACGGTTTGTCGATCAAGGAGTGCAAAAAGATCGACAGATTTTGTTTGCGCAATAGGAATAAACGCCTTCATAGAAGAAGCAACGGAGTTGAACATTTTAACAAACGAACGTTTATCCTTCTTTTTAATATACACCGCACACGAAGCAAGAAGGCGCTGATAATCTGCGAGCACATGCTTAAAAAGAGGATTCTCCATAATGAGATTGGCCGAAAGTTCCGCACTCCCTCCAAGAATTCTCCCCGCTAAAATACTTTGTAGACGAAAAACGGGTGTTGAATACGCCTGGAAAACTTCACCTTTTTGTTTTTGCACTGTATGAGCAAAAATAATATTAGTAAGATGTGTGAGCGCTTGCACAATTGCCATTTGGCGATCATGCTCTCGTGCTTTTGAAAAGACAACTCGTGCACCTTTATTTGTAAAAAATTCTTTTAAAAAGGTAGTCCACATATTGTCTCTTCCTGAACAAAAGACAATCGTCTGACCAGCAAGACTAGGCACAAGAGGTCCAAAAAGAGGGTGAATCCCCGTCACGCCACATCGAGACTTTGTTTTGAGCATCTCCTTGAGTGGTACTTCTTTTACTGAAGTAAGGTCACACAAAAGTGCATCCTTTCGTACAGAATCACGAACCTCACGAATAACTGATACCGTATCCGCAAGAGACACGCACACAATTACAATATCCGCACGCTGTGCTAATTCTTTTGGCGTAAGTATTGTCTTCCTGCTTGCAACCAGCACCTCAAACCCACTAGCCTCAAAGAGGCCTCGAAACCATGAACCAAACCTTCCATTTCCACCAATAATGCCAATTGTTGGTTTGTTGTTATTATTTACTATTTCCGTTTTTTTCATAACGATGATTTTTTCGTGTTTCTGCCATTACGAGCTTAAAAATTTTTTCAACAAGCAACGGATTTATGTTGTATTTTTTCGCAAGAAGTTTTTTATTTTCTAAAATTTCACTCTCTCGTTTTTTATCAAATGAAGGCACATCAAACTGTGCCTTATAAACCCCTACCTTGTGTGTTATCTTAAAACGACGTGCAAGAACGGACACGAGCTCACGGTCAACGATATCTATTTCTTTTCGTAGTTCTTTGAGAATATTTGACATATATACTAATAACCTATATCATTTTAGACAGAAAATCAAATTTAAGGAGGTAACAATGACGAGAACCATATTCGCTGGACTAAAAGAGGAGCTCTCTAAAAAACATCCGAACGGCGCAACATATGAAGACATAAATACGTTCTGCGACGAGCACCCGGTCCTTCGCCATCCACAGGCACGAATGGATTTCAATGCGTACATCCTATGTGCTGGAGAGTAGCACATGCACCCCCATCCCTACCCCTCTTTTGCAAGAGGGGTATTTTTTAATTATGTTGACTTATGACTCGGTAAGGAATATTATAATACCAGAAAAAATTTAAAAGGGGGTTGCTATGTCGTCTAAAATTTTTAGTGATTTAGAGCAGGAGTTTTTAAAAAAGTATCCTCAAGGGCCGACAGACGAGGATATTAACAAGTTCTGTAATGAATATTCATTTCTCCGTTGCGGCAAGAGAAAAGCTGAATTTATCAAATATATTTTTAGAAAAGACTAAAAATTAATTTTTACCCGCGCCCTTCTCGTCGAGAAGGGCTTTTTTTAATACGAGAGCCAGTTTTTATGTCGCGGATATTCTCCAGAGACAAGACGTTGATAGGTCTCACGAATATTTTTCGTTACCACTCCTTCTTTCCCTATGCCAACGATTTCCCCATCAATATTTCCAATAGCAGTTATTTCCGCCGCTGTGCCAGTAAAAAAAGCTTCGTTGTATTTCTTGATATCCCGTGGTTTTATGTCTTTTTCAATAACCTCATATCCGAGGTCACGCGCAAGAGCCATTACGGTGTTACGAGTGATTCCCGAGAGAATTGCATTGGTAGATGGTAAATAAACGGTATTTCCTTTAACGAAAAAAATATTTTCTCCAGGACCTTCCGCTATATTACCTTTATAATCCAAAAAAAGTGCTTCATCATATTTTGCTTTTTTTGCCTCAAGTGTCGACAAAATTGAATTGGCGTAATGTCCAGAAATTTTTGCACCCATATCACTACTCTCAGGATGAATGCGTATGTATTTTGAAATCTTAACTTTTATTACCTCTTTTGCGAGATATTTCCCCCACGGCCAACATGCAATTGCCACATTCACGTCTGCCCCTGTTGGGTCAAGTCCCATTTTTGAACCATAGAAAACGATTGGTCTAATATATCCACTCGTTAATTTATTTTTCACGATAAGAGTCAGTACTGCATCGCAAAGTTCTTTCTGGGAATACGGGATGTTCATACCCATCACCTTAGCAGAATAAAAAAGACGCTTAATATGATCCTCTAGGCGAAAGACCGCGGGTCCATTTTTTGTTTCATAAAATCTAATACCTTCAAACACCGCACTTCCGTAGTGTAGGCTGTGTGTTAACAGAGGAACTGATGCCTTTGCCCCGCTGACAAAACCCCCATTCATCCAAACAAATTTTATATTCATAAAAAGTAGTATACACTGAAAGTGAATGGAGTAAAAATAAGGCTAAGATTGTAACGTAAACCTAATAATTTTCACGACACTTTCAGGGGCAACTTTATCCCCATAATATTTTCTATATTCTTCGTACATTTTTTCAGTACTTTCAAATTTTTCATGTCCTTCAAAATCTGAGTCCTGAAGTTCTTTCAACATTTTCTCTTTTACAGAAACAATGAGTGCGCTACCAAACTGCTCTTTAGTATTCCAATTAAGCAAGAGAACATTATCGCCCACCTGAATATCCTTGTCGTCAAAAAGCCGCCACGTACAATCCTTTTCTCCAGATAAAACAAGGGGGACGAGGTACTCTCTAAATTTAATAGTTTTCATAAAGATACACTCACACGTTTATATGGAGCCACCTCCCAGATTCGAACTGGGGACCTTTGCTTTACAAAAGCATTGCTCTACCAACTGAGCTAAGGTGGCATATGAACCTACAACCAACTACTTACAACAAACAATTTATAACATCCTCGCAATACTTTTGTAAAGCATTGGCTATTTGTCTTTCTTGCCAACTGAGCTAAGGTGGCAATCAAATTTTCAATTTTTATATCATAGCACATTACCAAAAAACGTACACACTACATAATTTCTGACTTAATTATTTTCTTATGTTCTGCGATGTCACGCAAAAAGAAAGAAGCGGAACCCTTGTTTTTTATAACACCCTTCCCTTTTACCATATCGAGCCATGTACTTAAACGTCTTCGTATTTTTTGTCCTAGAATGAGCGCAACGTGAAGCACTTCGTGCGCAACCACGTAAAATACCATCAGAGCAAATGCCCGTGCTCGTGCCCAATATGTATCACGAAATACACCCCACCACATATGAGCAATATCGTAGAACTTACCATGAAGCTCACTCTCGATACCTTCAACAAGAGACAGTTTAAGAGAACGAAGTGATACAATCTTCCACCCCACCATACCAACAATGATTACCAGAGAAAGATAGAACAATGTAATTATGATGAACATAAGATAAAATTGTTTTTCAAAAGCTTTCGTTACCTGTTAACGAAATACTTTATAAAAACGCTACCTCGTACTATGCAAGTGCAAAACGCACAAAACGCGCGACCGCAATTTTTTCACCAAACTTCTGCACACCGCCATCTATCAACTGCTTGATCGTAATGTCAGGATTTTTTACAAATGGCTGTGCAAGGAGCGTGCGTTCTGCAAAGTACGAAGCAAGCTTGCCTTCAATCATTTTTGTTTGGATGTCTGCTGGTTTCCCAGATTCATCAACTTCCTTTTTAAGCGTTGCTTCTACATGTGCACGAACCTCGTCGGTAATAGCAAACTCATCAACAAATTCTGGAGCTGAAGCAGCAACGTGCATCGCAATATCGCGTGCAAGCGCTACGAACTCCTCGTTACGGGCAACAAAGTCAGTCTCGCATGAAAGTTCAACGAGTGCGCCGATTGATTTTGTGTTGTGGATATATGATTCGATAACGCCAGCACCAAGCTCGCGATCACTTTTCTTTGCAGCAATATCACCACTCTTTTTTCGAAGAATAGCAAGTGCTTTTTCTTTATCTCCCTCTGCCTCTTCGAGAGCTTTTTTACACTGCATTACCGAGATACCTGTCAGATCACGTAATTCCTTGATTTGTTCGGTAGAAATCATAATGTTAATTTTTATAGTTACGAACGCGTAACAATCACGAAGGAATGCTATTCCTTTGACTCACGACCATCTTTGAACGCCTGCGTGATTTGTCCAATAAAGAACGAGATACTTGAAACAGAACTGTCATTACCAGGGATAGGGAGTTCAATTTCTCTCAAGTTACAATCTGAGTTTGCAAGAGCAACTACAGGAATACCGAGGAACTGAGCTTCTTTTACCGCGATGATTTCCTTTTTAGGATCGATCACAAAAAGTGCTGCGGGCATATCCTTCATTGAAACGAGACCTGCGAAATTTCTCTCGAGACGCTCGATATCTTTATCGATAAGAAGTCGCTCCTTTTTTGTGTACATTGAAAGCTCACCTTTTTCACGCTTTGCGCGGAGATCTTCAAGGAGCGCAATGCGTCGCTTGATCTCGGAAAAGTTGGTAAGGATACCACCTACCCATCGCTCTGCAACAAACGGCATATCGACAGAAAGCGCGCCATCCTCTACCGCTTTTTTCCCTTCGTTTTTTGTACCTACAAAAAGAAGTTGCTTACCACCTTTTGCTAAGGTTTTCACAAAATCCTTTGCACGCTCAAGCTCTGCGCTTGTTTTTTCGAGATCAAGGATTTCTACGCCTCCCTTTGCACCAAAGATGAATTGGTTTACCGATGGGTGACGGCGTGAACGCGAATAACCAAAATGCGCGCCTGCAGCGAACATATCAGTAATAAGCCCTTCGTTTTTTGATTTGATATCCATAAGTTCCACCAGCTTACCAAAAAGAGGTAAAAGATGCAAGCGCGGGACTACGCGCGTCGTTTTGATGCTCGCCACGCCTCGATCTTCTTATGGTCGCCACCCAAGAGAACCTTGGGGACACGGTATTTTTTACCTTTCCATTCGTAGACCTCGGGACGCGTATAACACTCAGGCGACGCCGTCTGGCCAGTTTGAGGACGTTCTTCCTCGAGTGATTCGTATGTACCGAGAACTCCCTCGACCTGACGCGCGCATGCATCCACAACAATCATTGCAGGGATTTCCCCACCCGTCAAGACAAACGGCCCTACACTGATGTCTTCTGCTTTAAAAATTTTTTTCACGCGTGCGTCAACCCCCTCGTACCGTCCCGCAATGAGCACAATATCGGTATATTTTTTCACCAACGCTTTTGCATACACATTGGTAAATTGTTTTCCTGAAGGTGAGAAGATAATAATTTTTGTTTTCGTATTTTTACGGCGTGCAATACTCTTTGCCACACTCTCGAGCGATCGCACCAAAGGATCAACCATCATTACCATACCTGGACCTCCCGCATACGGACGATCATCTACTTTTCCCCATTTATTTTGTGCATATTCACGTGGATCAACGTACAAAACTTCGAGAAGATTTTTCTCCTGTGCTCGTCCAAGAATAGACGCCTCGCAATATGCGCGCACCATCTCAGGGAAAATGCTAACAATATGAAAACGAATCATACGTACCTATATCGCTAAATCGTCGATTGCCTCATCAACAGTCTTTACTGCACTTGAGCGCTTACCACCCTCGGGTTCATTAATCTTCAAATTCACGCGTGCGTTATTCTTCATACCTACCGTACGAAGGAGTGTACGGATTGCCTTCGCGGTATTGCCGTCACGACCAATGATTTTACCCATATCACTTGGATTTACCTCAAGCGTAATAAGGACGCCCATTTCATCGACAATGCGATCTACGTGCACATCACTTGGATTATCTACGAGAGCTTTTACTACATATTCTAAAAATACTACATCTGGTTCTTGTGTCATGGTTTTACAATCTTTAACTGGTAATGTATTTTCAATACGATTGCTTAGAGCTTGTTTAGAATCTAATGGCTGACCAAAATAACAAAATTTCGAGCGAAAAACGAACTGGAGCTCAAGCCGTATCGAGATACGGTTTGAGCGAAGTGAAGTTTTGCAGCCGAGATTTTGTTGTTTTGGTAGCCAAGTATGGTTTCCAAGGTTTATTTCACGATTAGATTCTAAACAGGCTCTTACATATTATACTACATATCGCCCCAGAAAACGCAACATATGATTAATCTTACGAGGTAGTATTCTTCTAATTTCTAGTATCGACGTATAATATACTATAGTATATTATACGTCGATACTAGAAGAAAAAATACTACATGAGCTAGTTAAATGTTTAAATTGATCTGCTCTCTCAGTATGATATACAGATATTCCACAAGGTGGGAATCTGGTTCGCAAAAGTTTTCTTGTGCTAGTGTGTCGATGCAGAGGCGATACACGCATTGAACGCCTGCACCTCGGCGTTATATTGCGCGATTAAAATTCTCGTTGCCTCGACGAGCGCATTATATATTGGCACGAGCGCATTATACTCCCCCACAACCACATTATATGAAGGGTTGTAGGGTGGTGTTGATTCAAGGAGTGCCTTCTTTATATCAAGTTCGTTCTTCAAAAAAGCTATTTGACTATTATTGTTATCAATAGTGGTTTTTGTTGCAGTATTAATTGTCGGGCACGATGATAAAGGTTTACCAAAACTCTGCACGGCGAGCCACGTCTCTCGCCCTTCATACATCCCCTTCCCAACGGCGATACCGATTTCTTGATATTGCGCATTGAGGATATTTGCACGATGTCCAGGACTTGCCATCCACGCATCCACCAACTTAGCGTTATTTTCAAAATTACCCAGTGCAAGATTTTCACCCACTACTACATACGCATACCCTACCGTTTTAGCAAGATCTGAAGGGCCAACTCCTATCGGCGAAACATGCTCGAAGTATTGTCTGGCAAACATATCTGCAAGTTTCAACTGTGCGCTATGTTCCAATGTCGTATTATAGAGAAGTGCGGGGAGAGCACCATTCTGCGCGCGCGCACTATTTGTATAAGAAAAAACGCCCTCTTTCGTAAGTGTTTGAGGTGAAGCAACCACACTACCTTCCTGAGTAATACGAAGTGGCCCTGGCGCCACCACTATTGTTTCTGTTTTTGCAGTAGTAACAGCAAGTGCGCCATTCGTTTTTGTGGGAGTATTAATTTTTGTAACGACCGGCGTTGTCTGTGTAGATTTTGCTGATACGCTTTTCTGAGCAACGATAGGTGCCGACGTCGTCGCTGTTTTTTGTACAATACCAGGGGTAGTACTACGAGAATTCTCAAAGTAAGAGTACGACAAAAAACCTATAGCTAAAAATATTACAATCGATAAAAATGTTTTTATGAAATTAGCAAACATATGTTATACAATTTTCTGTGCTTCCAAAAAGAGGAAGAGGGGGATTTCCTTTCGTGCGCGATCCTCGGCATTTTTTCGTGGACCTTTTTCGCTCTCTCGATGAGAAAGCCATTCTTCAAGACGCGCCACCGCAAATCCTGCGTTCGCCAAAATTTTGAAATAATACTGAAGAGGACGATGAAATGAAATCGTCTCGGCGGTTCCCGGTTTGCTTGGGTTCATATCGATGACGGCCTTACTCTCCGACATATAACGATCGATGCGACGGTATTGTGTCTTTGTTTCTTCGTCGAACCCCCACGCACTCGCTTTTGGAATACGAAATGCGGGATGATTGAGCACAAGATAGAGCTTCCCCCCTTGCGTCAACACTCTGTTACACTCTTTGAAAACCTTGTGCGGTGCCTCAATGTTTTGAATAGCAAGCACAATTGAAATTTTTTCAAAATAATTATCTTCAAACATGGCGAGGTCGTCCGCAGAACGAACAAAATATTTTATCTCTTTTGGTGATTGCTTTTTTGCACGCGTAATGAGATCGCTCGCAATATCTACCCCTTGCACTTGAGTTCCTGCAAGATGAAACGCGCGCGTAAAAAACCCCTGTCCGCACGCAAGGTCAAGCACGCGCTCCCCTTTCTTGAGGTTCATCGCGCGCACGATATTTGGTAACACTACTTTTGTTTGATAGGTATCATCTCCTTTTTCAAGAAGCGCATCGTACCACCCTGCCACACCTCCCCACGATGTTGTGTGGGTTGCGCGAATCACCTTTTTTTCATTCTTTTTTCCTTCTGTCATATAGGTATGTATTGTATCATAAATGTTCACCTAGAACCCGTTTTAAAACAACAGAAGACCGCCAATCGCTTGACGGTCTTGGGCCTATGGAACAGGAATGACTTTCTTTCGAAAGAAGATTCCGAGTGGCATACTAATAAAAGGAGGACGGAAATCTTTTACCCAAGCAGGGGCGATGGGGAGCCCATCCGAGAGCGAAAGAAATGAATTCAACCCCCCTGCCAGAAATTCTACCGTGCTACAGTCAACAACTATCTCTGCTAGGAGCGTAGGCAGGCCAATGATGTGCCCGCAATAGACATTCCTCTCCTTATTGAAGGACGTTGAGAGGGTAAACTTCTCATAGTTCTGAAGTTTCTTTGCGAAGCTTACGGCAAGTCCGCACCTCTCAAGAACATCTATGTCGGGATCAGTTCCAATACCTCCTGGATATGCACGAGGTAAAAAATCCTTATCCCGAAAATCAATACGATAGACTATGATATTGTACTCCCTTTTCCCATATTTTGCCTGAATTTTAGAATCCAGTATTGAGTCTGCCATTTTCCACCTCCTTGTTATTAAACTTACTCTGAATTCAGCATACCACGAAAAATTAGAACTGCAAAGAAAGTGATGCTAGGCGATATTTGTATTCCCTTCTTCTTTTATCTCACGTATTTCTTCCTTGATCTCTTTTAAATCTTCCTTAATATCACGCAACGTTGCGAGCTCTGCTCGCACCTCATCTTCTGTTTTATCAATAACCTTTTTTTCTTTTTTGAGACCACTCAACACCAACTGATCTCCTACAAAATGAGAAACAAATACGCCGGAGGCAAGGAGAATCACGAGCGAAAGGATGATGCTTGTGATACTTCCTACGTTCATTTCATCGAAAAGGATCCAGATCCCGCGGAAAAAAAGTACCGCGCCAATACCGGCAATAAGACCGTACAAAATTGGGCGTCGAGAAAGCCACGAACGAATGATGTCCTCAAGGCGATCAAAAAATCTTACAATATTCATAATGTCAGTTTATCATGAAGCCTCTCGGTAACGCAAAGTGTTGCTACAGTCCTTTGCACGTGCTCGACGGCGTATATCCGCGCGCTTCGGCATCCTCTTTTGTAGCAAAATAAATACGGTTTCCTTCAGCAATACGACTTACTCCCGAACACCACACATAATAATATTTTTTGCCATTCTTCGAGCCGACAAGTTGGCTACTACTCTTTTCAACAAAAGGTACAGAACCTCCAGCATCGACAACTATTGCTTTTTGGGTAAATGTTTCTGCAGTTACTTTTGGCGCGTTTTCTATCCGAATAGGTGCCCGCGCTCCTTCGATACGAGAAAGACGACCAAACCCAAAAGATCCAAACGCCACAAGGATAATAATAACTCCAAGGAATACCTCATTTGGGAGTGTGGGGAGTGCGCGAGGACGAAACTGTAAACGGCGCGTTACCCCCTTGATTTTTTCTATCAAATCCTGTATAGTGCGTTTCATATCAGCAAATTATAGCTATATTATCAATATAACACCATGGCACATAAAAAGGCTGGCGGTTCCGCCAAAAACTTAACTGATTCCAATCCGCAATATCTCGGCGTGAAGCTCTATGCGGGCGAGATCGCTAAAGCGGGTGCTATTATCGTGCGCCAACGCGGTACAAAGATCCTTGCAGGAGAAAATGTAGGTATTGGTAAAGACCACACGCTTTTTGCTCTCAAAGAAGGAGTAGTGGGATTCACCGAAAAGCGAAAGGGTAACTTCAATGGTACGTCAACCAAACGAAAAATGGCACACGTAGCAAAAGCTTAATGATAAAAGTTAAGTTCATACAAATAAAATAACGCATTCATTTTGAATGCGTTATTTTATTAATAAACTCAACTTCAATATAAGCAATATCTTGACCTTTTTAACGATATATGTTTATCTATATTTAGAACATAAAATATATTGTGCGGAGGAAATAAAAATATGCAGGGAAAAGGGCAATTGGTGCACTTTCTTGAATCAGTAATTTTACAGGAACATTCCTCAATTCCTCTTCGTAGTTCGTTTTCTCTAAGGGTACTTTCTCATTCAGAAAAAGAGCGAGACGGAGGAATTATTCTCAAAGAAAATGAAGGAGGAAGGACATTGTTGAAGGTAAAGCCAGGCCATCTCAAAAAAAGGACCAACCTCATCCTCTGCGCTCAGCAGATAGTCTTTGGAGAATTCAACATCGTTGCCAGAAAGATTGATGGTGTTGTTTCTGAGAGGATCGTCGAGTACGTTGAGCAGTACTACGGTAAATACCGCACCAACTGCGCCACTTTTGTGGAGTACATGAGGACAGGGTTCTTCACTAAATACGATTCAGGAAGCGATCATCAGATATTTTCTGCGGGAGTAAACTTGTACACCACGCAAAAAATAGAGCCGGGTGATACCCTTTGTGTTCTGTATTACAGAAAAGAGGTAACGAGACGCCACAAACGCTTGAGAGAGATACGGAAGCATTGCCGGCGGAACAAAAAACTCTCAGACCTGACACACATTAACGAGAAGAGCTTATCTCGGACCCTGTCACCAAAAGAGATAACGAACCTTTGTCAGTCTACGATCTACGGAAATTACCATTTCTTGTACTGTATAGGCACTAACAACGGTGAGCCAATCTTGATTCACCAGATCGGCCTCATCGAACCGGAGGAACAAGAGCAGGAAAAACCTGCCATAGTAATATCGATAGGAACGACAAATCTCTACACAAATTTTATCCCCGCCCACATGTTCATAAAGAAGGGCAGACTAAAGAGACCCTGATTGCCCGCGAGCAGTCCTCGCATTTTTTAAGACCACAGGCGTCATCTTTTAAGATGACGCCTGTTTTTTGTTACTTTTCTGCCATTACGTTTACGGTGAGCACGGCGCGTGACTTACCCACAACCACAGGAATCTGAAATTCACCAAGTTCTTTGAGTGGTTTGTCGAGTACAAGATAGTCAGGATGTAACTCGATACGCAGTGCGCGTTTGAGTTCAGCTAACACTTCTTCTCTGTGGATACTTGCAAAGAGGTGCCCTTTCTCATTTGCTTTACCGTAAAAAGTAATCGAGGCGCCATCGAGGGTGGCAAGGGTTTTCATCAAAAGTTCTTCATTCATTTTTTTCTGTGACACATCTGCAAGCTTCTTGGTTTCTATGCGCGTAAGCGCTTCTTTTGTTGCAAGTTCTGCAACCTTCTGCATAACCAAATGCCTGCCATGTCCATCGGCAACATCTTTTACATCATATTTTTTAGCGATACGAGGCACATCTTTAAGGAATATAATTTTCATACGTTATTATGGTAATTTCTTTACTACGTCGACAGCTTTCTCTAATTGTGTATCATTCTTTTTTTCAACATCTTCTTTTTTCACTGCCACCTCAACATCAGGCTTGATCCCATTTTGCGAAATGGAATTCCCTAACGGTGTAAGCCAGTGCGCCACCGTCACCTTGAGTGTTGTTTCTGGGGTAATTTCTACCAGCTCTTGCACCGATCCTTTTCCGTAACTTTTTTCACCAACGATTGTCGCTATCCCTTGCTCCCCGAGCGCGCCCGCAAGAATTTCTGCCGCTGACGCTGAGCCTCCGTTGATAAGGACGACCATTTTTAAGTTCTTGTTGAACACATTGTATCCCACACTTTTGTGAACCTTTCGAGGCATTTTCCCTTCACTATCTTCGATCACCACCACCTTCCCTACCGGAAGGAACCAGCTTGCCATATCGATTGCAGCTTCGAGGTAGCCTCCAGGGTTATTGCGAAGATCTAGCACCAGTTTGTCACTTCCTGAAAGAACAAACTCGCGAAGCGCCCCGCGAAACAACGAGGGAGAATTTGAGGAAAAATTATAGAGCGAGATAACAAACACGCCATCATCACGCAGCTTCGTATCAACCGTAGGAACAACAATAGTATCACGCACAATCTTCACCTCTCGCGTCGTACCATTCTGTCTAATAGTAAGTATTACCGTAGTTCCTTTTGGCCCACGAATAATATCAACAGCATCCTCGACGGTCATCCCTGAGGTAAAGGTGTCATCAATTTTAAGGATTAAGTCACCCGCCTTGAGGCCTGCACGTTCTCCGGGTGTCCCCTTCAGTGGCGCCACCACCGTGAGTACTTTTTCTTTAATACCAATTTCTACGCCGATACCACCAAAATCACCCCTTACATCATCTTCAAATTGCTGTGCCTCTTTAGGCGGAAAAAAGGTAGTATAAGGGTCGCCATATGATGCAGCGAGCCCCTCTATTGCACCCCATATTTTTTCTTGGTCAGTTGGGATACTTGATGAGGCAGTTGTTGCAACAAATTTTTCATCAAGCACTTCGAACACTTTCCAAAACGGCGCAAAATCAAGCTTGTCTTCTTGTAAAACAACAGAAGAAGAATTTGCTACTTCATTTTTTTGTAAATATTCCCCTACGGCAACTCCGCTTCCAAAAATACCTATAGCGCTTACAACAAGAAGTGCGGTGATATGATGCGTACGGAGTGAATACTTTGCAATGAGCCTTTTCATGTGGACAGTATTACAGAAGAACGAACAGAGGTCAACAACAGAAAAACGGCCTCATTGTTTGAAAGCAATTTCGAATCCATGGTATACTTGCCCTATGATTTCTCGCTATACGTACAAGGAACTCGTTTGGGTCGACCTAGAGTCTCCAACCCAAGATGAAGTACGCGGAATTATGGAAGAGTTTAGCGTGCACCCTCTCGCCGCAGAAGAACTCCTTGCCCCTACCCTTCGCCCTAAAGTAGATCTGTATCCAAACTTTATTTATCTCATCCTCCACTTCCCTTCAATCTCACATAAACACAACGGCGGATGCGAACAAGAAATAGATTTTATTGTAGGTAAAAATTTCATCATTACCACGCACTACGACCTCATTGATTCTCTTCATGAATTTTCAAAAGTATTTGAGGTAAACTCTATTCTTGAAAAATCAAATATCGGTGACCACGCAGGATACATTCTCTTTTATATTTTAAAAGAGCTTTACAAAACTCTCGGCAACGAACTTAATCATATCGAGCGCGATTTCGCTGAAATTGAGCCAAGTATTTTTGGTGGCAAGGAGCGCGATATGGTTACTGCTATTTCACACATCAACAGGGATCTTCTTAATTTCAAACAAATCATACGACCCCACAAGGAAGTACTTGATTCCCTAGAACTCTCTGGCACTAAATTCTTTGGAGTGGATTTTTCTTACTACCTACGCACGATTACTGGTGAATATTTTAAAGTTTCTTCAATCCTCGATGGTCATCGCGAGACGTTGCTCGAGCTCCGTAATACCAACGACTCACTCCTCACGACCAAGACGAATGACATTATGAAGACTATTGCGATTATTTCCTTTGTTACATTCCCTCTTTCGTTGGTTGCTACTGTTTTCGGCATGAATGCCGACCATATTCCTATCGTGGGACGGACGGGTGACTTCTGGTTTATTATTGGTATTATGGTGGCTATTACACTCACTATTTTTGCTTACTTCAAACATAAACGATGGATTTAGAAATTTTTCTCACGAACACGCTCTCAAAAAGGAAAGAGCTCTTCATTCCCATAACTCCCGGAAAGGTCAAACTCTATCAGTGTGGCCCCACGGTGTACTGGACCCAACATATTGGTAATATGCGCGCAGTCGTTATTACCGATTTGTTAGTGCGTACGTTTTCATACGTGGAATATGATGTTTCTTTCGCCAGAAACTATACCGATGTCGGGCACCTCACCAGCGACGAAGATTCGGGAGAGGACAAAATGGAGAAAGGAGCAAAACGCGAAGGGAAAACGCCTGATGAAATTGCACAAAAATATATCGACATTTTTGAAAAGGATATTACCGAACTTAACGCGCGCCCACCCTACGCAAAACCA
This sequence comes from Candidatus Yonathbacteria bacterium RIFCSPLOWO2_01_FULL_43_27, assembly GCA_001823545.1. Classification (GTDB taxonomy): domain Bacteria; phylum Patescibacteriota; class Minisyncoccia; order Phycocordibacterales; family UBA1550; genus UBA1550. Next base: position 80,006 of record MHUV01000005.1, read on the forward strand.
CGCGCAACCGAGTACATCAATGAAATGATCGACATGATAGACATCCTCCTTAAAAAAGGGTTCGCCTACAAAACTCCGCTTGCAATTTATTTTGATGTTTCAAAAGCAAAAGAATACACGCGTCTTTCCGGACAAATCCTCGAACACAACATCGAAGAAGCTGGTAAAGGCACGGTGAGCGATCCTGAAAAAAAACACCCTGAGGATTTTTCTCTCTGGTTCTTTAAAGCTGGCGCACACGAAAAAGCACTCCAAACATGGAAGAATCCTTTTGATGAAAAAGAAGGGTTCCCGGGGTGGCACCTTGAATGTTCTGCGATGATCAAAAAAATTCTCGGCACGACCATCGACATTCATATGGGTGGCATCGAACACATTCCCGTTCATCACACGAACGAGATCGCACAAAGTGAATCTGCAAACGACGCACCACTTGCGCATTATTGGCTCCACTATGAACACTTACTGGTAGATGGAAAGAAAATGTCAAAATCAGAAGGCACGAGCTACTCGCTTGCCGATGTTCGAGAAAAAGGTTTTGACCCTCTCGCACTTCGTTATTTCTTGCTTAATTCTCACTATCGCTCAAAGCAAAACTTTACATGGGAGGCACTCGAAGGTGCGCAAACCGCGTTACGCAGACTTCAGGCATCGCTCGGGAGTAATGAAAGTGGTACAGTAAATGAAGCGTACCGTGCACGCTTTACCAAATACATTACCGACGACCTCGACACCCCTCGCGCGCTCGCACTCGTTTGGGAATTAGTTAAAGACCAGACAATACCTCCAGAGGACAAGACCGCAACCCTTATCGATTTTGATCGTGTACTTGGACTTGGACTTACGGTACGTAAGGAAGAAACTATTCCCGAGGATATCGCCGTACTCATGCACGCTCGTGAACAAGCACGCCAAGCAAAAAATTGGGCAGAGTCTGACCGTCTCCGCGACGAGATCAAATCCATCGGCTGGGACGTTCTCGATACCCCCGAAGGACAAAAAGTGTCCAAAATCTCCTAACAAATCACAGAGCTTTGTGCCATTGGCGGAATTAAAAAAACACCCCATTTCGGCTTGCCGAAATGGGGTGTGGAGTACAAAGAGAAACTACTTTGGAACAACAAGAAAACTGTGCCTGTCATGGAAAGTGAGTTTCAAGGAACTGGCGTCCAAGTTGCGGGCGTCATCATCAGCATTCAAGACCGGGGCGTGCGGGCTCCCGAACAGGGCATGCAAGATATGTATGGTACCGAGACCGACAAGGATTTTTTTCTTCTGATGCTTGGGGTATAAAATGCCGTACTGGACGAGCTCCTCGTAGGTGAGAGGGCGGACGTCGAGTTTGTCCATTTCGACGAACGCTTCGTCACTTCCGATGTCTCTGCCGAAGCTTAGAATCATAACATTGAGGCCTCTCGGCTCTGGTACGGAATACGGCATGTTCTCTCCCAGCTCGTCCCATATCCATGTCCTGCCACCACTCTTTCTATACTCATCGAGCGCTTGCTCTTTAGTGAGTGAACGGATAGCGAGCGGGTGCACCTCTTCTCCGTCAAACGATACATCGAGGTAACCAGAGGCGCGAACACGTTCAAGAACAGAAGGAGGTGGTGGACAAAGAGCATTCTGGAGCGCCTTACCGAGGGCCTTCGGATTTTTGATCCATCCTTGCGCAATATTAGGATCGATATCCCGTGGTAACTGTTTGAGTACGCATGCTGCCAATTCTGCAAATTGCGGTACTCCAATAAACTGTGGAGCTTTCTCATGTTTTTCCATGAGCGTTTCCTCCTTTTGGAATGTACTTCCGGTGACTGCCGGACCAGACGCGAATTATTCACTTTTCATATCTATCTTATATAATAACATATTTTTACAAATAAGTCCATTATACTTTTTGAGAGTATCTTCCAAGGGGACCCCTTGAACAGAATGACCCTTACGCCACAACGCTGAATTCCGCCAAGGACCGCCCTTGGCGGAATTCAGCGCTTTCCCCACCTTATCCCCTGTCATCTCCCCAATGTATAGTTTCGGGAGGTTGCGCGCTGTGGTAAGATAGCTTCTATGACAGAACGACAATTCAAATCACGCACCCTTCGCATCCCCCCGCAAAATATTGATACCGAAAAAGCACTACTTGGTTCTTTAATGCTACGTCCGGAAAGTATGTACGACATCTCCGACGTCCTTTCGCGTGAATCATTTTATGTGGAGAAGCACCGTATCATTTTCGATATCATGATCGAACTTCATACCCGTCGTGAACCGATTGATCTGCTTTCGCTATCTGCACGCCTCAAAGAACATGGGAAATTTGAACATGTTGGTGGGGGAAGTTATCTGACAGAACTCGTAGAGATTGTCCCCTCCTCTACGAATGCAAAACACTACGCAGAGACGATTCAGAAAAAACACATCCTTCGCACCCTCATTGACGCAGCAGAACATATCTCAGAACTTGGATACAATGAAATTGACGAAGTAGAAACGGTCCTTGATGAAGCAGAAAAGAAAATTTACGCAATTTCGAACAGTGGTGTTTCAAAAAAATTCATCGGCATTAAAGACACCCTCGACGAGGCATGGGAGCGCATGGATTCACTTCACAAAGGTGGTGGTGGGCTCCGTGGCGTCCCTACGGGATTCCCCGCACTTGATGAACTCCTCTCGGGCCTACAACGTTCCGATCTCATTATTCTCGCCGCACGTCCTTCGATGGGTAAGACGACACTCGCACTCGACATTGCGCGCCAAGCGGCAATACAGCACAATATTCCCGTGGGTATCTTTTCTCTTGAAATGAACACGCAACAACTCGTCGACCGTATGCTCGCGGCTGAAGCACGCGTCAATGCGTGGAAACTTCGCACAGGAAAACTTTCTCTTGATTCAGAGTTTGACCAAATTCGTTCGGCACTTGAACGCCTCTCTAAAGCACCTATCTTTATCGATGACCAAGCAGGTGCTTCAATTATGAAAATGCGTTCTGCGTCACGTAAGCTCAAAAACGAACACGGACTCGGACTCATCATCGTTGACTACCTTCAGCTCATTACGACCAGCAAGCAGTATGACTCGATGGTCAACCAAGTAACAGAGATTTCACGCTCGCTCAAAGGACTTGCCAAAGACCTTGATGTGCCCGTCATTGCGCTTTCCCAGCTCTCGCGTGCCGTTGAGTCACGTGGTGGCAAACCAAAACTCTCCGACCTTCGCGATTCTGGATCTATCGAACAGGATGCCGACGTCGTTATGTTCATTCACCGCGAGGACAAACAAGACCGCAACGCGGAAAAGACCAATATTGCGGAGATTCTCATCGAAAAACATCGTAATGGTCCTGTCGGACTTGTGAAGCTCTACTTTGACGAAGAGAAATCAACCTTCCTCACGATTGATAAAAATCACGCAGAGTTTGGCGGGACGAAGGGTGGCAACGTGGATGACTTTTAACCTATGAGTTCAATTGAACATTTATCAACACTGTTCATGAAGTTCCCCGGCATAGGAACGCGCCAAGCAAAACGATTTGTGTATTTTCTGCTTGCGCAAAACCCACAGTACGTCGATGAACTCGCGCAAGAAATTGCCAATCTTAAAAAAACTATCGCGCAATGCTCGTCGTGTTTTCGTTTTTATCCTCGTACGAACACATCACCACTCTGTACTATTTGCGCTGGTGATAGCGACAACTCAACACTCTTGGTTGTTGAAAAAGATACCGATTTTGAAAGTGTTAAACGAAGCGGAAGTTATGCAGGAAAATATTTCATTCTTGGTGGCACGATTCCCGTTCTTGCAACCGACCCTGCGTCAAAAATTCGTATTCGTGAACTGATCGCCCGCATTGAGCAAGGTGTTCCTGAGGGTCTTTCTGAAATTATCCTCGCTCTTTCGGTGAATCCCGAGAGCGACTTCACGCGCGAATACATCATCAAAGCTCTCGAACCTATTGCACAGAAATATCAACTCTCTATCACCACACTCGGACGTGGACTCTCTACAGGCACAGAATTAGAATACTCCGACGGCGATACGCTTCGCTATGCGCTAAAAAATAGAGGGTAACATAGTATCTTGCTCATATCAAAACCCCTTCACGCGAGCGTGAAAGGGTTTTGTGCTTCCTAAACTATTTTGCTTTTTCCTTCTTTGGTTTCTTTTTTTCTTTCCACGCGTCTTTTCCTTTTGCCATAATGTTCGTGTTTAATTATTATGCTATCTCGCAAACGCCTGAAACGCAAGCGAGTTCTTTCGACCCTTGTGTTCGATCTTCTTGTTCATATGTAACAATCTTCGAGAAATCGATATCGGGGAATTTCTTTACCATTTCCTCGTATCTCTCTTTCGTGATCTCTTCATATGGAGCAAGCGGGTATACATCATTTGAGTGTGGGAGGAACGATAAACCGCCAATGATGTCCCAATTTTCATGAAGCCAATTTGCAACTTTTATCCACTCGTCCTCCCCTATAGAAATAGTAACAGAAGGGTTGTGTTCTGTATAGTTTTCCTTGACCATCTTCCAGTATTCCAACTGATCAAGAGCTGTCTGATCATCCTTAAAAATCGATTTCTCAGGAGCCTTTACCGGAAACTCAAGTACATAAGTTACAGCGCTTTCTAAGGACTGCCCTACTTCAGGACGAAATGGCACACCCTGATCCTTCATCATCTTAAAGAGACTGTCAGTTGCGGCGATGCGCACGCGACGAATATAGTATGGCGCATGACGTGGATGCATACCAGAAGATGCGTCTACGAGCTGTGATACTGTGCCTGAAGGTTTGACGGCGGTTGTTGCCACGGAAGGGTTGACCCCGAAACGCTTCGCATATTCCTTGTTCACCTTAAGCACTTCGTCCAAAATTTTCTTCAACACCTTAGGGTCACGCACCGTGTGACAATCCCACTGTCCGGTGACAGACACACCGAGGAGGCGCTCTTCCTCACAGTTTTCCTTCCACTCTTTAGAAAGATAGCCAAAGTTGGTAAGCGTTGACTGATAGGTTCCCAAAATTGCTGCCAAACGAGCTTTCCTCAAAAGAGATGCTTCGGTATCTTCTGCGCGTGCCACCACCTCTGAGAGATTACAGAATTGCTTGGATTTAAGAATGATTTCACCACAAGGATTTACGCCGCAAGTATCAAAATCCTTCTCAAGGGTTTTTGCGCGACGTGGAGGAACCTGCTTCATTACTGAACCGCGGTTGAAAATACCGCGTTCGCCAGAGCGTCCCTTCATAAGAGCGATCCACTCTTCAAGAAAGTCAGTATTGTTGGGCTTTTGCCAATATACCGCTGAGTTGTTTGCCATCATACGCTGTGGATCGGTCAAGAAGAACTGCCCATCCTTTGCATGGCGCATATCATGATCATCGAGGTCAGAGAGCGAAATGAGTGCGCTTCGGCGTACTCCGCCAGCAACGACCACCTCACCAACCTTACAAATAACATCATGGAGATCGACATTAGAGAGACGACGACCTTGTTTCTTTAAAATACGTTCACGTGAGAAATTCATAAGCGAGATAAGTGGCTCGGGACCAGAGCTTCGCCCTCCCATAGTAACGAGACGTGCACCTGCGGGACGAAGTTTTGAATAATCAAACTTAACATCCTCGCCACCAAACCATGCATTGAGTCCTATAACGTATGCATCTGCCCACCCCTCTTTACTGTCTACGACGACATGTGTTGGAAGCATCTTGCCGGTCTGTTTTTTAATCTGCGGGAACATTTGTACATTCTGACTCTCTACCGAGAATCCTGCGCCACCTCCACACATCAAAATGTACATTATTTCTGCAAGATCTCGCGGACACGAAGGTGCGATAAACGAACAGTTGTATGCGGTTACATTGGTCTTGCGTGCTGCATCTCCTGCACTCCACAAAAGGCGCATCGAAGGCATTGCTTCTTGTTTGAGGATACCTTCACGTACTTCAGCATACTCTTTAACAGTGAGTTTGGTACCAAGGTTCTCCTTCATAAAGTCGATATAGCGATCTACCGTCTCAATCCACGTCTCACGACGTCCTTCAGTAGGAAGCCAGCGAGAATAGGTGCGGTAGTAAATAAACTCCGACATCGGATTACGGAAATAATTCTTTCCTTCGCTCACAAGCTGTTTAACTTTTTCTGGAATTTCACCATGTGCTTCGCGTACGCGCGCACGTTCCTCGCGATACAAAATGTACGCTTTTGCTGTTTTTACATATTCCTCCAAAATGAGCTCGCGCTCCACAATATCCTGAATACCCTCAACCGTAGGAATGAAGTCCTTAACCAGTTTTGCAATACGTTTAAGCTCGGATTCTACTTTACGAGCGATATATTCTGCCTCTTTCTGTCCACCCTCTCCAGTACTCTTCATTGCCTTGTTCACGGCGCTCACAATATGATCAGCGTCGTATGGCATAACAGAGCCATTTCGCTTGCGCACATTCATAACAGCACTCTTTTTAATCTCAGGAACATGCTTTACAACACTTTTCTTGTGCTGCTCAGTTTTCTTTGGCATACAATATGTAAATTAACAATGGCGCTAATAAGAAGACACAAAAACCTTTTAATGTCCCCTTATTATACCCCCAAATAAAAATTGTAAAAGGAGAAAAGTGTAAAACTAATCAAGAAAAAACAAAAACATCGTTATGGCAAATAGTCGGCACGCCTTTTTCGGTGAAACAACCTATTTATTTGAAAATTATGAATATGTTTCAGGGGAAATGAGCGAATGTAATAAAAGCGGTATTTACCCCGGGGCAAGCCCCGGACAAAATGTTGTTCATTTCGTTGTCACGGGTCTTTTTCCGCTGAAAAAGCCCGCTACCCCACCTCGCGCCGTCCTAGAGCGTTCGTGCGAACGCACGGAGTAGCTCGCGCTCCGGTCTTGCGAAGCTCCATGTATTCGCTTCTCACACATTTACCGCCCTAGAGGGGCGGGGTATTCAACCCTTGTATTATCTCCTCGGCTCGGAAATGAGAAAGTACCCTTTCTCATTTCGCTCGCTCTACGTCGCTAATAAAAAGATTTTCTCTCATATTCGCTCACGCAACAAAAAAACACCGTGTAAGCGGTGTTTTTTTGTAACGAACGTACGGACTAGTTGCCCATACGACGATTGCCACCAAAATCACGACGAGGTGCGCGTTCCTCGAGAGGACGTGCTTCGTTTACCGTGAGTGAGCGACCCTGGAAGTCCTTACCATTCCACATGTCGATCGCTTTGTCTGCATCAGCGTCATTTGCCATCTCAACAAAACCGAAACCTTTTGAGCGACCAGTCATTTTATCAATGATGATTACTGCTGAAAGGACTTCGCCTGTCTGTGTAAATGCGTCTTTGAGCTCAGCGTCTGTGGTTGAGTAAGGGATACCCCCTACATACAATTTCTTTGCCATAGTACTATGCTTTTTTGCTTAATTCTAATCTAATGTAAGATGACCCGTTTCCCTCGCCCTCTTACCTAGATAGAATCAAGCAAGCACTGAGGTGGAAACTTCTTACATATATAGTGTACCACACACCCTAAAATAACGCAACTGTAAAGGGTGGGTCCTATTTATAGGGAAGCTCACAGTATTCAAACCACACCATCCACACAAAATTAGAAATACTGAAGCATCTCCATTTAATGTTTTTGGGCGATGGGGTCTCTGCCAAGAACATTTTTGTTCGTCGTCAATCTCAAAAATTTCTCGGCCCTACTCATACGACCCATTTTGCTAAATGGGTGCCCGTATTCGTTTTCGAGTCCCCCATCGCCCTACAAAATCAAAAAACTTCAAAATACATATTTTGAAGTTTAAGATTTTGTGGGCGATGGGGGACTCGAACCTCCGGCCTTTACAATGTCAATGTAACGCTCTAACCACCTGAGCTAATCGCCCATATTAAATTTTTAAAAACTCTCCTTTACTAATCTTGTTCACTGCGGAGAGGGAGGGATTTGAACCCTCGAGACTCTTTCGAGCCTGCCGCTTTTCGAGAGCGGTGCTTTCAACCACTCAGCCACCTCTCCAATATTACCCATCTTCTTCACACATTTGTATGTATGAGGTGTTTCGTATCCTAACACTTTTTTGCATTTTTGACAAAAATTGGTATACTGCGAAAACGGTTTCAGGACTACAAAAAACGGCCTTATCGTCTATCGGCTAGGACACAGGATTCTCATTCCTGGAAGCGGGGTTCGACTCCCCGTAAGGTCACAAAATGTACCGCCAAACTCTTGCAAGAGTTTGGCGGTTTTCATTTTGTAGACCTTACGGGGAGTCGAAAGCCGGAGCCGGTATACAAGACGAGTCTGAGCTTGTCGAAGACGAGTACTTGTCGGCGAGGCGGGGTCGAGAGTACTTGGTCCGCGCAATGTGTACTCGCATGAGCAGACCCTAGTAACTCGTGACCGATGAACCCGAGAGTCGAAAGACGCAAGTGCGACGGCGCTGAGTCGGGGTAAATAAAAAAACCGGCTAGAGAAACCTAGCCGGTGTAATACGTTTTGAGAACTTTCTCTCGTCCATTAAGAGTTTTTTCAACCCTTTCAACAGTATTTCCAGCACCACCCCTAAGAAAGGAGTATCCCTTCTCGGTGATATGAACCGTGCAACCAACAGCGTGACATCTTTTTACTCTGCGATAGCCGTCACGGGAAACCAAATGCTTCCCGCATTTTGGGCACTTTTCCATAATTTATCTCCTTTAGTAGAAATTTTATTCTCTCTATATTATACACCTAATACTACTTTTGTAATATTCCACCTTCTCCTTCGTCTCAACTATGTACTCAAAATTGCCTAAAAGGCACTTTTAAAATATAATTTAACGCATATGTATTCTTATATATTCACTGCACACATTATTGGCGCTCTTTTGTTCTTTGTTGCAAGCATTGTTGTACTCATAAGCCTTTTTAGGCCATACAAAATTGAGACTTATCGCAAGCTCGCAACTACGGTTGCACTCCTCATCTTTGGCGAATGTGTGACAGGATCAGTATTAACATTCCTCGCCTACGAACCGCTCAACTACCTCGCTCTTTGCGGAGCAATTGGTGTCTACACACTCATCTCCATCACCACACTCTATATCCTCAAGCGAAAAATGATAGAGCATAAAGAAGAACTTCCTGCTCTTGTGTACCCACTTTCATTTGCAGGAATTGCTCCTGTAATCCTTACTATTTTCTCATAGGAGTTACCGGCCCATATCCAACGAGGCGCAATTTTAAAAAGTTGCGCCTCGTTACTTTTCTGCTATGCTAACCCATATGAAGGAAAAGTCCCCGCTCGAGGCGCTCTTTAGTATGATAGCGCTCACCCATCGCTTCCAGCAGACACAACGTACTATTTACGCAACTGGCGAAGACCGTTTTGAAAATGATGCCGAGCACAGTTTCCAGCTGGCGCTCATCGCATGGTACCTTATAGAAAAACAAAAACTCCCCCTTAATAAAGAAAAGGTGCTCCTCTACGCGCTCTGTCACGACCTCCCTGAAGCGTACACTGGAGATAAATCTTTTTATCGCACGAAAGAGGAAGATACCAGCAAAAAAGAACTGGAAAAAGAAGCGGTAAAGAAACTTCTCAATGATCATCCAGACTTCCCTTCCCTTAGCGCAACAATTACGCACTATGAAAAAATGTTGGACGAGGAAAGTAAGTTTGTATACGCACTCGACAAAATACTTCCTATCCTTAATATTAAGCTCGATGAGGGGCGATCATGGGAACACCTAAAAATCTCTTTCGAAATGTTTTATGAAGGGAAACGTGATAAGGTTACTCACGACCCCACGATACAGGAATATTTCTTGCTTATTGTAGCGTTACTCAAAGAACACCCCCATCTTTTTTACCAAAAAACTACCTAATATTATGCGCATCCTTGCCATCGAAACAAGCTGTGACGAAACAGGAATTTCTATACTTGAAACCCGCACCACCGCGGAGGGTATTTCTCGTGGCGCACATATCAAGGTGCTCGCAAATGAACTCCTCACGCAATCGAGTATCCACGCATCATACGGTGGGGTGTTCCCCACTATCGCACGACGCGAACATGCAAAAAGCATTGTCCCTCTCATTGCGCACGCACTCACGAAAGCAAACCTACACCGTCCCCTTAAAAAAGCGCGTGTACTTTTGCCAAAAGAATTTCGCGCACTCGAAAAAATCTTTCATAAAGAACCGGAGCTTTTTGCTACATTTCAAAAGGAACTTCTCGCTCTCAAGATACCAAAAATAGACGCTATTGCCGTCACTGCTGGTCCCGGTCTTGAACCAGCACTGTGGGTCGGCATCAACACAGCACAAGCCCTCGGCGTACTCTGGAATATTCCCGTTATCCCCGTGAATCATATGGAAGGACATATCGTCGCTTCTCTTCTTGAACCGACAAAAACAAAAACGTCAGCAACCTCATACCACATTGTTCCTATTTACTACCCCGCACTTGCGCTCCTTATTTCTGGGGGACACACCGAGCTTGTCCTTATTCCCCGCAAAGGAATGTACAAGATTCTCGGACAAACACGCGACGATGCTGTCGGCGAAGCATTTGATAAAGTGGCGCGCATGCTCGGACTCACCTACCCCGGAGGACCAGAGATTTCAAAGCTCGCAGAAAAAGCGCCCCACACAACTGTTCCACGCTTTCCCCTTCCCCGCCCGATGCTAAAATCTGGCGACTTTGACTTTTCTTTTGCAGGACTCAAAACAGCAGTGCTCTATACGTTAAAAAATATCATCAATCCGACCGAAGAAGACAAAGCGTGCATTGCGAAAGAATTTGAAGATTCAGCAACAGAAGTCCTTGTTACAAAAACACTTGCTGCAGCAAAAAAATATCATGTAGGTGAAATTATTCTCGGCGGTGGTGTTACGGCAAATAAAAAAATTCGCGACACGTTTCAGTCAACCATCGCAAAAGAACTTCCCAACATAAAGTTATTTATCCCTAACCGTGATCTTTCTACTGATAACGGACTCATGATCGGCATCGCGGGACTATTACGTACCAAAACATCCAAAAATATTCGTGCAGATGGTACGCTTCGTCTCGCAAAAAAGTAACAAAAAAAACGGACATCATAAATGAAGTCCGTTTTTTATATTTAAAATCTTCTACAAATGAGTTTCTCCACCCCACGCTTTCACCTTGAGCCCTTCTGCGGCAGCGTGCTGTTCGGCTTCTTGTTTTGACTTGCCCGTACCTTCGGCAACAAGCTCACTCTCTAGATACACTCCCACCACGAACTGCTTATCATGGTCGGGACCAATTTCGCGCACTACCTTGTACGATGGGGTGACTCCTACACGATCTTGCGCTTCCTCTTGGAAAAAACTTTTTGCATCACGCCAGAGTTCATTTTTTACAATTTCATCAGTTCTCCCCAAAAGATGGTTCTTTAAAAAAATATCGGCAACAGCATATCCTTGGTCGAGATAAATCGCCCCAACAAGTGCTTCGAATGCATTTGCGAGGATGATCTGTCGCGCCTTGGTTCCTTTGTCTTTTGCCTCACCTTTCGAAAGGAGGAGGTAATTTTCCATACCGAGCGAGATTGCAAGGTCTCCAAGGGTTACCGCATTTACCAACGCTGCACGATAGCTCGTTAGGTCGCCCTCTGTTGCGTGAGGATATTTTTTGTATAAAAAGTCAGTAACCGAAAGCTCCACAACCGCGTCGCCAAGAAATTCCATTCTCTCGTTATGAGAAAGTCCTTTTTCGCGCACTTCGTTGATATACGAGCGATGGGTAAACGCCTCACGTAACACTTTTTTATCGTGAAAGATTACCCCAATCTTTTGTTCAAATGTTGAAAATTTTTCCATAGAGAATGACACACTTATGATGTTTGTTGAGAGACAGGCTGTTTACCGAGGAGTACATTTACCGCTTTTGTAAAAATAGGAATCATATCGTCATAAAGCGAGAGATCAAGAATATCAGCAATCTTGAACCACTGCGCATCATCGAGTCCACCTTTGCCGTCTTCTAATTTGAGCGGTTGATATGGTGCCTTTGCCAAAAAGTAGGTGACGCGCTTGCGCATTTTCCCATGCTCTGGATGTGAAGCAATATATTCATTATCGCCAAGCTTTTCCTTTATGTTAATGTCCACGCCAATTTCTTCTTTTACCTCACGCACAGTACCCTCTTCTTCTCCTTCACCTTCTTCGAGTTTGCCCTTAGGGAGCGTCCAACGGTTAAACACATCGTGCACGAGGGCAAGATAGATATCACCATCATCCTCGGCATACACCACCGCACCACCAAGTCTTTTCAGAGGGAGATCTTTAAGAGAAACAGGATTGTGGTTATTTTTCTTTTTGCTCGTTTCCTCCTTCCCTGGTTCGCCGAGTTCTTTATATACCGCCCCGAGTACGCCATTGATAAATTTACTACTCGTCTCGCCTCCAAACGATTTAGCGAGTTCTATAGCTTCATTAATAGCAACTTTTGCGGGAACTTCTTTTCTACTTTCAAACAAAAGTTCATACAGGCCAATCCTAAGAATGTTTCTGTCGATGAGTGAGATTTTATCGATAGACCATTCAGGTGCTGCTTTTTCGATAATGTCATCGATTTTTTCTTTCTTTTCTAAAACACCCATAAGAATCCTTCGCATAAACGAGAGGTCGCGCGTACCAGGTGCAAACTCCCCCACATTACGAGAAAGGGATTCTTCTATCTGAAGCGTGGTCATAACGCGCCCTCGGAAATCCCATTCGTAGAGAACCTGCATTACTATACTTCTTGAAAGGTGCCTATTTGCCATATTTTTAAAATGTGCAATTCGATAAATTTAAAAAAGAACATTCCCTCAATACACAAAACAAGAAAAAGCAAAAATAAGTAGCATTTTATGCTACTTATTTTGATGTTTTTCCTTTTGCGACAGCACGTTTCGTTCCTCGCGTTAGAGATTTTACTAACGAAGAAACCTCCCTGCCACGATAGGTGCCACAATTCGTGCATACCTGATGGCGGATATGGAGTGCAGTGCATTTTGCGCACTTAGAAAGACGTGCTCCCTCAAGAGCGTGATGTGAACGGCGGTTTGCGGTGTGTGCCCGCGTATGTCTCATTCGTACTACCATAGTTCTTATACTATACCAAAAAGCCTATAAAAAAGCAAATAGACACCATACATATACCCTTTAATCCCCAAAAACATTGAATTATCGCCTTATGAGAAGATTATTCAGATACTTACGACCGGTACCACCACTACCACATCTGGCTCTACCTCAACGAACGAAGCGAGTTCAGCAACAGGGATTATATCGGGCTTATCGCTCTTGGAAGTGCTTTCTTCAACAACCACAACTAACTCTTCTTCCTTTTTAAAAATTGTGACGGATGGGATAGATTCCTCGGGCGGAGGTGCGCTCTCCGTAATACGTTCAACTAAAATCTCTTTTTCATCCTTATTGTCGTCATGATCTATCGAATTCTCGTGAGATTCTTTACTCAATTCCTCGTCGTAATGCTCTGATGAATCTTTTACCACACGATCATGTTCTTCCTCATCGTCATGCTGTTTTTCATCGTCATCACGATCCTTATTATCATGTTCATTGTCGTTATCATGTTCCCCTCCCTCCTCTTCCTCATCGTCATCGTTATGATCGTCGTCACCACCATCACCACACCCGCTCGTACGACTTTTACTATCAGGTGATTTACATAGCGATGAACCGTAGAATTTACCCGAGTAATCTGCATCATTAAGAAGAGGATTTTCAGAACCAGTTACCACCACCTTAACCCAGAAGTATCCAGAAAAACCCGAGCTTGCCTCCATATAATAGTGACCGTCATTATCCGTACCGATCACCACAGGGGTAGCGGTATCCTCTGGCGTAACTGTACGCGTGTCGTCAACATCTTTTATAAGATAGATATCAATCAATAAGTCAGTATCAGAACCATTTGGGTTTATAGCTGACCAAAAAATATCATGTGATGCACCAAAGTTCCACGTACCACCACTATCAGAATTTGGATTGATGAGTGTTATCGTTGGCACGCCATACCCTGACCAATCACTCGGTTGGTCGGTATCGTAACCATTTGGATTTCTTGCAAGGACACCACCCTCTGATACATCGAGAACTCCAGGGATCCATACGTCGGAATTATAATTTGCCCACCCAATATTTGAACTTTGACCATAATTCATTTGATCCACAGTCATACCGTCTGGACGCTGGAGCATCAACATATCATTGTCATTATTCAAACCATCACCAATCGCACCATCAGAAAGGATTGCTGAAGAAAACGATGGGGAAATATTCCAAAAAGCCAAGGTACTACTTGTGGCAGTAATAATAGCGTATCCAAATGGAGGAAGTATCGCCGTTTCTGGGATTACATCACACGACGTATCATCACAAATACTCCATCCGGTAATATCTTGTTCTACGTTCGTTTGATTGTACACTTCCACCCACTCGTTCAACACCTCACTACCACGAGGAGTAGTAGTACTAAACGAGGTAGCTGAAGTACATGTGGGGGAAGTACTACTATCGACAAAAAAATTAAGACTTTCTGAACACAAAGAAGGAGCACTACCATCCAAAACATCGTAGTACACTTTATTCAAACGAAGACCTTGCGAAGCAATTTTATTTGTTTCTTTTTCAACGTCGTGGTACCCCATTTCTGTAAAGCTTGGCACATTATGGCGTTCTTGCCATGCGGTAAATTCAATATCAAACGTACACGCTTTGTTGTATAGTGCGCCATTTGTTGAAAGGTCAAATTGCCAATTACTCAACGTCGTTGTTGCTGGTGAAGCAAAATCTGTAAGCAGCCCAGAATAATTCTGCACGCCTCCGAGCGAAGATGCGAGGGTGAGTGATCCACAAAAATCAAGATCCGCGCCAAAATTTGTCGAGGAAGCATGATACCAAAAAGCGCTTGCTCCCTGCTCAGGAATAACACTGACGGTACGGGACGCAACTGCTCCAGAATCTAAACCAAGTGCAATAACAGGAGAGCTATATGGTGTACTCGAAAGTATGAAATCAACACTTCCGGCAACATAATTATTTCCTTTCAACATTTCACCATCAAGATAATAGGCAGCGGTAGTACCTATACTGCCGAGTGTGTACGCATTCAAGGCAACCATAAGAAGGAGTGCTAAACCACGGAGTAAAAACTGGCCTGTATGACGACCCCGACAATAACCCCAAATAGTAAACGGGCGAGCCAACTTCAGGGCACGTACTCTTTTTTTTGCTTCTAAAAGATGGACGTCTATCATCATGAGCCCTCGTGTTTGAAGTGCTGATTGTTTCCCCGCAGAACAAGAAACGAGAGTGGGTGCCGTCACCATATGTTGGCACTCATATTTAGTTGTTGTTCTTGTTTTTTTGTTCATAAATTTACGATTGTGTATTCTCTTCAGCACCACGTTTCATTTTTTTGAGTTCTAAAAAAATCTTTTTTCCTTCATCAAACAAAATGAGAAGTGCTGGCACGATAATTAAGATCAAAAACCCTATCGGCTCTTTTACTGCAGTAAGTGCATATCCAACAAATGGAACACTCAAGTACACTTTCCCTAACACATCTTTCTGCAACACCCCTTTAAGGTCTACACTGTCGTTTGAATCACCTTTTGTAGTATATGTTTCCAGACCGTTCTTTATATTCTCTGCAACTATTCTATGCGTAGTAGAAATCTTACCCCGTGGTGTTGGACCAAAAGTAATGACGTCTCCAACATCATACGAAGGAGCAGGTTTTACGATCACAATACTTCCCGTTTTTATTGTTGGTTCCATTGAGCCAGACTGCACAATCATTATCTTGTAATTTCCCATGATGGGGAAAAAAGAAACGACCAAAAGGAGCGCAATAACGATAACCATCGCACCAAATATATAAGTTAAAATTTTAATCATAAATTATTATTTATTATTTATTCCTTATTCCTCAACCTCACGCAATAGTGCGTGCGGTTGAGTAAAAGGAATCAATGGGTAAACATTGAGGCCAATTAATTAGAGAGCACCTCCGTCGTCACTGTTCGTGATCGTACAGGTAATAGCTTCGCCTTCATCAAGCGTTGCACTACCACCAAGGACGGCTGGGCATTTTGCTGATCCAGTGATCGAAACAAGGTGATATCCTGCTTGTTGCGTTTCACTGATCGTGTGTGGCGTATTTGCAGTTACTGCCACCGAGGTGCTGTTTGGCACATTACCACCATCAATCAAGAGAGGAAATTGAGAAAGCTCTTTAATTCCTCCATTGTCATTAATGACACTCTTAATGAGGGTAATATTGGCCGGTAGGTCGTTGTTGGTGATCGTACAGGTTTTTTCATCTCCTGGATTAAGAGTGATTTGTCCTGCAGCATTACAGTCACCACTGAATGAAGCTACGTAGCCAGAAACTCCCGTTTCCGTAACCACATAGTTCCCTGCTGAAAACTGTGTCTGAACGCCACTAGTGACGTTCGTTACCACGGTTCCAACGACCTTGAGTTGGTAGTCTGATACTACGTTATTACCACCGTTATCATTGATGATTTCCTTAATAACGGTGAGTTTTGAGAGACGAGGATCTTGTCCTCCACAGGAGAAGTTTGGATTGTTGCGCGCCTGTAAAGCACGGAACGCAACATCTACCGTTACTCCATCTGTCTGGCTTTCATCGCCGAGAGTTTTACCATCGCATTGTACACCAGTACCACGTACAAGTGGCCCATTTGAGGCATCAGGTAAATGTCCCATACCATCCTGTGCCACTCCTGGTGTCGCGAGTGCCCCATAACACCACGCTTTTGCGATGTATTTTGTTTGTCCACCTGGAATAGCTCCTGGTGTTTCTGGCGTCCATACATTATTTGATGTATCTGCAAGCGCTACGGAATAGGGTGTCGTTGTCGCAAGATTTTCAAGCGATACTACCCCATCCGAGATCGTTTGTTCGCCAACTTCGTATACATTGTCGCCGTCGTCTGCCCACCAAAACATATTGAGAAGTCCGGCAAGTTCCCCATCCCACGTATTATTGACATCTTCTGATACATCTCCGGTATTAAGCTCTGGTTCATTTGACGAAATATCATCATTTGAAGTGAGCGTCATATCCATACAAAGATATGCGTCATTGTTGTCTACATGAAGCGAGATGGTATCTTCGCCCTCGTCATCAGGCTTGAGATCTCTGAAATCAAAGAAAAGAAGTCCTTGAGAGAGGTCGGAAAGTTGCCAGCTCGTAGAAGTTGAGACTTTCCCATTATAGTAACTTTCGTTATCTATTTTGAGATCAATAGCTCCAGCGGCAAACACATTCCCTGTTGATAGTTCGGTATCAGAAAGGAATGCACCTGTCGACCCAACAGCCATAATCGCGACAGCAATCATTAAACCCAAGCTGAATAGGATTTTTTTCATAGGTTTATACCCTCCTTGTATGCCTAGTTCATAACGCTAGAAATGCAAGGTTAGGAGAAATTATTGAATAAACCTACTCTGGTTGCTGGCAAAGATATCCTGCGTTGTTTCGACTCTGTACAGCGCGGAAACTTACATCTGCCGTCATACTGTCAGTCTGCGTCATATTGTTGAGCGCAGAACCACCGCTACACGAAACGCCTGTTCCGCGAACAAGTGGTCCATTCTGGCCAGTCTTACCATTTCCATCCTGAGCAACTGCGTCAGGTGCGATTGAGCCAAAACACCATGCCTTACCAATATAACGAACGTCCCCACCAAGGAGTGGGGTACCTGTTGCATTTGCCCAAATGTTGTTGCTTGAATCTGCAAGGGTGATGGTGGTAGTAGCACCAACTCCTGTCTGTCCAAGATTTCCTGCAGGAAGCGAAACTTCACCTTCCTCATATACGTTGTCACCATCATCTGCCCACCACATAAAGTTGATATTCTGTGACAACTCTCCAACAGTTGAGCTTGCAACGTCAATGTCACCATCGCTCAACTCAGGCTCTGTTGATGAATTTTCTTCATCACTGGTAAGAGTAATATCTGCACAAAGCCACGAATCATTATTGTTTACGTGGAGTGAGATGGTATCCTCGCCCATATCCCCTGGTTTTACATCAGCAAAATCAAAGAATTTCTCAATCGTAAGGTCACGCAATGACCAACTTGTGTTAGCGTTTGCAACAAGCGCGCCTGTGCTCGTACTGGTAACATAACTTTCGTTATCGATCTGAAGATCGATTGCCCCTGCGGTAAAGAGATTACCGGTTGAGGTCTCCGTATCACTAAAGAAAGCACCCGTAGCACCTACGGCAAGTACCGCCACTGCGGCAACCATACTCAAACTTAATAGTATTTTTTTCATAATGTTTATAATTAATTAATGTTAATAAATGCTGGTAATAAAAACTTTTAAAACCTTGCAAAATGTTTCCATTGTGTCTCATAAACAAAAGAACTTCTATTACCTTCTGAACTATCGCGCAAAAATGCGTAGTAGTTCTGGTAAAATTTTTGAGCCTGATTAATCGACCCATGTTTTATTTTTACTTTCACAAGAAAATAAACAATAAAGCCCTAAAGCTCAAACCTTAATTTGTACGCGTGTGCGAACTAGGGTTTGAGTTCTGTATTGCTTTTACCGAAAGCAAAGAAGGATGAAGTAGTGTTACTATAAGTTTATACCCACCTCTACAAAGAACAAGAGAGTTTTGTCAAGAAAAAAGACGTCACGGTGCACAACCTGTGCATAACTAAAAATTGTTACTTAAAAAATAAAGGGATTTGACACTTCTGTTTTGATATATTGAAACAATAAATCTGCGGTATTCTGCGTGAAATGCAAAAGTATCTCGTTTGTGATAAGGTTATAGAATACATGACCACCACTCCTCAAACACAATATATCGAAGGTATTATCTCCACCACCAATAAAGGGCTCGGCTTTGTATCTCTTGGTGAAGACAGTCCGCGTGAAAATGATATTCGCATTGAAACAGGTTTTCTCAACACCGCACTCCCTAAAGATCGCGTGAAGGTACTCCTTCATCCAGTGCTTCCCAATACGCAACAAACAGGTGAGGTAGTAGAAATCCTCGAACGCGCAAAAATGACACTCGTCGGTACGCTTGAACAAGACGGGCAGGCTACCTATCTCGTTCCTCAAGACAATCGCATTTACGTCGATATTTTTATCCCTGCCTCAAAAGTACCGCCTGAAAGTAACGGCAAAAAAGCACTCGTGCGCATTACCCACTGGACCGACCCCAAGAAAAACCCCGAAGGCGAGATCATTGAAGTCATTGGGCCTGTTGGCGACAACGAGACCGAAATCCGCGCCATTGTCCTTGATAAAGGCCTGCAAATGGAACTTCCTGAGGATATTGAGCGTGAAGCACATTCAATAAAAAAGGGTTCTCCTACCCTCCTTGCAGAAGAAGTAAAAAAACGACGCGATTTTCGAGGTGTTACTACCTTTACGATTGACCCTGCAGATGCAAAAGATTTTGACGATGCTCTTTCCATACAAGAGCATGAAAATGGCGATATTGAGATCGGTATCCATATTGCTGACGTATCCGCCTATGTAAAACCCCATATGGCGCTTGATGAGGAGGCTCGTGCCCGCGCGACCTCGATTTACCTTGTCGACCGTGTGATCCCGATGTTCCCCGAAATACTTTCTAATGACCTTTGTTCGCTTAATCAAGGTGAGGACAAGCTTACCTTTTCTGCCGTATTCACCTTTCCTGCCGAGAGTTTCTCTGACCCAAAGAAACCTGCACGCCCTATCAAAGAATGGTTTGGCCGTACGGTTATTCATTCCGACAAACGTTTTACCTATGAGGAAGCGCAGGAAATACTTGATAAAAAAGAGGGATTGTTCCACCACGAGCTGTTGGTACTCAATACGATTGCAAAAAAACTTGAGAAACAAAACCGCGAAGCGGGCGCTATTTCCTTTGCACACGACGAAGTTAAGTTTGTTTTAGACGCAAACAAAAAACCTATCGGCGTGTATCGTAAAAAAACTATTGATACCAACAAGCTCGTCGAGGAATATATGCTCCTTGCTAATAAAAAAGTAGCGGAATTTGTCGCTAAAAAGGTAGAGACCGACGATACGGAAGGACTTTTTGTGTACCGTGTTCACGACGAACCAGACCCTGAACGCCTTGGCACCCTTGCCACCTTCCTTGGACGTATTGGTTACAAACTCCCCGTTCAAAATGGCCGTATCGCATCACAAGCCATCAATAAGCTTTTAGCACAAGTGAAGGGAAAACCAGAGGAATCAATGATTCAAACAGCAACCATTCGCACGATGGCGAAAGCGGTTTATTCAACAAACAATATTGGACACTACGGTCTTGCCTTTGAGTTTTATGCGCACTTTACCTCGCCCATTCGTCGCTATCCTGATGTGATGGTGCACCGCATTCTTGCCCATTACCTCGCTGATGAAAAAGTTTCTCGAAAAGAACTTGAAGAATATCGTTCCCTCTCGACCCATTCATCTGAAATGGAGAAACTTGCTGCCGACGCAGAACGCGCTTCTATTAAATACAAGCAAGCAGAATATATGAGTGAGCGCGTAGGACAAGAATTCGAAGGGACCATTTCTGGTGTTGCTGAGTTTGGTATTTTTGTTGAAGAAAATGAGACCAAATGTGAAGGCATTATTCGCCTTTCCAGCCTCGGCAATGACTACTATATTTTTGAAAAAGAGAACTACCGAATTATTGGAAAAAACACCCGAAAACACTACACCCTTGGCGACAAAGTCCGCGTTCGCGTCAAACTCGTTGACCTCGAAAAGAAAAGTATTGACTACGAATTTGTAGAGACAAAGAAATAGGAACGTAAAAAAGCGCCACTCGTA
>MHUV01000005.1:100880-106662 GCA_001823545.1 Candidatus Yonathbacteria bacterium RIFCSPLOWO2_01_FULL_43_27
AACAAAATACTTTTTAAGAAAATCTGTTGATGCTCCCCTTCAGCGCCGGACCTATCCGGTCGAGATTGGTACAGAATGCTTTGACCGTAAGCACTATGAAAATTATCCCTAATGCGACAAAAGCAGAGAAGTAGATCACCTCTATAACCTCTCTCATAACTACCCCCTTTGGTCACCTATGATATTTTCAATACATTTAAGAAATCGGCTTTCCCTCGCTTCCACCAAATTTCTTATTCTGCTATCAAGTCTAGCAAATATATTTATTTTGAAAAGGGATAAAAAACAGGCATATTCTCAATATTGAGAATATGCCTGTTTTTTTAAATCTGTCGTTATGTGTTCGAATTATTTTCCGTCTTCAATGAGTTCCATAAACTGCATAATTTCACCCGTATAGGTAGGAACAACGGAATTATTGTAGTGATGAAGCTTCTCTTTGGTCGTCTTGTCCTTGTAGTAACGTGCCGTATTAGGGTTGTTACCACCAAGGTTGCGCGCTACCGTCTCAATAGCATCATCATATGAAGCAAACTTGATCTTACATGAACCCCATCCAAAGGGATTTTTGTAACAAGCAAACTTACCACCAGTTGATTCCTTGATAGCGATTGCGGGCAAAAGGCGCCAATCGAGATTATTTTTTTCTGCCTCAGCAACCATCTTTTCGCCATATCCTTCGAGGGGCATACCACGCTTTGCATAGTACGCATCGATCTTTTCTGCATGTTCCTTAGCAATATCAATGTGGGCGTTTTTCCCTACCTCAACCTGAGGAGGAATAAAGCTTTGCAACATTGCGAAGGGAGAACCTGCGGTAAGAAACGGAATAAGCATCAAACCACGCACGAATTGTATTGTTTGTTTTTGCATAAGTAGCGGTTGTGCTCCGCCAACACCATAATGGGAACACCACCTTAAGAAAAAAGCACCTCATATAAGGTGCAATTGAACTCTCTTGGTGATGTAAATAGCTTATCATATTCGACCCAAAAAGTCAACCCTTTTGGACCTCTATGAAATAGGTATTTCTAAAAATATTCTATAATATCCTTATTTTATAAGGATATTATAGGAGTAGTCTTTACATAATGCAAATAGTGTTATATAGTCAAAATCATCTTTTAGGGCGATTTTTGTCTTACTTCGTACTGCTACCCTACGCAGGTAGAGCATCCGGCACATTCTTGACAAAAGTCATAATATTTACTATATTTTACCTCGAAATCAGTTCCTTACAAACCTCATTTTGAGAAAAACGCTCGCTTGAGCGATTCAGGCAAACTAAAACAGGAGGATGATGATGCCGAAGATATTGATTACCGCAAGTAATCCGGAGGGGCGCTATGCTGTCAGTCTCTTCGAGGAAGCCTACAACAAGGCGTACCTCGACAAAGTGTTTGCACGACGCCTCAACGAACGTGGCGACGAACTGAAGGAATGGATAATAGAGATTATTAGAGAGCTGTCTGGCTGGGACCCATCTACGGACGATGAGGGCAATCCCATCTACGTATATCCCAAAGACTACAAGGTCAAGGGAATCGCGGAGCAGGTGGCGACCCTCAAGTCGCTCTTCCCGGAGCTCAAGAACGCCACATTCAACGAGAGCATTACGACAAGGCCACTACCGCCGAACGCTGAAGGATGGTTCGCCATCCCGAGATGGCAGGCGTTCGCGCCGACGTACGGTAAAGCGGTCGAGAAGGTGTTTGCAGTAATCGCGTCGACGCGGGAGTTCTGCAACTGCAATGACGGCGAGCTTGGAGCGGAGTACTTCAGACAGAATGCTGAGACAGTGAAGATGTTCCAGAAACTCGGTGACGAACAGAAAGGCTACGATATCCTCGTCGTTCCGGCCCAGTTCGGTCTCTACTACGGGGGCCGTTCGGTGCTCCGCAAGAGACGTCAAGTCTTCGCGTCGAAAGAGTTCGGTCTCGGAGCCTTCGCAATAGGCAATATGCTCTTGACCCACCCCGAACGCGAAAGCTGTCATGACCAACTCGACATAGAGTGCACAGGGGACGAATTCTCTGAGGATGCCAATGAATACTTCTTGGTAAAACCGACATTTTACGTTGTGAACGGTTGCCTCAGATTCGCAGCCTCTTCTCAGGACGAAACCGGCAATGAATACGGCTTAACATCCGCCTTCGCATAAGTAGTACAAAAACCCTAAAGGGCTATTCACAATATGTTGTGAATAGCCCTTTATTTTTAAAATATTTAAATAACTATTTTAGTCCTCTAATTCAATGACTTCTTCTACCCCACCACTGACAAGGCGATTTTCTGAGTCAAAACTGAATTTCCCCTTAAATTTTACCCCTTTAAGGAACAAGGGGACCCAAAACTTATCATCCTGCCACATATATTCAAAGGGTATTTCGTCAATAGCGAACCATTTTGGTTCCATTTCTTCGCTTTCAGTAGGGTCACCAAGGAACTCTTTTGCCCTAAAAATATGTACTTCCCAAATTTCTGGACTCCCCTCAAATTCAAAATGAATGATACCAGTCTTTTCTATATCAGGTAGATGTATCCCTGCTTCCTCTAGTACCTCTCTTCGACCAGCGTCTTCTATCTTCTCACCTTGCTCGACCTTTCCACCAAAACCATTCCATTTACCTACCCCTACTCCACGCTTTTTACGCCCGAGGAGAATGTGGGTATCAGTGTGGAGCAAACACAACGTGAGGAGTTTTTTGTACATAATTAACCAACATACACAAAACGAGACACTTTCTTCCCCTCCTTTTCCACTTCTTCAAAGAACATTGCGCGGGGACGGACCCACGTTATTTTTTCATCATATAGCGCGCGGTACACAACCATCTCCTCAAGGGTTTCGCTATGGAGCACAACATCCAACACTTCATACCGCTTGCCATTCTTGTAATGCTCGTACAACCCTTTCTGAATATCCGTTGGTTTTTTAATATGTTCTTTTTGCATATTACGATTCATCTAAAATAATTCTCTTAGCAAAACGTCCGCGTTTTTCAGCTTTTTCCTGCTTTACAGCCACAATTTCCTTATACTCAAAACCTTTATATTCCGCAATAGCATCGATAACCTCGAGAATGTCCGCAATTTCACTAATGCTTTCGTCGTGGAGATATTCGGCAACCTCTTCTTCTAGTTTCTCCCGTAATTTTTGTGCGTATTCTGTATCGTTTGCAACATGCGTTACGGCAACCTCCCCTTTTGCTTTTATAATATCAGGTATGTTGTCACGCACAAGCTTGTGATATTCCATAGTTTTATTTTCCGCAACACTTTTTGTATTTTTTGCCGGAACCGCAGGTGCAGAGATCATTACGGCCTGTTTTGTCAGACTGGATCGGCGACGCGGTGGAAGCGGTATCTTCCCCACCGCCGATTTCTACGATATGTTTCACCACTTCGCGTGCTTTTTCTTCTTCTTTCACGAAAGCACCAGCGCCAATTGCGGGAAGAATACGGACAATTTCCTCTCGTACCAAATCTTTCATTGCACGGAACATGCGGAGGCCTTCTTTTTTGTATTCAACGAGCGGATCGCGCTGACCATACGCACGAAGATTAACCGAGGATTTCAGATAATCCATCGTCTCGAGGTGCTCCATCCACATTGTGTCTACTACCTGCAAAATGAGACGTTTAATTGCTTGATAGAACTCTTCTTCTCCAAGAGCAGAAACTTTCTCTTCTATCAGTTTTTTAAGCTCTTCGTTGTCGCCAATGATTTCCGCAAGGTATGCCTTTGCCCCTTGCGCTCCTCCAAGGAGCACTTCGCGACGAGTTCCGTACACGTACGCGCGTTGCTGTGTCATTACATCATCGTAGGAAAGTACGTGCTTGCGCGCGTCAAAATGGAATCCTTCTATTTTTGTCTGTGCAGTTTCGAGCGAACGAGAAATGAGCTTGTTCTGAATCGCTTCATCTTCGGCAATTCCCATTCTCCCCATCATATTTTTCACGACATCGGATGCAAAAACCCGCATCAAACTGTCCTCCATTGAAACAAAAAATTGTGTTTCTCCCGGATCACCCTGACGTCCTGCGCGTCCGCGAAGCTGATTATCGATACGGCGTGCCTCGTGACGTTCGGTACCAAGCACAAAAAGTCCTCCACGTGCTTTAATTTCCTCGTATTGTTCTGGTGTACTTGGATTACCACCGAGTTTAATGTCGACACCACGACCTGCCATATTTGTCGCAATAACGACCGCACCCTTGCGACCTGCCTGCGCAACGATTTCTCCTTCACGTTCGTGGTTTTTTGCATTCAATACTTCATGAGGAACGCCTTCTCTTTTGAGATACTCAGAAAGAAGCTCATTTTTTTCAATAGAAACGGTACCAATGAGCACGGGCTGTCCTTTTTGATTAAGCTCTTTTACTTTGCGTGCAATTGCCTTGAATTTACCTTGCTCGGTCTGATAAATGAGGTCGGTGCGATCGATACGTGACACAGGGCGATTGGTGGGAATTTTTACCACCTCGAGCTTGTACACTGAATAAAACTCCTCACTTGAAGTTTCTCCCGTACCGGTCATACCTGCAAGCTTGCCATACAGACGGAAATAGTTTTGAAAGGTGATGGACGCAAAGGTGCGTGATTCTTTCTGGATTCTCACTCCCTCTTTTGCCTCGACTGCCTGATGAAGCCCATCGGACCAACGACGCCCTGCTTGGAGGCGACCCGTAAACTCATCGACAATGATAACCTCATCGTCGCGCACCACATATTCTTTGTCTTTATGGAATAACGCTTGTGCACGGACCGCTGTTTCTAAATGGTGCACGTACTTTACTCCTTTTTCTGTATAAATATTATCAATACCGAGAAGCTCCTCGGCGCGCGTGATACCAGCGTCGGTAATCTGAATGGCCTTGAGTTTTTCATCTACCGTATAGTGTTCTTCTACGTTAAGTTTTGCCGCAATTCCTGCAAATATTTCATAAAGGTTTTCCGCGTCACCTGAAGGTGCCGAAATAATGAGCGGAGTGCGCGCCTCGTCGATAAGAATCGAGTCGATCTCGTCTACGATAGCATAGTGGTATTCACGCTGAGCGAGGTCCTCGGGCGCATAGGCAACATTGTCGCGAAGGTAGTCAAAGCCGTATTCGTTGTTTGTTCCATAGGTAATATCAGCGCGATACACTTCCTGTTTTGTCGTAGGGCGCATAAATTCGTGCACCACTTTGAACGAACCGAGCTCATCACGCGCTTCATCGAGGTTCTGATGGTTGGGGTCGTAAATGTACGAAGCATTATGATTGAGTACACCCACAGAAAGACCCAAGAAAGAATAAATCTGTCCCATCCAGGTCGCATCGCGAAGAGAGAGGTAATCATTCACCGTAACAATATGCACCCCTTTCCCCGGAAGTGCATTCAGGTATGCAGGAAGTGTTGCAACGAGCGTCTTCCCTTCTCCGGTCATCATCTCAGCGATCTTGCCTTCATGAAGCGTAATGCCACCAATGAGCTGAACATCATAGTGTCGTTGCCCGAGCGTGCGTCGTGAGGCCTCACGAACTACCGCAAAGGCCTCGGGAAGAAGCTCGTCGAGGGTTGTTCCTTTTTCAAGACGTGTTCGAAATTCGACGGTTTTACCGCGAAGCTCATCGTCAGAAAGGGCCTGCATTACGGGCTCGAGATCGTTGATCTTTTTGACGATAGGAAGGCAGTGTTTTACAGGATTTCCGCTAAAAATTGACGTTAAAAATGACATCTAGGCATTTTAGCACAATTTTAGTGTTTCTAAAACGAGGGGAAAATGGGAAAGGGCGA
>MHUV01000005.1:106670-120786 GCA_001823545.1 Candidatus Yonathbacteria bacterium RIFCSPLOWO2_01_FULL_43_27
AAATACTACTTGAGTGTTACCTTACCACCAGCCTCTTCGATCTTCTTCTTGAGGTTCTCTGCATCCTCCTTCTTCATACCTTCCTTGAGCATTGAAGGAGCACCGTCTACGAGATCCTTTGCCTCTTTGAGACCAAGACCAAGAACTTCTTTTACTGCCTTAATAACAGCGATTTTCTGTTCGCCAGCTGAGGTAAGTTCTACATTGAATGAATCTTTTTCTTCTGCAACTGCAGCTGCACCAGGTGCTGCGGCTACTGCAACAGCAGCTGCTGAAACACCAAATTTCTCCTCGAGAACCTTTACGAGCTCGTGAAGGTCGAGTACTGACATCGTGTCAATTTTCTCAACGAGATCCTTAAACTTTGCAGGGATCACTACATCCTTTTTTTCTTCAGTCATAATAATAATGAATAGTTAAATAATTAATAGTTCGCTTTTTCGAAAAAAGCTTGGAAACAGTAACCTTATGCACCCTGTGCCTCCTTGCTCTTGCGAATTTCTTCCATCACAACCGCAAGACGCTGAATTGGTGAATTGATAAGGTTGACAAACTGACCACGAAGTCCTTGAAGTGAAGGAATAGTCGCAATCGACATCATTTCCTCTTTGTTCTTGAACACGCCGTCAAAAATACCACCGACAATCGCAACCGTTCCTTTATCGCGAGGTGTTTTCTGGAAAGCATACACTTCGCGTGCTGGAGCAATAAGGTCCTCACTGTATGCGATAGCAAGTTCTCCAGGAAGCTCAGGCATTTCGCCTTCTGCTTTAAGGTCGTTCAACACACGCTTTGCAAGGGTCTTCTTTGATACAAAGTAGCCAACGTTTTCTGCGCGAAGCTTTCTACGAAGAACCTTGTCATCAGCAACGGTAAGTGCATCGAAGTTCACAAATGCAATTGATTTTGCTCCTGCGAGACGCTTCTTCATCTCTGCGAGAAGCTCTGTTTTTTTCTGTTTGGTAAGTGCCATAATGTTAAACAACAAGCGCTACACACGGTAACGCATCTTTATATACAATCTGACGGCTTAAACGCCAAGCGCCTAAGCCGTAAAGCAATCCTTATTTCAGGATTAAGAGTCGACCTCCGCAGGGCTTAATTCCTTCGATAAACTCAGGATGCCTACTTCTACAGCTTCGGGGTTATACTATCGTACACTCGTAATATTGTCAACTGTTGTAATAAGTGCATTGGTGTCGCCAAATCTCACCATTTCAGAAATGAACACCCCCAAAAGCCCCACAAGCAAAATCCCCATAAAACCTAAGCACGTCTTGAGAATATCCGACATATAAACATTATACCACAGAATGAGACAAAACGGAACACCTAGGAATAACATAGGGTACCCCTCTGTAAAAACGATAATTTTAACGAACAGAATTTAAAATCTGGTTCACAAGAGCAGGTTCTTTCTTGAGAAGTTCTGGATTGATCGCATTAACCTTATTGAGTGCTTGGACGGCCTCGTCAAATTTTTCATTGAGATAGTACACCTTGGCGAGGTCAAACCATACATTAGGATTGCCACCATCCACGCGCGCAATATCTTCGAGATAGCGCTCGGCACGCGCGTAATCATTTATGCGCAAGAGATACCCTGCGGCACGACGTGCTGAAGTCAAGGATGAGGTATACACGCTTGCTCCCTTTTCAAAAAATTCTTGTGCCTCGGTGAGTCGTCCTGCCTTTTGCGCTACGTCCGCGACCACAAATTGCGCATCAGCAGAATTTGGTGCACGGGTAGCATATAATTTGAGGACCTCAAGACCCTTACTGTACAGTTCTTGTTTCTGGGCATTAGTGCGCGCATCCTTCAATTTTGCAAGATAAATATTTGACCAAATATAGTATGCGGTACTACGTTTTGGTGAAAGCTCAGTCGCTTTTTTCATGAGCGTCTCAAACTCTTTTTCGTCATAGGAAATTCCTTCTGGACGACTTTCAACGATATGCCCCCAATATATATACAGTCGCACGTTCCACGGATATTTTTCAATGAGATTTTTAAAAAGTACGGACGCCGCTTCATAACTCTTTACCATTTCCTCATTTTTTAAATTAGTACGATACTCGAGTTTGTTGATATAGGTGCTGTACGTTTGATAGCCATACTCCATATCGGCAAACGTGTGGTACGACAACCCTTTTTCAAAAGAAGCAAGAGATTTTTTTACATCAGCAATTTGATACTTGTACCCTTCCCCGAGTGCCATATTGGCACGGAGTGGTAAATAGTTCACAAAATACCATGCAGCACACATACCACCTACGCCAATTACAACAATCGCTGCGCGCCAAGCCCCGCCCTTGGCGCGGTCGCCAAGGGCGGGGCTTGGCGAAACTTCCCTCGTAAGGAAAATAAGAAATGCAAAAATTGCCCAGAACAAGAACGCGCTACTTAGTGCATCGAACACAAAGAAGTTCTGCAACGCATACGTCAAAAGGAGAAAGAAAAATATAAATCCTACATATTTATCGCGCAATACATACTCCCATGCGACATACAAAGCATACAGAAGTATCGCGAGATACAACACGAATCCTATCGCGCCATTATGAATGAGCTGGTCAATATACACGTTGTGTGAACGATCGAACCACTCTTCAGCAACCACCTGTGGATCATAAAAACTGTTGTACACATACTCAAAATTCTCCATACCATACCCAAGGATAGGATGTTCGGTAAATGCCGAGAGTGAATTTTCCCAGATGAACAAACGGCTTTTTGTTGTCGGGTCATTGAGAGAAATGCTTGCGATACGAGCAACTACGGGAATGGATGAAGAACGCAACGAAGTACGATACGCATACCCAAAAATACCGAGGAGCGCAACGAGCAAAAGACCTACAATTGCATATCTTTTATATTTTTTCTCTGACGTCGTGAGCGCCCACCATATGAGAAACACAACCAATGACACCGCGCCCGCCACAATAGCGCCACGTGTTTGCGTCAGTAAAATAACGAGTAAAGAAAGCCCCGCGCCACACCACCACATTCTGCGCATGAGTACGGTTCTTGCTTCTCGTGCAAGATAGAGCGCCAAAAAGAACATAATTCCCAAGTAGCTCGCGAGAAATGCTGCATTACCAATGGTCCCCCGCACGCGTACATCAGTCGTATCCTGAAACCACGAAAAACCATAGTGTTGCAATACGGCATAAAGCCCAACGAGAACAGCAACAACACCATTTATTACAAAAAACTTATGCCAATCCTCTTTATTGAACACAAGGAGTACTGCATAGAAATATGCAATGAGGTGCGTCAACGTCACCAACCCATCCATGCGCTCAAAAATAGACCAGAAACTATGATAGAAATCGAGTCCAAAAAGTGCCGAAAGATAACTAAAACCGAGAAATACCAGCGGAACCCACGTGATTTTCTTCTTAAATATTGCAAGGTTAAGACCTTCTCGCGTATACACGACGTAACTAACAAGGAGCACCACCACAAGTTCTATCAATGTTCTAAAATAAAGAACTTTAGGAACGACAAACGGATAGTACACTCCTCCAATATAGAGAAGTGGCGTAATAGCGACGAGCAAGAGGAGCCAGCGCGCGCTATTCCACAAGATACGAAGTGTGTTGGGTGACATAACGATTACTTAAGTTTTCGCTTCAATTGATTAATTTTGTCCTTCACGGCGCGATCCTCGGGAACCTGTTTCAGTACTTCTTCCCAAACGGTAATAGCCTTTGCGGTATCTTTTTGTCCCTCGAGCCACTGCGCGTACTCTTTCAAAATATTCGTTGCACGGCCACTTTTCTCAAGCGCAAACGCAAATGCAGACTCTATTTTTACCGCATCAACTTTCTGTCCGAGATAAAAACCGATGAGCGCTAAATGATTCTGAAGGATCTGAGGCTGAACGATCGTCGCTTGTTTGTATGCCTCTTCTGCGGCAGTGTATGCCTTGAGTGATTCCATAAGGTTTCCCATCGTCTGGAACGTGAGGGAGTTTCCCGGATCCTGCCTACCAGCGCGCAATAAATAATCATATGCTTCTTCACCTTTTCCAACGAGAGCATATTGCTGAGCAATAGAAAGATAAATGTCATACACATCTGCCCCTTCTTCATTTATTTTTTCTTTAAGGGTTTCAATATTTTTCTGCACATTTGCTGTAAGTTCGGGAGTGTTATAGAGCCCGGTGAATTCCCATGATGACGGGAGCGATTCCCTGCTCAACGAAAAGCCATTATTGCTTGGAGATGGCCCGAGCGCAAAGCCCCACGCAAGCGCACCAAGGAAAATGATCCCCGCAATGATACCAATGATTTTCTTGTATTTTTGTATATATTCCATATTTTTTATCATAATTATTGTGCCAAATTATAGCACAGGTTCCGGAACTTCCAAGACAGGAGCAGGGCCCTCGTTCTCTATTGGTACTCCTTGTACAATAATCACATACGGCTCAAGGTATTCCGTAACATCGTTCCCTACGGTATCTCGAAAATGTACCTTAACGCGATAAATACCTTCTATAAATTCTCCCTTTGATAATGAAGTGTCCCATACTTTCGTACATACTGTCGTGCCGTCAACACATTCTGATCCAGAATAAAATACTTTGTAAATGTCGGCATCTGCTTCGTTTTCAATTCTTAACGATACCCAGTCAACGTCCTCGCTCGCATTAAGTGTCAGGATAACCGGAGAAGACGACGCAATAGACATTTCAACATTGCCCTCGCTACCATTCAAGGTGTAGCTTGTGATTGATGGTGGTGTAATATCAATATTTTCGATCGTCACTGTTGATGTTGCCGTATTCCCCGCGTCGTCGGTCGCTACAAAATCAAACGAACCATTTTCGGTAAACGTATGTGATTCTGCGTTCAGCACACCCTCACTTGTTGTTGCCGTAACGGTAATCGGTGAGCTCGTAGCAGTAATGCTGTCATATTCACCAATAGTAACAACAGGTGGCGTGGTGTCTAGAACTACCGGAGTTGCGTTTTCCTCTTCCTGAGTAGGAACTTCTTCTTCAGTCACAAATTCCAATTCATTACTATTTTCTATTGTGCCATTGCCTGCGCACGACGTCGTCCAACCATCAAATCTCGCACATCCACCGAGCGCAGACATACTTCCTAAAAATGCATACTGCTCTGCGGTAACTGCAATACGCCCACCACCACCCATACCAATGTTGTACCCTTGCCAATAATGACCACCCCCATCAACAACAAGTTGTCCGCTTCCTTCAAGACGATGCGCGACGAGGTAGATACTTCCTCCACTTGAGGTAATACCACCTCGTGCAGAAACCACACCATCGAGGATAAGCGTACCGTCTGCCACGATT
The DNA here is from genome assembly GCA_001823545.1 of Candidatus Yonathbacteria bacterium RIFCSPLOWO2_01_FULL_43_27. Classification (GTDB taxonomy): domain Bacteria; phylum Patescibacteriota; class Minisyncoccia; order Phycocordibacterales; family UBA1550; genus UBA1550. Next base: position 112,001 of record MHUV01000005.1, read on the forward strand.
TTAAGAGCGCCACCACCTTGCGCGTACGAATGATGACCGTTTCCCCCACTTCCCATATCGACAGGCTCGACGAGCGAACCATATGTCGAGGTTGCAGAATTATTGTATCCCGCACCACCATAACTTGCGCCATCATAAAATTCTATCGGCGCTCCAGGCCCTTCCCCACCACTATATCCTTTATTATCAAGGTTAATTTTTGAATCCGCAGAAAGGGTAAGGTTTCGCACGTGGAGTGAAAGTGGGTACCATTGAACTACTGAAATTGTTGAGTTTTCGGTAATGGTGAAAGTATCGACAGTGAGTGATTCGTTGCCAGAAAAAGTAAGTGTTGAATTATCGCGTATTGAAATTTTTGGAATAGCAATGACAGGACTTCCCAAGACTGAAAACGCTGATCCATCTTCAACCAAAAGCTCTTGTGCAGTGAGATGGACGCCATCCTCTACCGCAACATGCGCGCCAGCGGTTACCACGATACGATTTAAATTGAATGGGTTATCATTTTTTTGGAAGCGCCACGATGAAGAAATATAGAGGTCATTGTTTTTCATATCAAAAAGCCCTGCCGTGCCATTGCCTGCACATTCATATGGATACCCCATACCTAAACTACTACATCCCCCAAGCGCAGTTGATTCTCCACTAAATGAAGATGCTTGGTAATACATAGCCGTGCGTCCACCACCAGCTCGTCCATGATATACAGAAGAAACAGAATGTGCTCCGCCGTTTGCTTGAAAAATTCCCGATCCCGCGAGCGTGTCCACAACTCCATAGATACTACCACCGCTCGATGAACCACTTCCATTAGCCGAAACAATTCCGTTATTCAAAAAGGTGCCAGAAACAATGAAGTGCATCGCTCCGCCACCACCCTGAAAATTACTGCAACATACCCCACCATTACTTCCGAGTTCGGTTGGCGTAAGTGCATCTCCGTACGAAGGAACACCACCACCAGTACCTACACCACCATAACTTGCTCCCGCAAGATACGCAGGCGCTGAAGGAGAACCGGGACCGCCAGTTTTGTATCCTTGATAATCAGCCGAGATTGCCGAGCCAGCATCTACCGTAATATTCTGCGCAACAATTTTTACTCCTTTGAAATCGGCAAGTGATAGCGGATCGCCCTGAAGCGTGAGCGTGGAGCTACTTGCGATTGTTAAATTATTAAAACGATATTCTCCTGCGGGAAGAACAGTATTCATATCAACGTGTACCTCTGCCTCGTCGCAGTCCACAATAGTATTGTTATTGAGGTCAGAAAAAGAAAATGTGGCAAGTGTCGGGACCACATTTACTGTGCGTGTCGCATGGGAGCTGTTTCCTGAAAGATCAGAAGCGGTGTAGGAAACGGCATAATCCCCTTCTATAAATGTGTTAACCGTTGAAGATGCTGATACAATCCGTGAACCATCAATATCATCAAGCGCTGTAGCGCCAAGATCGGCATACTGTCCACCCACGAGCACAGTTGCTGGATTCTCACCTAGCATCGTAATGACGGGAGCGGTAACGTCTGCAACAACTTCTGGTGTACTTGTTGCCTGAATAATATTTTGTGGAGTTTCTTGTTCTGTTTGTGTTTTCTGTTCAGTTTGTACAACTGATACGGTCGGTACTGTTTGTGCTTGAGACACAGCAGGCGCTGGCGCTGAAACGACAGGAATAGCACTAAACACAGAAGCAACTTGAGGTGAATTTATTTGTGAAGAAAATTGACTCGAAGACTGATCCATGGAAGACGCGTTTGGTGTATTTACTACAAATTGAGAATCGGTAATCTCATTCAAGGGGTTCTCTTGAATTACTTGCTGAGTATTCTGATTCGTTACTCCTTCTTGTGTCGTCGACACCGCATCGACAAGCGACGCTGTTTGGGTAGTTGCAAAATCACCTTTTTGACTCAACGAATCACTGATTAATGATTTCGCAGTGGTTGATATTTTTGAAGTGACAGTGTTCGCAGTGTTTTTTAAAGAAGACCAGAGATTGCCCACTTCAACAACTGCGGCACTAACGGAAACCATGGGTACATCGAACCATGACCCAGAGTACGAGAGATCAATTTTTTTCTCTTTTGCTTCCTCGGCCTGTTTTTTAAATAGATCGATAGCGCCAGCACCGTAAAGAAGGGCTTGACGGGAGAGACGAGAGAAGTAGGCGTCGAGGATTAATAAGTGATTAGGATCTTTATCACTAATAGGAATATAATAATCAATATCATAGCCTAATTTATTCTGATTCCAGGTCTCATTAATCTTAGCTAAATTAAAATATTCTCCTATTTCATCCTTACCATATCCTAAATTCCCGTCATCTTTAAGAATCTTCGGAAATTGATATTTAGGATCATTAATCGTATCCTTTGAGAAAAAATATTTGTTTGAATATGTTGCCAAAGAGACCAAGTATTCTTCGATTGATTGTTTAGTAATTGGTTGTTGCTTCTCTTTTTTTAGGTTATTCGGAAGGTCCAATTCTTCGATCTTTTTACGGTCATACTTCTTCAAATATTCTTCATAGGGCGAGCCGTAGTCACCAGTGAACCATTCAAGATCATGCGCATGCGTATCATTTCTCGTATGATCAGGCACACTTTGATCTTCAAGTAAGTGTAGTACATGCCCCAGTGTCCGATATGCGTTCTTTTCGTCGCCATTTACATAATATTCAAGCGCTTTTTCCCAGGTGCGATCACCCTGATAGAGAAGGTACTTTCCTTGAGCTTCCCGATTATGAATCCAATTGACAGCAGTGAGTGGCTCCACGGTAAAAAACCCTACCGTAGCAAAATTTAGCATAGTAGAAGTAGCCCGCGTTCCCGCTTTCTCACCTGTCCACTCGTCGCCATAGATTGGGTCATAGAAATGATTGATCCATCGTGGTGGCGTATCTTCTAGAATAGCACCTTCGACAATCCATTCTTTCTGCTCAGCGGTTAATTTTTTATCAGAAAAAGAAAGATTATAGAAATCTACAATTTCGTCAGTGAGCGCCGGATGTGTCGTTTGATCATCGTACGCAAATAACCCTCTGCTGTTAATACCAAAAATGAGAGCGGTAACAACAAAGATAAGTGTGGCAACTTTGCGCATACAAGATATCTAAATTTCTAAGATTTTCCAGATTCCATTAGGGTACTTTCTAAATTCAATAAAGACAGGTTTTTCGATTGTGTATAACAACTGATCGCTAGAGAAGTAACCTATAGAATTTATAGATTTCTTTAAAGGGTCCAGGAAAAGAGATTCCTTGTTTGACTGCATTATTTCCTTCAAATTATTTTTCCACTCCTCCTGCTTCCCTCCAATAAAATACTTGCTCGCAAGCTCATAATCTCCTTTCTCAACAGCATCAATATACATCTGGAGCGTCTCTTGAGGTGTCTTGCCTCCATAAGTATCTGCCATAGCCGCTTTATAGTCGTCTTCTTGCATCTGTTTAAGTGCATTGGCGAGATTCTCAACCCCCTTCCTTCCTTTCCAATCACTATACACCGGATACACAAACCCAAGTACCAAAAACGCCACGACCACAACCGCCACTCCCACCAAAAACTTCCTAGACTTCAAAAAGGTTAAAATGGTATTCATATGCCGTTAATTATAGGCTTCTCTATCAACAAATGCAATCAATTTCATCCAAGACCTCTCATCCAAGGTCCGACCTTGGATAGACGAGCCACTCTTTTATATACTCATCAAATTCCTCGAAATCATCAAAATACTCAGGAAAAGCAGTTTTATTAAGAACCACACCTTCCTCTCTTTTTTCACCAACAAAATCCATATAGCTAGAATAGCTATATTTATCAAGATATTCTTTGGCACCATCGTGATCAGTAATTCCTTTTTCTTTCCATTCAGGATCAATTATTTTCACTGGATTTAGGTGAATATAGGCAAAAAGGTACTTCAAATAGTCGTCTGTATTAGCATGTCTTGCTTTATACCTACTCTCAAATAACGACCCTGTCCGCTCATTCTTCTTATTAAAATACATCGAATACGCAGTCAAAAGCTTTAACATAAACTTTTGAATACCACCCTCATTCTTTTCCCTTACAAGTAGGTGAAAATGGTTCGGCATCAAACAATATGCTCCGATATCAACAAGCATTTCGCCTCTATTAGATTTATAAATATCCGCCAAGGCCCGCCCTTGGCACGCTGCCAAGGGCGGGCCTTGGCGAGGATTTAAACAACAAAAAACCACCCGACGGCCGTGAAGGACGTGGGTGGTTTTTTGTTCTAGTTGGTGGGAAAAGACACCTTACATTGTCTTTTCCACAGGAGAATGTAGTAGTTTTTGTTGTCTATCCGAAGTTTGCGGTAAATTCAGTTTGGAATACCCTTCTGAGGAATACTCGAGGAGGAGATCAACCTATTATGAATTCGTGCATTCTTTTTCAAAACCTTAAAACTGATACGTTTACCTTTTCAACTATTATTTTCTAAGCTAGTTAGAAAGAGTAGCTCTGAACATCATCGCTGAAGTTCTTAACCAAGTAACCATTGATCCAGTCTGCTGTGATCGTGGTGTGGCTAGTTGCTGAGCGATCTGACCATACAAGGTTTCCTGCATGGCTAGCTGATGTTGCTGTTAAGCCAGCTGAAGCATCTTCCGTGAAGCTGACAGTCAAGCTATCGCCTGCGGCGCCCCAGTTGGTAACAGTACCCTTAACTTCGAAGTGCTTTGTGCTTCCTGCGCCAACCTGAATAACGGTGTCGTTAGCCGAGGTACCTGCGTAGAATACTACATTGCCACTTGAGTCTACTTCTGCTGCTGTCGTGTTGATAGCAGTTGAGTTACCAATTTCGTACAACGAGATTGCTGCTACATTCATCGTAGAAGTTGCAACTGCGAGTGAGATCTTCTTGACCTCAACTGCACCTGCTGTATCTGCGGTGATATCAAACTTGTAGAGTGCCTGTCCTGTTGTAGGAGTTGTAACACCTGAAGCAACCTTCGTGAACGTAGGAATCGTCTTCCTTACATAAACCGTACCGTAACCTGTTGATGCGCTACTTACAACATCAGCAGATGCGCTGGTCCATGTAGTGATAGGGGTAAGACCGTTAGGTGTTGCCTTGAATCCTTCGTTGTAATCGATCGTTGCGGTAATTGCTGCACCTGATGCTGCACCTGATGAAATGGTAGGAATTCCTACAAATACATCGAGAAGTGAATCATCACCTGAGCTAGGTACGTACAACGAGAGACCTGTGAAGGTTGCTGTTGCATTTGCCTGTGCACCGGTCGTAAGAGTCTGGAACGCAGACTTGGTTGCACCTGTAGCATCCTTGTACTCAAGCGTTACGCCTGTGGTTGAAGTTGCTGCATTGTTTGAAACCAAGACCTTGATTTCTTCAACGGTGTACGAGTTGTTTGTTGCGCTAAAGCGGAACTGACCAACCTTAACCTTTGAAGATCCAGCTGTTGCATTTACTGATGCAGGGTTTGCTGCTGATACAGCGAGTGACAATGTGCCACTGCCGATCGTAATGGTCTGAAGTGTTACTGATGAAGCAGTTACTGCAGAACCAAGCGTACCCGTACCTGATGCAGTTACATCTGCTGCAATGTCACCGATACCAACTCCTGACAAGATGTCAGCGTAGATATCAACAACCTTTGAGCCTGATGCAGGGATTGCAACGTTCATTGTGAATGCGTTTGACGTACCAGGAGTACCTTTTGTAGTACCGATCTGTGCGCCTGTAACCTGATCTTTGAGCATCAAGTTCGTGATACTTGCTGCCTCTGTTGCAGAGAGAGCTACTGTAACAGTATCAACATTTGCTCCTTCTGAAGCGCCTGTTGAAAGTACGAACGAACCGATCTTTGCGTTAGTACGACCTGATACCATCGTCTGATTGCCATAACCAGAGTATTTGGTTGCGGAAAGTGATGATGATGATACTGTGAGCGTATTAGCGGTAACTGCTGATGAAGGAACCGTCAAAGAACCAAGTGAAACAGTTCCCTGTGCGTTTCCTGAAGTACCAGCATTCAAGGTGATCAAAATCGTCTCTGTATTTACGAGGTTCGTTGATGTTGACGTCTTTGCATCTGCATAGATGTCGATAACACCAGTCGTACCTGCGTTAATAACAAGACTTGAACCAAAGGTGAAGTTCGTTGAAGCGCCTTCAGAAAGATCCTTGGTAGAACCTACCTGTGCACCATTGAAGAATACCTTTGCATTGTCGAGACCACCATTGTTTACTGATGTGTCAGCCTGGATGTTCAAGTTATCGATCTTTACATTCTCACCTGATGCGCGAAGGTCGAAGGTAGCCAATTTAACATTGGTTGAACCTACAGCAATGTTGCTTGAAGGTGATGCAGTGTTCTTAGCAGCTGTGATAGAACCACCATTGATGGTTGCTGATGTAGCGCTACGAGCTGAGAATGTTGAGCTTGCTGCCGTTGCCAAAACCGGTTGGTTGAGGTCAGCGTCATAAGCTGCAATATCTCCTGCATGGCGAAGTGACATCATGAAGGTGCGTGTTGAGCCACCTGCGATGTCAGCGATAACCTTAACGATACGGCTACCTGTCTCCATTCTCTTTGCGCTTGCAGAGAGATCGAAGGTAACGTAACCATTTGAATCAAGGTTCTCTACGGTTGAAAGAAGAGCTCCGTCAACATAGAGGCGGAAGTTCCTAAGATCACCAGTACTGATAGAACCGATATTGCGGAGGGTAAGTGACTTAAGGTTAAGTGCATGTGTACCTACCGTAACGGTGTTCTGCCATACGATGTAGTCGTTCTGAGGATCAACAGTTGTTGCTGAAGGAGTCGTGGTCGTGTTGAAATCAAGAGTTCCCAACGTTGCCGTTGCGACACTCAAGTAACCGCCCATAACTGGGAATGAACCCGATGCATTTACCGTTGAGACTACAGATGCGAGGGAAACTCCCACGATCTGGCCTGCAACTGATGCGGAAATGTCAGCGCGAACTGAAATGTTCTTTGATGCGCCTGCACCTACCGTAAACAAACCAGCTGCGTCATTGAATGAGATTACTCCGCTTGCTACTGAAGCTGAGTCAGAAACGCGCCTTACGCCATCGTAAAGGTATACGTTTGTCAAAGCTGTATCATTTGAGATACCAGTGCGGTTCAACGTTACCTTCGTAACCTTTGCCTCTGATGAGGTGTTGTTCTTGAAGGTAAAGTGTGCGAGGTCAGCAATAGCCTGTCCTGCTACGATTGCTCCGCCAGTTGCAGGAGAATCAGAGGAAAGGGTTACTGCCAAGTCCGTACCTGTCGTCGTTGCAGGAGGAGTTGTCGTCGAGCAAGGCTGTCCAGTTACTGAACTGTAAAGCGCGCCCGGTGCACAACCTACTGTCGTTGAAGGAGGGGTTGTCGTGACACCGCCCATAGTATTGAGCTTTGCACGAGTCAATGCTCCCACGAAGCCTGTACCACTGGTCAAACCAATTGGTGAAAGAACTTCTGAAGCATACTTGTTCTGAAACTTAATAACGGCTGTCTTGGTGAGGTTACCAAAGTAGGTAGTCTCATTACCAAGAGAACCAACTCCTGATGAAGCAACCTGGGTTGCTGGATCAGCGTTGAGAAGAACCTGGAGGTCTTTTACGTCCTGTCCGGTTGATCCCAATTTGAGGTTCGTTGAGAAGGTTGCTGCCATTGCTGTTCCAGCAAAAGCGATACCTGCAACCAACCCAACGATCACTGCGATTGATTTTCTATTCATAATTTATAATTCAAAATTTTGCATTTGGTGTTATCCAAAATGCCAAATCTTTTGCACGTAAGTTTTGAGCGTTAATAACTAATAATGCTAATAAAGTGCTCAGAGAACTTACGCGTTTGCTTTCCCCTTTCGGGGGAGGAAGCGTCAAGGGAGAGGTTGCCGTTACCGTAAAGCTACGGCGAACCAAAGAAGGGAAAGCAAATTTTTTGACGCCTCTTCCCCCAGGGGGAAAGCGGACACGTTCTATTAAATAATCTTTCAGTCGTACGATCGGGTTTCGACCGCGAGAAAGAAGATCATTGAATTCATACCACCGCCTCCTCGTATTAAGAGAAAACGATCGCATAGACAAACTGAAAGCACACCGTTTTTCTAGGATGTACCTTCTATTGCGACAAGGTTTAAAACTATTGCTTCGTGCCTTGTCTTATTTTCAATGATCTTCCCTCGTCGTTCATCGTACATGAATACTGCGAGGGTCATGCTTAATGTACTGTTGTGCGATTTAATTTGTATACAGATCGCGAAACAAGAATTCATTACGCTTAAATTCAGCGCACAGATTTCTCTGCCCGCCGAACTTAGAATTTATTATATATCGCGTGTTCATAACTTGCAAAGCAGGTTATCCACAACGGCAATATACATCTATGTTTTATAGCATAAAAGGGGTCGAAAAACAAGGAGCAAGGGTATCTCCTTTAAGTAGGTGGCGAGGTCATATCCCCTCCCCACCTAAAGGACATAGGTGCTATGAGAGAGAATATCGGGACCACCTACGGTCTCCTGTTTTTTTCAAAACACCAGATTCAATAAAGGACAGGAGTTCGCGCTGGATCGTCTTCTCAGAGAGCTCAGGGAAATGCTCAACAATGTCCTTTATGGCCACCTCGCGCTTGTCTTTCACAAGCTTAAGAATACGTGCATGACGTGCCTCTCGCGCAACATCGATACGTGCACTAGGAGTTGAAGTAGGTGCAGTGAGTTGCTTCTTTACAACCGGCGCAACCGGTGCAGAATGTTTCATTTTTCTATCGGACATTTGTGTGTG
>MHUV01000006.1:0-19523 GCA_001823545.1 Candidatus Yonathbacteria bacterium RIFCSPLOWO2_01_FULL_43_27
GGTGTTGGAGTAAGTAGTTCCGGTCGTGGTGGTAATCTGGGTACCGTTACGGTAAATGCGGTAACCAGTGACTGCCGTGTTGTCCGTGGATGCTGACCAACTGAGGTTAATTTGAGAAGGAGAAACGACGGTAGCTAAAAGGTTGGTGGGGATAGATGGGGCGGTGGTGTCTCCTGTTGGTTGTGTCGTGGTTGTCGTCGTCGTACAGTTAGTACAGTATTCGAAAGCACCGATGTCGTAGGCGGAACCTTGGGGACGGGAGATGCCAAAGTAGTCACGGGTGACGAGGGATGAGACGAGTGATGAGCCGGCGTTGATGGCGGATGATATGGACTGGAGAGTGAAGTCACCGACAGAAGGATTTACAAATAAAGGGTTCGCTGATGAGGCAGTTGGATCCCATGCTGGTACAGACGATGGGTTTCCGTCACCACCATTATACCAGATGTTATTACTGCTAACCGACGGCGTCTTGTAATAAACAGAATGAGAATATGGAAGATTGTCAGTATCAACAACAATATTATTTATCCATTCAAACGTACCCCCGAAATTCCAAGTAGCAGAACCATTATCTTGAATATAGACTGCCTCAGAGCTACCCCATCCGTAAATGGTATTGTTATAAAATTTAATATGACTCTTTGTACCTGAATAGGTCACAGAGATAGCAGGATCATTGAAAGGAGTTTGACCGGATTTAATAAAGAGATTGTTATAGACTTCAAAAGGAACTTTCAAGCACCCCGTACCATCATATCCACCACCACTTCCACCAACATCAAACGAAGTACCGGCTTGGTTTACGACAACATTATTATGCACTTTTATAATACCCGTAAAGTCACCGCAGATTCCTTCATCATAATTATGAAGTCCTCCTCTGGCATGGTTATTCAATAAATAATTCCACCCGAGTTCATATGCTTCGTTTGGAGTACCGTCTCTGTTAGAAAGATAAAAAACATGATGCAGGCGAATATCATAACTGTTCAATCCGAAATCATGAATATAATTTCCAAAACTCTTAACTCCAGAGGTACCATCTTTTGACCCTGAGATTGCACCTGACTGACCAGAAGCAAGCGGACCAGTTATCTCATTTGCAATCGCTCTCATTCCTTTGATAGACGAGATTCCTGTTTCCATTGTTTCTACTTTTAATTTAGAAAAAACCCAATATTGAGGGTATGGAGGAGAACCCCATACACCGATACCATTTGAAGAACCATTGAGATATGCCGTAGAACCAGGATAGCCAATTACCGCAGTTGGCCTTTCTGCAGTATTTTGAAAATCATTATATCTTATAAGAAGTCCATTTACCCCACCGGTTGAATTGAATGCACCAACAACATACAAAATATCACCGTTTGTCATCCTACTGTTTCCGTTCTCCATAAAAGTTCCCCACGGTGTCTGCCATGTTCCTGCTCCAGTATTATTCCCTCCAGTTTTTATAAAATAGATATTCCCCGCCCTTACGGTAAACGGCAAGGTGTTTGACTGCACACCATTTACCATTACCGAGATATTCGTAAGTCCATCCGGTGCATTTGCGGGGATCGCAAACGAGATCGTCTGCATCTTGTGATAGGTATAGAGATCAGCAGGGCCCGCATTTGGGTTACCGTCTGCATTTCCCCAGTAGTAAATATGTGAAGCAGGAACACCTCCAACATATACCTGAGAAGTTCCCTGTGATGAACCGAGGCTGTTACCCCAGATAGAAACGATGGCACCAGAACCAAGCCCATCAGTGTTGCCAGTTTTTGGTCCAGAAATAATATCAGAGAAATTGAGAACAGGGGCACCGGTGGTCGTAACTGTCGTGGCTGTTTGTGTGGTGGCACTTGCTCCTGTTGACTGAGCGGATGCGTTGGTTGCTGCATCGTAGGCGGAAACAGTGTAGGTGTAAAGCGTAGATGCAGAGAGACCGGTGTTTGAGTAGGTAATACCGGTGGTCGTGGTGATCTGGGTACCGTCACGGTAGATGCGGTAACCAGTGACACCGGTGCTGTCCGTGGATGCTGACCAGCTGAGGTTAACCTGAGAAGGGGAAACGACGGTAGCTAAAAGGTTGGTGGGGATAGATGGTGCGGTAGTATCGGCAGATAGATTTTGCGTTGTTGCACTTGCTCCGGTTGATTGGGGAGAGACATTGCCGGCAAGGTCGTAGGCAGATACGGTGTAAGTGTAGAGGGTTGATGCAGAGAGACCGGTGTTGGAATAGGTAGTACCGGTGGTTGTGGTGATCTGGGTACCGTTACGGTAGATGCGGTAACCGGTGACACCGGTGTTGTCCGTGGATGCTGACCATGTGAGGTTAACCTGAGAAGGAGAAACGACGGTAGCTAAAAGGTTGGTGGGGATAGATGGGGCGGTGGTGTCTGCTACCGGCGCTCCCCCACCTGAGGTTTCGTCGGCACCGATATCCCAGTACCCTGTTCGGGTTTCTCCGTCGATGTCGGTGGAGAAAGAGAGGTTGAAGTCAGTAGAGAGGTCTGTACCGTAGTTTTTTGCTCCAGTGTCAGATGACGATAGATGAAAATTGCCGTTGACTGGATCAATAAAAGAAAATGTTTGATTTACTCGAGTACCGGTACCACTAAAAGTGCCTGCCGTAGCATCACTACTTGCACAATTGGTTATGTTGACTGGATAAGAACTGACACGCGCAAAGTCAGCGATGGTATTTCCTGCACCAATACAATTTTTAAGATTTTGAGTGTGAAAACCGTTGTATCCATAATTATTTCCATAACTAGTGGTGTTATATGCATAACCATAACCGCCATTTGTGGCAATATCAATTCCATAGTCCCAACCGCCAGACACAACAGTATTTACTACAAAAGCATTGGCAATGTTGGTGCCGATAATTTTTACTCCTTCTCCTGCCACTACCGAACTTTTTCGAACAATGGAATCTTTTACTGTTACACCAGCAAATAAAATACTACTAATACCTGCGCTAGAACCTCCCCCAGCGGAATGTAAAATTTGTAAACCTTCAATTTTCGTATAATCTTCTTTATTGTCTATTGCAATTGAATTCCAGACATTAACTGACAATCTATATTTCGCGTCACTCCACACTCCCCCATGCCTCGCTTCCAGAGTAGTATAGATTCTAATGTATCTCGTTGCATCGGTTGTCCAGCCATCAATCGTTACTGCGGTGGTATCAGGGTTTGTCCATACGCCTTCAATACGTGCTACCGCAATTTCGTCGGTAGCAGTAAGATCACGTTGCTCCCCTGCTTCCCACGCGGAAAGTGAAGTGTAACAGTTTGAATATCCCGTACAGTCTTGGCGGATGACACGAATTGATTCGGTCGCTGCAGAGGAGAGGTTCGGAATAAGGAAGAGAAAGAGAAACGGAAGAAAGCGAAGGTGCTTAATGGACATGGCGATATATGTAATAATAATTAAATTAATTAGTATTAGTATATCGTGTTTTAAAAAAAAAGGAATTGAGTTATCCCCTTTCCTTCTTTTTCTTGAGAAAACTCTTGCGGTGATGCGAGGTAATCCCGTGTTTTTTGATGGCAGTATAGTGCGCACGCGTACCATATCCTTTGTGCTTTTCAAAGCCGTACGCAGGGAATTTTTTACCAAGTTTTATCATGTATGCATCACGCGTCACTTTGGCAACAATAGAAGCGAGTGCAATAACAAGCTCTTTCTCGTCTCCCTTAATAATTGTTTTCTGGTCCTCATACGCAACAGGAGCACGAAGCCCCCCGTCGAGAAGCACACGAGATATCTGAGGTTGGATTTTAGACTTTTCTAATGACGTAAGTGACTGAAAAAGTGCGGTACGAATTGAGGGCGCAATCCCCTTTTTATCAATGACACGCGACGACACAAACGCGACCGAATATTCAAGGAACCCATCCTCCTCGGCCTTCTTAATTTTCACCATCCATTCTTCGCGACCGCGCGCTGAGAGCTTTTTAGAATCCCGAAACCCTCTCCCCCACTTTTCTAGTATTTTTTGGTGCTTAATATGTACACACACCGCTCCTACCGCCACCGGTCCCGCGAGCGGTCCGCGTCCTACCTCGTCAACGCCAATGAGATATTGTACTGGTATTTTTTTCACTCCTTTATCATAACAAACAAGTACCCAAAAACGATACCCTGTCCCTACTCGATTTCTTTTGCGCTGACTGGTATACTCATCCCATATGAGCACCCCGTCAGAGCAAAAATCTTTCATACATCTTCACACTCACTCGCATTATTCCCTCTTGGACGGTCTCTCAAAAGTAGAGGAAATGGTCGCGCTCGCAAAAGAGTACGGTATGAACGCTGTTGGCCTTACCGACCACGGGAATATGTATGGGGCAATCGATTTTTACAAAACGTGCAAAAAAAAGGGTATAAAGCCTATTATTGGCGTTGAGGCATATATGACCCCTGGTTCACGTCACGACAAACGCCCTGGTATCGACACTGAGCGTTTTCACCTTACCCTGCTTGCTAAAAATGAAGCTGGGTATAAAAACCTTATCCGTCTCGTCACTATTTCCAACCTTGAAGGATTCTACTATAAACCACGCATCGACAAAGAAGTATTAAGGAAATATAGTAATGACCTCATCTGCCTTTCGGGATGTTTCGGAAGTGAATTTTCTCGTGCCGTTCGTCGCGAAGATCTCGAAGAAGCTGAAAAAATTGCCCGTGAACATCAAGAAATTTTTGGTGCAGAAAATTATTTCTTGGAAATAATGCATCATCCAGGGATAGAAGATTTTGACAAAACACGCGACCATATCATTGCGCTCAGTAAAAAACTCGATATCCCGCTGGTCGCAACACAAGATTCACACTATCTTCACCACGAAGACCAGCGCGCACACGAAACATTGCTCGCGATTCAAACCAACGGCGACCTTAAAGACGAAAATCGCTTTTCAATGGCCGTTGATGATTTTTCATTCATCAATACAGAAACTGCGCTTGAATATTTTAAGGAAACACCTGAAGCAGTTTGGAATACGCAAAAGATTGCCGATATGTGCAATATCGAACTTACTCTTGGTTCATGGGTATTTCCTGATTTAAAAATTCCCGAGGGAACGGACTATAACAGCGAATTGAAACGTCTCGTGTACGAAGGTATTACCACGCGCGGACTAGATGCAAACGACAGCAACGTTATAGATCGTATTGAATACGAGCTCAAGGTGATCCGCGACAAAGGATATGCTCCCTACTTTCTTGTAGTGGGAGACCTTCTTCGCTTTTCTCGAGAGAACAACATCCTCACGAACATTCGAGGGTCCGTTGCAGGGTCTATCACCACCTATCTTCTTGGTATTACCAACGTAAACCCGCTTGAATACAATCTCCCGTTTGAGCGCTTTTTGAATCCAGAACGCCCTTCTGCACCTGATATCGATATGGACTATGCCGATAATCGTCGCGACGAAGTTATTAGCTATGCGCGACAAAAATACGGCTCTGAAAACGTCGCACAAATTGGAACCTTTGGTACGATGATGGCACGTGGTGCGGTGCGCGACGTAGCGCGTGCACTCGGACATCCATACGGTATTGGTGACAAAATCTCGCGCCTCATTCCCGAGGGCTCGCAAGGGTTTCCGATGACCATCGATACTGCCCTTTCGACCGTACCTGAACTTGCTGATCTCTATAAAAACGATGCTTCAACTACAGAAATTATTGACCTCGCGAAAAAACTCGAAGGATGCGTACGTCACATTTCCGTGCACGCAGCGGGTGTGGTGATTGGACCAAAACCGCTGTACGAATTCACCCCCACACAGCTTGACCCCAAGGGTGGTAAAATTATTACTCAGTATGATATGCACGCGGTTGAAGACGCGGGGCTTCTTAAATTTGACTTCCTTGGTATTCGCAACCTCTCTATTTTAGGGGATGCAATTCGCCTCGTAAAAGAACGTCACGATGTACACATAGACCTTGACCATATTCCCCTCGATGATCCAAGAACATTTGCGATGCTTGCACGTGGAGAAACCATGGGGCTTTTCCAACTGAACGGTGCGGGAATGACACGCTACCTCAAAGAGCTTCGCCCTACCACCATTCACGATATCAACGCTATGGTTGCGCTCTATCGTCCGGGACCGATGGAATCCATCCCTGAGTACATCAAGCGTAAATACAACCCATCAACAATTACCTACCTCGACCCACGCCTTAAAGATATTCTTGCAATGTCGTACGGTGTTATCACCTACCAGGATGACGTTATGATGATTGCAATTCACCTTGCAGGATATTCGTGGCTCGATGCTGACAAACTTCGTAAAGCAATGGGTAAAAAAATCCCCGCAGAAATGCAGGCACAAAAAGAAAAACTTCTTAAGGGATTTACAGAATACGGCAAACTCTCTAAAAAAGTCACCGAAGAGCTCTGGGCGCTCATTGAACCATTTGCTGCATATGGATTTAACAAAGCACACGCTGCAAGCTATGGTCGCCTCGCATACCAAACAGCCTTCATGAAAGCTAACTATCCTGTTGAGTATATGACGGCAATCCTCACCGCAGAAAGTGGTGATACAGAAAAAATTGCTGAAATTATTTCTGAATCAAAGCGCATGAGTATTCCTATTTTACCTCCCGACGTAAACGCAAGTTTTGGCGGTTTTACCATCGTAACCAAAGACGACAAAGAGGAAATTCGTTTTGGACTCTATACAATTAAAAATCTTGGCACCGATATTTCTGATGCCGTTATTGCCGAACGTGAAGCAAACGGGCACTACAGCACGCTCGCAAATTTTCTTGAACGAATTCGTCATAAAAATTTGAATAAAAAATCATATGAAGCGCTCGTTATGTCAGGTGCCATGGATGGTCTCGGCGAACGTGGGGTCATGCTCGCCAACACGGAAGAAGCACTCGCGTACAATCGCGCACAAGGTGAGGAAATGAGCGGTCAAGCGTCACTGTTTGGACAAATGACCGATACCTCAACAGTGCCGTCGCTTCGTCTCAAATCAGCCCCTCCTGCAGCAAAAAAAGAAATGCTCACATGGGAAAAAGAGCTTTTAGGACTCTTTGTTTCAGGGCATCCCCTCGATGCACATCGTGAAAAACTCGAAGCAATTGGAACCACGGTTGAAAAGGTAAAAACACTCCGCGATGGCAATGTTGCAGTCGCTGGTGGTATTGTAGAAGACATTCGCTCCATCCTCACCAAAAAAGGCGACAAAATGGCATTTGTAAAACTTACCGATTATTCAGGAACGCTCGAACTTGTTCTCTTTCCTGAAGTATTTTTTACGCACAAAGAATTTTTTGAAACCCCTGATCGCTGTATTAAAGTAAAAGGAAAGGTTTCAGAACGTAACGGAGAGAAGAGTTTAATCGTTGAGCGCGTAAAGGAATTATAAAATTAAAATTAAAATTAAAATTAAAACTACAATCCTGGTTCTTCAACACGGAGTCCTACATTCGAGATTCCTGTCGGCGTGACCGCATCAATGGTCGTCACCACTTCAAACGTCATTGAATCATATACGTAGATCTTGTTACCTCCCCAAACTCCTACATACACGTATTTACCATCCCGACTAAACTCAGGATGCACAGCTTTCTTCCCTGGCATCGGTATGAGTGTCTTTTTGAGCGTAAGTGTTTTACCATCAATTACATAGATCTCATCATCTCCTTTTGTTGCGAGCGGTGCATCAGCCCAAACATATGGATATGAATCGTCATTGTGGTAACTGCGTACAAAAAGCCCTGGTCCTGCAGTTTTTATCGACGCTTTCGGTGCCCATGTTTTCATATCAATCGCGGTAATGAGTCCTTCGCCAAGCGCAGGGACAAAGGTAACGTTCCCCCATGTTGCGCCAGGACCGGTATGGGGAGTCTTCCCTGTTTTCACGCGCGCAACTTCCTTCATTGTTTTCGTATCGAGTACCCACACATAATCAGAACCTTGTACTGCGGCAATAAAATATTTTCCATCGGGAGTAAGGTATGCATCATGAAGCGTATCTCCTTCTTTTCCTATATTCCAATAATAATTGGTGACAGGAAATCCTCGCTCGCTCATATCGATGACCCACACACTCTGGAGATCTTTAAGAACGACAAATACTTTGCTTCCGTGCTCGACTACCGCACCAGCGCGAGAACGAACAATCTCCCCTTTTCTTGTATCAAAAAGATCGATACTTTTAATGGTCTCGAGCGACTCTGCATCTAGAATGACTACTTTCTTTGGTTCATAATTTCCAATAACTACAAATTTTCCATCATCCGTAAGTCCTGTGCCACGAGAAATCGTACCCACTTTTACATGTTTCACTTCTTTCAGCGTTCGTAGATCTATCTTCGTCAACCAACCATCACGAGAAATATGATAGGTGAAATTTCCATCAGGAGAGAATACTTGCGTATGAGGCTGAAACCCTATGTCGTTGATGCGACCAACGGTTTTATGAGTACTTCCATCTACGACAAGGAGTGAGTGGTTATCGCGCTCCATAACCATCATAAGGTCGAGGGGATTCCATGAGCCCTCCACTACAAAAAGTTCAGGATGAGGGTTGATTTCCGCACCCTCTACAGAAGCCGTCGCTGTTTTTACTTCTTGCTTTGCAGAAAGCTGTTTTACGGCATCGTCGTCAAGTTTCCCGATCAAAAACGGGTCCATTCGGCTACGAATAACTGGGCCATGGTTTTTGTGGTAATTTTCACTTCCATCCCCACCACACGTAAACATACTTGGATGCGCCTTGCTTGATTCGGTCATATCAAAAACTTTTCTATCAATGATGAGCCAACAATCATCTATTTTATTATGCTGTGCGACATCTACCAGAGAATATTCTCCTGCTTTCTTTTCCTTAAAATACCCTTTCTGATACAACGAGGTACTGATACCAACACCCACAAAGATAACGGTTGCACATAAACCAATGATCGCACTTTTGTTCGTATAATATTTTTCAGGCATCGTGATGTTGTGTTAATTCTGTTGTGAAATTACGGGAATCTGCACCGCTTCTTTTTTTCCCCACGGATAGCTCATCACCGCAAGCGCAAAAGGAATGGCAAAAATTGCAATATCACGGAACAAGAGGTCCATAAATTTCCAGTTGAGCACAATGATGGAAAAGAGATATCCTGACGCAAGTACACTCGGGATAAAGATTTTCTTTCCTATAAGTATCCAAAGCGCAATGATGATCTCTGAAGCACCGAACAGGTGAAGCATCAGTTGGTCATCGAGAGGAAGATCTCTCATCCAAAGAGGGAAGAATCCAATCCAAGCTTGTGGATAGAACGATGCTTCGACCGCAGGATACACAAATGCAATCGCAACGCCGACACGCAATAAAATTTCGACGATCTCGTGTCTCCTCCCTTCGATCATAGTATTAAAAGAACTGATGGTGTGAAGAATATTTTCTTTCATATTCCAACAGTTTACTAAACTTATTTTGATGGCGCAACAGAAAACTTTTTATGAGGCGTGACTACACACTATTACTTCGCCATTTGTGCCGCTTCTTCAAATTTTATTGAGAGCAATTTTGAAATAGCGTCAGCACCCATCGTTACACCGTAAATAATATTTGCGCGTGACATCGTCTCACGATTGTGCGTAATGACAATAAGCTGTGAATATTTTGCGAGGTTTTCGATCATGTCGCCGTACTTGCGTGAATTTGCCTCATCGAGCGCCGCATCAGTTTCATCAAGGACAAGGAATGGGGGTGGGTTGACCTGTGACACAGCAAAGAGGAGTGCGATAGAAGTAAGCGCGCGCTCGCCACCTGAAAGCATCTGAAGTCCACGAATCTTTTTGTGTGGTAAGTGCACCGCAACCTCAATTCCCTCTTCGGACTCTTCTTCGTCTTCGTCGGGCGTCTCCAGAATCTCAGTATCAGACTTCTTTTTCTTTTTCTCATATGACACTTGAAGCGACGCCGTACCCCCACCAAACATCAAACCAAAAAATTCACTAAATTGTTTATTAATTTTGGTAATACCATCCTTAAATTGCTCGTTCAATGTTTCCTCGAGTTCACGCATTAATACACGGAGAGATTCCGCACTCGCTTTCAAATCCTCGAGTTCTTTTGCCAGAAATTCATCACGCTGAACAGTATCCTCGTACTCTCGCATAACATCTTCGCCCGAACTAGAACCCATAATGTCCTCGAGACGAATTTTAATACGCTCAATTTTTTTCCTACGACCTTCTTGTTCCATACGATCCTCGAGAAGCGCTGCGCCTTCATCGAGCGAGAAACTTGGATATTCCTGAATCATTCGTCCCACCAGAATTCCCCCTTCACGAATTTCTTCACGGAACGCTACTTCTTCACGCGTAAAATGCTCGGTGCGGTCATGATTGAGCGCAAGTTTCATTGTCAACTCTTGATTCTTTGCACGAAGTTCAAATGATGCACGCTCTGCATCAGTCGTTTCAGCACGCTTGCTTTCAATAACGCGCTCGAGCTCGCGCACCCGCACTTCAAGCTGTGTAATAGTGTTTTCGAGCTCGCCACGTGTACGAATAAGTGCGTCACGCTCATCTTTGAGCCCCTCAATCTCCTTCTTTGATTCCTCACGTCGGGTATCAACATCACTAGTTCCACCTCGTAGATGCTCTAAAAACTGCCCTACACGTGCACGTGTTCTACTCACCACTCCTTTAATATAAAGATAGTCTTCGCTTGATTCAGCATACCCAAGTTCCTCATAGAGCCCTTGTGCCAGCTGTTCGCTCTCCCGTGCCGAAATCATTTTGTCGGCAGACTCTACAGGTCGATCAAGACGTCGCGTTTCCATTTCAATCATACCTTCCAAGCGACCAATTTTTCTCCCTAATTCATCTCGTTCACGACGCGCATTACCGAGTTCACCACGTGCATCAAGGAGTGCCGTATTTTCTGGGCTTTGCCCCACATTATGTCCACGGAGGGATTCTGCTTTAGTAAGTGCTTCGCTAGTATCTCTGAGACTGACATCGAGTTCTTGTTTTTCAGTGTGCAGTTTTGTTCGTGTGTAGCTCAAATATACTTCTTCACGCTTGAGGTACTCTCGATAAAGCTCCATCAGCTCATCACGAAGACTGCGCGCTTGCTCTACTTTTTCAACTTGCTTCTTTAAAAATTTAATGTGTGGCGCAATCTCACGACGAAGAGATTCTGACTCCCGCATATTCTGTTCGGTTTTAATAAGCTTTTTCTCACTCTCCGCTATTTTCCAATGGTATACTTTAAGCCCAAGTGCATCCTCAATCATCGCGCGACGGTCACGAGGTGTTGCATTCAAGATACGATCCGCTTCTCCTTGCGAAATAATGTGGTGACCCGATGCACCGATATGCACAGAAGCAAGAAGCTCAACAACATCCTTAAGGCGCACTGATGAGCCATTCAAAAAGTATTCACTCGAAGCATCGCGATGAATTTCGCGGGCGATTGATACTTCGTCAAAATCCACTGGAAATGTACGGTCGCGATTATCAAACGTAATAACCACCTTGGCACGATTTTGTCGTTCTACCGTTTTTGAACCATTAAAGATAAGGTCTTCGGTTCGCTTCCCACGCATTGATTTCAGAGATTGCTCACCGAGCACAAAGCGCAACGCTTCCGCAACGTTTGATTTACCTGAACCATTGGGGCCAACGATTGATGATACTTGTGCCCCAAATTCAAAAACACTCTTTCGAGCAAATGATTTGAACCCCGATATTTCTAGACTTTTTACGCGCATTACTATTAGTTTACCACAAAACAAAAGTTCTTAAACTCAATTATTTTAGAAACAGAGCGAGCAACTAACGAACACTTTTTGTACTCGTCGCAAGATCAATAATTACCACACCGGATGTATCAAAGCGTAACGTAGAAGAAGCAGGTTGCTGTAGCGCAACAGGAGGAACAGCATTTTGAACAACCTCAATGTTACCTCCGCCAAAAAATTCAGCATTTGTAATTGTGTTTTGTATGCCGGAAATACCCCCGTTAAAAATTTCTTTAAAACTCTCGATAGGACTTGCGCTTCGTGTGCGCGACTCGTTAATTACCATACGTGCAGTCCTTGATGATACCCACACAAATACAATGACACTAAAAATTACCAAAGTAATAATGAAGGAGATTCTTTTTTTAACATGCTCAGGTTTTTCCTGTATTTTTTTAAACATAGGAATAAAGTAAGAAAAACAAGAATGGGACGAACCGTTCGAGTTTACACACCCTCCACCACAACAATTGATGCCTCTTTCCCATCGAGGTCTTTTTTCTTGAAAGTAAACTTCTCGGTCTTTTCTGCATTTCCACCTCCCTCCTTAATGAATTGCTCAAGCATACCCTTTGAACCTTCATAGTCCATTGGAATTACCACCTTCGCATCAAGCGCGAGTGTAAGCTTATATGCATCAGCAGGTACGAGCATATCCCCACCACTAATTGGCACAAAGAGTACATCAATTTCTCCGAGACCCTCTCTCACTTCACGAGAAAGTGCATCACTAGAAGATAATGAGCCAAGGAAACACAAATTTATACCCTCAAACATCATACCGTAAACCGTATTAATTTTCTTTTCTCCTTCATACACGGTCTCCGTACCAAATCCTTTAATAAAAATACCACCGACTTCATATTCCCCTGGACCTTGAATAAAAGCAGGTTCTTTCTCTCCATACGCACATTGTTCTACACCATTAAAATCCGCGTGTCGAAGAGAAGACAACACAAGATCAGCACCAAAACGCGATGCTTTATGCTTTGATTCCTTACTAATAGGGTTGTACGCGATGGTCGTATCCCCGAGCTGAACTTTGAAAAATTGTTTTCCGTAGTACGTGACGATCATAGAGGATATACTAGCAAATTTTTCTGTTAAACGGAAATGTGATATTCTAAGGGGGAAATGGGTACTATCCCCGAAAAACTGAACAAACCATACGACCCAAAGGCAACCGAGGGACGCATCTACAAGCTCTGGGAAGAGAGCGGTTTTTTTAACCCTGACAATCTTCCTTCCCGACACACAGAACCCTATACAATCATTATGCCTCCGCCCAATGCAAATGGTCGGCTCCACGTTGGGCACGCACTCACTATTACCCTTGAGGATATTATGATTCGCTATCATCGTATGCAGGGCAGAAAAACACTCTGGGTACCCGGCGCCGACCATGCGGGCTTTGAAACGCAAACCGTTTACGAAAAGAAACTCGAAAAGGAAGGTCGCTCACGCTTCAAAATGGAACGCCAAGAACTCTACGACGAGATTATGGCGTTCACTCTTGAGAGTAAGAAATTTATGGAGGATGATGTGCGCGCGCTTGGTGCTTCGTGTGATTGGTCACGTGAGCGTTTTACTCTTGATCCTGTAGTCGTACGCGAAGCGCAAGAAACATTCCGCAAACTGTATCGCGACAACCTTGCATACCGTGGCTATCGCACCGTAAATTGGTGTACCAAACATCAAACCTCTCTTTCGGATGTTGAAACAGAAAACACAGAAAAAACCGACAAACTTTATTTCATCAAATATGGACCTTTTACTGTTGCAACCGTACGACCAGAAACTATTTTTGGTGATGTTGCCATTGCCGTCAATCCAGAGGATTCACGATATCAGCAATACATTGGACAGGAGGTCACCGTACAGCATCCCGAAAAAACAATTAACCTCAAAGTCATCGCGGACGAAGCGGTAGATATAGAGTTTGGTACTGGCGCACTGAAAATCACCCCCGCACACGACCATAACGATTTCCGTATGTCAGAAACACACCAACTTCCTCGCATAGAAGTAATTGACCAGTTTGGTAAATTAAACGAAAAAGCAGGAAAATATGCAGGCCTTAAAATTGCCGAAGCACGCACACAGGTAGTTGCAGATCTCCAAGCGCTTGGTCTTATAGAAAAAATAGAAGACTACGCACATACTGTTCCTGCGTGCTATAAATGTTCCACGACGATCGAACCACGCATTATGCCCCAATGGTTCATTAAGATGGCTCCACTTGCCAAGCGTGCAGCCGATGCCGTGCGTGAAGGAAAAATTCGTTTCATTCCAGACAATTTTGAGAAAATATTTCTTTATTGGATGGACAATACCATCGACTGGAATATCTCACGACAAATCGTATGGGGTATCCCCATTCCCGCCCTCGTGTGCAAGAAATGTAACAAAGGTGTACTCGATGATGATATGAAAGCTGGAACATCATGCCCTTGCGGAGGCGTGTTTGAAATTGACACAGACACCTTTGATACATGGTTTTCCTCTGGACAATGGCCCCTACTCGCACTTGGCTACCCTGACAAAAAGGACCTCGCCTACTACCCTACCGACGTTATGGAAACAGGACGCGATCTCATTTTCAAATGGATTCCCCGTATGGTAATTTTTGGGCTCTACCTCGAAGGAAAAGTACCATTTCATACTGTCTACCTGCACGGAATGGTTAATGACAAGCAGGGAAAGAAAATGTCGAAGAGTAAAGGGAACGTAGTCTCCCCTATTGAACTTACTGACAAATATGGTGCAGACGCACTTCGTATTGGGCTCGTTATAGGCAATACCCCCGGCAACGACATCTCACTCTCAGAAGACAAAATTAAAGGCTACAAACATTTTTGTAACAAGATGTGGAATGCGACGCGTTTTGTACTCACGAATGCAGGCGATATGACCGTCGATACCTCGCACCCTGATTTAACCTCGCGTGATCAAGAAATTCTCGCAGAATTAGACACCGTCATAAAAAACGTAACAACACATTTTGAAAATTATCGTTTTCATCTCGCAGGAGAAGAACTCTATCATTATTTCTGGCATACATTTGCAGATATTATTATTGAAGAAATGAAACCGCGCCTTTCCGGGACCGACGAAGCATCAAAACAGGCAGCAGCGTGGATACTTCTACAGGTACTTGCCACAACCACAAAAATGCTTCACCCTTTTGTTCCGTTCATTACTGAGGAATTATGGGATGCCTTTCCTTTTCACAAAGAAGAACGCCTTCTCATCATTGAAGCATGGCCGAACTCATAACCATAAAACTTCTTGCTATCGCAATGTTAGGAGGTATCCTCCCTGCACTTGTTTGGCTATGGTTTTGGCATCGCCAAGACCGTGAATGTCCCGAACCAAAAGGTCTTGTAATGATTTCATTTTTAGCTGGCATGGCGATTGTATTTTTTGTACTTCCTGTACAAAAACTTACTGTTGCACTCTTGCCTGCCATTTCAGAACTTGTCGATATTTTGACAATCAAACTTTCACTTGTACCGCCAAGCGCTGATGTGCTCAAAAATTTTCTTCTTGCATCTTCTGAAGAAATTGGGAAATACCTCACGGTATTTCTTATTGCATTTCATAGTAAATATTTTGATGAACCAATTGACGCGGTCATTTATCTTATTACCGCAGCACTTGGTTTTACCGCAATGGAAAACGTACTGTATCTCCTTAAAGACCTCACGCAGAGCGGAGGGCTGGAAACTATCCTTAATGGAAACTTGCGTTTTCTCGGCGCCACAATTCTTCACACGGTTTCATCAGCATTCGTAGGTATCGCGCTCGCATTTTCTTTCTCTGCATCTCGATTTATAAAGAGTATCGTCATTACGATTGGTCTTTTGGTTGCAATTCTCTTGCATACACACTTCAATTTATCTATAATAGAAGCATACGGAACGATAAACATTCTCTCGGTATTTTCTCAATACTGGGCAGTGATCATTGGCATCATTATTCTCATAGGAATAATCAAGTATATTAACACGCGCAAGCAAACGTGTTCTATCTAATAATCATACACATTACATGAAATCTATTTTTGAACGAATCACAGGAACCATTTCACTTCGTGGACACAATTCTGATTTCGAAGAAGAAGTGATCGTAGAAGAATCACCTCGCGAAACCTCATTTTCTGGATGGGACAAAGCCGAACAAACCGAAGGCGAGCTTGCCGTAGATGTATACCAAACAAATGAATCAATTATCGTTCAAGCAATGGTCGCTGGTGTCTCTTCTGACGAACTTTCAGTTTCTGCGACACGCGAAATGGTAACCATAAAGGGCAAGCGAAGTGCTCCAACGGGCATTGCTCCAGAAAATTATTTTTACCAAGAGCTCTACTGGGGTGCATTTTCTCGCACCATTCTCCTTCCCGCTGAAATTGAGGCCGACGAAGTAGAGGCCACCGAACGCCACGGACTCCTCACGATTAAGCTCCCTAAGCTCAATAAGGGAAAAATTAAAACGGTAAAAATCAAGTCACTGTAGAACGAAAATAATTTTCCCTTTGACTGCAATAAAAAAGACCGCGCTTTGCGGTTTTTTTATTTTGTGCCGGAGACCAGGTCGGCCACGAGTTACTAAGTATATTCTCTCGCTTCGCTCAGAATCTACTAAGTACTCTCGGCCCGGGCTCGCCCGCCTCCGGCATGGCTGCGCCTTTCGATCCCGGACGCAAGCAAAGCAGTTTGCTTGCTTTCCCAACACAGATATAAAAAAACGCAACATAGTTGCGTTTTTTTATATCTGTGCCGGGGACCAGGATCGAACTGGTGACCCCACGCTCTTCAGGCGTATGCTCTACCAACTGAGCTACCCCGGCATATTCTACTTTGTGTTCGGACTTAACAAGCTCCTGAACATTTTAACATCACTAGGGATTGCGCCCGCTTGTCCTTCTAGTTGCTGTAATGTATCAAGAGAAACCTGCGTTATCTTTATGTACTTCTGAATTGTTGGTTGGAAATAATAATAAGTTCCAAAGATAGAACCAAGAATAATTATCCAGTATACAAAAGAAAAGAGGGTTGTCACCTTCTGAGCCTTCCGCATCGAGCGCAAAATCTTATTATTTTCGCGTGTAAGCTCAAGAAGTTCTTCCATCTTTTCTGTGTCAAAGTCCATATCGACAATATAGCAAACGTAACCAAAAAATCAATGGTATATCTTTACACCATAACACGAAGTTTACTGCAATGAAATACTGATGTAAAAAATTGGGATAACCTCTTCTTTTATTTTAAAATTATTTTTTTGAAGTTTAAGGTTTATTTCAAAAACTACTACCAACTTCCCCCACCACCACCACCTCCGCCACCTCCAGAAAAACCACTTCCTCCGCTACCTCCAGACCTACGAGGAGTTGCCAACATATAGTTTTCTGCAAATGTATTAAAATTATCGGCTATTTTACTAAATGCGACAGCACTGAAAGCTCCTTCAGATGGCCCAGAATACCACGATGGTGGAACTGTGTAGATGCCCTCAAATTCCTTTGCCCAGATATCTGATACTCCCAAAACCATGGCGTATGGTAATAATTTCTCAAAGATTTCTGGCTTTTTTTCTGGCGCATTATGAAATTGCAAGCGATCTTTTTCAGCAATTTGCAAATAATCTTTCAAGCCAAGGATATACTCTTTTGCAATAACTCCTTTTTCTGTTTTTGCTGGATTAAAATAAGACACTACCCCATAAATAGCAAACGAAAGTAGTGTTCCCGCAACGAACGGGAATGGATCTCCTTTGATATGGAGGACATTGAACATTTCTCCGAGAAACACAATCGCGAGCAACGACAATATAACAATAAAAGATAGTCGCATACCACCATTTTTCATTTTTCCTAAATTTTTATAGTAACCCTTTGCCAAAAGAGCATCTGCTACGGAAACAACAACGAGCAACGCATCTTTATAGAAAACATTCTTTAGATTAGATAATTTAACTGACCGAGCTAATGTGTTCAGTGTCTGATTTTCATCCAACGTAGTGTCTTTTACAAAATAATTTGCAAAACTAGACAATGTTGAGCGTGGCTGTGAATTAAATAAACCAGCTAAAAGTTTTTTATCAAAATCATTTTGAAGATCGGAAAAATCTTTCAATTTTTCAAGCTGATAATCAGGTGTTTTACTAATTCCAATATAACGCTCATCGAGCTGGTTAATTTTTAGATACCCTTTTGTAGCAAGATAGATGATCTCCGCAGAAATATTTCTTACATCAACCTTCTCATTAATAATTCCTCCTATTTCCATAGGAGTCAGCTCATGGGGAGCATCATACTGAGGAACGATAACGTCGGTGCCCCGCGCGTCCCTTCCTTTCTTGTACCAATACATTAGAGAGAACAAAAGTGTTAAAATTGGGAGCAGTATAGCCACAAGCCAACTTCCGTACCTGTCAAAAAAACTAGCAGTTGCGTCTGATGATGAATAAGGAGTAACAATTCCTTTTGGAAAACCGACAGCAACCGTCAAACCCTGTCGAGGACCAAGTACTGATGGGGCACTAAATATACTAGTTCCAGCAATTTCACTTATTAACTGACATTTATCTTTACTTCCTTTTAAACCAAAATAACATGCTGATTGAGTTGACGTGACCCCTGATGGCAGAGCAACCGAAGCCTGCGCACGATATATCGGCATGACCCATTCGTTACCTGTCACATTCCAGTATATTTCATCAAAAGAATCGAGCTGAGCAACAGCTCTTGTTGCACGATATTTGATAACATATGTTTTCTGTCCATGAAATGTTCTGTCTGGGTCTCCAATTTTAATTCTTATATATTCATTTACTTCAGAGACTTGGAATTGATAGTTCGTACCATTCTCATCAGTAACCACAATATTCCCAATATTCATTCTTTTATTTTCAGAAGAATAGGGATATATATCTCGATAAATACCATGGCGCTCCTCTGCTCCAGTAGTGTATTGTATTGTTTCTGATACATTTATGGAGTTATCAATATTAACGATGATAGCAGAATCAAAGGAAAGAATAGCCTCTTGCGAAAAAACGAGACTCTGAGCGTTTGCAACACGAGAAAAATATCCAAAAACTAATATTAACGCTAAAAATGATAGTGCAATTTTTTTCATTACATACTAAACATAACTTTAAACGGCCACATTTAGAATCGTGCCATCATAAGTTATGAACATTTTAAATTGGTAATACAATTATATCATAACTGTTACAGTGCTTGTACATTATTCTGCACTTAAATAACATGAGCTCATAGGTGTTTTTAATTCCTGCACGCACGTGAAGCAGTTCACGTGCTCTCGGCAGGTCGCTTCGCTATCTCACTCGTCGTTCCACTCCTCTTTAGAAACCCACGGTTTCTAACACTCGCTTCGCTCGCTGTTTTCCTCCACGGGGAACTCCCGTTCCCCGACCCCCTCCCGTTCGATTTCTGCCGAGGGCACAAAAAAATACCCTAAGGTATTTTTCTAGTGCCCTCGGCAGGTCGGTCACAGATATTTTGTTCGTCGTCACTCACAAAATTCTTCGGTCACAACTTTTTGCTTGACCGTCGTCTCGCAAAAGTCGCAACCCCTCCTCATTCGTTTTTCTTACTAGAAAAACGAATTCCGGCCTTGCGAAGCTCCATGCATTCGCTTCTCACCCGGCTCGCTGTCTCGCGTGCTCGCTCAACATGCTCCGCCTTTCGATTCCTGACGAAAAGCGCGCAGGCGCTTTTC
>MHUV01000006.1:19666-142524 GCA_001823545.1 Candidatus Yonathbacteria bacterium RIFCSPLOWO2_01_FULL_43_27
AAGAAAGGGGGCAATGCCCCCTTTCTTTACTCACCGTAATAATTGTCTTATGCAATCTCCAAGAGTGTTGAAAGGCGTGCTTTATCAAAACCAACAACAACTTCGTCATCAATCGTTATAACTGGTACACCCATCTGACCACTCTTTTCAATCATCTCTTTACGCTTTTCAAGATCAGTCCCTACGTTGTACTCAGCATACGATACACCCTGTTCTGCGAAATAATCTTTAGCCATTTTGCAGTATCCACAAGTCTGAGTCGTATAAATTGTTACATTTTTCATAATTTAAAAGCTATATATGCCACATTTCTAATAAAAGCGGTATGCATCACAGTGTAAACTACCCTTATATTAGCTCCTCAGCTCGGAAATAAAAAAGACTACTTCCTTATTTCGCTCGCTCTACGTCGCCAATAACACAAATTACTATACCACATTTACCACCAAAGAAGAAGTGTTTAGAGTCACTTTTTTAAACCTACACCGCACCCGCAATCTGATAAATAGGTATCAAGACTGACGCTAACACACCTCCCACACCGAGCCCAAGCGCCACGATCATCATTGGCTCGATCATAGAGATGACGGTATTGATGGCTGTATTTACCTCCCGACGATAGAAGGCCGAAAGCTTTTCAAGGATGTTTCCCAATTCTCCCGTCTCTTCACCTACTTTTATCATCTGGATCATAACATTGGGAATCTCTGGGTACCCCGATAGCGCAGCCGAGAGCGACGAACCGCTCTTAATGGCAACTCCTGCGTTCGTTAATATGCTCTTATATATATCATTATCAACAACCTTTGAGGTAATTTCCAATCCTCGAACCATTGAGATACCATTTCCGAGCATCGTGTGCATATTATCAGCAATGCGCGAAAGGTATATCATGCGGTACAAATTGCCAATTCCTGGCATCCAAAGTTTTGCCTGCGCAACCATATTAGTACCACGCGTATAGCGCCACGTGAAGAATGAAGCAGCAATAAATGCAATGAGCGCAAAGACTCCGTAATCAATCAAGAAACGACTTAAAGCGATGATAATCTTGGTATAGAACGGCACATCTTGTCCGCTCTGGATAATAATATCCGTAAGTTTCGGGATTACGAGCACCAACATCAAAATCATCACCACGATAAAAGTAAAGATAATAAATGCAGGGTAGATCAGCGCGCCACGTGCCTTTGACATAAGTTCATACGAACGTTCGAGATAATCAGCAAGGGCAATAAATGTTTCTGGAAGTTTACCCGACTCTTCTCCTCCGCGAACCATATTGACGTAAAAATCAGAAAAAAGAGATGGATGCTTATAGAGCGCATCAGAAATAGAAACGCCATTCTGAATATCGTCTGATATTTCAGTAAATTTTTTCGAAAGCGTAGGATTCTCAGATTCATTTGCAAGAAGACGAAACGTTTTGAGTGCGGGCACGTGCGCTTCAAGAAGTGTTGCAATTTGTCGGGAAACCATCGCAATCTCTTTTGCCGTAACACGATTGAGAATATTGATATCGTATTCAAAAAGCTTTTTTTCATCAGCAGAACGTACCGATATCACGACAAGATCATTTCTCTGTAAAGCATTTACTGCAGAATCTTGACTAGTAGCAGTAATTTCCCCAATAGTCTCTATCCCTTCTTTGGTGACTGCTTTGTAAATAAAGAGCATGGTTTATATTGAAATTATTATATAGATCATTAGACTCCCACATATACTGACACGGATGACAAATTCTAAAATTGAAGAATTCTTTCAAGTCCTTTAGGGTTGAACGAGTACAAAAGAGCGTTTTCTGGCGTCACCTCCCCTTTGCGTACCAAGTCAGCAAGACAGCGGTTCATGTCAATCATACCATCCTTTGTTCCTGTTTCAATGATAATATCAACTTCATTGGTACGCCCCTCGCGAATCAATGACGAAACGGCAGTGTTGTTAATAAGAAGTTCATACGCAGGAATGAGTCCACCAGAAACACGAGGCACAAGACGTTGCGAAAAGATTCCCAAAAGACTTCCCGCAAGCTGTACGCGAATTTGAGACTGTTGATCACCGGGGAATGAGTCAATGATACGATTGATAGTCTGCGAAGCATTGTTCGTATGGAGCGTTGAAAGTACCAAGTGTCCTGTCTCAGCCGCCGTTACTGCGGTAGACATTGTTTCAAGGTCGCGCATTTCCCCAATCATAATAATATCCACGTCTTGACGAAACGCCGCCTGGAGACCACTACGAAAATCTTTCGTATCGATTCCCGCTTCACGCTGATCAATGATGCATTTATTTTGCGTAAATAAATGCTCTATAGGATCCTCAATAGTAACGATATGTTCAGAGCGTTCGCGATTCATAAGCTCGATCATAGAAGCAAGCGTGGTTGATTTACCTTGCCCTACGGGACCCACGACCAAGAAAAATCCTTGTTTCTTTCTTGAAAACATTTCAAGGATAGGTGGCAAATTGAGTTCGGAAATAGTTTTGATTTGTGTAGGAATTGAGCGCAAGGTGATACTAACTGCATTTTTTTGAAAAAAAGCATTTCCTCTGAAGCGTGCCTTGCCATAAAAATCATAAGAAAAATCAATTTCTTTTTCTGTCAAAAATGTTTTCAGGAAATTGTCAGATAAAAGCTCGGTAATGTACCCCATCGTATCCTCAGGAGTGAAGACACGCGTATTCATGAGCGGTACAAGATTTCCCGAAACACGAAACGTAGGATAATGTCCTACAGAAAAATGAATATCAGAGACACCATCTGCAAGGGCACGAGAGATAAGATCATTTAATTCATCTTTATATTTTGACATATGTTCGTTTCGTAAATTCAATTATTATTCAAATGTTTGTCCCCCATTCAAAACTTTTAATACTTTTTCTACCACTTCGGAAGGAGTTGCCGAAGCTTTAATAACATATCCGTTCGCTCCGAGTGAGCGACCTTTCTCTATATCTGACGGCTGACCAAGATTTGAAAGGATGATTACTTTTGCAGTTGTTGCGAGTCCGCGCTCTCGTATGAGGGCGAGGAGCTCGAAACCATCCATTGCAGGCATCACCACATCGAGAAGTACGACGTCGGGAACAATACCTCCCTTCAATTTATCAAGTGCATCTACGCTACCGAACGCTTGGATTACCTCAAATCCTTTCTCTTTGAATTTGAACGTATACATATCGAGCAAGAACTTGTCATCATCGACGATAAATATCTTTTTCCCAGCCTGTGTATTTTCCATAATGCTTTTATTATATCATAGAGTTTCTAAAGTCAAAAAATATTCAGCAATAAAAATATGGGAGTACCAAATATATCAAACGTCAAATATTAGAGACCTCCGATTTCCTGGAAAGGAACGATTTTGTCCATACATTTAAGCATTGCATCTTCCTTCATGGTAAGCATGCCCTTCTTTCGTGCAGCCTCCCACAAACGTGGCTCCGTAGGTTCCGCCAAGATAAGCCGTTCTATTTCTTTATCCACGGGGAACATTTCGAATACGGCAACACGTCCGCGCATGCCTGTTGAAGATTCCTCGGTTGGCTTTGCTTCATAAAACGGTCTATCAATATTGATCTCACTTTTAAAAGAGGTAGGAAGATCCGAAAATTGTTTTTCAACCATAATTTTCATCGCGTCACTTTCCTCGAGCAAACTTTCACTCCCCGGCGCGATCGTTCTTACGAGGCGTTGCGCGATAGAGAGAACGAGCGTAGGTGCAATAAGGTACGGGTCTACCCCCATATCAACGAGACGTGGAATAGCGCCAATTGCATTGTTGGTGTGGAGTGTTGAGAACACCAGATGCCCAGTAAGAGCAGCTTGAATAGCAAGCTGGGCGGTCTCTTTATCGCGAATTTCTCCCACCATAATAATATCGGGGTCCTGACGAAGCGTGGTGCGAAGTCCGTTAGCAAAAGTATACCCAATCTCGGGACGCACCTGTGATTGGTTAATACCCGCAATATTGTACTCCACAGGATCTTCAAGCGAAATGATGTTCCTCGTTTCTTTATCAAGCTCATTCAACATCGAGTACAGCGTCGTGGACTTTCCGGAACCTGTTGGACCCGTAATGAGAATGATCCCGTACGGACGTGCGAGGGCAGAGCGCACCAGCGCAAGATCGCGTGGACGAAACCCTGTTTCAGCAAGTGTCCTAATTCCCTTTTGTGTATCCAAGATACGCATCACCACCTTCTCTCCGTAGTATGCAGGAAATGTGGAGACACGAAAATCAATCTTTCTACCATCAATACGCGCAGAAAAACGGCCGTCCTGAGGCTTTCTTTTTTCATCAAGTTTAAGGTTTGCAAGAATCTTAATACGTGCCACCACCGAACTGTGCACATTAACAGGGAGAATCAAGCTTGTATACAATTCTCCGTCTACACGAAAACGTACACGTACCTGTTCACCCATATGTTCAATATGCACATCTGAAGCACCTCCTTCTGTTGCATGGCGCAAAATCACGGCAGTAATTTTTGCCACCGGCGCATCCTCGGCAACGTGCGCACGTTTTTTCTCATCCTCTGTCTCTTTAACACTCGGTTCACGCTGGGTAACAATTTCGCCCTTTTTAACATCACTAATATCAACCTCAAGCTCAGAAAGTGCCTTCGTAACTTCCCCCGA
The DNA here is from genome assembly GCA_001823545.1 of Candidatus Yonathbacteria bacterium RIFCSPLOWO2_01_FULL_43_27. GTDB lineage: Bacteria > Patescibacteriota > Minisyncoccia > Phycocordibacterales > UBA1550 > UBA1550. The sequence goes on from MHUV01000006.1 coordinate 24,309, forward strand.
TAGACCACGATAGTTTTCGAGGATTGACCGAAAGTCATCTCGTGAAATGAGGTAAATCTTGAACGGCATACTAACTTTTGTCGCAATAAACTGCAGGGCATCACGTGCTTCAATATTTTCAGGATCGAGTATACCAATTTCCAAAATACCATTCACGATGCCAATAGGCGCAAAATGGTAATGCGAAGCCGAGTCTTCAGGAATGTATTTTAATATATCGAAGGGAACTCCTTTTCCTTTTAGGTCGCGAATAGGGAGATTGTAGTAAATACCGCGCCCACGCAAGACGTCTTCTTTACTTATACCAAACTGTATCAGTGCATCTTCAAGTGTTGCCCCTTCCTCCACACGACGAAGCACACCTGGAGCGTCCTCCTTTTTTACAATACCGTGTTGTACAAATGTATCAAGTATTACCATACGACAACATGCTAACAATATAAAACATCACGCAATCAAAAAAAACGCTTATTTACTGCTTGGGTTCATCCTTCTTTCTAATTCCACTTTCCACTGAGGAGGAAGGAATGGATTTTCACGCTTGACGTCCTCCTCTGGAATCGCTACCGAAAAATCATGGAGACTTTTGAATACTGACATTCCAAAAATATTTTTTGACGCGCTGATAGATAACTGTAAATCTTTGAGTTCTTTGAGGGTACTACTAATTTCAGTCCCAATGATGAGTGCTTGATTTTCGTTACTATCAAGAACACCACCATCCACTGAAACAGTTTTTTCTTTTACAAAAAACGTATATGCGGCAAAGAAAATACCCGCAACAACTACGACGATAGCGATATTTACAACGAGACGTTTTATTGATGGTGTTTGCATAGTTTTATATTACAAAGAGTATGTTTCTATCTCAACCGTAGACCGATAGAGCGGGACACTTGAACCCGAGGTTTTCTTATTTTTTGACGTATCTTTATACTCTTCGAGGGTAAGATTGTTTACGTTAATAAGCCCAAGACTCCTCTCTAAATCCCCCAGGAACAATAGAGTCACCGGATATGTCGCAACAAAAGAGAAACTTACACTATGTGAAGCGAACATTCCCGCAGAAGAACTATTTGTAGGAGACGGATTTGCAGTTGTCTCGTCTGAAAGCTGACTTAATGAAAAAACTTTACTTACTCCGGCTGTCGCACTTGCTCCTGCCGGAACACTCCCTCCTGCCCCCCCGTCTCCTATTTTCGATATTTTAATCTCATCAACGGCGATATTTCTCTGCACACCCATATGAACAATATTATTTACAAAACGAATCTCATCTATTTTTTCAGGAAGGAACGCTTCAAACCGTGTATATTCTGCTGGTGTGATACTCTCCATATTCTCCTTTGTCTCGCGAATGATTTTTTGAACCTCGTCAGCATTCGTGAGCGTCTCATTAAGCATCGCGAGGTCAGCTTTTTTGGTATCAAGTCGCTCATACGCTGGCCGCACATACAAAAAGGCGAATCCAGCAGAGATAACGATGACAATCAGTGATAAAATAGGTTTGATCATAAAAAATATTCAATAAAAGAATCACCAAAACTTAATCCACGACAAGAAAGTAGGGAGCTCAAGGTTCATAGCAAACGAAGACCCCTGCTCCTGTTCACACACCACACTACCATCCTCCTGAAGAACACGCACAAGTGGCTTTTCACAATTTATCTCTACCGAAGTCCCTTTTTGAACCGCCGATGAGTCTGATTCAGGCGCGACGGAAAGTGAGTTTGTATCTGTTACCCCTGACTCAAGTAAATTATGGAGCAAAGCCTGAGCGGAAATTCCGGAAGAAGAATCGGCAATGATTTCCTTAGGAGATTCATTGGTATTATCAGAACCAGCTTGTCGTGCGTATGATAAATATTCTTGACTAAATGCAATCTTAAAAAGAAAACCAACACTCCCCTTACCTGTAAGCGAAATATCCTCTACTTCAAAAAACGAGAGCTCTTTATTCTTCTGACGAAGTACATCAACCTGATATGCAAGTGATGCATAGCTAGGAGCTTCCCCTGAGAGCTCTACGAATAGTGGGTGTTTTTCATCACTCCTCTTGAAATTGATTTTAGTATAAAATATGCTCTCGGTGGTGTTTTCGGAAAGAAAACTAAATAATGGTGTTACGGCAATATGTTGATCAAGTAAATTATGTACTAATTTTGCGCGTGAGTTAAAAATGCGCGCCTCCCTAATCTCTGGCTGATCAAAACTTTTTTGCAACTCCTGAATCTGTGTCGTAAGACCGCTCATTTTTTTATCAAGCGTATTACTATAAAACGTAAAGAATACATACGCAGCTACGCTTCCAAAAAATATAATTACTGCCAGTACGGAAATAAGACTTGTAGGACGACGACGTACCACAAACGCATCGTTATGAGCAAGAGGATTTTTTGGAATGAAGGAGATTTTAGAAGTGTCGCTATTCATACATTTAGATATATTGTATCGTACTATTTTTACAAAGTAAACAAACAAATTGTTCAATACAAAACTTTGCACTTTATTTTTTAGAAAACTAAACAGAATACCACGTAAAATCTTATCCTTCTTCGATTCCCTTAAGCGCCGAACCCAGTGCGGCGGCAAAATTTGGACTCAATTCTTTAATGACAGGGGCAAGAAACGCTGGCGCGTCAACGCGCGCAAATGGGTCACCGAGTGCAACAGAAATACTAGGAAACTTCTTCAAAAAAATATCAATTAGTCCCTTGAGATTTGCGCCACCTCCCACCAAAATAATTTTTGATATCTTTATTTTGTATTTATTTTCGTAATTCTCCATAAAACGCCCTGCTTCATTGGTAATACCTGCCAAAATAAGCTCACCTACGGCAAACACATCACGTCCCTCTTCCTCACCTTCCATACCAGTGCGACATTTAATTTTCTCTGCATCAGCAACAGAAACTTTTAATGATTTCGAAACCGCGAGTGTAATGTCTTGTCCTCCCGTAGACACTACGTGTGACGCACGCACCACACCTTCCTCTATGATAGCGAACTTGGTCATCCCTGCACCGATATCGATAACCATAACGGGAGAAAGGTCATTCCCTACCACCGCACGAAGCGTACTAAAAACTTCAATTTCAAAATGTGAAGAAGAATTTGCAATACGGAGTTCTCTTTTCACCACTTCGTATTTCTTAATTGTTTCGTTATTAATAGCAGCAATAATAACTTCTACCTTGCCGAGTGGTTCTGCGGAAATACTTTTTGGTAATGAAATAGCAGGAGGCTTGGAATCAGTTTTTCTTTTAGGAAGAACCCACCAATCTAGTGTAACCTCAGTGATAGGTACAGGAATATAACGTCGTGCCTCGAGCGGGATCATTGTCTCGATTTCCTTTTTGCTTACGGCAGGTAATTCAACGACCGAAAGAAGACTCGACTTAAAAGGAATAGTAAACGTAGTATGTTTGGGTGAAATACCCATTTCATTGAAAAGATCTTTCAAAGCTGCGGAAATCTTTTCGGGAGAAAGAACTGTTGCTTGGCCCGAGGAAACGCCCGCACGAGAACCAAGTGAAATCTCACCATAATTACGAAGCACAACCTTTTCGTTACTTTTCTCAAGCTCAACAACTTTTATTGACGACTCGCCAATATCGATCCCCACGGAACTTCCTGTGTGTCCCCCGAAAAGAATTTCTTTTATAGGATCAAAAAATGACATAGTATGGTATCTGGAAAAGATGAGTTATGGTAAAAATAAATCGTACAAAAAATTCTTTTATATATTATACTACAAAATATAAAATAAAAGCAGTGTAATTGCCTCAGTAATCCACAGTTGAAATTTTCACCGTCCTCAAGCAGTAAAATCAACAAATACATCTAAATGTATACATTTAAAAAAATTGTTACGTATATACTTGATATACTCTTTCCATATGAATGCGCAGGATGTCGCGCCCACGGCGTACTGTTTTGTAACAGATGTCTTGAATCCTGCCCACGTGCCACATCCACAAAACATTCATTTATTTATGCCGTTTTTGACTACCAAAACCCCATAATAAAGCGTTCATTATGGCGATTTAAATACGAAAATGTACGTGCTTTTGCAGAGATCTTTGCACGACCACTGTATGAAAAAATTCTTGATGAACTCTGTGATGATATTGATACGCATCAACAAGAAAAATATCTCCTTATCCCTATCCCCCTTCACTCAAGCAGGCGTCGCGAACGTGGGTACAATCAAAGCGAACACCTTGCACAAGGAGTTATGTCACACGATAATAGTAGTATTTTTGAATTCGCACCAGAAGTGCTCATACGTATTCGCAAAACAAAACCGCAAGCACGCGCAGAAAAACGCACCTCGCGCATCACCAACCTTCATGAAGCATTTACGTGCCCCGACCCTACCCGCATTCGTGGACGCACGATCATTCTTATTGATGACGTAACAACCACCGGCGCAACCCTCCTCTCTGCAAAACACACACTCTCCTCTGCACATCCACGCAAAATTCTTGCTTGTACCGTGGCGCATTAAACAAGGGGCTCAGCCAAACACGCAATTTTCGCTTTCAAATCCCTCATTTTTGCGCAAAATATAATCGTGAACACGTTGTGTTCAACTTTTTATTTTGCGGAGGATGAGGGATGTTTGACCAAGAACATTTTTTGTCGCCGTCGCTTCAAAAAATTTCTCAGTCCTGCTCACGCGACCCATTCTACTGAATGGGTTCCCCGCGTTCGCTTTCAAATCCCTCATTCCTCGCGCAATTATAACCACTCAAACGCTACGCGTTTTCGCGGACAATTGCGGAGGATGAGGGATTTGAACCCTCGAGACCCTTTCGAGCCTGCCGCCTTTCCAAGGCGGTGCACTAGACCACTATGCGAATCCTCCCTAGAACAAATTTGAAAAATTTGTTCGGGCGAGCAATTTGCGTAGCAAATTGCTTTAGCCGTAATCCCCACCACTGTAACAAAAAAACGCTATTTTTGCACGGAAAAATAAGTCAGACTTTTCTGATATACTACCCACATGAAGCAATCCGAAGCCCTCGCTATCCTCAAAATGGGACATAATGCGTTTATAACAGGCGCCGCAGGAAGTGGTAAGACACACCTCTTGAACGAATACATTCGCTATCTCCGCGAACACAATGCACAAATCGGCATCACTGCTTCAACGGGTATTGCGGCGACTCACATGGGAGGCACGACCATTCACGCATGGTCGGGACTTGGTATCAGGGACACGCTGAGCGCATACGACCTCGAAGCGCTTGAGGAAAAACCGTATCTCTGGAAACGTTTCGAAAATGTGCACGTTCTTATCATTGATGAAATTTCCATGCTTCATCATTATCGCTTGGACCTCGTGGATAAAATTGCACGTTCATTCAAAAGAACTGACAAACCGTTTGGCGGTATGCAAACGATTCTCTGTGGTGATTTCTTTCAGCTTCCCCCTGTATCACGCGCATACGAACGGCCCGCTGAGTTCTGCTATCACGCAGAGGTATGGGATAAGCTTGATCTCAAGATATGCTATCTCGAAGAACAACATCGTCAAGAAGATGGCGCGTACCTCGACATTCTAAACGCAATTCGTGACAATGCTGTTTCGCCAGAAACTACGCGCATCCTCGCCACGCGCAAGAATCAAAAACCAGAAAGTATTGCGGAGCCAACAAAACTCTACACCCATAACACTGATGTCGACACAGAAAATATGTGTGAACTTGAAAAAATTCCCGGAGAAACTTTTGAATACACCATGACATCAAAAGGAAGGGAAAATCTCGTTGCTATTCTCAAAAAAAGCTGTCTGGCACCAGAAAAACTTTGTCTCAAGAAAGGTGCGCGCGTAATGTTCGTAAAAAATAATTTTGAAGAAAAGTATGCGAATGGCACACTCGGTATTATAGAAGAATGTACCTCGCTCGGCATCAAAGTACGTCTCGCTAATAAGCGTATTATTGATGTAAAACCAACAAGTTGGCGAATTGACGAGGATGGCAAAGTGAAAGCAGAAATCACCCAATACCCCCTTCGTCTCGCATGGGCTATCACGATTCACAAAAGCCAAGGCATGAGCCTCGACGCCGCCTTGGTCGACCTCTCGCAATCGTTTGAAAAAGGTATGGGGTACGTCGCGCTTTCGCGCGTGCGCACACTAGGAGGACTTTCCCTGAAAGGAATGAACTCTAACGCCCTTGAGGTTAATCCTGAAGTTACTCTTTTTGATATACAATTTCGCGAGGCATCACAAAAGCATACCAAGAACCTTCACGCAAACTCTCCAGAAGAAATTGCGCGTAGTCATCAGGAGCATCTTAGAAAAGTAGCACCGCAAAAGAACGTGAAAGCAAAAAAAGTAGACACTACCGAGGAAACAATACGTCTCGTACGTGAAGGAAAAATGCTAAAAGAAATTGTCGCAATACGAGCACTTAAACTAGGCACTATTTTGGACCATTTAGAAAAAATCAAAGAAAATGACCCCACTGTAGATCTCTCCCCACTCGAAAAAAATATGCCAAAAGCACGACTTCAAAAAATTATTCAAGCACTCAATAAGAGCGGTATGCATGGTGGCGTGTATTTACTCACCCCCACAAAAGCACTCCTCAGTAAAGATATTTCATTCGAAGAAATCCGCATCGCACGATTGTTATTAAAAAAATAATAGCTCGTAGTACTCTATTGGCGTCCAAACCTAATACCTATGATCTTGTAGCTGAGATTAGGTATTTAATTAATAACCCACTAAAATAAAATTCTCGCCATCGCTATCGACGTATAATATACTATAGTATATTATACGTCGGGGGTGTAAAAAAAATTATATTTTAAAAGTCTTTCTAAGTATGTCATCACCCTCGATACGTTCAGCGAGTATAAGTTTGATGTCCTTCCTCACATTAAAACATCTGCCTACAAAATCAATTTCTTCTTTGCAAGGAAATGGGGTAATGAAAACAGATTTTTGGTACTGAACACACCCAAGTTTTTTAAGAGCAAAATTTATTGAACGTCGCGCCTGTTTTTTATTTTCTGAGACATCAAACATAACAATACGCCATTTTCCATCCCATTTATCTTGATGGGTGATCTTCATTACTTCAAGTTTATGACGTAAAGCTTTTTCTTCTCCTTTTGTGGTTAAAATAAAACCATCCTCTCCCACATTTTTCCTCATAACGAGTCCTTGTTTTTCAAGACGAATAAGGGATTTTTTAATTCTATCTCGCTCAGGGGTATTTCTCGGTTTAAAATATTTAAAAAGCTGTACCGCATTAGGCATCGTAACCGCCACTGCAACTACCCCCGTAGCTAATATCAACGAAAGTATCATTTCTGCTATTTCTCCCTTATTGTATTTTTTCATATTAATTTTAATATCGACGTATAATATACTATAGTATATTATACGTCGATATTGTTATTTAATTTTACAAAATAGGTAGACGAAATACCACACTGTAATACACCTATTGAAAGATTATTTTTCTGCGCCACGTAATGTAGCTATGCGCTCTTGTATCGGCGGATGCGTACTGAAGATCTTTGACATAAAAGAAGCAGTGCCACCATTTTTCAAAGGATTCGCAATATACAAATGTGCCATTGCAGTATTCTTGCGCGCAAGTCCGTGAGGGTATGCAGAAATTTTCTCTAGCGCGGATGCAAGTCCTTCGGGATAGCGAGTAAGAAGTGCACCCGAAGCGTCGGCAAGAAATTCACGCTTGCGCGAGATCGCAAGATGGATAAGTTGTGCAACGATCGGCGCGAGGATTGCAAGAACAATACCCGCGATCATCAGAATTGCGCCCGCACGATTGTCACGATCGCGCCCTCCACCTAGATGCGATGTTCGTAAGGCCAGATCCGACATAATAGCGATAAAACCAACGAGTACAACCACCACGGTCGCCAGAAGTGTGTCGCGGTTACCGATATGCGAAAGCTCGTGTGCAATTACTCCCTCAAGTTCATTTTTATTGAGTGTTGCAAGAAGTCCCGTGGTAACCGCAATTGCCGAATGCTCTTTGTCGCGCCCTGTCGCAAATGCATTAGGCGAATCATCGTGGATGATGTAAGTCTTTGGCATAGGAAGCCCCGCGGTAATAGAGAGATTTTCAACAGCGTTCCATAAATAGAAATACTGTTCGCGTGTTATGGGCTGTGCGCCAGACATTTTGATAACCAACGTATCTGAATACCAATAACTCCAGATATTCATACCAACACTGAACAGCACTCCAACATAGAGAATGAGCGGATTTTGATACACATAGCTAAACCCCCATGTGATAGCAATCACTACGACAAAAAACACAGCCATAAGAAGCCATGTTTTGTGCTTATTTTGATCTTGGTGCGTATAAAGGGTTGCCATTTCTGACGATTAGAAACTAACTTTTACTGGCTCACGAGCAGCATCGTTACCAAGCTCAAAGAATTCCTGTTTACCAAAATTGAACACACCTGCGATGATATTTCCCGGAAATACTTCAATAGCGGTATTAAGATCGCGTACATTACTGTTGTAAAAACGACGTGCTGCCTGAATTTTGTTCTCAGTATCAGAAAGTTCTGCTTGAAGCGCGAGGAAATTCTGATTTGCTTTGAGGTCTGGGTACGCCTCGGTCACTGCAAAAATTGTCTTGAGTGCTGACGTTACCATATTGTCTGCAACCTCTTTGTCGTGTACTGACTGTGCACCGAGTGCTTGTGCGCGCGCTTTCGTAACATTCTCAAATGCTGCGCTCTCGTGTGTGGCATATCCTTTTACCGTCTCGACGAGATTAGGAATGAGGTCATAACGACGTTTGAGTTGTACATCAATATCTGCCCACGCTTCCTTCGTGCGATTCACCAGTCTTATAAAACCATTGTACGAGATGATTGCCCATATAGCGACAACAGCGATGATTCCTAAAATAATATATACGATATTCATAATTAAGTTTATTTAATGAGGAGCGTTTTTCACCTCATACTACTAAATGCTTATCCAACTATTATACCACAAAACAAACACTATTACAGAGAGGCCTGAATCTGTGGGACTGGTACCCCTTTTGGATTTGTTCCGTATATGTTATCACCTGCCTGACTGTCCGTAACCAAGAAAATAAGAAGGATAATACTGCCAACAATAGGAATGAGACCAAGAAGTATCCACCATGCGCTGTGGTTGGTATCGTGAAGTCTACGCACATACACCGCAAGAGAAGGAACGAGCACCGCAAGGAGATATACAATACCGAGAACCTGAATAAAAGTTGAATCAAGTGCAAAGGAAAGGAAATTGAAACCAAGCATAATGAGGACATTAACGAGCGTGAACATCCAATACTCTTTTCTGCCAGCCCTTCCATTAAACAAGGCATATTTTTTCAACACCTCAATATAATTATCCATATATGATATATATTTACTCTTATAATACTAATATAATTAGTATTTCACACCACACAGAAAACACAAGGTTTGACCTTGTGTTTTCTGTGTTCAAAACAGCCATATTGCAAAACTAGTACCCTGCCCCCATACCACCCATATTAGGCATTATTGGTTTGTCGTCACGAGATTCTTCATCAGCAATAGCAACTTCGGTCGTCAAAAGAACTGCTGCAGCACTTGCCGCATGCTCTACACCACTTCGAGTAACCTTCACCGGATCAATAATTCCCGCAGCGAGCATGTCGGGTACTATTTCATCAGCAAGCGCGTCATACCCAGCGTTTCCCTTTGCGGTTTTTACTTTTTCTACAATCACCGCACCATCATCTTTCCCTGCATTTATCGCGATCTGACGAAGAGGTGCCTCAAGTGCTTTAAGTAAAATCTGATACCCTACTTTAAATTCTGCATCAAAACTCCCCGTATTTTTGTGCTGTTTCCCCGCGAGCGCGACGGCAACCTTAATAAGTGCCGTACCACCTCCTGGAACGATGCCTTCTGCAATTGCTGCTTTGGTTGCATTGACCGCATCCTCAATTTTCAGTTTGAGGTATTTCATTTCAGTTTCTGTTGCTGCGCCAACTTTGATCACGGCAACGCCACCAGAAAGTTTTGCGATACGCTCTTCAAGTTTTTCTACATCGTACTTTGACTTCGCTTCTTTTACCTGTGCCTTGAGTGTCGCAATACGCGCCTCAATGTCTGATTTTTTACCTTTACCACCTGCAATAATAGTCTTGTCTTTCGTCGCAATAATTTTAGTCACCTTGCCGAGCATTGAAACTTCAGCACTTTCGAGTTTCATACCGAGTTCCTCTGAAATAACCGTTCCACCTGTCGTAATTGCGATATCTTCCAAAACTTCTTTTTTACGATCTCCGTATCCTGGAGCTTTGATCGCGAGTGCATTGAACCCTCCGCGCAATTTATTGAGAACAAACGTTGCAAGCGCCTCGCCATCCACATCGTCCGCAATAATAACCAAATCTTTTTTACCACTCTGTGCAAGCTTTTCGAGCAACGGCAAAATATCTTTCACTGAAGAAATCTTCTTATCAGTAATGAGGATTGGCACATCGCGATACTCTGCTTCCATACGATCAGGGTTGGTGATCATATACGGCGAAATGTACCCACGGTCAAACTCGAGACCTTCCACAATTTCACGATCCACGCCAAATGACTGCGACTCTTCTACGGTCACGACACCATCTTTGCCTACTTTATCAATCGTATCAGCAATAATTTTTCCAAGCTCTTTTGATTCTGCTGACACCGTCGCTACCTGCATAATTTCTTCTTTACTCTTGATAGGTTTCGCGAGAGATTTGAGCGCATCTACCACATCTCTCTTTGCCGCTTCAATGCCGAGCTTAATCCCCATCGCATTTACCCCCATCGCGGTCTGCTTCACGCCCTCGGCGATGATTGCCTGCATCAGAACTACCGCCGTCGTCGTACCATCACCGGCGATTTCATTTGTTTTTGTAGCAACTTCTTTGATAATTTCTGCGCCCATATTTTCAAACTTATCGGGAAGCGAAATATCTTTCGCAATAGATACGCCATCGTTCGTAATCGTGGGCGTACCATAACCACGATCAAGCACAACATTACGCCCGCGTGGACCAATCGTTGTTTTTACCGCATCTGCTACTTTATCAATTCCCGCCTTAAGTGCTTTGCGCGCCTCTGCATCAAAAAGAATTTGTTTTGCCATAATAAAAATGTAAAGGAAAAATTATTTGATTATTGCTAAAATATTCGACTCACTGAGAATAAAAAATTCTTCTCCATCAATTTTAATTTCATCGGGACCATACTTTGAGAATAAAATTTCATCGCCAACGTTGACCGTAGGTTTAATGACAACCCCTGCGTCTGTCGTGCGTCCGAGTCCCACCGCTACCACAGTACCTTGTTCGGGACGTTCTTTTCCTGCGGTATCAGGAATAATAATACCACTCTTTGTTTTAGTCGTGGGCACAAGGGCGCGTACCAAGACGCGATCACCAAGGGGAGTAATTTTTCGTTTTGTACTCATAGATTAATTAATGGTTATTATATTTGAACGTAATAATGTAATATGTGCGGGATATCTAGAAAGTATCCGCTTTCCTAGTATATGCGCACGGTAAAAGCTTGCAACTTGACTAAAGAACGTAATGGGTGTATAATACTACATAGATACGAAAGGTCCTATTCTATCGGGCACTAGTTCTGGTCAATAATGACCCAACAATTAGGAGGTTTTATGCCGCCGAACGGAAGAATAACCAAAAACGTAGGTAAAACCTTTGTGACGGCTGACGCCATGGCCAGGACCAACGAGAGCACCAAAGTGAACGACAGATTGCACGGCGCCCACGACATTCCCGGGCACGGCAAGTTCGGCGCATAAGACCACGACCGGACCGCCAGTATTTTTTGTTTAGCAACACATAGCCCTCACTCTCCGGAGTGAGGGCTATTAATTTTTTACGCTCTCATAAAATAAATGATCTTGACCTACTTCCCCGCCCCAAGTATTTTCTGTGCTTCACTATCTTTCCCATTTGCCGTTAATATCTGTGCGTAAAACATTCTTGCTTCGTCATACTCTGGTGCAAGTTCGTATGCCTGTTTAAAGATCTGCTCCGCCTGTTCTGTATTTCCATTTTTATAATACGCATTACCTAGTTCAAACATAATCGTTTGTTTTGCGGGTGACAATGCGTGTGCTTTTTCCAAATACACAATTGCTTGCCCGAACATCCCCACGCGACTAAAGAAACTTCCGGTAAATAACTGATAACGTGCATCCTGTGGAAGTGTTTCTGCTTGTGTGGTGAGTTCACGATCCGCAAGTATAAGAAACTCTTGTTGAGTACGTGTCAATTCTTTACCGCGTTCAATCCCCGAAAGAGAAATTTGTGCCAACTGTTCACGCACTTCCGAAGTACCAAACGAATCATACGAAAGTGCCTCTTTAAAGAGCGCGAGATTATGTGCGGCACCAAGTGTCGCTGAGCGCTCGCTGAGTGCACGGAGTAGTGTCGTATTCTGTTTGTATCCTGCATAGTTCACTACATAAATGAGCACGAGTGCGAGCACGAGCGCCCCACCCGACACCACATATGACACATCTTCAGAAACACCTTGCAAAACTTCTTCTTTGGTTCCCTTCTTTTTTTCTACTACGGGCAATTTATTACTTATACTTTCCACGAACGCAAGAATCGTGAAGAAGTAAATTAAACTCGTAATATTATCGAATACAAAAAGATTTTGAAAAAAATATCCTCCCAAAAGCCCCGTGAGTACGCTTTTTTCTAAGACAGAAAGTGTACGAGCACGTCGCCAGATACAGTAGAGCGCACATCCAAAAAGTGATAAGTATGCAAGGAGTGCCGGGAAACCACCCGCGATCAACCAATCAAAAAATACATTGTGCGCGCGGTCGAACCACTGCTCTTGGTCGTACATATTGGGGTTGTAGTATTCATTGAACACATAGTTGAAATTCTCCATCCCCCATCCACGAATTGGATGTTCTTTGAAACCCTGATATGCCATATTCCACACCATGAAGCGCGACTTGGTAGTTTTCTCTGTAAGCGAAATGGACGCAAAGCGCGCGAGCACAGGACTTTCACGAACGAACGAAGTATCACGAAGTACAATGAATCCGCCTACAAAAAGAGTGAGTGCAAGGAGCGTACCGATCGCTATTTTTCTTAACATGAGACGCTCACGCTCAAAGAGTGCGATGAGGATCATTGCAATACCAACCCCCACAATGAGTCCCAACATCGCGCCACGGGTCGCGGTGTGATAGAGCACAAACGTTTGTAGAATGGCGACTGCGCCATACAATAGCATTCTCATACGCGCACCAGTTTCGGTCACACTTGTGTGCACCATCAAAAAGAGTGCGAGGAAAATATTGAAGAGTGCATACGTTCCAAGGTACGCAGCATTTCCAAGTGTGCCGTTTACGCGAATACCATCTTGTACTACAGTGAGCATTCCCGCCCATTGCAACACCCCATACATCGCCATCGCAACACCAACCCCAACATGAAAATTAAGGTACGTGCGCCACATTGCACGTACCGAAAGCACGGTAGATGCCACAATAAAATATGCGAAGAGATGCAGGTACGTAATCACGCCTTCCATACGCTCAAAGTTAGACCAAAAACTTTTTTCTGGATTTTCACCCAAGAGTCCTGTGAGTGTGATAATAGCGAGGAACGCAACGAGGGCACCAAGAAGATAGCTCTTGCGTGGACGGTACGCGGGGTCTATTGCCATGAGAACCACCCATGCGGAAAGCATAATTTCCACAATCACCCGAAACGCAAAATTCTTGCCGACGATAAATGGAAAGAATGTACTATTCCCCAACACAATGAATGGAATAAACGGCACCGCCACAAATCCCATGGCAACCACAATGTTCGCTATTATTTTTTGTGTGTTCATAATGTACTATCGTACCATATTTCCCAAAAGACTGTTCAGGCTACACGATTAGTGACTATGGTGTTTATTATTTACCTTGTAAAAATATGAATCTTTATCTTGCAATAAATCCTGCGGCTTCCCTTCCTCTTCAATCATTCCTTCTCTTAAAACTAAAAGTTTGTCCACGTTCATAATAGTAGAGAGGCGGTGAGCGATGATAAACACCGTCACCGTTCCATGGAGTTCGTTAATAGCCTTTTGAACCAAGAGTTCCGATTCATTATCCAAAGCGCTTGTCGCTTCATCAAGCACCAAGATTTCCGGTCGACGAGCAAGCACCCGCGCTAAGGCAATTCGCTGTCGTTGTCCAACAGAAAGCATTACTCCTTTATCTCCAACAATCGTATCAAATCCTTCAGGTAGGCCCACGATAAAATCATAGATATGCGCCTGTTTTGCGGCTCTTTCAATATCTTCTTGCGAGAGTGTGTTCTCGTAAAACTGGATATTGTGACGTATTGTTTCATTGACGAGGAAAATATCTTGCGAAACGTAGCCAATGCGCGAACGCCATTCTCGAAGATCTATGTCTTGAATATTAACACTGTCGAGGGTAATCTCTCCTGCCGTTGGTTTGAAAAGGCGGAGGAACAGATCTGCTACTGATGTTTTTCCCGCTCCTGACGGTCCAATAAGTCCAATTGTTTCTCCTTTTCTTAGGGTGAAGGTTACATTTTTTAGAACAGTGTCAGACCCTTGTCCATAAGAAAAACCTACATTGTTAAACTGAAGCGAGGTATTGAACTTGAAAGGGTCGCGCTCTTTAGGTTCGACTTCTATATTTTCAACAAGGTCCTTTTTAAAATTAATAACATTCGCCACATACGGCAGAAGCTCGCTCACCGAATGAAGCGCGCCTTGCCCCGACTGTAAATAAATAAATATTTTCTGAATGAGATAGAGTGTTGCAGCAAATACGGCTATATTAAAACCTGGAGTTTTATACGCAAATGAAAAAATGATGATAACAAAAACTACACTGAATGGCTGAATAAAGATTGTGCCAAGTGCGTGTACTACAATATTCCGCACATAAAGAGTACGCAAAGACAAAAGAAGCTCCTTTGCTTTCTCAAAAACCCTACCTTCTTCTCCTGATGCTTTTACCACCTTAAGTCCGCCAAGATGCTCAGTTATATGATGAGAAAGTTGTTTATCCACGAGGCTCGCTTGCTCATTCACTGATTGAGTTTTCTTTACCAGTGGTCGCAAGATATAAACGAGAGCTACGCCAGCAGCAAGAGTAACAAGCGTAATCCTTGGGGATATACTGAGTGCGAAGACTAAATAAATAATGAGTCCACTAAACGACTGGATAATCTGTGTAAAAACATCTAAAAGATTTGCACTACGACGCACATCGGACACGACCGTGTTTTGCACATATCCTATTTTTTGCCTTAAAAGAAATGGCCAACGAGCACTGAACGTTGCCGATAAAATATCCGCCATTTCCGCATTAATGAATTCTGCTCCAATGCGTGCGCGCACATAGGTAAATATCCCAAGAATAAACGCTCTCCCGATAAAAAGCGCTGCGACCATTGCCAAAAGATATCTGAAACTGAATGGTATTGAGAAAAAATCAAAAAAAACTTTTATGGTCTGGGAAATGGCACTGTTCTCCACCTGACTACCGTTTCCCAAGAGAAAAGACAGGGCGGGAATAACCGCACCCACCCCAATACCTTCCAATATCCCTCCAAAAAAACCGAGAGCAACGAGAAGGATGACTTGGGCCTTGTATCGACCGAAAACATATTTAAAAATAGTAATTAACCTAATCTTGTCTTTTTTCATATAAATACAGATAGCGTATACCCGAGTATATCATCTTTGGCCACTGAAAAAAACTTTGCCGAGCATAAAAAAATGCCCCCAGTTTTTAAAGCTGGGGGCATCATGACTGAAATGAATTGCTATAGCTTCGCAACGATATGTTTCGCGAGTTCATGCATCCTGATGCCCGACCCCTCGTTGTAAAAATACCCGAAGAGATGAATGATGTCACCTACAACCTCGATTTCATCTTCGACGATTACCATCGAGTAGGGAGACCCAATATGGGCTCCAGGCCCGTTGTCTACAGACACCATTCCGATAAGACCGTCGAGACGACCACTCTTCCCGACTGCCTCTTTGAGCACACCAACCGCTTCTTCTCTTGTCACGGGTTTTTCAACCCGGAACGCGAAATCAATGATTGACGCACCTGCCCATGGGATAACGGTGTACTTCACTGCAATCTTTCCGTTAAGAAACGGTAACAACTGCGGCGCCATCCGCTCCAATGTGCAAAACTTACGCTGAAGAGTCTGCGTCTCGCTATAAAGGAGACGATGCTCCTGCACATTATGGATAACGTGCACGGTGCATCCTACGACGCAGAACATGTCGTTCATTGTTGCCGTAAGCACTACGCCAGGGTTGACTGTACATGAGCCGTACGATACAACCTTGTGTTTCGTGGGGTCAAAACTCTCGTGGTTATACCCCATAACAAGCGTTGCATCGGCGTCATAGCAGGTCGCTGACACAATGACCGTCTTGGTCTTACCGACCAGAAACGGCCTACATAGATCTGCTCCCGATGACCGCCCCCCTGAACACTCGAAGAAAATTCCCGGTTCACCAAGCCATCCCGCCCTTTCTGCAGGGCCACTCGAGATAGAGATGTGTTCTGTCCTTCCGTCCGGTGCCTGAATCATCAAGACTGTTCCCGTTAACACAATTTTGCATTTCCGGAAACCAGTTACCAGTGAATCACTTTTGATGATTGAGGAAATCTTCTCCGGTGTTAACTGTTCATCATTGATAAACCCAATCCGGTACGGCGCATGGCGGTCGTTAAACCACCACCATAACAAGTTGAGGGCGAAGCGCCCAAAACCGTTCATTCCGACCAAAACCCTGTTATCCTCTTTAGGCATAATAGCCCTCCTTTTTTATATGGTACTTCTAAATATAGAATAACACATATTTAATCAAAACACAAGGGCTACGCAGGGATAGTTTCTATATGAAGCGTGTCACGAATTTTATTTTCAAGGGCAAGTAATTGTTCGTAAGTATCTGTCACGCACGTAATAAAGTTGGTACGGGTTGCTGAATGTATGTACGGCTTCACCATATCCCCCTCTTTAACAAGGAGAGTGATGTCGGCAACACCGGGAATTGCTAGGGCTTCATCAAGTCCTGATATTTTTTTCACAATACCTGGTTCTGGGAAAATAGCAAAGGTGGAAGACCATTTCACCCATCGAGGAATGAGATCGAGAGGGTCAAGTGGCTGACCAAGCGCAATATCCATGGTCGCCTTCATAAGGTCAATCCCGAACGAAAGTGGTTTGCGAAGTTGTGAATCATGTCCACCCGAGGTACGCGCAGTTATTTCAATAATCTCCACCTCTCCAGTATCATCCCGTACAATAAGATCCCCTTTAAATGCACCATCAGAAATACCAACTGCCTTCGCAGCATCTCTCATTTTTCGATACATCTCATCTTGAGTTGCCGCAGGAAGAAGCGACGGGGTTCGCGACCCCGACTGCACCGCGTATGCTTCCTTTGTTTGAAAAACTCTGTCAGAAATACCTGCAGGATAAAGAACTCCATTATATAAAATTGTGTCGACGCTGTATTCAATGCCAGTGATTTCTTTTTCAATCAGAACAGCTTTTTCTATAAAGCATGCATTGAGAGCATCTTCTATCGCCTTACTCAGCCCTGCCGAAGAGGTGAGTCGCGTCATGCCACGTGATGCTGAATTGTCTATCGGCTTCACATAACAAGGGTACCCAACACGAGCGACCAGAGTATCGGCATCTGCCAAACTTTCCACAACGACAAACGGAACTTTGCTCACACCATGTTCTGTAAGAAGGCGGCGTGTACGTACTTTATTATTACAATTAAAAGCGCTCTCGGGGTCAATTCCCGGAAGTCCCGCGGCGTGAGCCGCAAGAGCCACAATATGTTCAACATCGGCTCCTTGTGTATACACGCCTTGAATCTTTCCCTGAGAAGCCAGATCCTTGGCAAGTGTGGCAATTCCATCAGCGTCCCTCGTGCTAATCAAATAAAAATGATCAGCGAGATTGCGGGCGGCACAGTGCTCGGAACCATCAACGAGATATGTTTCTATACCAAGCTCCCGAGCCCGCTTAAGCGCAAATGTCTGGAGAATACCACCACTTACCACCAGTAATCCTTTTTTTATTTCTGTTCCAGCCATTGATAGAAATGCTGCATCGTTGTAAAGGAGAGTACCTCCAGTGGCAACGGCACGCTTTGTTCGTTCCCAATATAACACGCAATAGAACCAACAGCAAGCGCGCCTTCGATATCTTTTATAAGATGATCGCCCACATAGAGAAGTTCGTGAGGAAGGATTCCCTCCTCTTTAATGCACATATTAAAAAAGGCAGGGTCTGGCTTTTGATGTTCATCCCCATAGTAAATAAAATCGCACAATTCACTGAAACCTGCGCGCACAATTCTCTGTTCCTGATAACTCTTCAATCCATCAGTAATGATGCCGATACGAAACCCTTTTTGCTTAAGCAGTTTAATAACTTCTCGCGAATACTCGTTCACATACTCCTTGTCACCCTGTTCCTTACGGAAAGAACTGATCAGTGAATCTTTGTAGTCCTCGGGCAACCCCAACACGCAGAACGTGTCGTCTAGATGATTTTTATATTTATACCCTTTTGCTTCAAAAATCGAAAAGAACGTCTTTTGAAGATCGGGGTGCATGTGAGAAAAATTCTCAAGAGTTTTCTGCCATCGGTGTCGCACCAGAGACTGCTCATCCACAAGCGTTTGGTCAAAATCAAAAGCTACAACTTTTATAGTTGAGAAAAATTCATGTGGTGATCGCATAATATTATTTTTTGCGTGCAATAATAATGAATTCTCTACCAATCCCTTGTGTTCCAAGTGTTCTGTATATCGAATTCAATAGTATGCTGTTCTCTCGATAAAGATTCATTTCAAACTCTTTTCGCTCACGATGACATTCCCTCCCGAGCGCTGAATCTTTCACATAGTTTTTCCCTGAAAGAAGGAAGAATTCCATGGGGAACGTACTGAGACTTTCCTTAACTTCAAATCCAGTTTTAGAAAGTAAGTTTCCCATCGAATTGGCATCAAAATAATTGAGGTGATGTGTTGGCACAACCCACCATGGCTTAAATTTAAGCTTCTTCTGCAGTATTTCCTGCAAAGGATTGTAATCATTAGGACAAAAAATCGCAATAATACCATTCGGCTTTAACAACTTCTTCATATCCTCGATAAAAGTAGCTGGATTCGGAACGTGTTCAAGGACCATACTTGCATGAATAACATCAAAAGGTCCGTACTGTTTCGCAGACTCATAGCTAAAAAAATCATTTACCACTGCGAGCTTGCGACGTTTAGAATATTCCCATGCGTCAACAGAAGGCTCCAACCCGAGAACATCCCATCCTCGCTTCTTGCCACACACCAAAAAATGTCCAGGGCCAGAGCCAACATCTAAAATTTTTCTTCCTTTAGTGTACGTCTCTAAGAGAGTGTAGTAATTATTGTACGTTGCCATCCACCACGAAAGATCCTCCTTTGTTTCTTTAAAATAATTCGGTTTTCCCTTTGAGTAGAACTCTTCTTCGTAAAACTTTGCAAGCTCTTCTTCGGAAGGAATTGGATTAACATGTTTAAAGCCACACGAAATACATTCGATAATCGAAACACCTTCCTTCTTGTCCAGTATTTTTCCTTTATGTATTATTTTTTTCATTTTGTTTCTAAAAAATCCTCCCAAGTAATCGGCGCGCGAGCCTTAATGGCGCGGAGTACTTTTTTCCCAATGACAAGCCCTGCATCTTTTGGCGCGATACCTCCCCATGGACGAAGGGTGATAATCATATCCTCAGTCAGGAGTGACCCTGCGGGAATATCTCGTATAGCATAGAGCGAGCGACGCGCCCACCTATCCGCAATCTCGTCCTTGCCTAATGCATGATCCTCACCAGAAACAGGTTGCTTGATGCCCACTCTTGAAAGCGCCTGCTCAGCGTTACGAATTTCCTCAACCGTGCGTTTAAAATCATCAATCTCGAGAGAATTAAGATCATCATTACTTCCTCCATCTCGTTCCGTAGTAAAGTGCTTCTCTATGACACACGCACCAAGTGCCACCGCAGCAATAGGAGCAGCGAGAAATGGGGGCTTGGAATGATCAGAATACCCGACAGGAAGTTTAAACGCCTCCTCAAGTGTTTCTATAGCACGAAGATTTAGATCAGCAAAACTTTTTGGCGGGTAAATTGAAATGCAGTGGAGCAAAATAATCTCATTGTTCCCCTCTTCTTGGATCACGCGCACTGCGTGTGCGACTTCTTCTAGATACGCCATGCCAGTCGACAAAATGATTGGTTTTCCCTTTCGCGCAATATATCGCAAGAGAACATCATCAGTCATTTCATACGATGCAATCTTAAATGCTGGCACTCCTGCCGTCTCAAGAAAATCAGCGGCATCTTTATCAAACGGAGACGAGAGAAACATAATATTATGTTTCTTTGCATGAGCAATGAGTTTATCTGTCCACTCAAATGGGATCTCGGCCGACCGATAAAATTCCGAAAATGCACCCACGGGTTTCCCGTGCCATTCTTCATATACAATAGTATCCGCAGCAATTTTATCATGCGTCAAATGCTGAAACTTTATCGCATCTGCACCCGCCTCAGCAGCAAGCTCTATTGATCTAAGTGCCTCCTCAATTTTACCTCGATGATTTGCCCCTACTTCAGCAATAACGAACACCGGTTGACCCTTACCCACCAGCCTGTTGCCGATGGTAACCACCTCTACCGGCTCATAGGTAAGGTTTTTTGGCAAGCTCTCAAAAAATTGTTTTCTTTCTATTCCCATATTATGTTCAATATCTTTACTATACTACAAGAAAGACGATTCTGTGCAAACCCATCAATTTATACCTCTCTCTCCAATTTATCCTCGCGTGCAGTCCCCTGTTTCCCATATTCGCCATGTATTACCATTGCAGTCCCCCGTTCTTCGTTTTGCACGCGTTTTAAATATGCAGGACTTTTTTTTACCGTATCAATAATTTCTATAAACTTTTTATCCCGATAGGGTAAAATAGACTCTGCAGCAGTGAACTGCACCTGCACGCCTCGAAGTTTACATTCGTTTACGATGCGCTTTGTTTCAGCGTCGGGTTGCATCAATGTTTCAAAATGTTCGTACATCGCACGCACACGTGGAATATGGTATTCATTTGTAATAAACACGACACACCTCAATCCTCTCTCGTGAACAATTTTCATCGTTTCGCCAATCTGAGAAAGTGTGTCTGTCGACTGCTCTTCTAGAATGATTCTATTTCGCAGAATTGAAAGTTGTTCCAATTCATTCTGAAAAACAGTCGCCTGTGCTTGCTCAGGGTGATGTGCGCCCGTTGCTATAATCATTGCTTTAGGGAAGAATCCTGCCAATTCCGCAACAGCCAGAACACGCGCCTCTCCCCACAGGATACCAAAAGCATCCCCCTCATCAGTTCGCGTAGAACGATACTTAGTCACCCCATCCTGCGTCACCTCTTTTACGATACCTCCGGATATCAATACGATTGCATCAGGTTCAAAACCAACCACACGTTCATAGAGATCGTGCTTTTGTTGAAACTGTTCATCTTCTTTTAATGATTTATGATATCCTTCATACCCCGTTCCACCAACATTAATCGAGTGTAATTCAGGCTTTTCCGACAAAAGGTTGAGCACCTCATCTTTTGAAAAAACCGAGTTTTGAGGATAGAGGTTCTCAAAAATTTTCGTAACAAAAATAAAATCTTCAGGAGTATCCACCGACCAATGCATTGCAGAAAAATCCTCAACACCACTCTGCCATGCTCGCACACGAAACATCTCCGGATGGTTATACACATACGGTGTTACATGTTCACGTTCTGACGGCTTCACTGCCTCTTTCCATGCCCGCTCAAGCGTGCTAAATGAAAAGATTTCCATATCAAGCCCTTCGGGATAATTGGATGGTTTTGAGGCATAATCAACGTCCGTAGCATTCTTCAAAAAATACTCTATCGTTTCATCGATGACCTTTGGGTCGGAGAGTGGGCAATCCCCTGTTACCCGAACGACAATATCCGCCTGTGCTTCTCGTGCCGCTTGGTAGTAACGATCGAGAACATCTGATTCACTCCCTCGGAAACATTCTACACCAGCCTCCTGCGCCATGCGTGCAATAATGTCATCTTCGTCCTTAATCGTGGTTGCAACAACAACCCTATCAACAAACCGTGATTGCTTCACTCTCTCAATTTGATGCACGAGCATCGGTTTCCCGAGAATAAGTTTCGAGACTTTTCCCGGTAGTCGTGTTGAACCCATTCTTGCTTGGATGATGCAGACGATCATATATTTAATACAATGACTAAATTTTTGTAACTGCCTTTATCTTATCACTAAGGAGGAGCTTCACGACCCGTTCGCCGGCGTGAATATCGAGAGAATGTTTTACGGACCCGTCTTTTATTAATTGTACAAAATGCTTCAACTCTTCGACATATCTCTTGTTTGGCTCAAAAGAATATTTTTGCACCAAGGATTGCTCCCCTGGAAGCTCCACCGTGATTTCATGTGCTATAAAATCAACCTCTATCGTCCCCTTTTCCCCAACGACGACCATGTAACTCTTTGATATTCTCTGCAAAAAATCTGTTTGGCACATCACCACAATATTGCGATCCGTCTTCATGAGACAAAAAACGCTATCGTCTACGTCCATTTCCAAATCGCTCAGCCGTGCTCTCCATCCTGAGAGTTCTTCTATCTCGCCAAAGAGCCACCCCATAGAATCAAACAAATGACTCATACTGGTAAACAGCGCGCCACCACCGAGTTTCTTCTGCGCCGCATATTCTGTTCGGTAATCCATCGTCGGATGCCAGTCCGGTAAATACTGACCACTCAACAAGTTCACGTGATAGATCTCTCCTATCACACCATCTTCAAAAAGTTTCTTCACAGACAAATAACCCTCATGGAATCTATACGATTGCCCCATCATTACCACGACATTTTTTGACTCAATTGTTCTTATGAGGTCATCTATTCCCTCAAACGCCGTAGCAAGTGGCTTTTCAATAAAAATATGTATTCCTTTCTCGGCGAGGAATTGTGCATTTTCAATATGAAATTGAGACGGCGTGGCGATTATTGCTGCAGTAATCTCAGGATTGTCTTCACACGCTTTTTTGTAATCCTCATAAAACTTTTCTGAATCTGTTTCCTCGGCAAGTTTTTTGGCGCGCTCAATATCGACATCACACACAATCGTACGCAAACCCAAAAAGCGCGCATTCTGCGCATGTCGACGGCCAATTGATCCGGCACCAATAATAAGAAATATCCCTTCCATATTCATATCTAGTTTAACCGAGCGAATCCAGTGTGGGCTACCGGACCTCTCAGGCGTTTTTCGACCGTATTCGTATCAAGAGCCTCTTTCAAGATTTTGAATACTTCATCGACGGCCTTTTCGTACTTCTTTAAAATTGCATCCGTGTGTGCATAACTCGCAAAAACCATATTTGAAGCAAGAAACCCTCTCTGGAGCATCTCTTGAATGAACAGAGTTTTAAGTGCTTGATGTTTATCGCCATGCGCAAAGGTAAAATTACTAAATGGAGGTAGACCACCAGTTGTAATAGATAGACCATTCTTTTTAGCCTTATCGCTCCAGATTTTTTTGACCTTATTCCCAATAATTTGAAGCTTTTTCGCAACATTCAATCGTTTCATTTTTTTCAATGTTGCAAGCGCCGCCACAGGACCGAGTCTTTCTGTCCAGTTGGTGCTGGAAATAAATGTTACCTGTGCTGACTGCATTACTTCACGAGTACCGATGATTGCCGCCATCGCAAAACCGTTGCTGATAGCTTTTGCAAAAACTGCGATGTCAGGGTTAACACCATATAAGAGATGTGATCCTCCAAAATTCATCTTCCAACCGATACTCACTTCATCAAAAATAAGGACTGCGCCCGTCTTGTCTGCGATAGCGCGAACTTTCTTGAGAAAATCATCCTTAGGCTCCGCATTTTTCATCGGCTCTAAAACAATGACGCCTAACTCTTTGCCATGATTTGCCACAATATCCTCAAGCTCTTCAATGTGGTTAAAATGGAAAGGAAGTAAGGTACCTTTCAACCCACGTGGCACACCGCGTGGCTCTAGGCCAGGGAGAAGGTGCCCATCTAGGTTTTTATCATCAGACAAATTTGCCGAAAGATACCAATCAGCCCAGCCATGATACCCACAAAAAGCAACTTTATCTTTGCCTGTAAAAGCTCTCGCGATACGGATTGCGATAGCCATCGCCTCTCCTCCAGATCGAGCATACCTGACCATTTTTGCCCAAGGGTGAATTTTACAAAGCATTTCAGCAAGCTCCACTTCCTCAGGTGCGTTCAGGGTTGAGACCACCCCATTGTCAATTGCCTTTTTTACTGCCTTGTTGACATCAGAGTCAGCATAACCAAGGAGAGAACTCCCCACGCCCATAATAGACATATCAATAAATTTATTCCCATCCAAATCCCACACTTCAGCACCTTTAGCTTTTGTGTAATAGGATGGCCATCCATTTGGAAGAAACATTTCAGAACGCTTGGAAAGAAGCTGATTCCCTCCAGGAATTATTTGCTTTGCTTTTTCCCAAAGTGCCTGTCCTTTTTTTGTACTTACTATTTTTTGTTTTTTCATATTTTTTAAATTACAACTGTTTGTTTATTTCTCTGATTACCTTGATTATTTTAGTCTGATCTTTTTGAGAAAGAGCAGGGAAAATAGGTATGGAAATTTCTGATTCTGAAAATAGTTCAGCATTTGGACAAAGACCTTTTTTATACCCCCGCGCCTCATAGTACGGATGCCGGTAAACCGGGATGTAGTGCACTTGAACGCCGATCCCCGCTTTCTGTAACTCATTAAAGCAGAAATCCCGCAGGTGTTTCTTTTCGGGAGCGAGGCGCAATGGAAATAAGTGCCAACTTGAAGTGCGATCGGAAAACGTTTTTGGTATGACAAAATTCTGAAGATTTTCTAACTCTTTCTGATAGCGATGTGCGATCTCTCCCCTTCTCGATACAAAAAAATCCAATTTCTTCATCTGGCTCACCCCTAACGCAGCTTGAATATCAGTGATACGATAATTGTATCCCAGATCATGCATTTCATGGTACCATGCGGGATTTTTTTTGTTAATAAGTTTCTTTGTATCCTTAGTGATGCCGTGACTGCGAAACAGCAACAATTTCTCGTAGTACTCCTTATTATTTGTGACAATCGCTCCTCCTTCGCCCGTTGTGATTGATTTCAATGGATGAAAACTGAACATTGTCATATCGGCATGTGCGCCGACTTTTTTCTTTCCATACGACGCACCCAATGCATGCGCCGCGTCTTCAATAAAAACTAGCTTGTGCTTTTTTGCGATCTTCTTGAGTGCAGAAATATCCACCGGCAATCCCGCATAGTCAACTCCGACAATCACTTTTGTTCTCTTAGTTATCTTTTTTTCTACGGTGCGTGGATCAAGATTACCCGTTGCAATTTCGATGTCAGCAAAAACAGGGACTGCTCCTACAGCAACCAACATGTTTGCAGTAGCCGCAAACGTAAGTGGCGACGTGATCACCTCATCACCCGCATGGAGACCAGCCGCATAATACGCAGCATGGAGCGCTGCCGTGCCGGAAGAGAACGAAACGGCATATGTTGAGCCACAATACTGTGCAATTGATTCTTCAAATTCTTTGACCTTTGGACCCTGCGTAATAAACGGTGACTTCAAAACCTTTATAACTTCTTGAATATCATCTTTATCAACCCATTGGCGCGAATATGGAATCATATCTTCAATATCTTTTTGACATCTTTTACAGGAAGAAGAAAATCTGGGCTATCACTGCTATATACAGCCTCCAACGGGAAGTGTTTTTTATTTGCAAAAGAATTTTTGGTAGCCCAGCTTACAAACTCAGGCAAAATAGCAAACATCGTTCCGAGGTCTCTCGTGCGATCAGACTCATGTTTAGTAAGGAGTTTTTCATGAAGCTTTTCACCAGGGCGGATACCGACAACCTTCAATTTACACTCAGGGGCAAGTGTCTTTAAAACATCTACAACTTGCAAACTCTTCATCTTTGGAATAAAAATCTCTCCACCTTCCATGTGATCAAGAATATTGATAACCATCTCCATAACATCCTGTATATGGATCCAGAAACGAGTCATGCGCTCGTCAGTAAGAGTCAAAACTCCGGTGGCACGCTGTTTTTCAACAAGCTCGATAACACTTCCTCGACTGCCGATGACATTTCCATATCGGACGACCGAAAGCTTTGTATTTCCTTTGCCTCGGTATGAGTTTGAAGCGACAGTTAATCGTTCAGCGACAAGTTTTGTTGCACCATAAAGATTGATCGGCTCAACTGCTTTGTCGGATGACACAACGAGCACCTTATCGACTTCACAGTTAACTGCGGCATCCACCACATTTTGCGTTCCATTAATGTTTGTCTTGACCGCTTCAAGGGGATTATATTCAGTAGCAGGAACCTGTTTCAAGGCGGCAGCATGGATCACAATATTAACGCCCGAAAATGCTCGTTCCAATCTTGGTAAATCGCGGACATCACCCAAAAAGAAGTTTAGTCTTTTATCCTTAAAATCACGCGACATTTCATTCTGCTTAAATTCATCTCTGCTTAGGACGATGACTTTCGCCACGCTTTTGTTTGCAAGAATTCGCGTTACAAAAGCGCGCCCAAACGTGCCCGTTCCGCCTGTTACCAAGATCGTTTTACCACTTAAATAATCTTTTTTATTCATGTTGGGATTATATAGGAATGGACAATCTTGGTCAATCTCTCAATGCCTCGAGAAAAACGGCCGTACGTTCGGCAGATTTTCCATCAAAAGAGAAGTTCTTTTTAAGGAAATTATTTGCATTATTAACAAGAGTTACTGCTTCGGCAGGGTTCGAAACAAGCGTACGCATACACTGAACAAGTTCCTCTTTTGTTCTTGCAATTCGTAGAGCGCACGCCTCCTCATACGGTAGAAAATGTGATTCCATCAGCACGAGGTCATTCTTATCAAAACCGACGAGGACAACCGGTTTTTCCGCAATCATCGTCTCAAGAACAACGGTTGAAAAACTGGAAGCAACAACGTTAGCAATACTTATCAATTCATGCAGGTTTTCATATTGGGCGATACAACACCTTTCACCAAATGCCTCCTTGAGGGAGCGCTTGAGAAAATATTCTGTAGCGGGTCCCGGGCGTATTTTTATGATCACTTGCAGTCCTTCGATGCACCTGGTTGCCTCAGCAATATTTTTGAACAGACGAAGCATACTATAGGTGTCATGCGTCTGTCCCAAAACGATATCCGTGGCGATATACAAAAGAACCGGCCGTTCAGGATCAATATTAAGCTTTTTTCTCAGTTTACTTTTTATCTCCTCACTAATCGTTTTATTTCGATACTGATCAAAGCGAGGTGAGCCAATATCAAGAACTTTTAAATTAGTGCCATGTACACCCTCTATTTCTTTTTTGATTAAAGGTCCATACGAAGCAAGGGTGTCCGCATTTTTATATACGCTCAAAGAAAACTCCCCTGAACATTCCAGCCCATGCTGTAATTCTATGGCAGGAATACTCATTTTGTGTGCAACAAGACCAAGTATAGGAAAATGGATCTGCCCACTCTGGCTTGCTCTCAAGATAACCGAACCTATTCCTTGTTTCTTAAAAATTCGCTCAGTCGCTTCTATCGCCTCTACGGTATCTTTAGAAAATGAAGTCACCAGATGTTCGTATGCTGGACGGACAACTTCCCAAAAATTTATTCCGTACCACATAAATTGTTGAGAAAAACGTGAATGTTCATCGAGCGTCTGCCACATTTGTTCATAGAATTGACGCTTCTTTTCCGCACGATGTCGCATAAAGATAGTGGAATAGTCTCGCGGATGATTGAAACGGATCTTATACTTCCAAAGATACTCCCTAGCGTTTTGTACCTCTTTGCGTTCCATCATAGTGACCTCAACGTCATTCATTTTTGTAATAAATGAATCAATATGCCACCAATAATCACTCACAAAAATTTTCATCGCGGTTCGCTTACGAAAGAGTGCGATAATACTACTAAAGATCTTGATCAATCGAATAAAAACGCCTCTCGTGAATGATTGTTTGAACCTGCGCAATCCGCCCCGCAATATCACGTCCGGCGTACACGGAATAATATGCAGTGATATTCCTTTCTTCTGCGCCAAAAACGCCATCATGTCTATACCCACACGAACCTCAAAAATCGCCAATTGACCGACCGTTGAAGGTAGCTTCATTAACGATTCCGGAATGTAGACTGTTTCTATATTTTTAAATTGCCCGAGAATAAAATCGAATATGTCCAAGTGGTACAAAACCCTGAGCACGTACTCCCCGAAAGAATAGCCAATTATTTTGCCGAGGTGTATGCCGTTATGTTCAAAAAAATTAAATTCAGCGTCAGTATACATCTGTCGCATTATTCCTGAGACCAGTAGACCTCGCTCTTTAAGCGAACTTCTCGCAGAATAATCCATCATAGAATGGAAAGGTATCCCTCGATCACGCAATGCAAGTTCAATTCCGTAATCAATGGGAACAATGACAGGACCGTGTCCACTTTTAATTTTTTCGGCGCCAAAGTGTGCGAGCACAATATCAATGTGTCCTATTTCATAGAGAATAATCAGTGTTTTTCCATTAGTTGTATTCATATATATTTTCAGACGAGCATTTTTCTCACACCCTCATAAATAGACTCTTCAGGTATGTCGATCATGCATTTATAGTATCGTTCTCCTCCTATTTGATACAGACAGTTTCCACCCTTCTGCCCATCACAGGTGCAGTTTTTACGTTCCGTGAGAATAGTAGCATTTTTATTATAGAAAGGGAGCCAGCAAGGATTTGAAAGATTGCCGATTACAACACTCCGTTTTTGCAAAACACCAGCAAGGTGAGTTATCCCTGTATCAACACCTACATACCCACGAGAACCATCGATAATATTTGCGAGTTCCACCATAGAAAGTTTTCCTGCGAGGGTAACAGCTGAATCCGGAGATACACCAGCATTGAATATTGTTTGAATAAACACGTCATCTTGTATGCTTCCCGTAACGACAATTTTCGTCTCCGGAAAATGGTGCGTAATGTACTGAAAAATATTCACCCACCGCGACGTCGGCAAACTACGAGCAAAACTAGAAGCACAGGGATGAATGACAACGTATGAATCACGTGTTAACCCGTAGCGTTCAAAAATATCCGTAATGGCAACGAAACGATACAAAGGTACCGCTGGAGAAATCTCAATGCCATGCGCACGAACAAGATGTACAAGATTTTCATAAACTGACAGATGATAATCAAAAACGACTACACCCTCTTTCTTTGATTTACCTTGTGGTGCTTTCTGAAGAAAATGCAGATGAACACTTCCAGGGTGCACAACCAGGAGACGCGCAAGGAGCCACACAAAAAAGGGAATCTTTTTAAATACACCCTGATTTATTACCAAGTTTTTCTTCCATGCCATACGTGCCAGCAATGTTGAAGCATGCAAAAAATTTCGGCGGTTTACCTCACGTATCTTAATGTGCGGATATGCGGAAAAAAGTTCTCGCAGGAGTGAGGTGTTGCGAGGGGTAATGATTGTAATATCGCTTTTTTGTAATATGTTACTAACACTATCAGCGCAAAGCCCTGCCATGAGAAAATCTCCAATAGCGCCATTGGTAAACAATATTACATTGTCATATGCTCCAGTTACATGCATAGCTACAAATTATCCATAGAACCGCCAATTTCTAAACTTAAGCAACAAAGGATACAGAGGGAGTCTCCTCACCGTGTCTTTGAGAGAACGGATGACCTTGCGCTCGTCTATTTTTGCAGGATAATACCTCTTTCTTCGAGGAACTATTTGAATATCTTCTGATCGAATTTTCTTCTTATGCCACAACAGCGTATCACAGCCGGACAATACGAGCGTCCCATCATAAAGCTGGAATAACCGCGTATACGCACTTTTGTCTGTATAGAGACTCTCTGGGGAGTTATTCTTAATCCCAAACATAGGGAATAATTCCTTCTTCACAAAAATTGCGTTCACGCCAACAACACAGACAAGCTCATATCCTTTTTGTTTTCCCATCCTGAAGAGTGAAAGGAGTGATGATCCTTGAAAAATATTCATGTCGCGTGGTTGCACAAAATCAATATCGTTGGGGATGCTAGGATTAAATTCAATGATTGCCACACGTGGCGAATAGTTAACAAGGGACTCCCAAAGATGATACTCATTTCCATCAATATCAAGGGATAACAAATCAAACTCCTTTGGGATCTGCGTGTGCGAGAAAATCTTATCCAATGAATGTTCACCTTCAAAACTTACAAACTCGTTGACGCACGCAATATTCTTTTTGCCCTCATACAGCGCTTGGAGTTTTTTATAATTCGTAATGTCGGCTTCTATCAAGACTCCAGACCAACCTTTGTTATTAAGTAGGTCCCACACATTACTATCGTGAACACCATTTAATGCTCCAAGTTCGACACACCATTTGTTAGTCTCACCGATTATACTGAATATTTTCTCGATGATACCATCCTCTCCAAACTGAGAAGTTACCTTCTTTCGATAATCAAGAAGCCAGTCATTCTTTATTTGTGAATTAGAATTATTTTTATCAATCATATATTTTTCTTTATAAACTCTAAAATATCTTTTGCTCTATTTTGCCAAGTAAAATCTTTTGCCTTAATCACCGCGGCGGCAATTTTCTTGTCTATCACCTCGGAATTACTAACAGCAAGCTCCATTTTTTTGGCTAAATCTTTTGGATTATCAGGCTCATAAAAAACAACCTCTTCATCAGAAACAATATCTTGAATGGCAGGCGTCCTACTAGCTACTATCCCCCGCCCCATTGCCAAATACTCAAATACCTTCATTGGTGAAGTGTAATAGTATGATTGCGTATCATGTTTTGTACCTAGAACAAGGAGGGTGTCCGCAGCAGAAAGCCATACAGGGACCTCCGTATATAATTTCCCTCCGACAAATACCATATTTGAGGGCAACTCTTTCCTTTTAGCAACGGACAAAAATTCATTCTTTGTCCCTCCTACAATATACACAAAAATATTCTGCGGAA
Organism: Candidatus Yonathbacteria bacterium RIFCSPLOWO2_01_FULL_43_27; assembly: GCA_001823545.1. Classification (GTDB taxonomy): domain Bacteria; phylum Patescibacteriota; class Minisyncoccia; order Phycocordibacterales; family UBA1550; genus UBA1550. The sequence goes on from MHUV01000006.1 coordinate 55,581, forward strand.
GCTCCTTCGCAGCGTCAATAAGAACGTCCAACCCTTTCCATCCATAGAATCTCCCGCAATACATTACAATCTTAATCTCTTTAGGTAATGACAAACTACGTCTCGCGTCATCTTTTGGAATACTATGAAATAGTTCAAGGTCGATGCCGTTCGGCCATACGAGCATTCTGTTTTCTGAAAATGACATGACCTTCGCTATCTGTTTTTTAATAATATTATTGATGACAATGACTCCGTTAACATGCTTAAAAAATATTTTATTTACAAGCGACGTTGCTTTTCCTCCATGTGTCTCAAGGAAACAAGGCATGCCCAAGAATGCACTTACCGCGAACGAGAATGTATCCATGTCTATCGTGTAAATAACACCTCGTTTCCCTTGGCATCTTTTTAAGAAAATGTATACGAAATATGAAATTGTAAAACTCACGCCACTTAAAAAGTACCCCCATCTCCCACGCGCATAGAGGTCAAGGGATGGTAATCTCGTCACGCAAAGCGATGGGCGAAGCTTGTAGTAATCCTTGATATCATCAACCATACCTTTTTGTCGCGGTATGACAAGTTCCAAGTCCACACCCTCCTCAATAAAAGCCTCGCACATTTTGGCGATTTGAATAGCATATGCTTTTTTGTGAGGCATTCGCGCGTTGGCAATATAATACAATTTCATACCTTTATAACTCAATTTTTTGAAAGTATACCACGAACGCCCTACCCCCGACAGTCCCCGAATAACCCCACCAAAATCAAAGTTTAACCCGTTTTAATATCTCTTCAGGTCTACTAAAAATGAGCTCATAAAATTTATCAACCCGCACATACTTCTCAAATATCTCGCGCGCCAGTTTCTGTTTCCTCAAAAATTCCTCGGGTGACATTTCGTTATAATATTTTCGAATTAACGCATCGGCACGATGCATGTCCCCTAGCGAAATAAATAGACAAAAATCATGGTAATTAATAATATCTTCAAGCGGAAATATCTCATCAGTATCAATCACAACAGGAATTCTTCCCAGTGAGAGCGCTTCGTAGAACCGCATCGAGGCATTCCCGTCACCGCGCACGGCGAGCGCAAGGTCGTTTTTCGTAATATTATCCAAAAATTCTTTTCGCACACATTCCACGTCGATACGGATTGTTTTCTTGTGCGACGAAAAAAAATTTCTTACGATAAATGCACTTTTTATGTGCGGAGATGCACCAAGTATAGCGAGTATCTTTTTTCTAAAATAAATACCACCTTTACGTGCCCGAACTATCGGTTTCCCCTGAATGAGTGCAGCGAGTTCCCATAAAAGATTCTTTACAAAAGCCTTCACGACAGACCGCAGAGAGGGATACTGTGCAAAACCACAGAAACCTACCGTAGGAGCCCCTGCATGTTTTTCGAGAAAAGAAACGGGCGTTTCAAGAGCTCCATCCGGAGCATAGAGCGGTACAATGATCTCATTTTGTCTTTTTCTATGTCGGTACTGAGCATAACGAAAAATGACCGTATTTTTAAGTGCAATGTCCGAATCATCGTCTCCGTAGGCGAATAGCAAGAGGTGTTTCTTTTTTTGAAGAGAAAAATAGACCGCATCATCAAGATATGTCGGATTTCTTTTTTGTATGATGTTGTAAATATGAGGAATCAAAATAAAGTCCGCATCATCCGGAGTGGAAACTATTTCAAAGAATGCGTTACGGTAAAAAGGTAAAATTCTTTTAATATTAAGCTGGTTCTCTATACCCTGATTCTCAATCCCCCAAATAGGATACAATTCTGGGATACAGGAAACTCCTTCTATTTTCTTGTAGATAAAAATTTTTGTCATTACTCGTGATATACAACTGACATACGCATAGTTACTATGGATAAGATACTCATGCTGTTTTTACTTTTATAATCAACTGAAATGCGAAAAGATTCGGGCGAAGAATCCCTATCTTGTGCGGAATTTTTGGATGAATAATATGGTTCTCTTTTTCGATTTTAAATCCTGTTAACGAAAGAAGTTTTTTCAAAGAATCATAGGTAAAAAAATGTATGTGTCCCTCGTCAAGAAACCCTGTTTCCGTATATTCGAACTTCCCAAAAAACATCTTTATTCTATTCGTCCACATCAGAAAATTTGGCGTGGTGAGAATAAGCACTGAATCTTTCTTCATGCGACTTTTCACATTGAGCAAAAATTTCTTTGATTCAAACAAATGTTCTATTACCTCCGAAACGATAATGGCATCATAATCACTATCAATAACGGAAAGATCTCCTCCGTCTACATCAAGAACAAATGCCTTGTCCAAAACGTGAGCGGCTTTTTCAACCGCATTTCTAGAAATGTCCGTGCCAAAAACAATAGCCCCTTTTTCTTTGAGTGCTTTACCCATGGTGCCGTTTCCACATCCGATATCAAGAATCTTTTTCCCTTTTATATCATTCCCCAATATCTGAACGACGCGACGAACCCGTTCCCCGCTTGGGCTATATTGTTCCTTGTTGTTATAGTAACCAGCTATTGAATTCATAGAGTTGAAATGAGGTGTTTAACCAGTATAGAGGGGGTAAGCTTTTTTGTAAACAATTGATATCCATGCAGAGCAATCTTATTCCTAAGCACCATATCCTGTTTTAGTAATAAAATTTTATTTGCAATATCGCGCGGATCACCCGGGTTGCACAAAAGCATATTTTGTCCATCGAGAGCAAGCTCGTTAATCGCTTCGCTTTTCATTGTAATAAGCGCCCTTTGAGAAGCAAGTGCTTCAAAAACCTTGTTTGGGATCACGATCGCCGCTTTGCTCGTTGCTCCAAAAATTCCCAAACAAATATCCGCACGAACTATACTTGTTGCAAGTTCTTCATACGACATCCGTGGAAACAGTCGAATATTCTTTCCTCCTCCAACCGCAGATATTTTTTCTTCAATACCTTTTCGTTCTTGCCCATCACCAATAATCTCAAAGATAATATCTGGATCGTCCTCAAGAAGTTTTGCGGCATCGATGATATATTCGATACCGTGAAGAGGTATGAATGTTCCATGGAAATGAACAATGAAATGACCGTGATTGTCTTTTTGTTCGCGCGGATAAAAAACAGTGTCATCCGTTCCGACAAACACTCGACGAAATTTTTGAACAGAAATATTAAACTTTTTCGCAACGTAACCGATCTGAGCGTTCGTGTCAAAAAAAATAATTGATGCGATCTTCATGCTATACCAATCAAGAAACTGATCCCGCAGACTGTGTAACGAAAAAGCGCGGTATCGTTTTCTGTCTTCCACGTTTGAATTATAGAGCGAAACAAATGCATCGAAAATAATATGCGAATCAAAAAGGATTCGCGCAAGCCACACGACCGTATGTCCAGGAAACGCGACAATAACAACATCAATTTTATTCTTTCGAACGCTCAAATATTCGCGAACAAGGAGAAAAAATTTTAATATCCCTTTGTGTTTTTTTGGATCTACGCGACAATGAAAGACTTTGTACCCGTTCTCTTCAAAACCACGAACAAGTACTCGGTTGCGAGAGTACGAGGGATCATAGATACCAAAGAAACATACACTTGGCACGTTATTATTGTCTTGTTGTTTCATAGAATGAAAATATGCGCGGAATGAGCGAGGAAAGCCCATGGTGCTCACGAACATAAGATGGGGAAAGAGGCAAACCAACGAGTGCGGGATCTGTCGTGTCTACCGGACAACCACATGCAGCCGCCTCCAAAACCACCTTATCGAGCGAGCCGGTTTCTGAGCGATGAATAAATCGAGCAGCGCGACGATATTCATCGCGAAGTTGCACATGACTGAGTGCGCCAAGAAATACAACATTGACTCCGACCCTTCGAGCAAGAGATTCGAGGTTCTCGCGTTCATCTCCCTCACCAGCAATATGAAGGAGGATTCCTTCACGTGCTGCAATTTCGATCACGAGATCGTGTCGCTTGATTGGAGAAAGTCTCCCCACAGAAAGAAGGAACGATTCACGCTTGATGTTATCATTAGGAGAGAAAAAATCAGTATCTATTCCATGCCCCACGATATGTACCTTCTTACTTTGATGACGAAAACTTTCCTTTGAAGCAGTGAGTATTGTATGTGTCAGCAGTGATGCAGCTCGTAGTTTTAGGTCAACACTTTTGTGGGTATACCACAGTGCAACTCGCTTTCCCCATAATCGCCAGCAAATGCCTCCAAAGACGACATACTCCGGATTCATATGCACAAATACGGTATCGTAGTTTTTGCGCTCGCGCCAAATAAAGCGGTAGAAATTAAAAATGTAGCCGAGGCGAGAAACACCACGTTCTTTACCAAGCGAAAAAACACGTACATTTTTGGGTAATTGATATTCCCCCACCCCAAGCGCAATGACCGTCACGTATTCAGCGTGTTTAGCAAACTCTTCTGTCCATCGATGAAAAAAACCAAGAACAGGATCTTTGTTATCGACTTTTTGGGTAATGATAAGAATTTTAATTCTTTTTTCTTTCTGCATATAATTGAAGGCTTGCTTACGTTCTTCGTGCGATGACAACCATATTATCACGTAAGTTAATAGGGATTGCAAAACTACCCACACGCGGATATTTTTTTAAGAATGTAACTATTTTACGCAAAAAACCAAAATTACGTAACCCCGAAGCAATGAGCAGCGTGTATTCAAGGGTAAACGTCTTCCCAATTTTTGTAATCTTTTCTATCTGAAAATCATTGTTTTCCAGAAAAATTTTGATACTCTTCTGGGTAAAATAATGGAGGTGCTCGGGAGGCAACAAGAGAGGCCATCTTTTGCCCGTACTCCGAGCATACCAACTTCCGCTATCGGGCGTACTAATCGCCAAAATACCATCCGACATTAACAGCTTCGAACAAAGATGAATTTCTCTATGTGGATCTTGAAAATGCTCCAACACATCCCACAGCGTGATCACACGGAAAGAGCCCTCTTCTAACGTATTACCACTACCCAATGTTCCACACACGACATCAAGACCTTTTTTCTGAGCAATCTCAGTAGCATATTCTGAGATTTCAACACCGCATGCTTTCCATCCGATCTTTTTTGCAATCTCTACAAAAAAACCCGTAGCTGCCCCAACATCAAGCAATCTTCCCTTTCCCGAACAAAGAGACTCTATTACTTTCATGTACCTCACAAACACCGGTCGCATCGGCTCTTTATCCCTGTCATAATCAATATACCCTGACGCCGTTTTTGCCCCAGAAAAATAATCTTCATCGTAGGAAAACGATGAATCATGTTTTAAAAAAGGAGAGGGAGATATGTGCCCGCAAGCACCACATCGATACAAATCAAAACCATTTTTCCTTACAAAAAAATAGCCTTGTGCTTTTTTACACACAACACACGTTGTTATTTTTTCATGATCATTTTCCATGGCGCCAAAATTCCTTCTTTAATAATATGGTTTGAAATCTTTGATTCTCCCCCTGTTCGATTTTTAAAAATAATCGGAACCTCTACAAATCGAGCCCCCTCATTAAAGAGGAGATACTTCAATTCAAAAATAAAAGCATACCCCGAAGCATCGAAACTTGAGGGATCTATTTTGCGAAGAATATCTGTACGAATAAGATTGAAACCGCCTGTACAGTCGTTAATCGATATTCTTGTGATTATTCTACAATACAGATTACCCCCAAAACTCAATACACGTCGCCATAATTCCCACCCTTCAACAGTACCCTGAGGAACATATCGTGAACCAACAACAACATCGTAATCATCTTTTTTACTCAAGATCTCTTTCAGATATCTAGGGTGGTGTGAGAAATCAGCATCCATCATTATAAGAGAATCAACTTCCTTATCTTCCAACACTTTTCCGAACGCATCAAGGTATGCCTTCCCGAGCCCTTCTTTTCCTCTTCGGTGAAGGAGTGAAAGTCGAGGAAACATCTTCTTTAGGGATTCGACAATATCACCGGTCCCGTCAGGGGAATTATCATCCACCACCATCACGTACACCGACGTAGGGACTGTATCGAAAATTTCCGTTACCAACTGCGAGATATTCTCTCTCTCGTTGTACGTTGGAATAATGATCACGCTTTTCATAATAAGTGTATAGTATATCAATAGTATCAACTATTACCAAAACCCATTACTGAGCCTTCTCAAGTATTGTATATCGGTCAACAACTTCCTTTTCCTCATATTTTTTAAAGAGCATATTCTTTGGGTCATATTCTTCACTATTAATGACAATTTGATCGGGAACTCCTTCTTCGATACTCTTTAACTGATCTTCCCCTATCAAGATAGTACTCGTCACTTTCATATATTGAAAATATTTCGACACAGGCAAAAATAGAGCAATCTCCGGAGCTTGGTAGATGAAAAATGTCTGCTCAGGGGATTGTTCCTTGAAATATGTCTGCACCTCGTGTGTGCGCGTGCCCTGGTAATACGATGCCACCCATGAATGAAACCCTGTCTGATAAAACTGAAAGAATATAAGAAATGTAATAATAGGGTATACCGCACGTTTTATGATTCTCCAATTCAATAAAACGGAAAGTGTTAAAGGAAAATACATCAGTGCCATTACTTGCCCGAGAAAGAAATATCGATAGTAACCGATGGTTCTTACATATGCAAGAATAACGAGCGCTGTAAACAAAAAAGTGATTGTCTCGACATATGAAATGTGGGACTTTTTTTGTAAACGTATAACAAATGAGGTTAACCAAGCTACAAACAATACCATGAAGTATATCGGCTGTGATTCCGTTACAAAACGTTTAAGGTTGCCGAATACCGAATTCAAAGAAAGTGTACTATGAGGGTCCATATAAATAGAGAGTATGTTTGCGAAGGAGTCACCTGAAAATTGTATCCAGAGCCACGCAAGTACGGGTACAAAAAATGAAGCAACAGCAAGCACCCAAAGTTTTGGACTATTTAACAATATTTGTCGGTAAAAATAGAGTGGTACAACGAGTGCAGGAATCACCAATATAAAAATTGGCTTTGTCACCACACACAACCCAAAAAACAACCCCGTGAGAACAAAAAGTGTAATTGTACGAACCCCGCGTTCAATCATCCCTACCCCCAAAAGCCCAGCAAACAAAAAAACTAATCCGGGAATCTCTCCGAGTACATTTTTCCCATTTCCATAAATAGGGGCAAAGCTTGCCAGCAGTAACAACGAGAGTATTGCGAGAGTTTTTTGCATTTGCTGCTTACTTAAGAAATATGCAACTAAGAAAAAAGCAAACAAGAATAGCACCATTACTGCGCGTGCCTGAAGGAGTCCTACCCCAAAGAAATTAAAGAATAAAGCAATGGGATACGTGACCACGTAACTCGTAGTTACAAAACCTGCAGAGACAAACTCTCCAGGAGCGACCTGAATGCCATTTACTCCTTGTGTTGCTACGTTCTCTGCAACTTGGGTAATAATTCCTTCATCCATCCAAATAGGAGGACTCTCAGATATTTTATACGTAGAAAGAAACAGCACAACGACTGCCGTGAACAATAATAAGCCACAAAAAATATATTTCTGCGCAAGAATACTTCTTCTACGAATTTCTTGTATGATCACGGATACATTCATATAGTGATTTCTTGTCGCGCAAAGATAACGTATTTATACAAAACAAAACTGAGACAAGCAATCATCCCGCCAACCAATATTTGTGCGACTAAATAATGAATGTGAATTTTTTCCACGGAAACATACACCAAATACGTATTTAAAAAGAAATTTCCCAATGAAACGGCAAAATAAAATATTGATTGTTGATGAATATTTTGTATTGAATGATCTCTGAATGTCCAAAATTTTTGAAGAGTAAAACTTGCGATAAATGCAGTAATGAAAGCAAGAGCCACCGACGTCAGATAATGAAAACCCACATAAGCAGTTAATATATACAACACCCCTAAATCAATAATCGCCGCAATTCCCCCTGCAATAATAAACTTAAAAACTATGCTGTGCGCAGAAAACATTTTTTCCAGCCATTCTTTATACAAAAAGATCTGTATTTTCCTCTGAGTAACCATCTTCATGTAGATATTTTACCATATACGTCCCTTCAAGAGAATATCCGCGTTTTTTGTAATACTCGCGCACGCCGATACCGGAAATAATAGCAACTTTTCTGAAGCCTGCCTCGCGCGCAATACGCTCTGCCTCAAGAAGAAGCTGTTTTCCAAAACTCAAATGCTGACTTTGCGAACCTTTTTCACCAATAACTGCCATATGCCCGTAGGTATGGAGCTCACGCACGAGCGCTGCGCCACAGAGTACGGCAAGCGGACCGTCGGCAAATTCCTCTCCTTTGTTGTCAGGTAAACGAAGACGCAAAAATGAAGCAAGCTTCCCTTCATTTTGTTCCTCAAACGAAAGAAATACTTCCTTCCCTGTCATCGTGCGGTATTCAGTGTGGGTGAGGGGGAAGTTTTCCGGCACAACAATAGCATCGCGCACCTCACGACAACGAATACATTTACAACGCCATCCATTTTTTTCCATATCAAGGAGGAGCCACTGTCGAAGATTAGACACCTTGCTCCCCGCTTCAATATGCGTTGCGGGAATATCGCGGATCACGCGAATAATACGTACATATTTGGGGATCTGTTTTTTTGCTTCGACCAGAACGTGCATTATTTCCTCGTTCGTATATGGCGTGAATTTCCCTTCTTGCCACTCAGAAAAAAGCTCGCTCCCAGGGAGCACCATACAAGGGTAAATCTTCAACATATCAGGATGAAATTTTTCTCCCGAAAAAAGCTCGCCAAACATTTCAATATCGCGCAAAGGGGTTGAACCAGAAAGGTTAGGCATCATATGGTACACGACCTTGAATCCTGCATTACGCAAGCGCTCGGTTGCTGTCACCACTGTTGCGATCTTCATATCGCGTTTGGTACGTTTCAAAACATCGTCATCAAGGTGCTGAACACCGAGTTCCACTTTTGTAACACCAAGCATACGCAAACGCTCAAGCTCTACCGTCGTAATATAGTCGGGGCGCGTCTCTATCGAGAGCCCGATGATGCGCGATCCCGCAGTCTCATTGTCTGTCTGTAACTCGCTGAGAGATTTTATTCCTTTTGGCGTCTGCCTGTCTTCTGCTACGCCAAAATTATTGCACGCGCGAAATGCTTCCGCGAGAAATTCTTCTTGATATTTTGGATGATAAAAACTCCACGTACCACCAATAACAATCATCTCCACTTTTTCCGTAAGGTGTCCATTCATCTGGAGCGCCTTGAGGCGATTAATTACTTGATCATACGGGTCAAAGTTATTGGCAAGCGCACGTGCCGCCGCAGGCTCTTCTGAAAGATAGCTTTTCGGCATTCGTTCCTCTGTGGGGCAATAAGTACAGCGCCCCGGACACGGAAATGACTTAGTAAGGAGCGACACGACCGCCACACCAGAATTACTGCGCGTCTTGAGTTTTTTCATAATACGCTCTGCCTCAAGATTTTGCACCTCCTCACCGGTTGCAATAAGGGCACGATAAAAAGCCAACATTTCTGCATTAGTTGGCATTTTATCCCTCAGGTCACCCACTCGAGGCCCAAAACGGCTCTCGGGAATTATCTTGCTCGCGGGGTCGTGATTTGCTCTACAAACCTCTAAAAAACGCTCATAGAGCACGGGGTCCACCAGCACCATTCGCTTGAGTTCGCGAAGGTCTTTTTCAGTTTTTACGTTATTGAAAAGCATTAGATATTCTAATTATCTAACGCATCCTGCCACGATTTCAGGTAACGTGCAAGATATTCATCTTTTGTAAGGAGACTTGGCAATCGCGCCTCGAGGTGTACCCCGCTAGATATGTAATGACTTACTATACGCACCAACGCACCATGGTTCCCTACGGGTGCAATAAGTCCATTTTCATTGTGGCGCACAATTTCACCCGCACACCCCACATCGGTCATCACGACAGGACATCCTGCCGAAAGTGCTTCAGCAACTGCCATACCGTACCCCTCATAGTTCGACGTGAGGAAGAAAAGATCTGCTGTTTTGTAATACGAAAAAAGATCTCTCTGCCAATCTTCAAACATAATATGATCCTGTAAATTATAGTTTCTTGTTTTTGACATCAACGACTCTTTCTCACTTCCCTCACCCACGATAATAAGCCCTGTCTTTGGATATTTAATAACGATCTCCGCCATCACTTCTATAGCCAGATTGATATTTTTTTCAGGCGATAAGCGTGACGCCATCAAAATATGTTTTTCAAATTGTGGATATTTTTTCTTGAGATCGTGCGCGGAAGAAACCTCGGCAGTTATATCGGTAGGCACAAAAATAGGAAGCACTTCAATTGACGGCATATGACGCGCGCGTTGAATACTCGACAATGAATTTTTAATTCTCAGAGAGACCACACGGATAGCGTCGGCGCGTGGAAGCAGAAATTTAGCAAGCATTACACGCGCATAGTTTGCAAATGATTCCTTTGCAAAATACGGACTCATAAAATCTGTGTGAATTTGGAGATGTAGTTTTGCGCCCAGTATCCACGCAATGAGGTATGCCGTGAGTCCGAGTTCAAAAGGATCCTGTGCAGTAACCACATCTATGCGCACACCACGCTTCTTGAGCGCACGCGCTTTCATTATTGCACGCGGAATATACCCAAGCCGTGTTTTAGTATTGGTTGGATAGAGAAAAATATTTGGATGAATGACTTCGTCCTCAAACCCAGATGACTCTTTTGTAAAAACGATGACGTGCAACCGTTTTACCAGTTGCCCATACTCAAGCAGGCGCGCCCGCACGGCGCTCCCTGGTTCAAACATTTTCCGATCTGAGGAAATTGAAAGGATGTTCATATAGAGAACTGCCATACAATATACTAGAGAGAAGCCCCATCTCCTAACCCCATCTGTAATTTATATTGTTCGATCACCTCGGGATGTTTCCCTTCTTTACATTCTGCGACGAACGCATCAGCACGTGAGCCATCAGGAAATGTCATATACGCGAGCGCCCCTTCACAAATCGCATTAATATTGAGCTTCCCTTGCACGTCCGTACCCTGAACGGGAACAAAGTGAACCGACTCAACGAGTGGTGAAAAATCTTTTCTAAGTTGAGACTCAGCATCAATAAACATTCCACTCATCAGATATACATAGTCCCCGTTCACGACAACAACATTATCTGAAGCATACAATCCATCTGCCATATATCTGATTGCCGGAGCACCGCCAACCACCACTTCGACAACATTACCTATCTTCAGGTTAATATTACTAAACTGAATATGCTTTTCAGCCCACGCGAGTGGAGTTTGTTTTTCTGTATTTTTAAATACCTGCAGGGCAATAGTTGCAGGGCCTTCACCTCCAACAGGTATATTTCTATTTACATCCTCACTTCTTATAAGAACAATAGTGCGCACTAACCCAGAAACAGTATTCACAACATTTGATTCTTCTACGACATATCCTGAGGGGCCAACGAAATAATTGAACTCAAGGCCAATTTCTGGGTTCGAGTACGTTGCGATATTTCTTTGAGCCTGATTTTGAACATTATTACTAATACCAAACACGTAAAAAAACAAACCAAGAATAACAGCGACCGCTAATACAATTAATTGCTTCATAAAATATATAATTATTTTATTACCTAGTAAGTTACTATACTAAATAGCTTATCATATCGTCGGCTAATCTTGTACAAAAGGCACAAACACAAAGCCATAAAATTCACTTTTAGTAAACGTCCCGTCAGGATTTTTAATTTCTTTATAAATGCTTCCTTCGTGCGGGTACATCATTACACCACCCACCACAAGACTATCCCTCCACGATGACGGTACTCTTTTAACATCTGCCGCAACAATTATCCTGTCGAGTGGGCCGATGCCACAATCGGTTAATTCAGTGTCAGCACTTTTACAGAAAAATGATATTCTTTTCGCTAGTGCCGGATATTTTTCTATATTATTTTTTCCAAACCGGCAAAGCGCTTCAATTATTTCAAAGGCATAGACATGTCCGTGCACACCGACTATATAAGATAGGAGTGCTGTTTGCCAACCAGAACCATATCCCACATCCATCACCCGTTGACCTTCTTTAACTTCAAGTAATTCCAACATAAAAACAACGGTGTAAGGTTGCGATATGGTCTGCCCGTGACCAATAGACAATGATTCATCCTCATACGCAAGTGAAGAGAGTTTTTTTGGGACAAAATCTATTCTATCTACGGCACGCAAAGATTGCTCTATTGATTTAGATTTTAAAACTCCTTTTAATATTAGTTCACTAATTAAACGCTCTATTTCTAATTGATTCATGATCTAATTGGAAACTTTTTTAACAAAAAAAACAGAGAGTAAACATTAATTATTCTGTAACTATTATTGTGCCTTTCATGAAAGGGTGTGGTGTGCAATGATATTTGAATGTACCTACCGTATTGAAGACGCGGTTGTAATTTTCATTGGTAGAAAGACTCAGACTACCAAACTCCCCCGTATCACTTGTAGCAGTATGAGCAACAGAATCTTTATTGATCCACACAATACTGTCCCCTTTTTTTATGGTTATTAAGGTTGGCGAGAAAGCAAAATTCTGTATTGAGATAGCATGAGTGGTCTTAGGAACGTCAGGTGAAGTTGGCACAGAAACTGAATTCTGATTCTGTGGGATAACAGGAGTAGAATTATTATTAAATTCGACGGGAATCTGTGGAGCTGAATTCCTGTTTATGGAAAAATAAAATCCTCCAATAGCAAGCAATGCAATGACTGCCAGTATGACAATATATTTTGTATTCATAGCATTATAATGAGTTAGGTACACTAATAACATCATTATAACACTTTCTGCGACACAAATAAGTATGTCTGGATATTGAGCAAAGAGACGTAAAAGAGAATTAGAGCGGAGTCTTAATGGTTTTATAGTATTCCCGAAGTGACGAAAACTTCCCTTCTCTTGTACCAAAAATAGCAACCTCAGACATTTCTATCCGAAGGTTACGTTTTGTGTCAATAAATTCAGCATCCCACTCAGCAATTACATTCTTGCCATCAATCCAAATATTTCGCAGATGAAAATGAATGTCATCTTGCTCACCGATAACCTTAGAGATCCAATACTTGTGTATCGCATCTCTTCCATTATTAACTGGCTCTTTCGGGTCGTCGTACGTCGCATCTTCGGTAAAAATAGTAATGATAAGTTCTGGATCTTTTGTCTCCCATGCTTTTCCATAAATTTCAATAAGTTTTGTTGCTTCTTCCTTTGTCATAATCTTATTTTCTATTTTTAACATCAATCCTATCGAAGTGCTGCGGGGCTTGGATTCGAACCAAGGTGACAGCTTTCAGAGAGCTGCATCCTACCACTAGATGATCCCGCAATATCTATTTATAATCTCTAAAACTTAAAACTTCCATCGCCCGATAAACCTCGTCTTTTTTGGAAATCTGAATTTGATCCTTGCTTTTATGAGGACTGAACCCTAACCTTTTCATTAACTCAAACACGTTATTAAGCATCGAGATATTTCTATTCGCAAAAAGGAACTTATGGGTATATGTTTGTTCATGGACACAGAAACTTCCCTCCGCTTCATATAAACCACGGAGATACCTTATCATATATTCTCTTTTTTTTAAAATCCATTCTGGAACAGTGATTATTAGGTCTTTCCGCGCCCCAACAGCAATTCCAATCCTTTTGCTAATTAATTTTTCATAGACACCGATTTTCGTTGAATTAGTTTGATTGCTTGAGATAATATACGGCTTCTTCTTAAACACCTTCTCTATAATATCCGCGTATCTTTCAATAAAACCAGAATTATTTGAATTTGATATTAAGCGTAATTCCTCACAACGAGGATACTTGCAAATGTGGCCATCTCCAAGAATAACACCAATAAGTTCTGCAAGATCCCCATTTTTCTTTAGTGGTAAGTAATCAGATTTGACCTTCCCAAGAGCTTTCATTTTCTCCCTCCACACTTTAAAGTTATCAATCTTCCTCAACCTCATCGTATCGGAAATTTTCTTTACTGAAAGATTTGTATCCTTCGTCTTCCCTTTATTCCAATTACGTGGCATATAAATATTATACCATATTATCTATTGACCATTAGATGATACTCGCGACACCAAGAAATATCTTTAAATTCTCTCTCCCCTATTCTTGAGTTTTTTTCTGTGCACCAACTACCTTTATAAACGCGCTAAAAATTGGATGTGGGTTCAAAGGATTTGCTTTGAATTCTGGGTGGAATTGAGTACCGAGGAAAAAAGGATGGTCTTTTTTGGAGAGTTCAGCAATTTCCATCAAGGCACCGTCGGGGGATGTGCCAGAAAATACCAGTCCTGCTTTTTCAATACGCTCGATGTATGCGGGGTTTACTTCAAAGCGATGACGATGACGCTCGTCGATGTTATCCACGCCATACGCCGTACGCGCGATTGTTCCCTTTTTCAAAACAGCAGGGCACGTACCGAGACGCATACTGCCACCATACTTCCCATTCTTAAGCACTTCTTTCTGCGATTCCATAATATCAATAACGAGGTTTGAAGATTTTGGATCAATCTCGCGCGATGTTGCGTCTTTCAAACCGAGCACATTTCGTGCATATTCAACAACCGCAAGTTGCATACCATAACAAATACCAAAATACGGAATCTTGTGTTCACGTGCATAACGAATGACATTCAAGATACCTTCGATACCACGCGTCCCAAAACCTCCCGGCACGAGAATGCCATCAAACGTAGCGAGTTCAGAAAGGGGCGGTTTTACACCCTCGAACTGCGCTGCAGAGAGCCACACCAGCTCCGCGCGTTTTCCTTGCGCATACGCGGAATATTTAATCGCCTCGATAACAGAAATGTACGAATCCGCAAACATAAAATCGCCCGTATCAAAATATTTTCCCACCACGGCGATGCGGACGGTATCTTTTGCGCGATGTACCTTACGCACAAACCCCTCCCATTCATTCCACGACTTGTCCTTACCACGACTTTTAAGTTTAAGACGCTTCAATATTTTTTCTCCCAATTTATCTTTTTCAAAATTACCCGGCACGTCATACACGCTATCAACATCCGGCGCCGAGATCACATTTTCAGGAAGGATATTACAAAAGAGTGCGAGTTTTTCTTTTCGTTTTTCATCGAGCGCAATATTGCTACGTGCGATGATAAAGTCTGGCTGGATGCCCGTACTATTGAGCGCGCGAACTGCATGTTGTGTTGGCTTGGTCTTCATCTCACCCACCGTTGATGGTGTGGGGAGATAGGAAACGATAGCAAACAGCACATCATCAGGGTTTCTAATCTTCAACATACGCGCTGTTTCCAAGAAAAGAATATTTTCATACTCGCCAACCGTACCACCCACTTCAATCACCACGATATCCGCTTTGGCATGATCGGCCGCGCGGTTAATACGGTCTATTACTTCGTACGGGATATGAGGGACCACCTGTACGCATTTGCCTTTGTACGCAAGCGCGCGCTCCTTTTCGATGACCGACAAATATACGCGCCCTGTCGTCATATAGTTATCGCGCGTGAGCGGTATTCCCAAAAAACGCTCATAGTTCCCCATATCCTGATCCGTCTCATCGCCATCGTTCAACACAAACACTTCGCCATGTTCGGTAGGATTCATCGTACCCGCATCGATATTCACATACGGATCAATCTTCATCGCGGTCACCCGATAGCCGTGCGATTGCAATATTTTTCCTATAGAAGAGGTGGTAATCCCCTTGCCGACACCAGAAATAACGCCACCTACTACGAAAATATATTTGCGCATGTTTAAAATTTATCTTAATTGTTTAAATACTTTCTCACGGCGAGATAACTCGATACCGCACCGAGAACCACACCCGAGAGAATGATGATAGAAAAAATCTGTATGAAATTTGCCACAAAGTAGTGCAAGAGATCAATGCCTCCATAAAATCCTTTCGTAGTATTTTTCAGCCAATAGGTGACTGGATAAAAGAGAATGATAGTAATAACCCCTGCAACAAGTCCATAAATAATTCCCTCAACAACAAACGGGCCACGAATATACCCGTGCTCACCTCCCACAAGACGCATCACGCCGATTTCTTCACGTGCGATAAAGATAGCGAGACGAATCGTATTAAACGTAATGAGCACTGAAATGCCAATCATAACGGCAGTAATGAAACTTCCCAATTTTTTCACGCCCGCAATAAGGCGCGCAAGACGGTCGATAGCAACCTTATTATCGTTGTAATTTACCTTATCAACAATAGAAATTAAATCTGTAGAAAAAGAGCTTTTCTTTTCCAAAAATGTCGCTATCCCTTCATAGTGAGATGGTTCTTTTGCATTGATATTGAGTACTGCCGTCAAAGGGTTCTCCCCTACCTCTTCGAGTGCCTGAAGGATGCGCTGATCATTTTCGTGACGAACACGGAATTGTTCGAGTGCCTGTTCGCGAGAGATATACGTAACTGCTTTCACTTCAGGAAGCGCCTCGAGCCTCTTTTTAAGGTCCATAATCGATGATTCTGGTGCCGTGCGAGTCAGATAAATATTAACATCAATTTTACCCTGAAGTTCTTTGAGTGCGGTGCCGAGAAATGCCGTCAAAAGGAGTGTTGCAGCGACGAGTGAAAGCGCGATAATCATCACAAATACCGCCGAGAGAGAAACGCTTCCATTACGCCAAAAATTAATAAACCCTGCTTTAAAAATTCGCTTGGTGTTTGTCCAAAACATACTGCCATCTTACCATCTTTTTTATCCCGCGCAAAACAATATGCAAGAGATAGTGATAAATCGTTATAGTTGACCATTTTTACACAAAAACAAGCGATTGTTTCTATCTTTTACGATTGAATATGTGGTAATTCTACAAAAACATCTTTATGTAAGACATTTTGTTGTGTAATTAATTCCCGAATGTCATTAGATTCGAACTCTCATATTTTTTTACTCCTGCAGTAAATAACTTAAGAGATAGCAAGAACCAGACAATAGCGACGACTGATACAATAACGAGTTTTTCAAGAGATACGTCCCTTACAATTTCCACCGGTAAAGCACCAGCAATCAAAGAAGGGATAAAGAACGTAAAAATAAATCGAGTCGCTCCTTGAAATGACCCTCCGTGAAAAAGTGTAGGGGTTAAGAACAATTCAAAAAGGCTACTCGTCACCGCGTGTGCGTCAGTAAACAAAAAACTTGCCGACATGACCGCAATCAACGCCGCGAGGAATACCATAGTCGAGACAACCACCAAGAAAACCATCAGGATAATTTGCACGATACTAATATGAATCAAAAAACTATAGACTCCTAAACATACGAGACCGAAGACTATATCCCCGATCGCTGAAGCGCTGAAACGAGAAGTCGCTATCCTTATCAATAAATTCTTTGGAGAAACCATAAACCTATCAAAGCTTCCGCTCGAGACATATTCCGCAGTCAATCCAATACCTGAGGCAATAGAGTGGACAACGCCATACGACAACGAACTAAACCCTAACAGGCCGATGATATCAGCCGCAGTCCAACCATGTATCACACCAACCGATTTTACAAAGAAAACCCAAATAATAATGAATGCGGTATTATTGATTGTCATACCGACAATATTCATCAAAAAACTCGTGCGGAGTTCCGCACTGCTTTGAATATTCTTCTTGATCGCATAGAGCGCAAAACTTAGTTCTTTTATCATAAATATAATTATCCCCCATTTACAGAAACCTTCTTTCTCGCTTTCGCAAAAAGCAAAAGAGTAATCACCAAGAATGCAACGACCCAGAAAACTTGTATCCCTACCTTCATCATCCATTCAACACCCCATGTCTCATAAACAGTGTGGGTCACAAACTGTGATGCGCCAAAAGGACTCCATACCGCAAACTTATACATAAGGTCCGGGAATAAGGCAACGGGCAGATATGACCCACCAAGGATCATCACCGTCTTGTCGACGACCCAAAAGACTGGATCAATATCTTCGATCCAAAAAGCCAATAGCCCAACTGCAGTATATAAAAATAAAGAAAGGAGCACCCCAAGAAGTACCACGATAACAAGGGTGGGGATAAAAATACGTGCCGACATTGTTTCGGGAATCCCTACAATGAAGGCAAGTGCAATTACTCCAACAAGAGAGATAACTAGAAATGAGTAGAGCCCTGTACCTACTTGCCACCACATCCGATATGAGAGATATGAGATCGGTTTACACAATAGTATTTCAACAGTCCCCGAACGAATGTCCCGCATAATTTCTTTCGAAATACCTCTCAAGCGAAGCACTGAGAACGCAAAGTAGAGAAACATGCTCCACGCAGCGATCAAAAATGTCGTACCATTAACCATGCCGTTATTCAAGCGGAATACATACCAGTACAAGAGAAGAAGTACGCCACAACGAGCGACCATACCAAACGTATCGACCATGAGTTTGCCGGGATAATAAATACGATCCCTAACGAGCGTTTGAATTATTTTACTACCGAGCCGGATTACTTTCATAAATATTTCTAATGATTGTTTCAAGATCGGTATCATAAACATTAATATCATCAACCATAAACACGTCGAGGAGTTTACGGAGTGCCTCTTGAACACCAATTTTACTAATATCAATAATCACAGTTATCTTATCCTTACTCTTTACGGCATACTTCAAACCTTCCGGCAACTCAGGAAATACGCTGAATGTAGTATTCGGGGTAATATCGATGTTCTTTTCCTTTACAAAGGTACGTGCTAATTCTTGTGTTGGTAAATCTTTGACCAGCGTGCCGTGGTTGATGACGATTGTTCTTTCACACAAAGACTCAATATCACCCACGTCATGTGATGTTAAGAAAATTGTTGTATTCTCTTCTTTATTTATCTTGAGGAGCAGGTCGCGAAATGATTTCTTTGCCACTACATCAAGCCCGATAGTCGGTTCGTCAAGAAAAATAATCTTCGGTTTGTGTATCAAAGACACAACAACTTCCGCTCTCATACGTTGACCGAGAGAGAGTTTTCGAACTGGCTGATCAATGAACGAACCAAGATCGAAAAGCTCCGAAAGCTCCTTGATACGGTGACGAATTTCCCGATCGCTCAGATCATACATAACACCAAAGAATTCAAGTGAGTCAGTGAGGGGCAGGTTTGGAAGTAACTGGGAGCGTTGCCCGAAAACAGTTCCAATCTTGTACGCAAGTTTTTTTCGATCATTAGATGGATCAAGACCAAGTACACGTATTTCTCCTGAAGTTGGGAACAATATACCCGTAAGCATCTTAATGGTTGTTGATTTTCCAGCACCGTTCGGACCAATGAACGCCACGCGCTCACCACTCTTTACCGAGAAAGAAATATCGTCAACCGCTGTGATCTCTTTAATCTCCGGGTTGAAAAGATTTTTAATCCACCCTACGGATGGATTTTTTATTGGAAATGAAAAACTCTTTGAGAGACTCGAAACAACAATAGAATCTTGGTCCATAAATGCAGTATATCCTAATCCCCGACACTTTCATATATGGATATTATACGTAAACATATTCACATCCAAAACACCCCCACCCCTACTCTTGTGGCAATTCTACAAAAAACGTCGTTCCCTTCCCTGTGGCCGTATCAAACCATACTTTACCGCCGTGCGCGTCAACGATTTTTTTGACGCTGAAAAGTCCGTAGCCGGTGGAATGGACGTTTACTTTCGTTCTTCGTAATTCTTTAAATATTCCCTTAAAAACTCCGAGTCTCTCACAATATTGAAAGCAGTGTTGTAAAAAATTATTTCTCCAGCGCTAACTTTTTTATCTTGTATCTCAAAGATATTTTTTAACTTTTTTTTACTTACCCACACGACATTTAGACCGTTCTCAATTTCACTTTTTGTTCTAGTATCTTTTTTTACTTTTTTTATCGCACGAGCAACAAAACAAGTAGTTATATATTTTTTAGCATCTCTATCTCTAAGTTCCTTGATTGTGCCGATTATACCGAGAATTTCAACTTCCTGATTTATTTCTTCAAGACACTCTCTAGTAATCTCTGATTCTAAATTATTATTTTCTGCGCCACCACCAGGAAATGAATAGAGATTGTGTATAGGGTTTGTAACTAAAGCTACTTCCCCTTTTTCATTAAAAACAATAGCCTTAACAGTTTGTCGTTCTGCGTACTCTATTGGTTTTTCTATTTTACTGCTAGAAAAAATATCAGAATCTTTCAAGATTTTTAGATATTGCGTCATAAATTTTATTTGTTTAGACCGAGTTCTTTTGCAAAAAACGAAAGTTTGTATGCTGAACTTTCAACAATTTTTTCTGTTGATTTACCGGCCCCATGCCCTGCATCAACCTCAGTTCTTAAAAAGACTTTGTTAATTTTGTTTACCCACTGAGCTAACGCTGTCATCTTGCGCGAATGTAGTGGGTTGACGCGCGTATCATTTTCTCCCGTAGTAAAAAAATATGCTGGGTATTCTTTCCCTTCTTTCATATTATGATATGGACTCCAAGACAAAATTGCCTTTAGGCCCGTCTCATCCCGAGGATCGCCGAGTTCCCCCGTCCATCGCACCGCCAACCCAAAAAGATGGAATCGAACAATATCCAAAATACCAACTTCCGCACATACTGCCTTAAACAAATCTGGACGCTGGACAGAAACCGCAGTAACCAATGTCCCACCCATACTTCCACCAGAGATACCAAGGTGTTGTGGATTTGTATATTTCTGAGAAACAAGATATTCCGCAACAGCAATGAAATCATCGAATGAATTTTGCTTAGTCAACCCAGACCCCTCTTCTTGCCATTTTTTACCAAACTCACCACCTCCTCGGATATTTGCAATCGCCAAAACACCTCCACGAACTAGCCATGGGGAAAAATTTTTCAAAAAAGATGGGCGAAGCGAACTACCATGTGCGCCATACCCACTTAAGATAAGGGGATTTTTTGAGTTTTTCTCTATATCTTTTTTACGGATCACAAACAGAGGAATTTTTGTGCCGTCTTTTGAAACACACCATTCCTGAGCAACAATATAATCTTCTGAACGAAGAGAACTTTCAGTAGACCTGTATTCATCATTTCTTTTTGTGTCTGGGTTATATCTGAATACTGTAAATGGAACAATAAATGATTTTACGCCATAAAAATACTCTTCATCGTAATATCGCGCATTAATGCTATGTATGGCCGAAGAACTTGGCAATGGAAGTACATTTTCCATAACTCCTTCATGGTCATACACACGAACCTCAGAACATACATTTACCAAGTAGTGAGCAAGTATTTTACTCTTTGAGATTGAGATAGAGTCAAGCACGTATTCATTCTCAGGAATAAGCTCAATCCACTTTTCAATAGGCGTACTGTCCCACAACTCGAGAGCTACTGACAACACACGCTTTTTATCTGCCTTATAATTAGTTAGGAGATACACTTTTTCTTGAGAAAACGATATAGAGAATTTAGCCTTCATCTCGCCAAGAAATAAAGATACTGTTTTTTTGGCTGTATGATAAATGTAAATTCCATTTTCTGTCCACCCACGAGATACTGATATCACGAGATGCTCTCCGTTTGGGGATATCTTCAACGAAATCATATCGTCTAATGGTCTCCCGTGCCCAAAAACAAGAACGTCGCTCTCCTGTCCTGTCCCCAATGCATGAAAATATACTTTTAAATGCAAGTGTTCCTCATTAGAAGGAACCTCCCCTTGGTATGGATGTCTTGTGTAATAAAAACCAGTTTCATCAGGCAACCACGCAATACTAGAATATCTACACCTTTCAAGTCGTTCGGGAAGAACCTCCCCTGTGTTAATATTTTTTATATACACGGTCCCCATTTCTGAGCCTTTTGTAGAAAGCTCATAGGCAACAAATGACGACGAAACTGATTTCGTCCATTGAGAAAGCGTCACTGTCCCATCTTGACTCAATTCATTTGGATTTACAACACAAACAGATTCCCCGTTTACGCCTTCTTTCATATAAAGAGCAAACTGTTGCTCACTTTGTTTTTTTTCTTGATAAAAATGTTTCCCTTGTCCAGGGACAGGTACAGAAAAAACTGTTTCTAAAAAAGATGATGATAATTCTTTTTGAAAAAAACCAAAAAAATCACCACGAAGTCCTTTCTCTACGTATTCATTCTGTAGATTAATCCATTTTTTTACTTCTGGATTTTCTCCGTCTTCCAGCCATCGATATGGGTCAGTGATAGGTGTGTTCAAAACCACCTCGTTAATTTCATCGCGTTTTGTATCAAAATTTTTCATAAGTATTATTACCAATACATCATCTTTTTTATTCTATTATATATTACCAAATACAAGATATTCTGCACTTATTGAAGGATTAGCCCCTCATTTTAAATTTAAACCCCTCTTGTTGCGTTACGCAACAAGAGGGGTTACTCTCCATATTCACCATCTTGTGGAGGGGAAAAGAGAGGCCTTTACTTGCACGGAGGGTCATTGCTACCGGCGCCATGATTCCCGCCACAGTTTCCGCAGTCTGACATACCAATCACCTCCTTTCTGTGTGTAGTTTTTACTACTGAGAAAGAGTTCTACCCGTTGCAATCGCCGTCGCAAGGAGCACCTCCCGCCTCACAGTTACCACCGCAGTTGTCACTCATGGCACTCACCTCCTTTGTTTGAGACGTATGGAAAGCTTCTACTTCCAAGGTTCTATAAAAGACGGGTTTTCTCCTCGAGGAACGCTGAGTGTGGGACCAGTGATACTAAAACTGCACAAAAACTCTTCACTTTTGTCGATCATCTGATCCTCCTCCTTTTACCGAGGCACGATTATTATATAACTCCTTTATATAAAAAACAGGGAAGGTGTCCTCTTGTGAAGCTAAATTAACTATCTAGGTGTATCATACCCCCCCGCCACCTTTTTGTCAAGAGCAGTAATTTTCAATTGAACCTGATTCTCCCCCTACCCCCTCGGCATCTCCACCCAAAACGTCGTTCCCTTCCCTGTTGCGGTATCAAACCATACCTTGCCACCGTGTGCGTCGACGATCTTTTTGACACTAAAAAGGCCGTAGCCGGTAGAGTGGACATTTACTTTGAGTGAATCTTTGCCGTGACCGCCCTCCTTAAAAAGGTTTGGTTTATCTTCATCACTGATACCAATGCCAGTGTCTTTAACAGAAAAGAGAATAGCGTTCCCTTTTTTCGACAATCCTACCGTAACCCCGCCTGCGAGGGTGTAGTTAACAGCATTCTCAACGAGATTTTTTAGAACGTGGGTAACGAGCTGGACGCGGTCACCGACAAATGTATAATCTCCCTCTTCAGAAATATTCGTCGTAAGTGAAAGCCCTTTTGTTTTTGCTTCCGACTCGACATCGTGCACCACCTCAAGCACCGCTTCTTTAAAATCAAATGGTTCTGGCTTTAACACAAGATCTTGACCAGATTCAAGGATCACAATAACCGAGCGAATAAGTTTCTTGGTATCGTCGTGGGCTTGCTCGAGGAATGGGCGCGCCTGATCTGAGACTGCGCCAAAACTACCGTCGAGAAGCATGCCGAACATATCTTTATCTTTCCCAAGCACATTTTTAATATCGTGACTCATAATACGATTGACACTCTTGAGCCTCCCTGCCAACTGCTCGATCTCCTCACGCAACGCAACTTCCTTTTTGACGCTTTTAATGAGGAAAAGGCCTATGAAAATTACAAAAACAAACGTCACCGCACCAAGAATTTTCCCATTGAGCGTTTCCGCCATCACCGCCTGCGCAATAACCGCTGTCCAAATCGCAAAGGTCATCAATTCTGCAATAATAACTTTAATATTGAAAAGATGATGCTTAATAATAGCAAACGCAATAGACAATACTAGAATTAAAGTAAAAACAGGGCCTAACCAAGTATATTGAAATATGCCTATGTAAGGAAGTACGAGATCAGTAATAGTTGCAAAAAAAGAAGAGAGTAAGGAACCTAAAAAAATATATTTTAATTGTGTTTTTTGTAAAACATCTTTTGTTTTTCTGTATTGTAAAAAAAGTGCCAAGTATCCTAATACAAATAAAAATGTTATGTATTCACCATAAAAAATATATCCTTGCTTTATTTCATATGCTTGTAAAAAAGTATCACCAATTATTAACTTTGTAGAAAAAAGAAAATAAACAATAACAAGAAATGTAATCATTGGTAGGGCTAGTACATACTTCTTCTTTATTAATACTGAAGGAAAATTTAACGAAAAATATAGAAAAAATAGAGCAATAAAAGCTGCCGCTGTATGTGTCAAAGTTAGCCAGATCTCTGGGGAGAGGAATTTAAAGCCTGAAGAGAAAAAACCCAAAATTGCGATACTCCACAAAACCACACCAAAAGATATTGAGCCAAAAAAAATGTTGATTTTATCCTTTGGATCTTGCAATAAAACGACTAAACTTAGAATTAAGTTGATTAGAATGACAACCGAAAAAATATATGGAAGAAAATTAAGCATCACTAAATTATTCCTAACATTTTAAGAAATCCATTATATAAATTACTCCTCAAAACATACTTCGTGTCTTCTGCTTTTTGAAACATGCGAGAATTATGAAGCACATCATCAATATATTTTCCAATTTCATCAGTAATAAAATATATAGGAATAACCTTATCGCCTTCTTGGTTAAAATAATTATACAACACTCCTTCTTGTTGATAAATCTGTCTATAATTATCTATTGTATGAACAGGTATCTTTAATTTTTTTAATTTACTATCTAGTTTTTCTTTAATAAATGCATACCCTCCACTAATTCCACTATTTAAACCAAAATCAGCTAGACATTTTATCATGAAAAGCATGACAATATTTCTGGGCAAATATTTATTGTTATCATTTCGGGCAACTATTAAGCGTCCTATTTCAGCTCTATTTTCTCTCGAGATACTCTTAATGTCCGATGGCTCTTCAAAAGAAAAACATTCTTTCTCTGTAGGAAGGAATTGATCTTTTATTAATCTGACAGTCCCAATAATTTGTTCGTCAACTTTTGCAATGAAATAATCACACTTGCCACTCAGATCATAGTCATCTATATCTTGTTGTGATGGAAACAATTTTGGATCTATATAGCCCCTCGATGTATATATATTGTATCTTAAGCGATACATTTCTTGCAATTCTTTTTCACAGTTTGGTACTCCAAAATAAATAGTTTTATTTTGCTTATTATCCTCGACACTCAATTCGTACATTATTTTCATTTTTCTATATTTTTTGAGCGGTATTTAAAATCCCCTGCCCTGCATACACGACGTGATCATCAGAAATGTCTTTAAACCCCACTTGTGACAATAATGCCTTCTGCTCTCCCTGTTTAAAGAAGTCGTAACTACCTGACTTATTTTCCTTCTTGATTAATGAATTATAGTAAAAAATCTTGATTGTAGGAATAAGGAATTTAAATATTTTGAAAATTGACACAATTCCATTATTTTTAAAATCTTGAGTAACTTGTTCAAAATAAATTTTTAAAGGCGAAAACCCTTCTACAATATTTGAAACAACAATAACACCCCCTGGCTTTAAAACTCTGTGCAACTCTTTTGCAACCGCTACCCGAGACGTTCTCGGTAACGTGTAGAGTACATTATTTGAGCAAATCTTATCAAAGTAATTATCCTTAAAAGGAAGTGGTTTTAAAATATCCCCAACCTCAACAATAGCATCTTTCTGTTTTTGTTTATAAAGATCAAGTCCTTCTTTAGAACTATCAAAGGCGACTACCTGTGCACCAATATTTGAAAGAATTATCGCCAAGTTTCCCGTACCCGCGCCAGCATCGAGGACTAAGTCCCCTTTTTTGATTTTCAGATTGTCTTTGACCGAACCGAGAAGGTTCTGATACGGCCTAAGCTCGTTCAGAACATCGTATACTGCAAAATATTTTCTCCAAAAATCATCCTTGGTCATTTTGTATGAGTTATGAGGGCTAGAGTGGGCTGTTTATGTTTATGTATATGGTTACGTATTTTTCTCCCCTATTCCCCTATTATCCCCCCATAAAAACATAGGGGGTAATATATTTGTTTGGAGAAAGTCGTTTTAGGGGGTATTATTGATACATCAAGGTTTTTACGCCTAAGCTTCTAAACTAATATATAAATAATCAAAAAGGAGGCAATCCGAAAAATATTAAAAATATGAAATATGAATCTATTAGCTTTAGAACACCTGAGACACCAGAAGCAAGCGAGCAAGAATTTACAATTGATTCAATTGATCTAAAACCAGAAAAAGAAAAAACTCCAATCCCCGTACTGTTTGCCCCTGGGTGGGGATTTACGCCAGAAACACTCAATCAATCTTTTGAAGTTCTTGTAGAAAATGGTCGTCGCGTCATCTCCCTTGCCCACATAAGAGAATCTTCTCAAGTAAAATCAGATAAGCATGTTTCTCCAGAACTACAGAAAGCATACGCACTATTAGCACTCCTAGATAAAAAACATATAGAAAAAGTGGATGCTGTTGCACACTCCGAAGGA
Organism: Candidatus Yonathbacteria bacterium RIFCSPLOWO2_01_FULL_43_27; assembly: GCA_001823545.1. GTDB lineage: Bacteria > Patescibacteriota > Minisyncoccia > Phycocordibacterales > UBA1550 > UBA1550. The sequence goes on from MHUV01000006.1 coordinate 82,136, forward strand.
AGTATTAATTTAGCAATTGCGGCACTTGAGCATCCAGAAAAATTTCGTAATATCGTCTTCATTAATCCTGCTGGAATGATTGGTGAAAATACTTTTCCAAAACATATTTTTAAATTTTATACTGAAGTATTCCAAGATTTTAAAGCTTCTTTGAGAGGAAAGGGGGTATTTAAATCTGTTTTAATAGAATATAAAGAGATTGCGAAATATTTTCTTAGTAATCCAGCCTTGTCTTTAAGAGAGGCGGTGGCAATATCCCAAGCGGACATTTTACAGATGATTAGCGAACTGAAACAACACAATATCGGAGTATCTGTAATTTCAGGGGTAGACGATAAAATCATTCCTATGGATAAGTTGCAAGAGAAAGTATCTTCAAACTCTATTAACGGTTTTTACTCCGTCAAAGGTGGACACAATGAGATACTCTTTCAACCAATTAAATATATGGGAGCAGTTGATACTGCACTAGATGCTTTAGAAAAAAGAGGTGTCGTTGACAAATAATATAACTGAGACGAGAACAGCCACCATTGCTCTTACCCTCCATAAAAACATAAGGGGTGTGAAAATGGGTAAGAATTTTATGGAAAAGTAGGGTGTTTCGGTAAAATTTTTTAACTATTTTTCTTGTATTTATCAATTTTCCCAAACCAATCTTTAGAGATTTTAAATATTTTTTCACGCATATCTTCTGTATCGTTAAAATAATGAGTGGCATTTTTAATGACAGTAAGATCTTTGGGTTTATTAGCTGTCTTAAAATAACGTTTCGCCCCCTTCACGAGGACACCCTTTCCGGCTACAATAATTTTCAAAGGTACATGAAAATTATTGGTGAGGTCATTCCAATTTATTATATCGGCCTCTTCAACTATTGGCTTTCCAACAATAAGATTTATTCCCCAATTCATCAGATACCCTTTTGCCTCCTTGATGTATTTTATAGGAGGAAGACCATGTTCTGTTTTTGTGAAGGACATTTTATACGAAGGATCCCAAAGAACTGCCCCATCAAAATTTTGCTCACTCGAGAGCAGTATGCCTGTACCACCATAACTATGTCCTGCTATAAATATCTTTTGAAATTTATTCCTACGAAAATATCTCACCATTGCATCAATATCAGACGCATTTATTTTGAGTGTTGTATCTATCATCTGACGAGCATTTTTCTCTCCTCCGTATAGATTAAAACGAAAAGTTGCATATCCTTGTTTTGCAAAATAGCGTGTAGCGTTTAAGTAAAAATCTCCATCCATGGTCTCCAAAAAACCATGAACAATAATAAAAAGAGGCTGACGAGATGTCCCACTCAATCGTCCATATATGTAATTTTTTTCTGATACTTTTATTTTTAATTTCTTTTCCATTTTTTTATTAAAACAAAAACAGAGGGGGTTCGTATGCAACCCCCTCTGCGACATTCTCAAACGTCGAATTCGTTGTTCTTCACCCCCTTCAAGAAAGCGCTCCACTCTTTCTTATTGTAAGAGATGGTGGGGCCGTTCGGGTTTTTGGTGTCACGGATATCCACCATATTCCCCCTTATGCGCACAGCAACACAGCAGCATTTGTGCGTATAAGAAGAGAGTTTAAACCCTTCTTCCGCAAAAGGATTATGGCTTGGTGCTGACTTCTTCTTATTCATAACGAAACTCCTTTCTTTATAATGTTCAATACGTCACCCCGAGACCATCTCGGAACATACGCTTACTCCTATTATATAGTACCTACTTCAATAAGTTTTGTCAAATGCCTCGAGAGGTAAATTCTCTACCTAAATGCAATTGCTTTACTTCTTGATAATCGAGGAACTTTTTCAATGATAGCACAGCCTATCGACACTTCGTATGCACTGCGATAGCCTAGTGATTTTCGGTACTTGTGATTCATCGTATGAAGCATAGATTGGAATGTTGCATCGGGTACTTTTGCAAGGTCTGTACCTTTGGGAAGAAACCAGCGGCGTATGAGCCCAATACTACTCTCTACATGCGGTTTCTGCCAAGGACTGCCTGGAGTGCAGAAGTAAGTTGGGATACCAAATTGTTCGTGCTGTTGATTCTCAATACCATTGTCCATAGTCCATGTGGTAACTGCAACTTTTTTCTGTATAGATTTCATAGAGGTGACCATGACGCTTGGTTTCTTGTTCGCAATGAGTTTCCCTGTGAGTAAATGCGTCGCTGGAACTACGGTCAGATGTCCCACTATCTTGGAATGGAGAAAGAGGGTCAGGTACCCTTTCCATCTTACTTCTGATATACTAACCGAATGCCACGCATTACCCGTACCGACATCGGTAATCATTGCTACCATGTCATCAATCGCGCCAACGCTCGACTCCCCATTTTCTTTGCAGAACAGGACTACCTTTTATTTGAGGAAGTTTTGGAAGAAGCACAAAAGAAGTTTTCTATGAGGATCCTTGCGTATTGTCTTATGCCAAATCATTTCCACCTAGTACTCTATCCCATAAATGACGGCGATATGGGGAAGTTTATGCAATGGCTCACACTCACTCATACCCAGCGCTGGCACCAAGCGAACAATACAAAAGGAAGCGGACACCTCTATCAAGGGAGATACAAATCTTTTTTAATACAAGACGACAAACACCTTCTTTCCGTCATCCGCTATGTAGAGCGAAATTCGTTGCGTGCAAAATTAGTTAAAAAAGCAGAGAATTGGGGTTTCTGCAGTTTGGCGCGACGTCTTTCAGAGCACCCAGCAAAAAAGAAACTTTTGTCAGCGTGGCCGATACTTGAGCCCGAAGACTATCTTTCATTTGTTAATATACCTCAAACAAGAGAAGAAGAAGAACTCATCAGGGGGTCTGTTGTAAAAGGGAAGCCATTTGGCGCAGATGCATGGGCTATGAAAATGATCAAGAAGTTTGGGCTGGAAACTACTGTCCGACCCACAGGGAGACCCAAAAAGGGTACCTGACCCCCTTTACTCCCCGTACCCGCGCCTGCATCAAGGACTAAGTCCCCTTTTTTGATTTTCAGATTGTCTTTGACCGAACCGAGAAGGTCCTGATACGGCCTAAGCTCGTTCAGAACATCGTATACTGCAAAATATTTTCTCCAAAAATCATCCTTGGTCATTTTGTATGAGTTATGAGGGCTAGAGTGGGCTGTTTATGTTTATGTATATGGTTACGTATTTTTCTCCCCTATTCCCCTATTATCCCCCATTCTACCAAATCCCCCCATAAAAACATAGAGGGTATGGAATGGGGTGGGAATTTATAGAAAAATATGGTATTTCGAAAGGATCTTTTAGGTATCGAAAGTGTTTGATGCAATAGTAGCTATTTCCGTTAACCCAACAAAAAACACGGCTATTGATTTTAAAAATCAATAGCCGTGCTAAGAAACAAAGACTACATCTTTTCCGGAACCTTGATGCTCATCATCGACAATCCTTTTTTGATTACCATGGACACGCCTTTGATTAAAGCGATTCTTGATTCACGGAGTTTTACATCTTCGGTTCGGAGGATAGAGGTCTCGTTGTAAAAGCTGTTGAAGAGCGACGCTAATTCTTCTAAATATCCACAGATATAATTAGGAGAATCGGTCTCTTGAGCTTTTGCGATAACATCAGGGAACGCCATAAGCTTCTTTGCAAGCTCAAATTCGCTCTTGTTCACGAAGGATATATCGTTCATCTCGAGCTTTCCGAGATCAATCTCACCAAAAGCTTCTTTCAGCTTTTCCATGATGGAATTGATTCGAACATACGAGTATTGCAGGTAGACCGCGCTCCCTCCTTCCAAGTCCAACATCTTGTCCCAATCAAAAGAGATGTTCTTGGTTCTTGACTGGCGCAAATCATTGTAGATAATTGCTCCAACACCGACGATTTCAGCAACTTTGTCCAGTTCCTGGGGGTCAGTATTCGGGCTCTTCGCAAGCAAAATCTCTTTTGACTTGCTTACAGACTGAGAAATGAGATCTTCCAGTTCGATCAATGTCCCCTTCCTCGTGGACATCTTCTTCCCATCGCGTAAGATCATTCCGAAGCCTATGTGCTTTGCCTCTACACCTTCGGGTAAGTAGTCAGCGCGCCTGCCTAATTCAAACAATTGTTTGAAGTTCAGCTCTTGCTCACTACCTACCACATAAAGAATGGAATCTGAGTCGAACGTGTTGACCCTGAACTGAAGTGTTGCCAGATCTCTCGATAAGTAGAGACTTGAACCATCTTGCTTTCTAAGCAAGAAGGACGGGAGATCCCCCATTTGATCCACAATGACTGCTTCTGATGACTCGTCTTTTCTGCAGAGCCCTTTTCCCGTGCACTCATCGACTAGCTTGTCTGCCTGCTCGGTGAAATAACTCTCGCCGATACTGAGATCAAATTCAATTCCGAGCTTTTTATAAACACGCTCAAAATCTTCGAGACTCAAGTCTCTGAATCGCTTCCAAAGAGCGACCAATTCGGGATCTTTTTTCTCGAGACGCGCAAACAGCTCACGAGCGTTGTCTTTAACCTCAGGATGTTCTTCTGAAAATTGGTGGAACTTAACATAGAGATCTTTGAGTTCTACGAGAGGGTTTTCCGCGATTCTCTTCTCATCTCCCCACTCCTTGTAAGCATAAATGAGAGAGCCGAACTGCGTTCCCCAATCGCCCAGATGATTGTCTCTGATAACACTATAGCCAGTCTCGCGATAAATGTTTGCGAGAGCCTGTCCTATAATCGTTGATCTCAAATGGCCGACACCGATCGGCTTTGCGATGTTTGGAGCAGAGTAGTCAATGATGGCAACTTTGCCGGCATTAATGTTACTCTCTCCATACCGCTCTCCAAGTTCAAGGATTTTTGAAAGAATTTCCTGATAGAGCTTTTCTTTATGTGTTTCCACATTCACAAAAGCTCCTACAAGAGAGGCATCCTTAATCAAATCCATTCGATGCTCGTTTATGCCATCAACGATTTTTTTTGCAAGTATATTCGGCTTTTCATCAAGTTTTTTTGCAAGACGAAAAACCTCAATTGCAAAATCTCCAGATATATGAGATGGGGGTACTGACAATTCTATTTCCTCAACATCTTGAGTGCCTAGAGACTCCCTTACCACCTCCTCTACCTCTTTTTGCAATTTTACTGACAGATAGCTACCAAAATCAACGTAATCACGATGCTCCTTTTCTTTTCTAATCCTTTCCTGGACAGTGTTTACAGACTCAATTACCTCAAGTTTGTATTTTTCAAATTCGCTCTGTTTTTGCTGATTGATTTCCATGTTGTCTCCTTAATTTTAGTAAACGAGGACAGCCACCATTGTTTTGTCTTTTGTGTATTCTAAGATATTATTATTCCCCCATTCTACCAAAAAACTACACAAAATATACTATTGACAGAACGCAAAATCTTGTTATTATTCATAATAGAAAGAAAGTATGTTCTAATAAATAATCAAGGTCTAAAACCTTGTTCATATATATAGCGGAATTGAACGATTGTCGCCGACAATAAAAAATAAAAAAGGGAGGAGAAGATGCCCACGGAGGATATTTCTTTGTATCGACACCATATCGGCTGTGACATAAACACTCTTGTGGCAGAAGTATACGATCTGGTAAAGGATGTAACAAAATGCCCACAGGTTTCTTCTCGAGTCAAAGATTTGGAAACACTGAGAAAGAAGATGGTACTCAAAAATACTCATGACATCTTCTCTATCGACGACGTATATGGGATACGCATCATAGTTACTTCTATAGATGAAGTATACGCCGTCCTTGAGAGAATCTCTCGAGTATTCGAAGGATTCCTCGACCACGATTACTTCAAGAACGCAAAGGCGTGCCCGAGCGTCGACGGAAAGTTCTTACGACTGGTGCAATTCGTTGCATACAAAAACAAAGTTCCGTTTGAGGTGCAGGTCACAACAGCATCTTGTCACGAAACCAACGAATCACTCCATGCGAGATATCATCGGAGAAAATATGGTTCGTAAACCCATGATGACTGGCTCATGCCTCATTGTGGGTTTTCTTTTTTACATAACTCTGATATTTCAAAATAGTCTTTCACTATTTGATGCTCCCCAAGTGCAGATTTTAAAATATTGCCGATTTCTGCATAGTACCACCGATAATCATCGGGTGTACCACGGAAATGAGATATCACATTCTCATTTTTTTCTCTCAACGCGCTGAAGTATGCCTGCAAATTAGACATCTTATCGATTGCGACAATGATGAGTGCGTCTGGTGATGCTGTTTTTATTTTTTCTAAATACGCCATCTTTTTTTCTTTCCATGTTGCATATTCTTCTTCCTCGACGAGACTCACCTCGTCTACAAGTTGTGCTATATGTTGACCAAATTCTTCTTGCAGATGAGCAAGAGAAACATCGGAACAATCTTCGAGCACGTCATGAAGAAGTGCTGCGGTAATTATTCTTTCATCGTCTGTGTACTCGGAAAGACTGAGTGCTACCAATACAGGATGCACTATGTATGGTACTCGACCGCCTTTGCGGTACTGCCCATCATGTTTTTGAGCTGCGAAATATAGAGCTCGTTTGATAGAGGAATGTTCTTTTTTCATAGAGATCACGGGCACAGTAATCGCATACGGGAAATGTATTCCCGGCAGAGAGGAAGTGATTCTTCCCAGAAGCCCAGCGCCTTTTCTGGATCAAAAGGAACCGCACTGAATACAGACTTTCCTTCCAGTGAATTTGAGCTGACTCCGCATTGTTCCAATATGTCCATTACTTCTTCTTTTGTTTTCTTCACGATCGGTGTGTGGTACGTAATACCATATTCCTTCAAAAAATCTCTTGTGAGTTCACAAAAACGGTCTTGTTGTTCAATGTATCTGTCTTCTTTTGCTTGATACCCAGAATATCCAGTAGCGATATCGTGAATACCTTTCTCAAGACAATACAAAACTGCGTCTGTATGAATTGCAAGGGCGAGCGCTATGGGATACACCACGTGTGTTTCATTCGTTTTTTCGATTGCAAGTTTTCTGACCAGATAAGGATTCACCTTCGTCACCTGAAAGGAGTCAATACGATCTGGAGAAAAATTTATTAGCTCTTTATGGCGTATACTTGAAGGAGAATCTCCGTTGGGTCCTGTTATGCCAGGATATTCTGAGTACGTGAATAATTGTACATCGTAACTGGCACGTACCATTTCTATGGCTGTAGCTGAGGAATCCTTTCCGCCGGAAAACAGAACAAGTACTTTCTTGCGAATATCTTTGTTCTTCATCAGGTTAATGGGTTAATGAGGACAACCATCATTGTTTTGTCTTTTGTGTATTCTAATATATTAAAATTCCACATTTCTCTTCCCCTTATAATCCCCCCCATTCTACCAAATCCCCCACCAAAACGCACCCTTGCATAAAAATTAATTTTCTGGTATAATTGTTATTGGAATAAAATCTGTTCAAAATCTACACCACCCAAAAGGAGGCTTAGATGCAGATGAAAAAGCAAGGGTTTGGAGGCTTAACAATCTTACTCTTCATGATAGTAGCTCTTATGAGTGGGTGCGCAAGCACCACGGAGCTCGGCAAGGGCGGAAGCATGGCAACAGGGGCCGCGGGTAATAACGGCACTCAGGGTGAGTCGAAACAGCTCGTCAAATGCGACAAGATAATTGCGACCGTCGAAATCGACGAACCCACATCCGGCGCAGATGCCGTATCATGGGTAATGCTCGCACAGCAACTCGGGGTACCCTCAGACACGCGACCGCTCATCAATCTCATGGTAGCCCAGTCAGGGTGTTTCAGAGTTGTCGACCGCGCAGCGGGACTCAGAGCGGCAAAGCGCGAACATGAACTCGCCGAAGCCGGACTGACGCGAAAGAACAGCAGTATAAAGAAGGGCAACATCGTCGAGGCCCAGTATACCCTTGTACCGAAAGTAGCCATCTCTCAGCAGAACTCTTCAGGAAGAGGGCTTGCCGGCCTTGCGGGATTCATCCCCATCCCGGGAGCGAGTATGATCGGCGCATTGGCCGGAGGTGTCTCGTCCAAAACGAGCGAGGCACAGGTGGTAGTGACCATCATCAACAACGAGACCCTCGTTCAGGAAGGTGTCGCCGAGGGTAGCGCAACCGCAAAAGACTATAGCTTCGGCGGAGGGCTTCTCGGCGTAGGCGGTAATGGTATCGGCGGTGCCGGCATAGGGGCGTGGAACAAAACACCCCAAGGAAAGGTCGTCATTGCGGCCTTCATGGATTCATGGAACAAACTCGTTCCGATGGTCAAAGACCTGCAGGTTCCACAACAGGCCTCAACGACCACGGGGAAGCACTGATTTCAAGGGGATATAGAGCCCCGATACCCATCTTTTCATAGGTGGGTATTTTTTTGTTTACGATGCCTGTATTTACCTAGCTACCTAGGACCGCCCTAGATAAACTTCTATTGATACCCCTCTGCCTGGATGGTGAAGGCGTGGTGGTGTGAATTTTATAGGGAATTTAGGTATTTCGGTTGAATTTTTTGAAATTCCAAAGGAACTAATTAACTCTAATTAATTTTTCAAAAAGACTGTAGTCACTATTTCACATTCGCGTATAAATAGTCATCGAGAAACTTTTTATTCTTATATGCGTGCTTTTTCAATATACCCTCAAACACATATCCATTTTTGAGAAGAGTTTTCTGTGATGCGATGTTGGATGGGTAAGTAAACGCATACATTCGTTTAAGGCGAAGCTCTTTAAAGCCGAACACTGTTATCAATTTCACAGCTTCGGCCATGATCCCCTTTCCCCAATATGACTCAGAGAGCCAATAACCAATCTCCGCCATATGATGCTCTGTGATGTTGCGTACACCAATACTGCCAACAACCTCACCATCGACATCAATGACAAAATTGAACATTGACGGTTTTTCTTTCTTATACTCTTTTAGATTTTTATCTACCCATTCTTTAGCATCCTTTAGTGTATATGGCGACGGGATAAGTAGAAGATTCTTTATAATCTTCTTATTGTTCAGATTTTTGGCAAGTGAACTCTCGTCTCCTTTTTTAAAAGGTCTTAAAATAAATTGGGATGCCCGTATCGTTTGTACCTTCATCTTTTTAGTATACCATCCTCTCAAAAAAAACTACTTCCCTACCATCAACTCACGAAAAAGGTTAGGTATTTTATAAGGACCCTATGGTATGCCGACACTCCACCAGTCAATGAGTACTGAGGACAATAAGGAAGAATTTTGTTATACCCCAAGGTTGACTTTTGAACAAGTGGCGCCTATACTAAAAATAGATTCCTTAACAACTGCAATATCCATGACATGGGTCCCTCGATCATACTCGAGGGATTGGGCCCATGTTTGCCAAGCGAATTTCGCAAGGCGGGATGATCTCTGCACGAGTGGAGATCCGGCTTCCTCCGTAACAATAGGATAATTGATGTCGGCCGTAAGGTGTCTGAGTCAATGAGTGGAACAAATATGCGCCCATGGGCGTTTTTTTTGTTTTAAAATAAAGGTGGTACCGCGAGAGGTCTCAAACTCCCCGCCCTTTGTACAGGATTTTTCCTGTATGAAGGGCGGGGAGTTTTTTGTTGTCACTTTGGCACAACAAAAACAATTCGCAACAATAGTTCTTTAAAAAACCAAAAAGGAGGATTTTATGTTTGACGCAGACCGTGTTGAAAAGGCTTTACGCGATGAAGGGAAACGAAAAGGTATCAACAAAAACGAGATCGACCGCGCAGTACACTCAGCAATGCATATCGTTGAACGATGCGGGGAATTTTCTCAAAATCGAAAGATGGCCACAAGAATAGGTTCCACGCTCATGAACGGTTGTAAATCTGTTGTAGTGCCGGTATGCGTAAACTATCGCAACCTTGAGAATTGCGGTGGCGCAACAACGCTATTCCTCGAACGTCACATCTCATTCCTGGAAAGCATCGGCGCTTGTTCGTTTGCACTTGCGCCGACATTTCTTGTTCCGCGACATGAGGCGACAAGCGATATCTTGAACCGTTGGTATAGGATTTCAGAAGATAGTCTCACAAAAGTCTTTCAAGGAATCTACACCACTGCACGAACTCTCTCAGAGAAGCACAGGTGGAATGTTTGCCCTATGGACATACTCATTCCCGATATTGTAGAGAGGGAGCAAGAAGCATATGTAGCACTTTCTTCTGACACTAGTGTTGAGAGGCAGATCAATGCACATATGTTACGACGACGTGCTCTCTACTCCGAACGCATGCAGGTTGAAGAAATGCGGTCGCTGACGGTGCGTACCGCCGCTCAATACGTAGCTTTCGGCAATTTTGCCGCAAAGAACAATCTTCTCATCTGCAACCACACAACCACAAGTCTACAGTGGTATACACGAACAGGTGCAGCAGTGCTCCATAACCCTATCTCTCTCGGGTAGTTCCTCAAGCCACTCTACGGAGTGGCTTTTTTTTGGCCGTCGTGTAGACTTATCAGATGGTTAATATTTTACGAACTAGATTTAAAAAAGAGATTGTAAGCGAGTTCCTCCCTCCCGCGATAAATTCAAACAAAGTAATCATTCTTTGTGCAGGTATGCCTAGTTATCCCGGACGAAGAAATGATCTTATGGAGTTCTTGTCGCAGAAAGGGTACTGGGTATTTTTGCCTCGATATCGTGGGACATGGGAAAGCGGTGGATCCTTTCTTAAAAGATCACCACATCAAGACATTTTAGATATTACAGACTCTCTCGAGGCGGGGTTTATAGATCTCTGGAACAAGAAAAAATACGCGATACGCAACCCAAATGTTTTTGTGATCGGTTCCAGTTTCGGAGGACCTGCGGCGATCCTTTCCTCGCTCCATCCAAAAGTAAAAAAAATTGTTGCATTATCTCCGGTTATCGACTGGAATAACGAAAGCGAGCTCGAGCCAATTGATTGGCTCGGCGAGTTTACACGTTCCGCGTTCGGAAACGGCTACCGTTTTGAACAAAGAGATTGGGATAAATTAAAATCTGGTAAATTCTATAGTCCCCTTGCCGCTCAAAACAAGCTCAAGGGAGCCAACATACTACTTTTCCATGCAAAAGATGACGAGGTTGTTTACTATGAACCTACAAAAGTTTTTTCTGTCAAAACCAACTCCACACTCGTTACACTTAAAACCGGCGGGCATTTGTCTATTTCACAGATTTCGACCCCGCAGTTCTGGAAAAAGATATCGTCTTTTATCACCAAGCGCACACCGAAGGGGTAATGAAGAGATTGTGCTATCACATTTTATGATAAAAAAATGATGACTGCTTAAATTACCTTTTTTTTCTAAATTTCGTAAACGTACAATTTGCGAGCAAGCTTATCCCCTTTTTTCGTTGTGTCTATTATTTTAATAGGCACCCAATCCGAGATCTCGTAATCGCACGACACTACGCGAGTTCCTTTTTTACATTCTTGAAGAATTTTAGGAGCCAGCTTCCCAAGAACATCTGTAAAAAGATAAACATAAATATGCGTAGCGGGTGAAATATTTGTTTTAAAAAAATTATCTCTGATTACCTCTATTGATAATTTTCGAGTATATATTTTTGCAAGAAGGAATGGGATAATGCCGTTCTCTATACCAATTCCACGCACTCCTTTTATTTTTGTTACTGCATGTTCCAGAATACTTCCATTACCACACCCAAGATCATAAAGGATACTACTCTCAGATAATTGCAGAGCATCGATAACCTGAGAGACCACCCTCTTTCTTGTGGAGATGAAAGGAACATCTCCCGTAAGAAAATCTCTCATATGCAAGAGGAACATAGACAACCACACGAGCATCAAAGTTAGTATGAGTATTAAAAAAACAGATCCGAGGAGGTAATTAGAAGACATTATATATTTAAAAAGATTCTAAATACTTCATTCTTGTTTAACTATCGAAATACGATCCTTATTTCACCAAATCATTTTAACCCAAACTAAAAATAACAAAAACCTACACAAGTCCGATATGAAGCTCGTACCGATGACGGTAGTTACCATCTTTTATTTTCATTAGTTCATCGTGACTTCCCTCTTCTACTATTTTTCCTTTTTCAAGCACAAAGATGCGATTTGCTTTTCGTACTGTTGAAAGACGGTGTGCGATGATAAAAGTCGTGCGTCCACGCATCAGTTTCTCTAAAGCCTCCGTCACGTTGCGCTCTGTTTCAGAATCAAGCGCGCTTGTTGGTTCATCTAAAATCAAAATTTTAGGATCACGTAAAATTGCTCGTGCGATCGCAACACGTTGTTTCTGCCCTACAGAAAGCTTAACTCCTCGTTCTCCCACCACCGTATCAAACCCGAGAGGAAGTGCCTTGATAAATTCTTCTGCGTGAGCTTCTTTTGTAGCACGGATGATATCTTCATCTGAAGAAGTAAACGAGCCGTAGCATATGTTCGATTTGATGGTGCTATTAAAAAGCGCTACTTCTTGAGGCACGACGGCTATATTTTTTCGAAGGTTGGTGAGTTGAAGTATTCGCGTATCAATACCGTCAATAAGAACACTTCCTTTTGAAGGAAAGTAATAACCTGAGATAAGAGAAATGGTAGTACTCTTACCAACTCCCGACTCTCCTACAAATGCAACCACTTCTCCCGCACGAACTTTAATATTAACACCAGATAGTACTTCTGGTTGACCATCCCCATACGCAAAATGAACATTTTCAAAAACAACTTCGCCAGAAAAATGTTCGGGAGATACTGCACCCTCCGGAGTATAATTTTCTTTTTTCCCCTCAAAAATTTCCTCTGCTTGTGCTGCGGTGGTAATACCATTCTGGATATTTTGCCAACTATGACCCAATGAAACAAAAGGACCAAAAAACATTAATGCATATCCATTAAGTGCAATTAATTCACCAACAGTGATGGTACCATCTGAGACAAACTTTACAGAAAAAAGAAAGATTGCAAACTGTGTTGCGAACACAATGATTCGCTGAAAGAAACTGACACTGCTCCAACGACGTTCAACCTGATACCACAATCGAAAAGTTCTCTCCATAAGTGATTCTTGAACTTTTTGAATCTCATAATCTTCGCTTGCGGCTTGTTTAACACTCTCAATCTGCATCACGGCCTGAGCAGCATCATCCCATCCCTCGCTCCATGATGTGTGTGCAGCAGCATCAATTGCCGCGATAGGTAAGAGAATCTTTATCAAAAGCGCCACATAGAGAAGCACGCCTACCACCAAAATACTCGCAAGAAACATATTGATACTCGCTGCAAGAACAATGCCAATAACAATACTAAGAAACTGCGGGGCGATATCCGCGACTGTTCTCACAATCGAAGAAACCCTCCATCCCGTATTGCTTATTTTTTGCATCGCGCCATTAATATGCACATTTTTGTGATACATTAGTGTGGCACTAAACAAACGAACAAATCCACGCGCCTGAATACCAAAAAGCACTCCCGTATCCACACGTCGACGCAGACGATCCATAACCCAATCAATATTATTTGAGATAAGTTGAACAAGAACCCATACGCCAAGCAACGCCATCCACAAAGGAAGCGCACCCGCAAAAAGAAGATTCTTCCCTTGAGAAAGGTCGATGAGCGTGTCAAAAAAGCGTCCTGTCACATAAGGAACGAAACCATTGGCGACTGCGGAAACAACACCCAATAACACCAAAATGGTGAGTTCCTTTTTGAATGACCGGACATGACTCCATATGGCCTTCAATCCTATTTTTATTTGCTCTTTTTGATTAGATAATTTTCTTTCCGATTGATTTATTGTAGACATATTATATTTATAATAGCACACTACAAAAGGTCATTTACTTTACTTTGACTATTATTCTCTTTTTATATTTAAACCTTACGCTCGGTACCCCTCTGCTTGGATGGTGAAGGCGTGGTGATATTTACCTTTGCGTGCCATAAGCTCGTCATGACTACCACTTTCGATGATTTCACCTTTATCTAGGACGTAAATCTTGTCCGCGTTGCGCACAGTAGAAAAGCGGTGCGAAATGATGATGACGGTCTTTCCTTTAAAAAAGTCATATATTTGTCCGAAAATTTCACTCTCAGAAACAGCATCGATGGATGCGGTTGGTTCGTCAAAAATAACGACGGGTGAATTGCGGTAGAAAAATCTTGCAATCGCTATTTTTTGCCACTGCCCTGTACTTGGACGCGTGCCACCTTTGAATTTTTCACTGAGGACCTGATCATATCCATTTTTGAAGTTCGCGAGGAATGAATTTACATTCGCCTTGTTCGCCGCTTCTATCATCCGCTCTTCATCGAGCTTTTCGTGTGCATTACCAAGATGAATATTTTCCTTGAGTGTGAGCGGTGAATAGGTGTTGTAATCCTGAAACAATACGCCAAGATTTTTGTACCAACTTTCTATTTTAATATCATTGATGTTTGTACTATCCAAAAGAATCTCGCCTTCGCTCACCTTGTAGAATCGTGAAAGAATTCTGACCAATGTAGTTTTCCCTGCGCCATTCTCCCCCACAATCGCAATCTTTTCCCCCGGCTTAATCTCGAGGTTAAGATTTTTAATGACGTTGGTTTCCGCGCGTGGGTATGCAAAACTTACATTTTTTAACGTAATATTCGGTGGTGTCTCGTTTTCTGGAAGTACAACAGCACCATCAGTAATGTTTGGCTTCATCTCGAATACTTCTTTAATTTCAGCAATCCTTATACTACGCTCTCGTAGGGCGGTATAGCTGCCACTCATCGAGGTGAGATTACTAATGAAAATATTGAGTGATCTGATTTGAAACGTGACATCGCCGACAGAAATGAGTCCTTTGAGGAAGTTTTTAAATATAATGAAATATCCGGCAATACTCGCGCTTGAAGTCAGTAACCCAAACAAGAAGCCATAACTCCGCCATTTTCTCAATATCTTCAAGTCGGCCGTCGCAAAGTAGTCAGTATATTTTCGATAAACACCACTTAAATAGCCGTACGCCGACGTGATAAATATCTCCTGCAGGTTGATAGTCTCGATGAGAATGTCAAAGATATTCCGCGCGCGCCTCCTATTCTCCGTTTCGTTTCTCCATAATCGCCATTGTTTTTGTAAAAAATATTTACTGGACAGCATACCTGGGATGACCGTAAGGATGATGATCCCGGTAAATATCGGCATCATCTTTACTATTA
This sequence comes from Candidatus Yonathbacteria bacterium RIFCSPLOWO2_01_FULL_43_27, assembly GCA_001823545.1. GTDB lineage: Bacteria > Patescibacteriota > Minisyncoccia > Phycocordibacterales > UBA1550 > UBA1550. Next base: position 97,282 of record MHUV01000006.1, read on the forward strand.
CCAGCGCCGCCACCAATAGGGTAATGATCTTTGCAAAGAAGATGGACCCCCTCTCAAAATCCTGATTGAGTAAATTGAGAGTCTCTTTTGACCTCTGAATCTTGTTTACCACATCGGGAACTTCTAATGTTTGAATCCCGAGAGAGTGAATGTGTTGATAGAAATAGTATGGCGTTTTGAAATTATTAAATGTTGAGAGCACAGAAGAGAGATAATAATTAGAATGGTTTACCGCCGAAGATATAATGTTGTATCCAAATAAAAGGCCGAGCGCGGGAATAATTTCTTGCGGTTCAGCGCCAGTACCGGCGATACCAATAGCAACATCCAATAATCGCGCAAATATGTATGCATAAACGAGAGGCTCTAGTTCTATAAAAACGATTACCGCCACCTTCAGAACCGCTACCACAGGAGATAGCTTCATTTGGAATGCAAAGGACCATCGCAATGTATTCAAAAATTGCAAAAATGAAAGTTTATTTTCTTGTTCCATAGTTTATGCAAAAGTATACCATGCTTATAGTTAACTAATAAATAAAGAAAAAAACCGAGCGTTAGGGCTCGGTTCTTTGTTGACGAATTTTATTCGTCGTGTTTAGAGAAAACTACAACGCGTATTTTCCTGTTGGGTCGTCGCGGGTGACACGGCCGTGATCCATCGTGATCACTCGTTTTCCGAGAGATTCTACGACGCCTTTATTGTGGGTCGTTAAGATAACCGTCGTACCGAGGTCATTAATCTTTTTCAATATCTGAATAATTTCGTACGTATTCACGGGATCAAGGTTGCCCGTAGGTTCGTCAGCCACGATAACATCGGGATGATTGATGATTGCGCGTGCGATAGCAACACGCTGAAGCTCTCCTCCAGAAAGCTGGCGAGGAAAATTCCACATCTTTTTTGTTAAGTCCACGAGCTCGAGCACGTGGGGAACATCAGACGCAATATCTGTATCTGGCTTTCCCGCAACCTCCATCGCAAACGCCACATTTTCGTACGCGGTTTTGTTGGGAAGAAGGCGAAAATCTTGAAAGATAATACCGATCCTGCGACGAAGCTCGGGCATATCCTTTTTCTTTATTTTTTTGATATCGATTGAGTCGATGGAAACGGTTCCATTTGTTGCCTGTTCTTCACCGAGAAGTAGTTTTGTGAGGGTAGTCTTGCCAGCGCCTGAATGTCCCACGATAGACACAAATTCTCCTTCTTTTATTGCAAAGGTGACACCATCGAGCGCCATCGTGCCATCGGGATATGTTTTCGAGACGTTATCAAAGTAAATCATAGGTACAGTATAGCAATTTTTTTTGGATTACGAAATTTGTATTTTCTGCGTAATGCGCGCAAGGATATATCGCAAAATATGGTATCCAAGAACACCAAGAATACCGCCCAAAATCCATCCTGCCAGAATATCAAATGGCCAATGCACTCCTACGGCAATACGCATACTACCAATAATAAGTGCGCCCATCACATACACGAGTGCTAAACGACGACGAATAAAAAAGAGCGATGTCGCGAGCGCCATAAAGAACGTAGCGTGCCCCGAAGGAAATGAATCCCCTCCTCCGTGGGTGTACAAAACATACGCATCAGACAATACTTCAAACGGACGTGGGTGAGGTAATAAGTGCTTAAAAATGTATGCAATCGCATACGCAAAAAATGCCGTACTAAGTACCATCAAGATATCACGCGCACCTTGCTTTTTGTCTTTGTAAAAGAAAAAAGAAATGAGAAGTCCGAGCACTAAAAGATATCCGAAACGATCACTAAAAAAAATAATGAGCTGATCAAAAAGATAACCTTGTCCTGCAATACTATTGATAAGATAAAAAATGGATTCGTTCATAATTATAAATATTCTTTATTGCACATTTTTACACACTCACTATACACCTTTGCGCGAGAGTACGAGCTTGATCGTTTTGAGCAAAATAACCACATCGAGAACCAGTGAACGATTTTTTATGTAGTAGAGGTCATAAGAAAGTTTATTGCGTGTCTCCTCGGTATCCACGCCGTGATGCGGATGACGTTCGTGGTACAGCTGTGCCCAACCTGAGAGCCCTGGTTTAACCAAGTGACGAATATTATAATACGGTATTTCCTTTTCATACACCGCGACCCCAGAAGGAAGCTCTGGGCGTGGACCGATGAGCGAAAGGTCGCCACGGAGCACATTCCACAGCTGTGGCAATTCATCAATCCTCGTTTTTCGCAAAATATTTCCGACACGTGTCACGCGATTTTCTCTCTGTGAAGAAAGCTCGGTTTCGTTGCGACTCATCGAGCGGAACTTGTAGAGTTTAATGGTCTTACTATCTTTTCCTACACGTTCCTGTGTAATAAAAAGAGGACCACCATCGTCGAGCTTGATCGCAAGATACACAAACGGATAAAACAAGAGAGAAAGGGCGCCTCCGAACAGCGCCGAAATAATATCAAGTCCTCGTTTCAAAAAATCATAACCCGCGTGGGCTGATGAAGAAATATTTTCGAGAAACCAACTATGACGGACGATCGAAAGTGGAATACGCGCAAAAACTTCTTCGTATACCTCATGCATATCGTAGAATCGTACGCGCGCAAAAATGAGGTTATAAAGCGTCGGCAGAATTTTTTCCGCTTTTTCGTTATGCAAATCAATGACTATGGAAGAAATCTTTTCGCTATAAATACGGTCAATGATCTCTTTTTTGAAATCAATACCATCGATCTGTGTAAGATCAACCGAAGAAACAAAGCGTAGGTTGTAGTGCCCGTGCACGTTTACTTCATTCTTGAGTACGCTCATCTCCTCCCCTGCACCGATCAATATCGCCGGCTCCTGATGTTTGATATTAAAAAGTGTCGGCCCTAACAGTCGCCACACAATAAGGAGGAGTGTCGAGATCAACAAGAAAAGCGCGAGGATCGTCTTGGGCGCAACACCGATATAGGGCGTGAAGAGATAGAAGAACACAACCGCAATGACGCTATTGATAAGCTGTGCATTCAAAATCGAGCCCAGAATCTTTTTCTTAAAGACTAACGCGTGTTTCTCATAAAAACCGGCGACAAAAAACACCATGATCCACGCGACGAGCAACACGATGAGCGGGACGGTGTAAGACTGGATGAGCGCGAGCGAAGGAACCGCTCCCATACGAAAAACGAGCGTAAGCCAGAACGCAACAATGAGCGAAATGATATCCCCTAGAAAAAGAATAATGGGCTCTTTTTTGCTTCCAATAGTCATAGGATGTCCTCTATGGTAACATAAATGAGATATATTGGGTACTATAAAAGCGGTATTTACCCCGGGGCTTGCCCCGGGTAAGTGTGTTCACTTCACTCACACACTTACCGCATCAGAGAGGCGTGGTATTATACCCTTATATTATTCCATTACATGGACGGTACACCTTTTGGATTTTCTTTTCGCGATTACACGCAATAAAATCTCAAAAGGTCTTGCGAAGCTCCAGGTATTCGCTTCTCACCTCGGCTCGAGAATGAAAAAGGTTACTTTTTTATTCCACTCGCTCTACGTCGCTAATAATAACATCACATGACCATTCCACTCTCAACCAAAAAAACAAAAATTTTGTACGTTATTACCAAATCAAATTTTGGTGGCGCGCAAAAATATGTCTACGATCTCGCGCGAAGTCTTCCTCGTGATCAATTTGAGATCATGGTCGCACTGGGTGGTGAAGGCGTACTTGCGGAAAAACTTGCCGATGCGCACGTCCCTACGGTATATATCCCCTCGCTTCAACGTGACGTAAATCCTCTCAAAGATTTTACAACTCTCATCGCACTCTGGAAACTCTTTCGCAAGGAACGACCTGATGTCATACATTTAAACAGCGCAAAAGCAAGCGGCCTCGGCGCACTCGCGGGACGTCTTGTGTTAGTGAAAAAAATAGTTTTCACAGCGCACGGATGGGCATTCAACGAAGACCGGTCACCGCTTTCACGATTCCTCATCACCATACTTTCATGGGTGACGGTACTTTCAGCACACAAAACAATCGCTGTCTCTGATGCCGTGAAAAATGACACTATTAAATGGCCTTTCGTAAAAGATAAAATTACCACGATCAGGAATGGGATATCTTCACCACAATTCACTACCTGCGATGATTCACGCTGTGACATAGCGAGCATCATCAATGTTGCCTTTCCTGACAACGCGTTCATTATCGGTACGGTTGCCGAACTTCACAAAAATAAAGGACTTACCTATACACTAAATGCTTTTGCACAACTAGCACCAAAAAATCCACATATTTTTTATGTTATTTTTGGTGAAGGAGAAGAGCGCGCAAATCTGCAAGCAATCATCAAGGAGCACGGTCTCGAACAGCGAGTATTCCTCTTGGGTTTTGTAAAAAATGCCGTGCAGTATATGCCGGGACTTGATTGTTTAATTCTTCCTTCGGTCAAAGAGGGTCTTCCATATGTTCTACTCGAAGCTGGGCTTGCTTATCGCCCCGTTATCGCGACCGCAGTAGGAGGAATTCCTGAAATTATTGAAGACACTCAAACAGGGCTCCTTGTGCCACCTAAAAACATCACTGCACTTGCCGGAGCCATTTTCTGGATGCTCTCAAACCCCGCAGAGCGTGCCGTTCTTGGAAAAAAACTTAATGAAAAAATAACAAATTTTTTCACACTAGAACAAATGGTGGACAAAACGGTTGCGCTTTATCACAAGAAATAATATACTATTTACCATGCAAGGCATTGAATTTGAAACAGACAACGCTAGTTCCTCACCACAGAAAAATATACCTACTGAAAAAACATCTGCGATGGTAGAGCTGCTTCTGAAATTTGGCGTAAGAGACACCTCTACTGCAAACTATATTCTTTTAGGTACGGCGGGAATTCTTTTAGGAACTACTATTTTTATTTACGCAGGGTTGCTGGGAGAACAAAAAAAGGATATGGGCTTGGACGCACGTGCAGTTTTAATAATGAAGGATAATCGTTAATAAATTATCATGTCAAAAAGAAATACAGCTGGGTTTACTATTATTGAACTTCTCATCGTTGCAGCTATCATCGGTTTGCTTTCCGCGGTAGTTCTTCAAAGTTTAAATACCGCACGCCAACGATCTCGTAACGCAACAAGGTTATCTCAAATTGACCAGATCAATAAAGCAATGGAGCTTTCAGCAACAGGAGGGGCAAACAAATTGCCATACTCAGGTAATCAATGGAGTTGCTTAGGACTCAGTAGCGGTACATGTTGGGGTGGAATTGGTTGGTATATACCACTAAACACTGCGGTTAGTACGAATATTGCAGGTGGTGTTATCCCAAGAGATCCAAGTATCTCAACAGGAAGCCCTGGTGATTATTACGTGTATCACTCAAGTTATCCTGCGATTACTACAGGAAACTGCACCGCGACACTATGCCCTGCTGGAGCATACCTTTCATGGGTTGTAGAGAATAGCACCAACTGTGGAAGAGGTAAGCACTGGCAAAACGTTTCTACGGGAAGTCAATGTGTTCTCCGTGTAGGAGATCAGGTTACTACTCTATAATTCTGATTTCAATTCTCATAAACAATAAAGCGCACATCGTACGATGCGCGCTTTTAGTATGAGTAGATGGTAATAGTGAATTACTACTTCCTATCCCCTTCTCTGAAATTTCTCCCACACTACCAAGAGCGGAGAAGCAATAAACACTGATGAGTAGGTACCGATGAAGATACCGATCCATAACACGAGTGAGAAATCTTTTGTCGATGTAGGACCAAAGAAAAAGAGCGTTGCAAGCACGAACATTACCGTCACTGAGGTGTTGATCGAACGACTAAATGTCTGCTCGAGGGATTTACCCACGGTTGTTGCAAAGTCACTTGAAAGCTTGTTCTTCAAGTTCTCACGAATACGGTCAAATACCACAATCGTATCGTGTACTGAGATACCCATAATAGAGAGGAGCGCCACCACAAAGAGGGTGTCAACTTCTTTCCCAAGCCATACAAAGACTCCTGCAGGCACGATAATGTCATGAAGAAGGGTGAGCGTCGTTACCATACCATATTTCCAAGAAGAAACTGGCTCAGAGACACGACGAAATGCATAAGCGATGAAAAGCACGATTCCAAAAATAACTAAAATGATGGAAATCAACGCCTTTGAACGAAGTTCTTTACCGATAGTTGGTCCAATAGAATTAAAACGCTTTTCTTCTACCTGAAAACCTCCATTCAAAGAAAGGGTGCTCACTAACGTCTGATGCTCTGGTTCAGAAAGTGCTTTTGTCTTAATGATTACATCGCGCTCACCAGCAACCTGAATGCGTGCGTCGGGGAAACCAGCCGAATCAAGAGCGCTCTTGAGTACTTCACTATCAGGAAGTTTGTCGTATGCAACTTCAATAATAGAACCGCCTTTAAAATCAATACCAGTTGTAAAACCTTTGGTCACCATTACAAACACTGAAATGGCAATCGTGATCGCAGAAATGATAAAGAAAATATTTCTATATTTAATGATAAACATAATAGTTATTTTAATTTAAGGAACCCACTACCGAAGAGTGCGCGGACAAGTGCACTGTGTCCCGAAAATGGGAGCGCAAAGAGGAGGACACGAGAAATCGTAATCGCTGAGAACATCGATACAATAACACCAAGTCCGAACGTAAGCGCGAAGCCCTTAATCAAGCTCGTACCAAACCAAAAGAGAATGAGTGAGGTAATAATACTTGAGATATTCGAGTCACGAATAGAGGTCCACGCGCGTGCAAATCCTTCGCGCACCGCATCGTGAACACTGTGTCCCTTGCGAAGTTCTTCCTTGGTGCGTTCAAAGATAAGAATGTTCGCATCCACCGCCATACCGATAGAAAGAATGAACCCTGCGATACCGGCTGCGGTCAGCGTAATACCAAAGAGTTTAAAAAGTATCAACATAATAACCGTATAAATAGCGAGCGCAACCGCAGCAACGACTCCCGGTAAACGGTACCAGAGGATAAGGAACCCTGCCACTACGACCAACCCCCAGATACCAGCCCATACGCCTGCATTAAGTGCTTTTGCACCAAGAGGAGCACTGATGGTTTGTGTCGAGAGAAGCTCAAGCTTGTCTACTGGAAGTGCGCCAGAGTTCAAGCGTCCTACGAGCGTTTTTGCTTCTGCGGCAGTAAATTTGCCCGTAATTTGCGCTTTACCTCCTGTGATTTCCTCACGAACTACTGGTGCAGAAATTGGTTCAGTGTTCCCTAGGTCGCGATCAAGGAAAATAGCAATCGTTTTATTTACATTTTCTTTAGTAAGTTTTGCAAAGAGTTCAGCACCCTGCTTGTTGAATACAAGGGAAACGATCGGTTCACGGGTCGTTGGGTCGAACTCGAGCGTTGCGCGTTCAAGGAAACGGCCTGAAAGTTCAGTTGATGCGTATGGTCCTGCGACAAGTTCTGGTGGTACGACGAGTGGCTTCCCTGCTTCTTGATCTGCATTAAATTTCTCGAGTGCTTTATTGTAGGCCTCGATTTCCTTTGCGGAACGCTCGGTCATAAATTCAAGCTTTGGCGTCTGGCCAATCATTTCAACGGCTCTCTTTACGTCGGTAATACCGGGGAGCTCTACAATGAGACGCTCCTCAACAGCGCCCGCAACGCCACCTTTTTCTTCAATCTGCACAATTGGTTCCGCAACACCAAAGAGGTTGATGCGACGTTCTACGACATCACGCAATGAATCCATTGCATTTTTCACCTCTGCTGGTTTTATTGAAGAAACATCTGCTTGATACACAAGCTGTACACCTCCCGATAGGTCAAGACCGAGCTTAAACGGAAATTTTTCTGCGGTTGTTTGACCGTACACTGTTTTACCTTCGTTTAATGAAGGAATAGATGCGTAAATAAAATATGCTAACCCTGCGCCAATAATAAGAAAGGCAAGTGCCAAAATTCGTGTTTTCCACATAATGAGATTACTATACCCATTTTCAAAGGTTTTGCAAGATAAAGAGCCATTATTTCGTTCTCTGTACACACGAAAATATCAGAATTTAGCGCTCTTTACTTTTTTCTCCTTTTACGGTATGTTACTCATATTAATAGCAAGCATAGTTTTTGGTAATCCCGCGCAGATCCTGATACGCCCGACATGCACGGACCCAAATTCTATTGTACCGCTTGCAGGTCTACACATTTTTATGTGCGGGCTGGTAAGCGGATTTTTTTGTATAATTATGACTGATAAAGAAAAACAAATTGAAGTTCCTGTGTCGTTTATGGCAACACTCTTAGAGAGCGTTCAGAACCCACCAGAGGTTGATGCGCTCGTCGAGGGGCCTGTTCTTGGTATTGCGAAATCATCTGTCTATATTGATCTTGGACCTTTTGGTACGGGTATCATTTACGGTGCAGAGTTCATCAACGCACGCGACGTTATCAAGAAACTCAATGTAGGTGACGTAGTTACCGCAAAGGTAGTCGATATGAACAACGAGGAGGGTTATATCGAACTCTCTCTCAAAGAGGCACGTCAGGCGCTCATTTGGACCGAAGCAGAAGAGGCAATCAAAATCAAAAAGATTCTTGATCTTCCTATTAAAGACGCAAACAAAGGTGGTCTTATTGTGGAATGGCAAGGTATTCAGGGCTTTCTCCCTGCATCACAGCTCAAGAGTGAGCACTACCCACGTATTGAAAACGGGGATAAAGACAAAATCATGGGTGAGCTCAAAAAGCTCATTGGTAAACGTCTTGCAGTAATCATTATTTCCGCATCTCCAAAAGAAGGCAAGCTTATCTTCTCTGAGAAGGAACAAGGTGGTACCCGCGAGAAGCGCGAGATTACCGGCAAATACTCCATCGGCGACGAGCTCGACGGTACGGTATCTGGACTCGTTGATTTTGGTATCTTTGTAAAACTTGAAGACGGTATCGAAGGACTCGTACACATTTCAGAAATCGGCTGGGGCCTCGTTGACGATCCTCGCAAGCTTTTCAAAATCAATGAAAAGGTACGCGTGAAGGTAATCGAAGTTAAGGACGGCAAAATTTCACTCTCTATCAAGGCACTCAAAGATAATCCTTGGAAAGATGCTGAAAAGCGTTACAAGAAGGGCGACAAGGTAACGGGCGTCGTCATTAAGTTCAACGCCTACGGCGCACTCGTTTCACTCGAAGAAGGAGTTGCAGGTCTTGTACACCTTTCAGAATTTGGCACCGAGGAAAATCTCAAAAAGACTGTTGAATTGGGAAAGACGTACTCTTTCACCATCACCTTCTTTGACGCAAAGGAGCAGAAGATGACTCTCTCGTACGGAAACGGAAAATAAAAATAATAATCGTTCGTAATAAAAAACAGCACTCATGAAGTGCTGTTTTTTAGTGGTAAAAAATACAAAAGAAAAAGGGGTTGCCGTACACGGCAACCCCTCGGCAAACAAATAAATTACGTTATACAATTATTTAAACATAATTACATCAACAAAGGCGAGTCCGCCTTAAATTCGCTCCCGAGTGTGACGATGTCACAACTCTTTCTGCAGTGAAAGATGATCTTTCTGTTCCCATCCGTCAGAGCAACAACCGGAAGGGTGTCACCCGAAGGACCAAATGAGGTGTTTTTTCGTCCACCCCACCACCAGCGTGGCTCATGCTTTACGATTTTATCGAGGAACAACTTCTCCTTGATAAGAAGTTCCGAAAGAACCACAAAAAGACCAGATGCTTTTTTGCCTTCAGACCGATAGAGATTGACGTACGTGATCGTACTTATTTCACTCGCAATCTCAACAACCACGACACGTGCAGGCAACCGAACTGCCTCAGAAAAAGACATAGTCTTTGAACCAGCACGGTTCCATTTTGGTAATAGGCGCTTACCTGCTGAGGAATCCTGAGACAACCGCGCAGCTCTGAGTGTTTCTTCTCGATGATCATTGATGAAAAGTTTACGATCATCATCTGTTCTCTTGTCTCTCGGCTTGTACTCCTCGTACACAGTGAAGCGTACGTAGTCGCGAGATGGTGCCCCTTCTTTATAACGGGACCCGTGAATCTTAGAACTCGAAAGAGGAACAATAACTTCTGCGACCTCTTGTGTACACAGTTCCTTTCTTTCAAACTTCCCGCTCGGCATTCAGCATCTCCTTTGTAAATGTATTTGTACTACCTATATACATTATAGCAGATTTTTAACAAAATAGCAAGGACTGTGGCGCCCTTAATTCACCTCACCCATTGCCTTGATGCGTCCTTCTGAAAGGATCGTGTCGAGCACCGCAACAACTTTTTTTGCGGTCTTTTTCAGTTCTTCTTGTTCTGGTTTTTTGAATGGTCCCACAATAAAATCAAGGATGGCATTCTCACCTTTTGGTTTGCGTGGTTTGCCACTTGGTGTTGCGGGACAAATACCGACACGCACGCGCACAAATGCTGGTGTCTTGAGTGCTTTAATAATAGATTCAACCCCCTTGTGTCCACCCGAGCTACGATTAAAGGAAATCTTTATAGCACCGAGCGGTAAATCAAGATCGTCGTAGATGACAATCGTGCGTTCTGCGTCCTTTGCGTTTTTCACAAGTGGCACCACACTCTTGCCTGACACATTCATGAAATTATCAGGCGCAAGAAGAACCAGCTTGTCTTTCTTCCACGCTCCTTTTGAAACGAGTGCTTTAAGAGTTTTGTCTTTCTCCCATTCAGGAAAATCGTTTTTTTTGCGGAACTCCTCGAGCATGATGCGCCCGACATTATGTCGCGTTTCCACATATTCTTCACCAGGATTTCCGAGTCCTACTATGAGATACTGCATAATATATGTAGTGTAACAGAAATAATTATTGCCTCAAAACAAATAGTGTATTGCGTTTATGTTTAATATTATACCACACATTTGACCTTTCCAGCAAGTCCTTTTGTGGTCTATGATAAGGGTGAATTATTTATGGACGAAAACATCACCAACCAACCAACAGAGCAAGGAACGGAACCGGCAGAACCCACAGAAAAACGTCATTCGTTCGGACGAGAAATCTGGGAAACAATTCGCTTTATTATTATTGCGCTTCTCATTGTTCTTCCTATCCGACTCTTTATCGCACAGCCTTTTATTGTGTCGGGGGCATCGATGGATCCAACGTTTGAGAACGGACAGTATCTTATTGTGGATGAAATTTCATATCGCTTGAGCGAGCCTGCGCGTGGCGATGTGGTGATTTTCAAATACCCTAAAAATCCTAAACAGTATTTCATCAAACGCGTCATTGGACTTCCCGGAGAAACGGTAACAACTAACGCCGAAGGACATATTGTAATCAAGAACACCGAGCAAGGAACAGAGCTCGCTCTTGAAGAACCGTACATCTCTAACCCTATCAAGAGTGGTCCGTTTAATCGCACCCTCGGCGCAGATGAATATTTTATGATGGGTGACAACCGCACCGGCAGTTTTGATTCACGTATGTGGGGACCAGTTAAACGCGACCTCGTTATTGGACGCGCGCTCGTTCGTCTTTACCCTTTCACGACGATAAGTTTGCTTCCGGGAGAACATACCTACAAATAGCATTTATAATAAATCTATGACGCAAGAAAAAGCAAAGAAAACCAGAATGGAAGATATCGCAAGCCCAAAAGGTATGCGTGATATTTTAGATAAAGAGTACTACGCGTTTCAGGGTTTTTTCGAAAAAGCATCAGAGGTCGCTATTTACTATGGCTTTCGCCCTATCGAAACACCTATTCTCGAGCGCGAAACCGTCTTCACGTCGTCACTTGGTGTCGGCACCGATATTCGCGACAAAGAAATGTACTCGCTTAAGACGAAAGGAGGCGACCATCTCGCAATGCGCCCCGAAGGAACCGCTGCGGTAATGCGCGCGTACCTTGAACACGGTATGCACACCCTTCCCCAGCCGGTAATGCTCTACTACTACGGTCCTTTTTTCCGTCACGAAAATCCTCAGCGTGGACGCTTGCGCGAGCTTCGCCAGTTCGGACTAGAAATTCTTGGTACGCAAAAAAGTATTGCGGACGCACTCATCATTCGTAGCATGACGCTCATCCTCGAGGAAGCAGGTTTTAAAAATATTTCTATTGAGATTAACAGTATCGGTGACAAAGAATGTCGTAGCGGGTATATTCGTGAACTCACTTCGTATTACAAAAAACACCTTTCAGAAATTTGTGCACACTGCAAAGAACGCGCAAAGACAAACCCCCTTCGCCTTCTCGATTGTAAAGATGCGAAATGCCAAGGTCCAAAAGCAAATGCACCAACCCCGCTCGACTCTCTTTGCAACGACTGTCGTCACCACTTCAAAGAAGTCATAGAGTATCTCGAGGAGATGAGTATTCCCTATCGTATCAACGGCAACCTCGTGCGTGGCCTTGATTACTACACACGCACCGTATTTGAAATAATGGACAACACGGTAAATGAACGTGGAGAGATTGAACCGCTTGCGATTGCTTCCGGTGGACGCTACGACCTTCTTGCACGCTCTCTCGGTTCAAAAAAGGATGTACCAGCTGTTGGCGGCGGTATCGGTGTTGACCGCGTTATTATGTCACCTTCACACAAGATGATTGATCCTCGTATCATCAAGAAACCAAAAATCTATTTCATTCAACTTGGCGCAGACGCAAAAATGAAAAGTCTTGGTATTATCGAAATACTCCGCAAGGCACGCGTCCCTATCGCGCAGTCACTTTCCAAGGACGGCCTCGGCCAGCAACTCGCACAGGCTGAGAGAAGTGGTGCTCCTTTTGCGATCATTTTTGGGCAAAAGGAAGCAATGGAAAATACCGTTATTGTACGCAATATGGAAACGCGTTCACAAGAGATCGTAAAGTTGGAAACGCTCCCTGATTTTGTAAAACACCTTAAAGAAGAATTGCGATAATGCACGAAATTGCACCGGTACAAAAAATTGCAATAATACAATGAATCGAAACAGCGCAGGAGTAAAAATCCTGCGTGTTATAATACTCCTGTCAGTGACGGCCTATTTGGTACTATAGTACCAAATAGGCCGTCATACGGGAACGGTTATTATTTTTGACCTGTAATTGATTTTAAACCTTTTGCAGATTAACAGAATCATCCTTGTTAGTTATCCACCACTCTAATTGTTGAAGAAACACGGCCTGTTGCATCAAAAATAACTTTGTGGTAGAGTAGCCAAATGTCAATCGTAACAGCAGAAGTCAAGAAAAATAACAACGAAAGCGCAATCAGTCTCATTCGTCGCTTCACCAAGCGTGTTCAGGGCGCAGGGACCATTCGTCGTGTTCGCTCCCTTCGTTGGGCACAGCGTTCTCCATCAAAATACAAGATGAAGAAGAGCGCACTCGTAAAAATTTCTCGTCGCAAAGAGTATGAACTCTTGAAGAAGATGGGAAAACTTCCTGAACCAAAAGGTAAAGGTAGACGTTAATTACAGGATCCTATGTCTCTCACGATCACCAATCTCACCAAAGGCAAGCTTCCCCGCTTGCCTTTTGTTAAAATAGTCGATGCAGTTCTCGGAAAGGAGTACGACTGTTCGCTCGTTATTGTCAGTCCGCGCACCTCACGAAAACTTAATCTTGAACATCGAGGAAAAGACAATTCGACCAACATTCTTTCATTTCCGCTCGATAAAACATCTGGGGAAATCTTTCTCGATCTCGCACAAGCACGCAAAGAATGTGCGCAATTTGAACGCTCGTATCAAAATTTTGTGGGCTTTCTTTTCATTCACGGACTTTTCCATTTGAAAGGTTACGATCATAGTAGTACAATGGAGAGACAAGAGAAAAAAATTCGCGCATTGTTCAAGATATAGTAAAGAACAAAGGTGAAGTTTTTTCCTTTTACTATTTACTATGCGCCCGCCCATTAAACAAATAGCAACAGGAATTGATGTTGGCACGCACGCGACACGTGTGGTCATTGCAGAACACACCAAAGGAGAAACGCTTCGTATCGTAGGAACAGGGTTTGCCGAGACACACGGTCTTCGCCACGGATACATCATCAACAAAGCGGACGCATCAAAGAGTATCAAAACAGCGCTTATACACGCAGAAAAAATGGCGGGTTTCAAAGTGAAGAATGCGCTGTTGTCGGTGGGTGGCGTAAGTATTGAATCACTCATTTCTCACGGCACTACCATCGTCTCGCGCGCATCAGGAGAGGTTGAAGAACTTGATATCAAAAAAGCAATTCGTGAAGCAGAAGAAAACCTTCCTCGTATTACGAATAAACGAATCATTTACCGCATCCCGCTCCGCTATAAACTCGAAGGAAAAGAAGTGCTCGGTACTCCTCATGGCATGATCGGTACTAAACTCGAGGTAAAGATGCTTTTTGTTACGTGTCTCGAACAACATTTAGACGATATGATGAAGACTATCGAGGACCTTGGTGTCGAAGTAGATGAGGTTGTTCCTTCATCTATTGCAGCCGGACACGTTGCTCTCAGCAAAAAACAACGCACGGTCGGTTCTGCGCTCGTAAATATTGGAGCAGAGACAGCGTCTATTGCAGTTTTTGAAAACGATATTCCCATCTCACTACAAGTCTTCCCGCTTGGTTCAACCGACATCACTAACGATATTGCCATCGGTCTTAAAATACCGCTCGAAGAAGCTGAGAAGGTAAAAATTACTGGAAACACACAACCAACCCCCCTCGACAACAAACAGGCGCAGATTCGTTCTAAAAAGAAACTTGATGAAATCATTGAAGCGCGCTTGTGTGATATTTTTGAACTCGTCGAATCACATCTTAAAAAAATAAATCGTAACGGACTGCTTCCCGCGGGCGTTATTTTGACGGGTGGTGGTTCTGGTATTGCAACCATCGAAGATATCGCGCGCGCCGTACTCAAACTTCCTTCCTCAACGGCACAACCGATGATGATCGCCTCAACCGGGAAACACGCCGTTAAAGATTCTTCTTGGCTCGTTGCATACGGACTCTGTATTCATGGTGTCAACAGACCTAAAGACCCAACCGAAGCTACCATGGGGAGTGCACTCAAAGTACTCAAAAGTTGGGTCAAACCTTTCTTGCCATAGGATCTTATTTTCTGTTTTTTACCTATAATGTTTACAGAAAATGGGTGAAAAGTCCCTTTTTTCTTGTATTTGTATTCCCTTCTCTATTCTGGTATCCTAAGGATACTTTAGTGATTTAGTAGGTTAATATTACAATAAAATTATGGCCAAGATAGAACCCGAAGTAGCAGCGTTTGCCCGCATCAAAGTAATTGGTGTTGGTGGATCAGGAAAGAATGCCGTCAATCATATGATCAACTCAAAGATCAAAGGAGTTGAGTTTATTGTGATGAATACTGATGCCCAAGACCTCCATCACTCACTCGCACCAAAAAAGATTCATATTGGTAAAAACCTCACGCGCGGTCTCGGTACGGGCATGAACCCAGAAATTGGACGCAAGGCTGCAGAAGAAACGAAGGAGGAAATCCAAGGTGTCCTCAAAGGCGCAGATATGGTCTTTATCGCCTGCGGAATGGGAGGAGGTACGGGAACAGGCGCAGCGCCTATTGTTGCTGGTGTTGCAAAAGAACAAGGCGCACTCACGATTGGTGTGGTCACCAAGCCATTTATGTTTGAAGGTTCACATCGCGCACGTCTTGCTGAGCAAGGACTTGATGAACTCCGCAAGCAAGTTGATGCACTCATCGTGGTCCCTAACGACCGTATTATGAGTGTTGCTAATAAAGACACCACGTTTGCGTCAGCATTTATGATGTGCGACGATGTATTGCGCCAGGCAGTCGAAGGCATTTCCGACCTTATTACCACCCCGGGTGTCGTTAATGTAGACTTTGCTGATATTCGCTCTGTCCTCTCAAACGCTGGTTCTGCACTTCTTGGTATCGGTTCCTCGACAGGAGACAACCGTGCACAAGAAGCAGCCCTCATTGCTATCAACTCACCGCTCCTTGATATTTCGGTTTCTGGCGCGAAAGGCGTACTCTTTGCTATTGCAGGAGGCGAAGACCTTCGTATGCACGAAATTCAAGATGCTGCAAAAATTATTACCGAGGCAATCGACCCTGATGCACGTGTTATTTTCGGTGCTATCCACGACGAGAAACTCAAAAAGAATGAAATCAAGATCACAGTTATTGCTTCTGGTTTTCCAGAAGGAATAGAGAAGAAAAATCTTTTTACTTCAAACGCGAATACCCAAAAACCGAACACGATGACCTCAATGCGTGAAGAAAAGAGAGAAATTCATCACAGTTTTACTGAACCAGAGACCAAGAAAGTTGAAATCGCGCAAGAAAAAAATAATGTGGTTGCGTCTGCTCCTGCAAAAAATACTACCCCAAAAGAACCGATCGCTATCATTGACCTCGAGAACGAAAATGAAGAAGACTGGAGCGCAGTACCCGCATTTCTTCGCAGAAAGAAATAATTTTTTATGATTTACGACCTCATTATTATCGGGGGCGGACCAGCGGGCGCGGCAGCAGGGGTTTATGCAGCACGCAAGCGCCTTTCCTCTCTCCTTATCACGAACGCCTTTGGTGGACAGTCCTCTGTTTCTGACAAAATTGAAAATTGGATAGGAACCGTAGCAATATCAGGAGAACAGCTCGCGGAAAATCTTCGTTCTCACGTAGAAGCCTATGCGGGAGACTGTCTTGAAATCCGTAAAGGTGAATGGGTCACCGGCATTAAAAAAGAAGTAGAGCTTGTCACCGTAACCACCGACAAGGGTGAACATCAAGCACGTGCAGTCCTCATTGCCACAGGGAGCCATCAACGCAAAATTACGGTTCCCGGTGCGGAAAAGTACGAACACAAAGGTATCACCTATTGTGCTTCGTGTGATGGCCCCATGTTTTCTGATATGGATGTAGTCGTACTTGGTGCAGGCAACGCTGCGTTTGAGACTGCTTCACAACTTCTCGCATACACAAAAAGCGTCACCCTCATTCACCGTGGAGACACATTTCGTGCTGAACCTATTACTGTTGAAAAAGTTTGCCAGAACCCTCATATGTGCGTCATTAAGAACGCTGAGATTCTTGAGGTAAAAGGAGATGCAATGGTGTCCTCGATCGTCTATAAAGACAAAATTTCTGGCAAGGTTGTCGAGCTTCCAACGCAAGGTATTTTTGTGGAAATTGGGCAACTTCCCAACACATCATTTGTAAAAGATGTCGTTGAGCTGACTCCCTACGATCAAATTGTTATTGACCCACGTACCCAAAAAACTTCGGTATCAGGAATTTGGGCGGCTGGTGATTGCACGGATATTCTCTACCACCAAAACAATATCGCTGCGGGTGACGCCGTACGCGCACTCGAAGATATTTACGTTACCCTTCGCACAAAGTAAAAAAGTTCACGAGTTAATTAGTCTTGTTCGTCTGTCTCTTCCCCTATCTCGCCTTCTGCACCACGCGCGCACGCCTCGAGAATAGCATCTATATATCCTAAAAAGATTTTTTCAATATTACTCCACGATTGTTTGATACGATGATCGGTCACACGATCTTGCAGCACATTGTAGGTACGAATTTTTTCTGAACGGTCACCGGTTCCTATCTGATTCTTGCGCTCTGAAGCAACGGCGTTTTCTTTTTTCTCACGATCAATATCCTCGAGTCGTGCCGAGAGCATTGAAAGTGCTTTTTCACGGTTTTTGACCTGACTGCGCTCACTGGTACAACGCACCGCGATGCCGGTCGGTCGATGAATAATACGCACTGCCGTTTCTACCTTGTTTACATTTTGTCCTCCCGCACCACCTGAACGAGAAAACTCCATTTCGAGATCTGCAGGATTAATCTCAAAATGCTTTTCTGGAAAAATAGGGAGTACTACCACGGATGCTGTTGAGGTATGTACGCGTCCCATTTTTTCAGTCGCAGGAATACGCTGGATGCGATGCACGCCGGTCTCCCACTTGAGGAGATCGTACGCATCCTTTCCTTTTATCTCGAAAGAAGCCTCTTTGTATCCGCCCATTTCACTTAATGACTCATCTAGTTTTTTGAAATCCCAATTTTTCTTTTCTGCAAATCGTTCATACATCATCGCTAGATCTTGCGCAAAAATTGCCGCCTCTTCACCACCTGCACCCGCACGCACTTCCAAGATGATCATTTTGGGTTTCTCTTCTTCCTCTTTGCCCGCCGAGACGATATCGTTCATCTGCTTTTCAAGTGTTTCCATTTGCATGAGAAGAGTGTCGAGCTCACCTTTGCCAAGCTCTGCCATTTCAGGATCACTCTCTATCATAGTGCGCACCGAAGACTCCTCGCGAGAAAGTCGTTCATACTCTTCAGCAAGATATCGCGTCTTATGATTTGTTTTAAAAGCTTCAATGTCCATACTCTGTATTATCTCTTTTTATTTCACCTATGCAAAGCAAAAGCCCACAAAAGAAAAATTCGTGGGCTTGCTGTAACTCCGCTACTTCTTTGATGCAGATGCGCGCTTTTTGAAACGTTCCACGCGTCCACCCGTATCGAGAATCTTCTTCTCGCCGGTAAAGAATGGGTGACATGCGCTACAAATCTCAACATCAATCTTTGGAAGTGTTGAGCCTACAGTAAATTTTGACCCGCACGAGCAGGCAATCTTTGATTCTGGGTGATATGTTGGGTGTGTGTCTTTCTTCATAATAGATGGAATATACCAGAATAGCCTCTTTTTTGCAAGTAGTTTGCCACCCCTCTATTCTCATGTGCGGGATACGAGACGCTACGCTATCTCACTCGTCGCTACGCTCCTCTTTAGAAACCCACGGTTTCTAACACTCGCTTCGCTCGCTGTTTTCCTCCACGGGGAACTCCCGTTCCCCGACCCCCTCCCGAGTTCGATTCTCGTATTCCGCACCAAAAAAACCTATGGTTTTTTGTGCGGAATACGAGAATCTGTCACGAGTTACTAAGTGTGCTCGGGCGAGTACGCCCTGTGCGCACTAAGTACTCTCGACCCCGCCTCAGCGACCCGCGTTGCGGGTACCCGCTTCCGGCCTTCGATTCTCGTATTCCGCGACAAAACATAATCACAAAACTCTTCTCGTTTTGCTCATTGTTTTTGTGCGGAATACGAGAATCGAACTCGTGTCTACTGCTTGGGAAGCAGTCATTCTACCACTAAATTAATTCCGCAATTATTGCCAGAGTCTTAAAATCGTCTGCCAAAAGCCCTGACGCTCTTCAGCTTCACCATTCTTACTTTTTTTGGTACTCTCGTCAACTATAACCACAACCTCCTCTCCTGGGCGCGCTACCGTAAACTTTTGCCTAATCTCCCCTTCTATTCCCTGCTCGCTCTTGAGACGCTCTACGCTCTGCTCAAGCTCGCGTGCATGTAGTGCAAGCTCCTCAAAGGATTTCTCAACCTCTTTCTGCTCAGTACGCGCAATGTGTGCCTTTTGATACACCTGATACGTGCCTCGTGCAACAAAAATAAGGACAACAAGCAGCACAAATAAGGTTGCCTTTGCATAGAGAATCTTGCGTAATTTTTTGCGCTCTTGAAATGGTATCATTTCTCTTGTAGTATACCCAAATGAGTGAGTGATAAGCAAATCCTAAATTTGTTTATCCGAACGAATGCAGGGTATATTGTACCCAGTTATATACCCAAATGAGTGGAGAAGGAGCAAATTCAGTACTTGCATCTTTACACAGAAACGATGTATATTGTACTTAATTATACAGAGTGCGATAATTACCAAACGAACAATTTATGCTTTTTAATAAAAAATATAGAAAATATTGGAGCACGTTTGGCGCTGTTATAGGGATTCTTGTTGGCGCAAGCATGATACTTCTCTATTCCGCACCATCTCTCATCCAGTAAATAACAAGAAGGATAGTTACATAATAAATAAAACCGAGGACATTCCTCGGTTTTATTATGTCACTACCCTTTATTCTCCTCCTTTTACCATTTTCAAAAATACCTCGTGAGGAATATCTACACTCCCCTGTGCTTTAAGTTTCTTCTTGCCACGCTTCTGTTTTTCCCATAGTTTCTTTTTACGTGAAATATCACCACCATACAAATACCCCGTCACGTCTTTCTTCATTGCTGAAATAGTGCGCGACGAAATAATACGTCCCAATGCCTGTCCTTGAATTTTAACCGTAAAAAGTTGTTTCGGTAAAATACCGTGAAGTTTTTCTACCATTTCTTCTGCTTCTTTTTCCACACGACGTCGTGAGACAACTTTCGAAAACGCAGGAACAATTTCCTCGGCAACAAGAATATCAAGACGCACCACATCTGCCGAACGCATACCCATAATCTCGTACGCGAGGGACGCAAACCCCGACGAGACGCTCTTTAAATTATCAAAGAAATTTCGCATAAGCTCGCGAAGGGGCATTTCGATCTCGATGGTCGTACGATTGTCACCAAAGAGCTCCATATGCCCCACCACTGCCTCGTGATCATACAATAGCGTCATAATAGGGCTCACATAATCAGGAGGTGTAATAATAGTCACCTTTGCCCATGATTCGAAAACTTTTGTCACTACTCCATAGTCAGGGAAAAGATGTGGCGAATACACAATATCGCGTTTACCATTTTTAACCTCAACTTCATACGTGATAGACGGGGTCGTTACAATAAGCTCAAGGTTAAATTCTCGACGTAAACGCTCGGTAACAATCTCCATATGAAGCATGCCGAGAAAACCACAACGAAACCCCTTACCGAGCACTCCTGACTGTTCTTCTTCAAACGAAAGCGAGGAGTCTGAAAGACGCAAAATCTCAAGTGACTGCTTGAGGAGCGTGAAATCGTCCGCACTTTCCGGATACACCGAAGCCCATACCACTGGTCGTGGTTTCATATATCCAGAAAGCGCTGGAAGCTTGCTTCTCTGTTCAAGAATGGTATCTCCCACCGAAGCGATCCCCGGTTTTTTCACTCCTGTTAAAATATATCCAATCTCACCTGCCGATATTTCATTCGTATCTGTCATATCAGGATGAAAGATTCCCACCCCAAGCGCGCCAAATTTTTCATCAGCTTGCGCAAAAGTAAGTGCATCATTTTTTGAAACACTTCCATCAAGTACGCGAACATACACAATTACCCCCTTGTGGCTTGAATAGCCAAAATCAAACACGAGTGCCCGAAAAGGACCAGCTCCCCCATTATCAGAAACCGGCGCGGGAACCTGCTCAATAATTGCCGAAAGGATCTCGGGAACCCCCTGCCCTGTTTTACCCGACACCTCGAGTACCTCGCTTGAAGAAATATTTAACAACTTTGCAACCTCCTCCTTCACTTCATCAGTGCGCGCAATAGGAGAATCTACTTTTGAAACTGCAGGAATAATAACGAGTCCCGCTTCACGTGCCATCGCGAGCACGGAAAGTGTCTGCGCCTGCACTCCTTGCGTTGCATCCACAAGAAGGATAGCTCCCTCCACCGCTTTCATTGCACGCGATACTTCGTACGAAAAATCGATGTGTCCTGGAGTATCAATAAGATTGAGAACATAGCGTGTTCCGTGATACTCGTGCTCCATGCGAACCGGCTGCATCTTGATAGTAATGCCTCGCTCACGCTCGAGCTCCATAGAGTCCAGCACTTGCTCCTTCATCTTGCGCACCTCTACCGTATGCGTTACTTCAAGCATACGATCGGCAAGTGTTGATTTACCGTGGTCGATATGAGCGATAATAGAAAAATTGCGAATGTGTTTGAGGTCCATAACCCACCAACCATACCATAAAATATCAGATGTTGTAATGGTTGACGTTTTCCATATTTTGTGATTAACTGATTCTAGAAAATTCAAATATATCAATGGAGGTATATTATGAAAGAAGTGCTCGTTCCTGCCAAGATCTTTAATGAAGAAGTGGGTGTAAGGCGTCTGCAAGCAATACTTGCTAGCATTATCGCGAATTCAATAAAGGACAGAATTAACAAAGAAATTACTCGTTGTATCAACAATAAAAGTGATTCTCCTTGGGTACAGCAGAAGCTTCCTTCTCGCATAATGCTGTCACTTTGTCGTTCGTCTGACGACAAGCTGTTACAAGGAAGCGAGGAAGAAGAGCTTGGTGAGCGCATAAACACTGCACTGTTCAGTAAAAAACACAGAGGCATAAACACTCCGATGGTTCTGTATTTCGAAATACTCGAAAGATATTTTCTCTTTAAGAGGTTACGGAATGCGGGACCGGAGCACAACGAAGACTGTATTATGATGGTCTTCTATGAGGCGGTACCGGAACAGCCAGATCTGCGCCTTCAGGAAATAATGAGCAACGCTTTCAAGGGCGCAGGAGTATCTGTTATGGCAAAATGAGCATCGAAAAAGAAACGTAAAAACGGGTACGACGCACGCGCCATGCCCATTTTTTATCACATTCACCACAAAACTATATCTCCTCCCGTTCAGGAACCACGACGCCAGATTTCCAGAACTTATTAAAGAGTGCGGCGCGAACTTCCTTGATATCCGTATTATTCATTAACTCAAGAATACACCACCACGCAAAAAGCCCCGCAACACCACCTGCAAGCCCCTGCAGAAAGATACCCCAGAATGTGTCGAGGTTGAGGTAAAGTCCAAACACTTCCAAAAATTCATACGCAACAATTCCTGCCATAAGAGCAGAAAACAAACCCTGAATGAGTGTTTTCTTGAGCGGTGAAAGAATTGACCCAAAGCGTTTACGGAAAAGATAGACAAGAAGAAGGGTATTAAAAAACATACCAATAGAATATGCGAGCGGGAGCATCAATACTTCGGCGCCAGACAAACTCTCTACGCGAAAAAGAGCAGTAATAAAATCTTGAAGAAAAACCGAGTGCTCAAACCATACCAAAAGACCGTACCCGCCCAAAATAATGATTACCGCAGATAAGGTATTCGCAATGAGCGGGATTTTATTATCCCCCGTCGCATAGAACCCACGCACGAAGAGAAGTCCAAGTGACTGCATCACAATAGAGAGCGTAAAGAGTGCGAGAGTTGCTGCCGTTAATCTCGTTGCCGTCCAATCAAATGAACCTGAACCAAGGATTACGCGCACGATCTGCGCACGAAGCACAATCAAGAGTACGAGTGCCGGAAGTGACCAAAAAATAATTGATTTCGCCGCACGAATAATTTGTTCAATAAATTTACCCATTTCATCACTCGCAAAATGTCGCGAAAGTGCTGGAAACGCTGCCGTCGCATACGAAACGCCAATGAGCGCAAGGGGTACTGACTGAAGATTGAGCGCAAAATTAAACACGGTCACCGATCCTTCACTCATTCTTGCCGCCAGGACCACCAATGCCGAAAGGGCAACCTGGTTCACCGAAAGTCCAATCGTACGAGGGAGCGAAACACGGATAACTTCCCCAATGTCAGAAAACGAAGGCCTGAGTGACGCCATCAATGAAAATCCATTGCGTGAACTCACAAAAAAGTGAACAAAGAAATGAAGGAATGCACCAAGCACCACGCCCCCCGCGAGTCCTACGAGCCCAAATGCCGGATAGAAAAATATTGCACCGACAATAATACCTAAATTGTACAGCACTGGCGCAATAGAAAGTGCGAGAAACTTATGGAGCATTTGTGTAACACTCCCCAAAAGATTTGAAAGACTAAATAAAATTGGTGAAAGGAGGAGGATGCGTGTAACGAGTACGAGTTCATTAAGTGCTTGCCCCTCAAACGAAGGGAATAAAAACGGCGTAAGCCATGGAATGGCAAAGAAGAGCCCCGCACTCACCACAAGGAGTACAAAGAAAAAGAATGTAAACACGCCATTCAAAAACTTTTGCGCATGTTCATCGCTCTCCATCGCATATTTTGTAAGGATAGGAATAATGACGAGCGCTGACATAAATGAACCCACAATAGCAAACACAAAATCGGGAATACGAAATGCTGCATAATAAATATCGAGCGTACCACTCGCGCCAAAGGAGTGTGCCAACAACCGGTCTCGAAACAATGCAACAATTTGTGAAAGAAACGTGAAGAGGGCGATCAAGATTGCTGCTTCGTGGAGACCACGCCATTCACGATTGAGAAGTGAGAAAAGTTTTTTTACCATACTACGAGAATATCTATAGAGTATACTCGCGAAACGAACCTCATGCAAACATATGTATTAGTGATTCTACTCCATCATCGACGTATAATATACTATAGTATATTATACGTCGATGATGGGAAAATGTTTAGAAATATATGAGAATTCTTATAAGTAGGTGAACTTACACTATATGTGTAGGACGAGAAAACCCGCGGGTTTTCCGCGGGTTTTCATATGGTCTGTATCGATAAGCCGAATTCTGTACCCCCCACCAATTTTGTTTCCAAATAAAGAGCACTTGGAAACAAAATTGGTGGGGGGCGATGACCATTTATCTAGGTGATGAGTTACCCCATCACTCAAGCGGCACTCCCCCCACCAATTTTATGCACTAAATCAATCCAATTCGCTTTTTGATCTGATAGTATGATTGACCAAACTTTTTTATTGATCTTTCTCTCACTATCGCCAATTGCGAAGTTTCATATGCTTCATAGTAGATAAGTTTAAAAGGACGTCTTGCCTTGGTTGAGATGGACTTGCCGTCGTTATGTTCCTTAAATCTTTTTTTGAGATCTTCGGTTTGGCCAACATACAAGTCGTCATCTTTTAAACTTTTCAAAATGTAAACATAATGCATAAAATTGGTGGGGGGCACGGCCTTGCATTCAGATAAGGATTTAGCCGTTTCACTCCCTGCATCACTGCAAGGACTCATCTGTAGAAAAATCTACAGATGCCCTCCACTTTCGCTCGGGGCGTCTCTGCTCGCACCTCTCGGATTACTCCGGACGGGTGTTACCCGCTACCCTTCTCCCCGCACCTACTTTGCTATCGTTGTCTTTGTGCCAATATATTATCAACACAACCTTTTAGAATTGAACCTACGCAACTTCGTTAATATCACTAAACGAAACAACGCTGGGCACAATAGCAAAGTAGGTGCGGGGGAATGTTCGGACTTTCCTCCCTTGTTTTCACAAGGGCAGTCACCTAATACAGGCACATACTATTATAGCACATTTTTGACAAAAATGGAAGGGTTATGCATTTAGACCAGAAAACCCAATCACCGTATCAATAATTGGGTTTTCTGTAATCTAACTTAGACCCTTACTCTTTTTTCCCTTCTTCAGGTTTTTCTTCTTTTGATTCCTTTGCCTCTTTTTCCTCCATCGACTTCCTAAGATCTTTCATGAATTTTTCCTGCTTCTTCTTTTCTTTATCATCACCTTTTCGTACTTTCTTTATAACGCTTGCGCGATCCTCCTTTGACAAGTAATATTTAGTTGAAGAGAATACTGAGTTCATCGAATTTTCTGCAGAAAATCCACGACGTTGTCTATTTTCTTGATCCTCCCATACCTCGACAGCCTTTTCTGTTTCTTCAATGATTTCTTTTGTTTCTTTGTATTTTTTTACAGCCCAGTCACGTTCATCTTTTGCTTCATTAAGCTTAATATTTTCTACAGTCTTTTCGTAAGCATTTTTTGCATCAATAAGTTTTTGCTCTTCCTTATCTAAATCTTCTTTTGCTTTTTTGATTTCTTCTTCTGTGTTAGTAATTTCTTCTTGTAAACTGCTCTGTAATTCTGGAATTTTTGTTTCTGCCTGCCTTTTTTTCAAGTCATCGATTTTCTTTACCAGACTACCTTCCGCTGACTTAAAACTACTTCGTGCGGTCTCAGTGTTATTCTTTATATTCTCATGTTCTTTCCACTCCTTTGTATTTTGTAGATTCTTTTCTGCTTCTTTGTGTGCGCTTTCTGTTCTAAATTGCGCTTTTGTATGTGCTTCTTCCTGCTCTTTTGCTTCTCGATATCTTGAATCCATTCTTGCTGCCTCATTTTCTTTTTCGGTGCTCGTAACCTTCATTTTCTCAGCTTCTGCCTTTGCATCCTTTTCAGCTTTCTCCAGTGCTGCCTTATACCCACCCTTACCCTCAGCCTTACCGAGATCAATCTTCACATCAAATGCACTTTTTGCATTCTTTGTCGCCCATTTTACGGTGTCGGCGTTGCGTACATCAAAAGAACTATTGTGCGCCTTATCAGTAAGACTCTGCAATGTGCGTCCTGTAAAACGAGCGAGGGCACTGTTAGGGTTACTACTCATTTGTTTAAATTTACCTGAATCCGATAGTTTGCCCGCACGCGAACCTACCGAAGTACGAAGTAGTGCTGCGCCACCACCAAGTGCCATCCCCATCGGGAAACTACTCATTATTTTACCCAAGGCATCAGCTCCAATACCTCCAAATTTCCCCGACATATCTTTTGCAACTCCCAACGCTCTCTGAAGTGCGTAGACAACCATGACCGTCATAACTATGGGAATTACGATAGCATCAAAATAAGTCTCGCTTACATTACCACCATTTCCAAGAACTGTTTTTAGTCCTGTTATTGCTTTCAGAATAAAATAAATAAGGATCAAAAAAACAGGTGCAACAAAAGCTTGATTGATGAGTGTGTTGGTCCACCATCCCCAAATATTACCCTTAGGAAGAGTCATTGAAATTAACGCAAAGGGTGAAATTGCCATGAGGAACCAAAATGCTATCAAACGACCAACGAACAGCAGTGAGGCTCTTATAAAAATAAATGCGGCATATGCACACACCACAGCAGCTACGATAAAAATAGTTACTGCGGCTCCTCTATTATTAGCACTCAGTGTTGCGAATTGTTGTGGGTTAAGCGCATTTACCAGTGTCGCTGAAATGGTGCGCTCTTTAACATCCCCCATAGCGGTGCTCTTATGCGGTCTGTCTATCCCATCCACTTTAGTTGCCCCCATGCCTTCATATACTCCCACGGCAAGAATGTTCCCTGCATCAATAACCACCTTGGTAAAAAACATACTAAAGTTAACCAAAAGCGCAACGATGACAACCTTGATTATAGTTTGTTGCCATTTCCCCATACCAAAAATAGTCTGTACTCCTGTATATAAAAGAATAAAGATAAATATCATATTGGAAAAATCACGAATAATTTTCCAAAGTTCACTCACAAATGATTGGTTGATGAATGTATGATCAATACTAAGTGACAAAACAAAATCAAAGATGTACCCACTAAGTGCCAACAGCCCCATCGCCGGTATGTACAAAAGATAGTAGGTTAATTGTGGAACAATACAACTGACTTTAAGATCACTAAAAATTCCTCCACACTCTACAAGATCAAGTGCGTTTGACTTCGCAAATGCTTGCTGTTCGAGTGCCGTTTCTCCGACTGCATGAACGAATGTTGGCAACACTACTACACTTGAAACGATAATAATGCTGAAAATAATTGCAAAAAATTTTGCGGAGGTAAAACGCATAAAAAAAAGATGTATGAGCAAAAAATATCTTACCCTTAGTGTATCATATTTTACCAAGAAAAGGTGTGGATTTCTCAGTTTTTTAATACAATTGCTTACATGAGAAAAAAGGCGACGTAGTGTGTCGCCTTTTTTCTAAATTTGAAGAAGTGGCGGAAGAGGAGACGTACTGTACGCAGGATGTTTTGCTGCATACAGGCGGTCGTTTGCTGCCTGCAAGACCGCGCGCGCTCTGGTAAGAATTGCTTCTGCCTCTAGCATGTCCTGCTTAAGACTATCAATAAGAATGACATCTATTTCTGTTGCGAGTGCCTTGTAGTATTCCGTTTGCGCTACTGTAAAATCGTACCCAGCATCACGCACATCTTCTTGTGCATAATCTACTTCTTGCTGGGCTGCAACAAGCTCTTGTTGTCGTAAGATAGCCATCTCGGTACTTGAAACTTGGTCATACGCGGCCTTCGCGGTGGCAATTCGTTCAGGAGCGAGGGCAATAATAGCTTCGAGCTCTGTTCGCCGCTTATTCAAACTTTCCGGATCTGTAATCGTTGAATTCCCAGAATTCCATAGGTTGAGATCATCCCATACTTTCGTAAGTTCTTTCTCCGCATCTTCTTTCTTCTGTATTTCTGCCTGCCATGCATTATAATATGGCCTTATTGAAGCATTCTCCATCGCAATCGTTTCTGAGGTCTTCCTACTTGCGGTAACGTAGTTTGTTTTAAGTGTTGCATCCTCCCCTGAAACTGCATTAAAAATACCTATGGAGGCTTGTTTGGTTACCTGACTGATTACCGCACCAATGATTTTATTAATACTATCGATAAGTCCGAGTCGTTGCATATCAACACCGGTCGACTCGCTAAGCTTATCGCCAAGCAACTTCCCCGGGGTGGTCGTTTTACAATATATTTTTTGATACTCTCGTACATCGGCATTGGTCATCATCTCATCAGCTACGAGTTCGTCCCACTCATCTTTTGTAATATTCCCATCTTCGTTGAGGTCGTATCGCCCACGTGTGGTACTTGGGTAATTACAGTTTTCCGTATCTACGATATTCGTAAATCCATTTGCCCAAGAAAGTTCTTGCTTGCGTACTTCTTCTTTTTCAGAAGAACGGAGTGCAAGTTCATTTCCCGTAAGAAGTGCCACGCCAAAAGGATTCCCGTTTTCTTGCATTGCATACTCTAATCCTTCCCAACTCCATTTATTAATGCCATTATAAAAATCAGATGAGTTCAGGTTATAAGTTTCGGGGAATGGACATTCAACACTGCTATTAAATTTGTATTGACGTTTCGAGGAAAGCTCAACTGAATTCGCTAAATCATTTTTGTAATTTACTCTAAAATCACATGTTGCGATTCCACGAAGATCGCGCGCAAGGTCTCCTGCAACCATATCTGCAAGATCAAGAAAAACTTCGTGCGTGTTTACTGAAAATGATGGCGTACCATGGAATCCTCCCTGAATCCACGCGACCGTGTTGTTGGTAAGCTGTTCAAGCATCTTTTGTCCCGCATTGTAGACGATACAATCAAGGACACCATTAGACATTTTCGATTGTGCTTCCTTTGGAGTTTTGGCCGCAGCAGAATTACTTAAGAGCCCCAACTTAGCTTCTTCTGTAAGTTCTAATCGAGTATTCGAGGTAGGAACAGATGTAACAGCTCCGGCAACAGTACCGAGAGCACTTGCTGCTGCGATTCCTCTCGCCGCTTCTATTGACGCCAATTCAGCAGAAGCAGAAACATTAGTCGCTCCACCTGTAGCAGCGACAACTTCTGGCGAAAAAAGGTCTGCGATGAGCCCCGTTACCGCTGAAACCGCAGGTACCGCAGTATCTGCAATTGCCTGTCCCGCTACACACGTCAGTGCAATGCCCGCAATGTCCTCGAGAGGGTTCATTCCTGAAAGAGATTCTTCAACATTAAATCCCGCACCCGTATCAACAGCCTGTGCATGAAGGGGCACCAAAAGTGAGACCGAAGTAAATACAACAAGCGTTAGTGTGGTAAAAAAAGTTTTTTTAAAGGACGACATATTTATAAAAAAGTAATGATATTATTATAACATTTAAAAAAATTATTGTGCAGCCTTTATGTTATCGACAAACATATTGAGCGCATTCATACCTTGACGGTATTTCGCAATACCCCTCATTCCCGTAACAGGATCGTTAACAATTTGTTGCATGTCAACAACTCCTGAATAAATCAATGTATAATTTTGCAAAAGAAAGAGATGGAACGAAGTTACGGTCTCCGGTGTCTTTACTGCAAGAAGTGAGTCCAGGAGCTTTTGAAGACTACTCGCCGTCTTCGTCAATGAAACAAGTTTTGAATTATCATTTTTCTCTACCGCCTCCGCGACCACTTTCACTTCATTCAACGTATTCTTTGCTGAAAAATCTGCAAGAAGTTTTGAGAGTTCTTTTTGATAAGTAGCAAGCGCACTACTGCTAGAAGGAACGATCTTTAAATCTTTTTTCGTATATTGTTTAACCGTTGTATCAACCATTGCCTTATCAGCAAGAATACCTGAAAGAGTTTTGGTATCAGACTCACTCATTGTCTTGTTACCAATGGTTTTCTGCGCGAGCGCATAACTTACTAAAAGCTCTCGCCCAAGACGATCTGTAGTAGTGGTTGCAAGCGTCGAACTGCCATTGATATTACTTCGTGCACCAAGGAGTAAGGGGTACAGAGAATCACCAGGAATAACCTTGAGCGCGTCACGCCAATCCCCTTGCGTAAACGAATTCGTTTTTTCGCTGTCGGCTAAATTTTTATTTGGATTAACTGAGACACGTTGCCATGTAAAAAAAATAATCCCTCCACCAACAACCACCGAAAATATCAAGACAAGTATTTTTTTGTAATTTTGAAGCATATAATAAAACGCTACATACCCGAGAACAAATTCGTATCATAAGTATACCGTAAAAGAAAAATGAAATCTACCATACGGCAAGGAAAATACCTTGTTATTTCCTGCTAATACCCTATTTGACAGGCACTAAAAATCTGCTATACTTACCTATATAACACTCCCGTCTCGAAAGCGGGCTTTTTTTGTAAAAAAATATATGTTGGACTTAAAAATAATGGGGTCGGCGCTTGAACAGCTAGAAGCGGAGCGTGGTATCCCTCGTGAAAAAATCATTGAAGCAATAGCGCAAGCACTCGCCGCAGCATACAAAAAAGACTACGGTAAAAAAGGGCAGGTCATCCGCGCTCATTTTGACCCTGATTCTGGTAAAGCAGAATTTATGCAGGTAAAAACTGTCGTTGAAGAAACATCTGTCCGTATGCCCGAAGACGAGGATGCAGACGCAGAAAAGAAAGAACAAGCACTTAACGAAGGATTGAACGATGATGAAAAAATCTCACTTCGTCGTTTTAGTCCGGAGCACGATATTCTTCTTGAAGACGCACGCCGTATTAAAAGAGACGCAGAACCTGGTGATGAAATCATCTTCCCTCTCGAAGCCTATGACGACTATGGACGTATTGCAGCACAGACCGCAAAGCAGGTAATTATCCAACGTATCCGTGAAGCAGAAAAGATTTCCATTGTCGGTGAATACGGCAACAAACAAGGTGAAATTATCCAGGGAACTGTTCAACGTATCGAGCGTGGAAACATCTATGTCGACCTCGGCAAAACGACAGGAATCCTCGCCTACGAAGACCAGATTCCCGGCGAACGCTACAAACAAGGCGAGCGCATTCGTGCCTACCTCTACAAAGTAGACGAATCTCCTCGCGGTATCGAAGTACGCCTCTCACGCTCACATCCAAAAATGATTGAGAAACTCTTTGCACAAGAAGCTCCAGAGATTGCAAGTGGTACTGTAGAGATAAAAGCTGTTGCACGCGAACCAGGTTCACGTGCAAAAGTTGCGGTATTCTCAGCAGATGAACACATTGACCCTATTGGATCCTGCGTAGGACAACGTGGTGTGCGTGTGTCTACGGTAATGAGCGAAATCGGCGGAGAAAAAATCGACCTCATTCTCTGGTCAGAAGATGCAACGAAATTCATTGCTGATGCACTCTCTCCTGCGCGCACACAGGGCGTGGTACTCAACGAAGCAGAGCACTATGCAACCGTCACCGTAGCTCCCGACCAGCAATCACTTGCAATCGGTCGTGGTGGGCAAAATGTACGCCTCGCTGCAAAGCTTACAGGATGGAGACTCGATATCGTAAGTGGCGAAGGAGAAACTCCTGTAGCAGTATCAGAGGAAGCTGATGTTCTCACGGAAACTCCTTCAGAAATTAATTCCCAAGAAGATGGTGGCCACGCAAACGAATAAATTTTGCTTATAAAACTTCTTGAAACAAATTATTACTCTAACTTATAATTAACGAAAACATGAACCTCTGGCACGAAATATCATTGGGCAAAAATGCACCTAAAGAAATCAACGTCATTGTAGAAATTAATAAGGGTTCCAAAAACAAGTACGAAATAAACAAGGAGACGGGACTTATTGCGCTCGATCGCGCGCTTCATACCGCGCAGGATTATCCGTTTGATTATGGATTCGTTCCACAGACTCTCTGGGATGACGATGACGCACTCGATGTCGTTCTTCTCACTACGTACCCCCTCTTCCCCGGCATTATGGTCAAGGCACGCCCTGTTGGAATTATGCACATGATAGACGGGGGTGAATCAGACGACAAAGTTATTGCCGTCCCTGTAAAAGACCCTCGATGGGATGAAGTGCAGGATCTCAACGACATCAACAAGCATACCCTCAAAGAAATGCAACACTTCTTTGAAACGTACAAAAAAATTCAAGGAACTGCAATCACAATTTCTGGCTTTGGAGACAAGAAGGTTGCCGAGGATGCCGTCGTGCGCAGTATTGAGCTCTATAATGAAAAGTTTGGTAAAAAATAGATGATATTATAGCGAATAAATATACAAAAAACGCCATACCTCTAGGTATGGCGTTTTTTGTATATCGTACTATACTATATAATAGGATTGGTAATCATCATTATTAGCATTAACATACTACACATATGAAAAAAATTATTGTTTCAGGCATCACTCTGGCCACTTTTATGGTGGCTGGTATAGCCCTTGCTCAAGGAGTGGCAGTCTCCGAAAAAAAAGGTGATGCTATCTCGCAAGAAAACCGTGCAAACTCATCAGCGTTAGAAGAAAACGAAATTAAAGTAGCTTATTCTACAACATCTTCAAAAGAAGCACGCTCTGGAAATAAAAAAGGGACCACCACCGCAGAGCTTCACCGAAGCGAGGTTGCTAATTTTGTACAAACGCTTCTTTCCTCACCACTCAGAGTCGGTGGTATTGGAGAACAAGTACGATTGATTGCTCAGGAGCAAGCATCCTCAACAGAAATAATGGTTGCCGCAATTGAAAAAGTTGAGCAACGAAGTAGAGTCAAGACATTTATCGTTGGCGCTGATAACAAAAATCTTGGCGTTATTCGAAGCGAGTTGGTCACCATGCAAAATCGCATACAACGTCTCGGCGCTGAAGCAGAGCGTATGGCTTCCTCAACAGAGAAAGATACACTTATTAGAGAAATCGTATCACTCGGAGAGGAACGAATGAAACTTGAAACATTTATCAAAGACAACGAAGAAGTTTTCAGCCTTTTTGGATGGGTTCGAAAGATCTTTGAATAAGTCTTATAGATAGACTTAGATCAAAAAGGCGCACACAAGTGGTGCGCCTTTTTGATTGATAGACATGCGCAACATGTTCCGTCCTTCAAGTCCTCTCCTGCGCTACAAAACGTAAAGGGCGAAACGTGTACACAGGAGAGGACTTTGTCACGAATATTTTGCTCGTCGTCACTCGCAGGAGAGGACTTTGCCAAGCGCTCTCTCGTCGTCGACACTCCTCGTTCCGCTCGGCCCTACTCACGCGACCCATCGTACTCGATGGGTACCCCGCGCTCGCTTTCAAGTCCTCTCCTGCGCTACAAAACGTAAAGGGCGAAACGTGTACACGTTTCGCCCTTCGTTTTGTGCGCAGGAGAGGACTTGAACCTCCATACCCTTGCGAGTGCTACCACCTCAAGGTAGTGCGTCTACCAGTTTCGCCACCTGCGCATATATTACTAACCCTCACACTATATGTGAAATCTCACAGAATTTCAAGTCTAAAAAGAAAAAAGCAGGATATCTTCCTGCATTTGTTCTCTGCTGCAAAATCCTATTCTGCAGATGCAGCCTCTTCGTTTTCCGGAGATGCTTCCTCCTGAACAGGAACAGTTGCACCTGTTTTGGTGTGACGCATCTTACGGCTAATTTCGCGCGCAACCTTATTGCGCACATAGTAGAGCTTTGAGCGACCGACATCTGACTGGCGTACAATTTCAATCTTGTCGATTGAAGGAGAATAAAGAGGGAAAATCTTCTCCATCCCTACACCACTTGCCGTCTTACGTACGGTGAACATCGAGCCATTACCCTTGCCACCTTTTACTGCAAGAACCAAACCTTCGTAAACCTGAATGCGAGTTTTACCCTTTTCCTCAATTTTAAGATGAACTTTAACCGTTGCACCCGCGCGAAGAGAGAGATTCTTGCGCTCTGTCATAGAAACTGGGCTCATTTGTATTGTGGTGTTTTCCATACGTATTTCGTTAAATATTTTGCCACTTTAGCATACTAACCCCAATTCTGCAAGACCTGCTTGAAAGTCACCTGGCAGGGGGGCAGAAACCTTTTTCTCTTCTCCGGCAATGGTACGAAACGTCACCGAAAACGCATGGAGCGCCATACGCTTGAAGCCCAGAACGCACGGCATCTTTGGCGCATACAGCTTGTCGCCCATAATGGGGTGCCCTGCGTATTTGAGGTGCACGCGGATCTGGTGTGTGCGCCCCGTATGAGGAAACACATCCAAATACGAGAGCCTGATACATTCAGAAGTCTTTGCAGTCTTTGCGATGGTAATTTCTCCCTGCCCCAACACTTCATAGTCAGTTACCGCATCACGAAGTTCGCCCTTCGCACCATATTCGGCAGACCATTTGCGAAAATCACTTGCCGAACGCCCAATAGGTCTATTGATACTTCCCTGCGGTTCTTTGAAGAAACCGTACACAATCGCTTTGTAATTTTTCTTGATGGTGCGTTCCTGAAATTGATTCTTGAGATTCAAAAAAGACTCGTGCGTTTTTGCAACGATAATTACCCCTGAAGTATCACGATCAATTCTATGCACTACGCCAGGTTTTTGTATCTCCCCTCCTCCCGTGAGAACAATCGATTCCCCCACATTCTCACGCGCAATAACTGGATAGTGCGCACGCACCCAATCCACAAGTGTTTCTTCTTTCGTGCGCCCATCAGAATGCACCACCAGCCCTGCCGGCTTGTTAAGTACCAGCACCTCGCTGTCTTCGTATAAAATTGGGATGGAGATATTCATATATTAGTTACTACACTATAGCAAATTTGCACACAACCCATAGTATCGCAGATTGGGAAATTAAAAGGGTGGCTTCCTTGGCCACCCTTTTTTAAAAGACTACATCCTACTAACTCACGTGCTTCATCTCTTTTGTGTGCGATGGTTCTTCTTTGCTCGAGATTCAGAAGATATTCCCCACGCTGTTTCTTGTTCATCTCAAGATACGCTTCAACATCGAAACTAAGTGATGAATCAAATTCGTCTTTTCTGACATAGAGACGCGACCACCAGATCCTCAGTAGCCACAATAAACGACATCTCTTCATATCCTACCTCCTTATTTTGAGAGATGCAC
Organism: Candidatus Yonathbacteria bacterium RIFCSPLOWO2_01_FULL_43_27; assembly: GCA_001823545.1. GTDB lineage: Bacteria > Patescibacteriota > Minisyncoccia > Phycocordibacterales > UBA1550 > UBA1550. The sequence continues at coordinate 132,413 of MHUV01000006.1, forward strand.
ATACAAAAATTCCTTAGCTACAATACCACAAATAGGCATTTTTATAAAATGGCAGATATTGAATTTATTTATGAAATAATGTATAGTGCTCGAGACAGACAAGGGAAACAAAAAAGGGCGATTAGCTCAGTTGGTAGAGCAACTCATTTACACTGAGAAGGTCGGGGGTTCAAGTCCCTCATCGCCCACAAACATTAGGCCACAATGCAAAGCATTGGGGCCTTTTTGTTTGTGCGGGCGATGAGGGACTTGAACCGAGGGCGCGCGAAGCCGGACTACTGTCCGAGCGCCCGAGTGGGGGTCGAGCGAGTGAGGTTTTTGTGAGTTTGAAAAACGAAGCAAAAACCCACGAGAGTGACCAAGTCCCTCATGTTTTTGTAAGGCGATGAGGGACTTGAAAACGAGTACGGGGTACCCATCGAGCACGATGGGTCGCACGAGTAGGGCCGAGAAATTTTTTGGTGCGACGGCGACAAAAAATGTTCTTGGCCAGGCCCCCTCGCCCACAAGTATTTCCGTCTTTTTGTTTGTGCGGACGATGAGGGACTTGAAAGCCGGAGGCGGGTGAGAAAGCGAAAACTTGGAGCTTTCGCAAGGCCGGAGCGCGACGGCGCGAGGAGGGGTCGCGGGATTTTTCAGTAGAAAAATACCTGTGACCCCTGAGTACTCGAAGGGTCGCCGAGGCCGGGTCGGGAGTACTTAGTAGATTTCGAGCAACGCGAAGAAATATACTCAGTAACTCGTGACCAAGTCCCGCACCCCCACCCTTCGACAAGCCCAAGGTAGACAAAAAAACACTGCGAGAGCTTTAAGATCTCAAACTTTTTTTATAAAGATCAGGAAGTTTTCAACATTATTTAATATGCAAAACCATTCTTCTTAAATTTTCTACGATAAAAGAGTTTGCGAATTTCCTCAGCTGGCACGATCAGTGCCGCGATCGGCACAAGTATTATCCAATCAGATGCATTGAGTGGGACAGTTTTCAAAAATGTATTCATCACGGGTGTATAAATGGCAATCAACTGGAGAGTAATAACGATAACTGTTGCTCCAACCAAATACCTATTGGAAAACGGATTCATTTGAAAAATTGATTTATACTCTGACCGACAATTCCAAGCATTAAACCATTGAAAGGCGGCCAGAACGGTAAGCGACATCGTCCATGCTTTTGCCAAATCAACTTCGTAATAGTTTTTAAACAAATAAAGCGTACCGAGCGCCATTACAAGCGACATAATAACCATTCTTTTTGCCATCAATTTATCAACAAGATATTTTCCCGGCTTTTTAAATTTACCCTTAAGCAAGTGCCCTTCCTTCGGCTCCATAGCGAGCGACATATCAAGAAAACCATCAGTAACAAAATTTAACCAGATAATTTGCGCTGCCAATATCGGCAACGGATATCCTAAAATAAGCGCACCGGTGATCGTGAGCACCTCACCCATACTCGTTGAAAACAAATACAAAATAACTTTCTTAATAGTTTTATAAATGCTACGACCCTCTTCAATTGCCGAGACAATACTCTCCAAGTTGTCGTCGAGAAGCACAATGTCAGAAGCCTCTTTTGCTACTTCCGTACCAATATTCCCCATAGCCACACCAAGATCAGCGGCGACCAACGAAGGCGCATCGTTTACCCCGTCTCCCGTCATCGCCACTACTTCACCAAGAGTCCGATATGCCCTAATAATTCTCATCTTGTGCTCCGGATTTACTCGCGCAAAAACTGAGACTGTTTTAATCCTACTCAACAACTCTACATCAGACATCCCTTCAATTTCGAACCCCATGAGCATCTCGTCATTTTCGTGCCAAATGCCGATTTCTTTTGCAATAGCTTGGGCAGTCACCTTGTGATCACCCGTAATCATTACGACTTTTACCCCAGCTGATTCTGCTTTCTGTATTGCCGATAATGCCTCCGATCTTGTTGCGTCTTTCATACCATAAAAACCAACAAAGGTGAGCGCTCGTATTTTTTGTGGGTTGAGTATTTCCCCAGCGTCTGGTTCAATAGCAAAAGCCACTACACGTAACCCCTCTTGTGACATTTGATAAAAGATAGATTCAAGTTTTTTTCGGTCTTCAGAAGAAAGTTCTTTGTGCTTCCCTTCCAACCACATCGTTTCAGACAATTCTAAAACAACTTCTGGCGCGCCAACAATGGTTAGGAAATTTTTATCATCAACCTCGTGAAGCATAGCGTGATACTTTAATCGGTAGTCAAAGGGAATCTCTTCTATCACAGGCGATTCTCGCTCAAGGTTTTCCTTATGAAAACCGAGTTTCTGCGAGAGTACCAGCATTGCCGCCTCGGTAGGGTCTCCTGAAACTCGAAACTGTGCGTCTTCTTCCGAATACACAACACGAGCACCGGCGCAAAAAGCACCGATCTTCCCGGCAAGGAGCAACTCGGGGTGATTTGCACCGTCGGTAATACGGCCTTCAAAACTAATATCACCCGTAGGTTCATATCCAATACCACCAATTTCAAACATCCTCTCTCCTACGTATACTTTTTGGATTACCATCTCGTTTTTAGTAATCGTGCCGGTTTTATCAACAGCAATAATGCTTGCTTGTCCCAAAGATTCAACCGCCTGTAGTTTTTTTACCAGAGCATTACGTTTACTCATACGCCAAACGCCCATTGCAAGAATGAGTGTCACCACAATAGGAAGTCCTTCCGGTACGATCGACACAGACAGAGAAACGATCGTTGTAAACATATCCTTAACCGGCTTACCAACCGCAATACCAAGTATAAAAATTGTTATTGAAACAATCGCCACGGTTGCAATAATGAGGTGAGAGAGATGGCGAATATTACCCTTGAGTGGAATCTCGGTGTCAATGAGTGCGATCTCCTTTGCGATCGTTCCGATGGTAGTTTGTAAGCCAGTTGCAATAACTATCGCTCGTCCACTACCAGCGACAATACTCGTACCTTTGTATGCAATATTTTTATATTGTCCGATCGTCTCACCGCCGACCTGCTGTTCGCTTGTTTTATGTACCGGTTCAGACTCTCCTGTTAGGGTCGCTTCATCTATTTTAAGATTATGGGAAACAATAATACGAGCATCGGCAGGAATTTTTTCTCCTTCTTGAAAGATAAGAATGTCGCCAGGTACCAGCTCTGTATCTGAAATGATTATTTCCTTGTCATCTCTAAGTACGGTAGCCTTCGTTTCTACAAATTTTTTGAGAGCCAACAGAGCGTTCTGCGCTTTACCTTCTTGAAATGTTCCCACAACGGCATTGATAAGAAGTACCGCGAGAATAATCGACCCATCGACCACTTCTCCGATCGCGAACACCACAATACTTGCAACCACCAATATATAAATGAGCGGGCTCTGAAATTGGCGCAAGAAAATAGTAAAAAGACTATCGGTTTTTGCCTCAGGAAGTCTATTGAGTCCGTATTGCTTTATGCGCAACGTCACCTCCTCATTACGTAAACCGCGTTCGCTTGAACGTAATTCTTCGATAACAGCTGTTGGTGATTTTGTATGCCACATTTTTTTGCGTATTTGTTCTATTTTATTATTACTCAGAGCTGTGCAGAGTAATTATTATTGAACAAAATCTTATTATCTAGATCCCCACAATCAAACCAAATACCAGCGACACCGCAGGGGAAATAATGTATTGCGCAAAAAAGAAAATAAAGATAATAAACAAAAGCCAGTTCTGCTCTAAATAGTCATGAATATACTGAAAACGATATGGTAAAAAGGAAAACAAAACGCGTGCGCCATCAAGCGGAGGGAACGGAATTAAATTAAACACCGCAAGCAACACATTCACCAATACAATACTTATGAGTATCGTATAGAAAGGAGAACCAGGCACGATACTAAAAACATCAGCAAAACGTATAATGATTCCGAAAACAATTGCAATGAAAAGATTTGAAAGCACCCCTGCGAGACCAACTGCCACGGTTCCCCATTTGAGATTTTTAAGGTTATAAGGATTGTACGGTACAGGCTTTGCCCACCCAAACATAAAACTACCACCCGACCCAAAATACATCAGTGCAGGCAAAATTACCGAACCAAGAGGATCAATATGATTTATGGGGTTCAACGTGAGTCGTCCGGCGTGTCGCGCAGTCGAATCACCGCACATCTCAGCCACATATCCATGCGCAATCTCATGGATAATGACAGAAAAGATAAGGATGATGAGAAAAAAGAGGGCTTCCATGACTATTTGCAATAATATGTAAGTTATGATAGCATACAAGCTATAAACAAAAAAGCTATGGCAAAAGTCTGTCTAACATGTAACAAGGGAACGATCGTATCTGGAGGCTACTCAAACCGCGTCCGTGCAACGAAATTTAACCCTATCGGCAAAAGTCGCAAATATCCCAACCTTCAGTGGGCGCCTCTTGCTGACGGTTCCCGTATCAAAATCTGCACCAAGTGTATCAAGGCAGGAAAGAACACCAAGATTGTGTAAAAGTAGTTTTCACTCTAAAAAACCACCCTTCTCGGGTGGTTTTTTTATACCATATACGCTTCAGAAACATACCTATTGCTCCATCCTCTTCATTACAAGAAAAACGACAAGCATAAAAATCAACAACGAGAAATATGCGGGCACGAGAAAGACCCCGCCGATACTAAACAACGTCTTAAGGGCAAGCCCAGGAACAACAGCATACACACTCATCTTATATGCCCCACGATACGTAAGGGGGATATTTTTTATCCATGCAAGGAAGTATGGGATGAGGGCAAAGAGTGCGAGTGGTACCAAATATACAAGATACCCCACGAACAATAATGCAAAAACAATCACGAGAGAAAGAACAACAAAAAGTGCAAGTGAGTTATTTAACTTCTCTATAAAATTGATCAGCGATGCTGAAGTAATCGTCATTTCAGGAATTCCACGAAGTGGCTGAATTGTAACCCTCTCTTCTACTCCTCTCATTACAAGATCATGTTTAGTGAGAAGTGCGAAAGTGTGATAGTTATCAAAAACACTCCCATCGTATTCACTCCCCGTATCAATTACGAGGATGTTTTCAATTGAGTCATCATTAAAAAGAGTCTTGAGTGTCTTTTTTTCTCCGGGAATAAATGAAGGGGAAGCACTATTCGTTGAAGCTTCCCCGTTTTTAAATGTCACGACGAGGTCGGTAGGGTATCTTTCTTGTACCAACAATGAAGCTTCTTCTTTCATAAAGCGAACTCCCTGAGGAACAGAAAACACCCCAAATGCAACCGTTGCAAACAGAGAAAGTAAAAAAATAGCTTTTATATAATATCGTATGCCGACCTTGAGCGGTGCCTCACGCGCCTCGCGATACAAAGAAACATCCGAAAGACTTTTCTTAAATATTTCAAACGTTTTTTTCATAATCGATATTTTGTTATTCAACACACCCCTACTCTCCTATTCCGCAGGATGGAGTGCTGAAGGTGTGTACTTGTTGCTCGGATCCCATAGCATCCACGACGTCAATCCTGCATCATAGGTTGCCTGTATTTGATCGCGAACCTCTTTAGCGCCATACGTGCCTCCATAGTCAAAATCTTGAAGCCATGGACGAAGCTTGAGTGGTGTCGTCGAGGCTACCATCGCACGAGATACTGCACGACTCATAGAATAATGTACAACGTCATACGCATGCTGATTGGGGTCCTTCCATCCGTTATAGTTTGGTGGATAATGTGACGGATATACCATCGGTGCAACATAATCAAAATGGCGCAGTGCCGGCTCAAGCACTTGCCCAATATTCAAATCATCTGTATTGGTCGCCGTCATACCAAAAAGATCCGCAGAGATAACTGCGCCACTTGGTTTTACTTTTTCCTCGAGGTATGCAAAAAAGTTTTCGAGTGCCTGCCTCTTGGTAAGATTCTTTGACCACGGATACGCAATATCCCTCATATTGCCGTCAGAAGGAAAACGAATATAGTCAAAATTGATTTCATCAAAACCTTGCGCATAAGCATCAAGTGCAAGCGCCACCACGTAGTCCCAATACGGCGTAGCGGAAACATCAATAAACGAGAGTCCTTTATGATCCTTCCATACCCCTCCATCGCTTGCACGCTTTACCGCAAGCTCCGGATGCACTTTTGTGTACGTAGGATCCTGAAATACCGTAAGGCGTCCAATAGTATAGATTCCTTTTTCATGAAGCTCTGCGACAAATGCTTTCATATCATTCACCTGACACCCTGCACCCCAATTACCATTTAATGTTTTATCTGATGGCTCATATGAAATTGTCCCCGTATAATCTTTAATATCGATAACCACCGCATTAAGCTCGGTCTTCTCTATCATTTTGACCAGCTGACTACGTAACGAAGATTGAGATGCATAACACGCCGTCATATACACCGCGCGCAATGGCTCGGGAGTAGAGAGGTGCGTCACAATAATCTCGGGTGGTATAAGAGGAATCAAGAGTGATTCCGTCGTACCAGCTCCTTTAACACCATTTAGCACATCGCCTTCATGAGACGAACGATAGGTTACTGAAAAAAGAATGGGCACTAAAAAATAAAATACCGAAAAAACTCCGGTAATAAAAATACCTCCCATTAAAACGGTCTTAAGTGCGCGCCTCATATGGTCGTGGTGTTTTGATCTACCTCCTGCTCGTCGAGAGCTCGGTCCGCTTCCTCGATGAGTTTTTCACAATTACTGCAATACACAACCGAGGAAAGGTATGCAAGGACAGCAATACTAAGACCAGAGAGGACAAAAAAGATCGTGCGTATCCACGAAGGAAATCCGAGAGCCGGCAAGACGGCTACCAAAACCCCCAAGAAAATTACTGCAGTATTTTTCGTCATTGAAACTAGTATACACTAGAGAGCAAAAGAAAAGCAAATATGTGCCTAGTACACACGATCCACAATCACCACAAACTCCCCGCGTACACGGTCAGGGTTTTTTGTAAAATGAGCACGCACGCTGGCAACCCCACCACGCACATATTCCTCGTATATTTTTGTCAGTTCACGTGCGACGATGATATGCCGCTCAGCACCACAAAATTTTTCAAGTGACTCGAGTGCCTTTTCAATACGATGGGTTGATTCATAAAAAACCATCACGCGTGATGAGCCGGCGATCTCCTTGAATAGCGTTTCTCTCCCCTTCTTGTGAGGCAAAAAACCAAGAAACGTAAACTCTGCTACAGAAATTCCTGCTGAAGAAAGTGCCGTGATAAGTGCCGATGGTCCTGGAATTGACACAATAGGTACCTGTTCTCCAAATCGTTCTAATACTTGTTTAGTAAGGAGCGAGCCGGGGTCCGAGATACACGGGGTTCCCGCATCCGAAACAAGCGCGAGGTCGTTTCCTTCCTCAAGAAGTGCGAGGATTTTTTCTACCTTCGCAAGTTTTGACTGCGCGTGATAGCTCATAACTGGTGTTTCTATCTCGTATTTTGTGAGCAAGCGTTTTGTTACGCGGGTATCCTCGCAGAGCACTATCGTTACTTCTTTAAGCACGCGCAAAGCCCGCAAGGTAATATCCTCGAGGTTTCCAATAGGGGTGCCGACAATATATAGTGTTGCCATGTTTTTGACTGTCTCAATCGTACCATTCTTTATGTATTACGCCAAAATTGTGAAGGTCTTCAAGGTGTGATATAAATGAAAGAGAAGTACACGACCTTAAAACCAAAAGAAAGGAGTGACTGCCAATGGATGAGCACAGAAATGAAGTAAACGGCTCTGTCGTTGTCATAAAGAACGACTGTGGCGAAATACTCATACTCCTCAACAACAGAAACCCTCAAAAGCTTGAACTTCCCGGAGGCGGAATTGAGCTCGGAGAACTCCCTGTACATGGAGCTGTCAGAGAAGTTCATCAAGAAACAGGTATTGTTATTTCCCCACACGACCTCCTCTGGGTAGGAAATTTCGTGTTCAGAGAGAGATACGGTATCGTACATCTCTTTGAGTATCAATATTCATTTACAAGGATACTCCCTGAGCATACCTCTAACGAGGTCGCTGAAAAGAATTGGATGAGCATTCCAGAAATACTCGTCCTTTCCCGTAGCGATACATACCCTGCCCAACAAGCCCTCATCGCACATTATGCACAATGGGCAAGAAACGGCAGGAATGGAGTGGTGACAGACTATCTATCTGCTCCATTTGATACACTGGAGGAAAACAGCCTCCCGGCGCGGAAGTAACGTCCGCGCCGTTTTTTTATACCATCACGATAAGGAGGAAAACAGCCTCGCTCCCATAGTGGCGGAAGTAACGTCCGCGCCGTTTTTTTATACATAGACACCACTTCTATTTTGAAACTCATCTGCTATAGTGTTTCAATATGCAAGCAATCATTCTTGCCGCGGGTAGAGGAACACGCCTCGCACCCCTCACCAACACCATACCCAAACCTCTCATCCCCGTACAAGGGCGACCAATTCTCGAGCACATCATCAAAGCACTTCCGCCACAAATTGACGAAGTTATTATCGTTGTCGGATATAAAGGTGATGCGCTTAAAAAATATTTTGGTACATACTACGACCAGAGAAAAATTACGTACGCAGACCAAGGAGAAATAATGGGGACGTATGGCGCTCTATGTTCCGCAAAGCAATACATACACTCAGGTTCGTTTCTCGTAATGGGCGCTGACGATATTCAAGACAAAGAAGCGCTTGAAAAAATGATTATCCTCCCTCTTGCTTTTGGTATACAAGTAAAAAAATTGCCGTCACGAAATTATTTGATCGTCGACGTTGAAAAGGAGCGCGTACGTGGTTTCAGGCGACCGACCGAAAAAGAATTTGAGAATCCTCAACCACTTGCGACCGGCACCTACATACTCGACGAACGTCTCTGGGACTACTCGCCTGTGGAGGTTGCTGGCGGTGAATATGGGTTACCACAAACAATAGTGCCGATGTTACAGGATTATAAGTTTCAAGCGGTAGAGATGCCCTATTGGGTCCAAATTAACTCTCACGACGAGCTCGCTGAAGCAGAACAAATGACGTTTTACTAAATACACACCTAAGGATCAGTATACTGAAATTTGTTGCGTAAAACCCACTTTTTTGATATATTGCACGAGTGCGAAATGCGCGATTAGCTCAGTTGGCTAGAGCATTCGACTGATACTCGAAAGGTCCCTGGTTCGAGCCCAGGATCGCGCACCAACAAGAAAGAGGGCAAAAAATAAAGGCGGACTTCATAAAGTCCGCCTTTATACATCCGCCATAATCAGTTTAGAAAAAAGAATGGGAAAGGTATTGTACGACCACCGCTTTGATAGGAAATCAACGAGAGGAGGAACATTCCTGCAATAACAACGATAACGCAAAAGATGACCACCTTGTCTTCTTTTCTTCTGTTATGCATATTCCCTCCTTGTGGTAGGAATTATTGTCCGCTTTTAATGATACCAAATTAAAAAAGTGCTGTATATGAAAAAATAAAGGCGGGCCAAAATGGTCCGCCTTGTTTGTTTCTTGCTCAACTTTAATACTCATTGAGCGTTTTGGGAGCTACCCACTCTGTGTGGTAAACTCCCTTCATTTCTTTTTCGCAGGTAGAAATTTTCCCCTGCGCGTCCTCTGCCTTGGTGCAGATATCTTTGTCACCGTGCACCATGTATACAGTGGGCAATTGGGAGGCATTGATGATCCCCTTGCTGAGATATGACGTCCCAACAAATACTCCCGTAGTTAACAACAAAATTGTAAAGAAAAAGAATATCTTATCCGCAAAACTTCTCTTCCTTCTATTACTCATTTTATTTCTCCTGTAAGAACTAATTTTTTTGAACCAATTTTTATCTAGATATAGTATAGCATATTTAAATACAAAAGTCAAGCATTTTTACTACATACACTAAAAAACGCCTATTTATAGGCGTTTTTTAGTGTATTGACCACTGCATATGTATCTAAAAATTAGAGTATTCTTTCTTTTGTTCCGTTCTTCGCCCCCCACCTATTTTTACAAAGTAAAAATAGGTGGGGGGTCTTCTGTATCAGTAACCCTTCTGATACGGGGGTGTCTCTTTTTGAGATGGAGAAGACAATCATCTTATTCCCTTGCGGGAAAAACCGACCAATTCAGAATATC
>MHUV01000007.1:0-59674 GCA_001823545.1 Candidatus Yonathbacteria bacterium RIFCSPLOWO2_01_FULL_43_27
GCCTGATTGCCAAAAGCATACACGGGCCGATAGACTTATAGAGCGACGATGGATCGGTTCGCTTATGAAGCTCTCTCCGTATCAACAAAAGAAAAAAGACGACGAAAAAAAGAAAGCTGTTGCTCTCTACGAACAGGGTTTTTCAACCCGGGCGGTTTCTCTGTTGCTAAAAAAATTGGGCATCAGGAAAAGCCACACATGGGTCGCCGAGCTTATTAGAGCTGAAGGGCAGGGGAGGCTCCCCTAATAGTTTATCCACTTACCCACTTTACAAAATTTTACAGACGGTCTATCGTATGGGTAAGGCTCCCACAAAAAGCCCCAGCACATTGACAACAGAATAGGTGACACCAGGATCAAGATTGTTTTTGAGACTGATGCACTGCGAACTTAATTTTTTGATACGTTTGAGAGAGGGAAGCCCGCAATTCGCGGGATTAAATAATATCCTCTAACGTCGCACAATATATCTTTTGCGACATTGAGTACACAAATAAAGGGTTCCTTAGAAGAGACCCTTAAAGCTCCCCCAGAGGAATTCACTTAAAGGTATAAGTACCCTGTCCACGCGACAACAAAAATATTCCATACTTTTTGAAATCCTGGGTTCTCCATAATGTTTCCTACGATTGATCTGAGGTCTACATTAAAATAAATCAGCGCACCAAAAATAATTACCGCAAGAATTAAAATATTTGCACTTCCACGATTTGAGTTCTTTTTCATAATTATATTATATCAAGTCCCGACCTTAACCCGAAATTCCCAAGGTCGGGACTTGTGGTGCGCTATTACATATAATCCAGCAAGTCGAGGTACGCGTTCATAGCAGCCATCGGCATTGTATACATACGACCACTGCATGCCTTACTAGGAAGTGTCTTTACCTCAACTCCATCGTTTGCATACACAGACACATGAAGGTGCGGGCCCGTAGAGTAGCCCGTATTTCCGCTATACCCAATGATAGTATCTGCACTCACGGTGTCCCCTTGCGCAACTTTAATTTGAGAGAGATGACCAAATGTTGCCGCAAGTCCATTCTCGTATCGTATGAGCACCCACTTACCAAACGATGCGCCGGGACACGTTAGGTCAGTATTACCTGTCCCTGCGACAGTGCCCTTTGCCATCGCTTTGACCTGCGTACCAATACTTGCACGAAAATCTACACCATTATGCGTACCAGAAACATAGAGTCGCCCTGATGCGCTTGTTTTGCCAAATTTCTGCGTAATGTACACACTATCAAGCGGAGGTGAAAATATTTTTGAACCACGAGTAGGGATCGAGGACGGGTCAAGAATAAACTTGAGTGTAGATTCATAGTCACTCAATTCTTTTTCAAATGCATCTTTGAGTGCAATTTTTTCTTTGAGAAGTTTGTTGTAGTTTGACTCTTTATTATTCGTCTGCGCGAGAAGTGCCGCATTTTTCTTTTTAGTATCTTCCGCAATCTTTTTACGATCACTTAGTTCCTCCTTCAATACTAATAATTTATTTTTTTCCTTTTGTCGAATACCCTGCTTCTCCTCGAGCTCAATTTTAAGGTCTTTCAATATTTCAGTATTCAAACGCACGGTATTACTAAACTGTGTAATTGCTTCAAGATCGTCCCAGAGGCCTGAAAACGACTCTTTGGAAAGTGCGATTTCGGTTAGACTACGTTCGTCGCGCTCGTATACCTCACGTATTGCTTCATTAAGTGCTGCTTCATGGGTCGCAATCTCATCTTCTTTAAATGAAATATTACTGCTTAATTCTCGAATCTTAAGATCAGTACTATCTACCTTGGTTGAAGTAACACGGATTTCCGCATCAAGTTTTTTACGCGTGGTATCCAGTTCTGCAATAAGTGTTTTAAGAGATTTTTTGAGTGTCGTAATTTTTTCAAGATCATTCTTATACTGAATAATCTCTTGTTCTATCTCTTTAATCTTATTTTCTGTTTCAGAAATTTTTACTCGCAATTCACCTTCTGTCTGTGCATACAAAAGAGAATGCGCACTTAAAGAAAGTGTTCCGATGACAAGAAACAAAAATAATTTAAAAAAGAATGTTCGCATAATGCTATGACAATGGTGCCAAAAGTAATTGTCGTGCGAGCTCGATACGCTGAAGCGTGACTTCTTTGCCAAAAACTCCAGACAACGTAAATGGGTCTGGCGACTTGTCACGTCCCGAAAGCGCATACCGCATTGGCCACAACACATTTCCCTTCCCTACCTCGCTCGCATATCCCCAAAGGGCATCCTTGGTTGTCTCGGCAGTAAAATTATCAGAAGGAATTTTTTGTAATATTTCTATGACTTTGTCAAGCTTTTGTCGCGTATGTTCTGCATCTTTGTCGTCTTTCCAGAAAAGTTCTTCTCGTGAATAGGTAGGGTGCTCAAAATAGTATGCCACCTCTCCCCTCTCTGCAAGCGTAACAATTTCTCCAAAATGCGTGATGTGGTCAACAAGGAGCGGTACAATGAGTAAAAGTTTCTCGCGTGTATAGTGTGGGAGGGTCGTAATAAACGACGGCATAAATCGTTCAACGTACGCACACTGCTCTTCAATAGTAAGTCGTTTAATATGCTCTTTGTTAATCCAGTTTAATTTTTCAATATTGAAGAACCCTGCACTTTTTTGTACACGTTCAAGGTCGAACAATTGCATGAGTTCTTCTTTGGTAAAAATTTCCTGCTCAGTGCCGGGATTCCATCCCACCAAAGAAAGGAAGTTGAGGATCGCTTCGGGGAGATACCCTTGATCGCGATAGTATGTGAGTGGTTGCGCTCCACGACGTTTGGAAAGCTTTGATCGTTTTTCATCAACAACCAACGGCAGGTGTGCATACTGAGGCACAGAGAACCCGAGGGCGTTATACAACAATATCTGACGTGGCGTATTTGAAATATGGTCTTCTCCTCGGATAATGTGCGTTACGCCCATTGATGCGTCATCAACAACAACCGCAAGGTGAAAGAGAGGCTCATCAATACGTTTTGCAATAACAAAATCACCCAAATCAGTAGTATCAGTACTTATATCACCACGAATGATATCGTGGAATGTCACGCGTTGATTGGGATTTTTAAATCGCACGAGTTCACGTATCTGACCTGAGCCATCCTTTGCCTCTTCGCGTGAAATGTACGCATTACCTGTATCAATGAGCTTCTGGAGTGCCTTCGTGTGTCCTGCCACGAGATCACTCTGTCGGTACTGTGCATCATACTCTAACCCTAACCACGCAAGAGAATCCATAATATTATCTTCGTACTCCTTTTTTGAACGTTCACGATCCGTGTCTTCGATACGTACAATAAATCTTCCTTTATTTTTTCGTGCAAACAAATACGAAAAAACCGCGGTGCGATAATTCCCTCCGTGAAGAAATCCTGTGGGGCTTGGGGCAAAACGTGTGACGATAGTAGACATAATATTATGGTAATGTTTGATGACGCATAAGCACCATGGTAATTTGCTCGGCAATTTTTTCTGCTGCATCCGTGCGGGTAAACTTTTTCGCAGATTCTTTCATTTCATCACGGCGTACAGTATCGCCCATCAAGCGTTCGATCTCCGCCATTAGTATATTTGGGGTAAGGTTTGCTTCCTCGATGACATTGGCACCACCTGCACGAGCATACGCAAATGCATTCTTGCGCTGATGATCAGCGTTCGAATTAGTTATGGGAATAAGAATCGCTGGTACGCCCCATGCAGCAATTTCAAAAATTGCAGACCCTGCACGAGAAATCACGATAGTCGATATTTCCGAAGCAAGCTTTAAAGAAAGTGCATCGAGGTACCCATACACGTGATATCGTGACGCACCTGGGTTGCCAGCAAGAAGTCCATTTACTAAATTCTGCACTTCAACAGCGTTTGCTTCTCCGGCTTGATGAATGACTTGGTATTTTTCTACCAGCCGTGGCGAAAGGGATACGATATTATTGTTAATTTTTTGAGCACCCTGAGAGCCTCCTAAAATCAAAATTACAGGAATATTAGGATCAAGTCCTAACTCTTTAAAACCATCCTTTCCTGTAGGGCGAATCACTTCCTCGCGAATTGGGTTTCCCGTAAGTGCCGTACGTCCTTCGGGAAAAGATGAGGCAGTTTCTGGATATGAAATTGCAACTTTTTGTGCAAATTTTCCTGCCCATGCATTTACACGGCCGGGTGCGCTATCGGACTCATGAATAATAACAGGGATTCTAAAAAATCGTGCTGCCACGAGTGCGGGGAAACTTGCATATCCCCCTTTACTAAAAACAACATCGGGATACAACGAAAACATTTTAAAAAATGCTTTGATAACACCACCCGCCATAATAAAAATATCAGTAATATTTTTGAATGAGAAATATGTTCGCAATTTTCCCGCAGATACGGGCAAGAACGTTATCTTGTTGTTATACAAGAGACGCTCGTTATACGGCTCAGTAGACATATAAAAAAGCTCCACGCGGGCAATTTTTTCGCGCTCAAGAAATGCATTCAATTTTTGCGCAACAGCAATTATCGGATAAAAATGTCCGCCACTGCCACCACCGGTAAAGAGGACTTTCATTTTTGTTGAGAAGTTTTAGAAATATTAAGCAGGAGGCCTATTTCAAGAAACGCAAACAGGAGTGCCGTTCCCCCATGACTCATAAACACCAGAGGCACTCCTGTTAGAGGAATGAGCCCGAGCATTGACGCAACATTTGCAAATGATTGCGATACAATCAGTATAACAATTCCAACTGCTAAAAGTCCACTGAACATATCAGGGGTTCGATATGCAACTTGAATACCTCGTACACCAAACAAAAGAAAGAGTAGAATGATGAGCGAACCCCCTACAAAACCGAATTCCTCCCCTGCAACCGCAAAAATTGAATCTCCCGTAGGCTCAGGAAGTGAACCAAATTTCTGAATACTTTGCCCAAATCCACGACCCGAAAGCCCCCCAGACCCGATAGCGATAAGTGACTTTTGAATTTGATAACTCGCCCCCTGAGGATCACGTGAGGGGTCCAAAAATGTGAGAACGCGTTCACGAACATACGGCTTCACAAGTGCAAGCGTTCCCACCGCAAGAACTGAAATAATAATGAGGAAAAAGAAATATCGAATTTTTGTTCCTGAAGCCAAGAGCATTGCGCAAAGCGCCGCAAAAAGCACAGCAAGAGTCCCCGTATCCGGCTCACACAACAAAATGATTGCGGGAACTGCAATAACTATTCCCGTTAAACCAAGGGCGTACTTCACCGTACGAATACGATCCTTAAAAAGTGGTAGGAGTGCCGCAAAATAGATTATCGCACCAAGTTTCAGTGCTTCGGAAGGCTGGAATGAGGTGGTACCAAAAATAGAGATCCAGCGTTTAGCACCACCATGTTCAAATCCTACGCCAGGAACAAACACGAGGAGCGTCAAAAAAATAGAGATTATGAAAATATGAATGGCGTATTTACGAACAAGTTTGAGAGGGGTATAGAGCGCTCCCACGAGCACCACACAACCCAACATCAAACCGAGCACTACCTGATCAAACAAAAGATTAGTGAGAGAAAATCCCTTACGCGCAAAAAGTCCAAATGACGCCGATGTAAAAATAAAAAATCCGCCAAGCGCGAGGATCGCAACAAGAACGAGGAGCACAATATCAATTTTTGAATTTTTTTTCGTCATTAATTATTTAGCCCAATTACCGTTTTTGCTATCTTTCCCATGTCCTCAAAGCGTCCTTTTTGTGTAGAGCCAAGCACGACCGCAACAACAGGATGCCCAATACTTATATCAAAAATCACTACTAAATTACCCCCTGCAAGATCAGTATATCCTGTTTTAGACGCCATCAACCCTGGAATACGGCCTGTGATTTCGTTGGTATTGATAAGGCTATGAGTAATTTCGCTTTGTGACACCATGCGCACATCCTTATGTGCGGTTATTTCGAAAACATCTGGATATTTTTTCCACAATACAGAAGCAAGTTGCGCGACATCGCGTGCTGACCCGAATCCACCCGCGCGTCGCACGAGCACCGATTCATTCTCAGTTTCTTTAATATCCAATCCTGATTCATTAGAAAACTCAAGAGAAACGAGGCCAAGCTTTTCAGCCTCATCATTCATCATTTGAATAAACCGTGCACGCGCAATAGAAGGTTCAATACTATCTTGCCCACCGCTTCCCACAAGACGTGAGACGGCCGTAGCAGCATCATTCGAAGAAACAAGGAGCATCATTTGTAAAAGATCACCCAAACGCCAGCGCTCGTCAACAAGAAGACCAGAATCCCCCTCTGTTAAAAGATCATCGCCCGAAATCACCACGACCGTACTTTCGTTCATATAATCTCGCGCCGTAAGTGCGGTCATAAGTTTTGTAATAGACGCGAGGGGAAGTCGCTCGTCTTCATTTTTAGCAAACAAAATATGATTTTCAAGGAGATCGTATACATACACCGCATGCGCACCAAAAACAATATCTTTAAATTGATTTACTAACAATTTATCCTCTTCTAAAGGAATAGAGGACTCCTCTACCGATACCCCCGCTTGTGCAACATAAACGACTGAGAGCAATTGATGCAACCCTATGGTGAACGCCATCATGCCCCCAAGCACCAACAAAAGTTTATTGTGCTTCACTATCGGCATCGTCAATTTGGTCAGGTTCTTCTTCATAGGTTTCTGTTTGTTTTTTATCTTCTTCTTTGAACGCATCGATCGTCGTATGCACATCTTCATATCCGGGTAATTCTTTTACGTTGCGTACACCCATATATGAAAGAAGTTCAAATGTGGGACGATAGACGGTACTGCGCGACCCTCCCTCCTTACCTGCCTCTTCAACTTTTTCTATAAGCCCCCGCACAAGGAGTGCACGGAGAATATGATTCGAATTTACTCCTCGAATATAATTTATTTCGCTTCGCGCAATAGGCCCACGATACAAAACAATAGATAATGTTTCTAATCCTGCTCTTCCAAGGTCTTTGTTTAATTCATCCTTGACGAGCGCCTCGATCATCTGCCCCATCTCTGGCGCGGTACCAAGCGTTACTTCATCCTCGATTTGCACCAACACAATTCCACGCCCTTGCAGTGTGCGTTCGAGAGAAGTAAGCGCTTCGCGTGCCGCCTCCTCGGAAACCTTGAGCGTTTCAGCTAAAAAACGTACCGATACAGGCTCTCCTTTATAGAAAAGTAATGCTTCTATGCGCGATGAAATATCTGACGTATCATCCATTTTTTCATTTTATCACAACTGACACTATCTTTCTACGGTAAATGACAGATTATTATTGGCGTGATATTACAAGGATTATTCACCGTTGCTATCAGGAATTATATTATTACGAAGAACATCAGGATCACCAGAGTCAGGGAGATCAGATTCAGGATAGAACTCCCCGAGTTCGCGATCACGGTCAACAAATTCAAAATCAGGAATTTTCCCCCGTGGTGCGCTGTCGTCATACTCAAGCGCAAGCTGTTCATTTTCCATTCGTTCAAAAAATTCCTCCCACTCTATCTCCTCCATCTCCGGTAAAAGTGGACCAAACGCGACGTGAATCATTTCAGTTGATTCTTTTCCATTTTCTTCAACACCCTTCACAAGTACCGGCACACCACCATACTCTTCTATCCATGATCTAATTTTTTCCTCACTTGTTGTGTATTTTATTGCCATATATTATGTATTATTTTTTACGTAGTACTTCTATAATTTTTTTACCAAAATCACGTGCGGCCGCTGGACCATGTGCGGTCACCACTACCCCATCCATCACGACCGATTCTTCTACTCGAATAACACCATAGGTATCAAAAACACGTTGAAGCTCTCCGTCACCATCCCATCCTGTCGCGTGAACATTTTTCAAAACTCCCGCCTTTGCCAAAATGCGCGGTGCAATACAAATTGCACCATACGGATAATTTTCAGTCTGGTGCGCTTCCATGAAAATACGCGCGGTTTCGGTAGTATCTAAATATTCTAACGCCCCAGGACCACCAATAGCAAACACGCCATCATAATCAGTGACGCGCACATCCGAAAGAGCGAGGTCGGGCATTACCTCGTCACCCATATGAGAATATGCCATTTCATGAAGAGGGGCAGTCGTAACAACGTGAATTCCTTCATTTTGCAATACGTCTTTCGTGTCAAAATATTCTTTTGACTGAAATCCTTTTTGCGCAATAATGAGGAGTACCTTGTTCTGCATATGTTGTTATTTATGAATTAAACTCTCCATATTTGGGTGTTTCTAAGATCCCTGTCTCCATATGAATATCATCACCGTGTGCATGTTGGGTCACCGCAAGGACACCTTGCTTCACGAGCTCAAGCATCGCAAGGAAACTTACAATGACATTAACTTTTTCTGCCTTCCCTACTCCGGCAAATTCACGAAAACTCATTTTCAAATTAGAGGTAATGCGATCCGTAAGGCGAGACATCATTTCGTCAAGAGAAATAACTTTCCTTACCATTACCTTTGGAAGCGAAACTTTTTTAGGAAAACGCGCAATCACATCACGTATTGAGGAAAAAATGCTTGACGTAGTGATTTCCTCACTTGGTACGAACAGTGCCTCACGCAAGCGAGTCTGCCCCTTAGGAAACAGCATATTGAAACCAAAGAGTTTCTTCACGTGAAGCGAAAGCTCACGAATGCGCTGATACTCCTTCAGGCGTGCTTCGAGCTCCGCAATGTCTTGTGTTTCTTCGGGGGTAAGACTGAGCGTTGGGAGGAGTGATTTTGATTTTATGAGAATGAGCGTAGACGCCACCATGAGAAAGTTTGACACAAAATCTACGGGAAACTTTTCAAAACTTTTTAAATGCGCAACATAATCATCCGCAATCTGCGCAAGCGAAATCTCATTGATAAAGAGCTTACGCTTTTCAATAAGGTCGAGTAATAATTCGAGCGGCCCTTCAAATACTTTGGTTTTAATTTGGTAATCGGTCATCCATTTCATTTTACCACACCAATACACTAAACAAAGATATCAATTAATACCCTCCCGAAGTTTCTTTGTATATTTCTCCCCGCAATCATCTTCCAATTCTCCGAGAACTAGTTGGATTGATTTGTATTGCCCTGTCGGCAATAATGAAACATATTTATATTTTTTATATAGTGGTTTATAAAACCTCCTTAGTAAAAAGTGGAGTCCTTTATGCATTCCAGATAATATAAGGTCGCGTTTTTCATTTCTAATTTTGTTTAGAGCAAAGCTATTTTCTGGGCATCTAATATGAACAGTAAGAGGCCCTAATTCATTTCTAAACATTCGTACTGCTGACTGACGGATATTCCCGTTGTCGTGTTGTATCAGATAAAACAACCAAGGAAAAAGGAAATCTTGCTCGTTTTCTTTATCGTGCAAGAAATATATTACCGATACCGCCATTACAAAATTCTCCTGTCGCCACCCTTCTTTTATATTCCTATATACCTCGTCCGCATTATTAACAATTTTTTTAATCTCAATATATTGCTCTTTTTCGCTTTTTGAACTATACAAAAGCTTGCGAACCCCTCTCGCCGCTTTACGACTAGATTGCTGATCTCCTTCTAATATTATTCTAAATAGATCATTAAATGATTGCATAATTGTGATTGATGTCAAAATCGGCGGAAAAACGCTACGAGAAAAAGTCCCCTCTTTTTTCCTTTGAGTGATGAACGGCTCAAATACTGTCAGTTCCACAGGTGTTACCACAGTATCTGATTGCGCTATTTGGTGCGTCGGCGCTTGTTGTCGCTTCATCTTGCATATGGTTATGTATTACCTGACCCTATTTTTTCTCGTTTTGGTAGCTTAATATGGATTCTTAATATTGAGGTTATCCGACCTATTCTATTTAAAAAAAGGATTGCTGGCTTAGATAATACAGGAAACCAAGTTATAAAGAAATAATGGATAGCATCTCCAACTGTAAAATTATATTCTAATAATGGTTCGAATCTAATAAACAACATCCCGCCTGTTCTGTTATAACAAATAAACTTTAGCTGACGAAATCCATCTGAACCGATGCTTGCCGTAAGACTCCATATTCTTCGCGTAACATCACTAGATATTTTAACATCGTGACCCACTCCTTCATCAAATGGGAAATTAGGGATTAACCATCCATTTTGATCTTCAACTCTAAACATAATCCACCCAAGTTTGTTTTCATCTGTTGGATAACAAGTAATTCTTATTGATTTGATACGGTAGTGACGTTGCCTATCGAATGTAGTGCTAGATATGAATGGAGCTTCTCCTTCAACATACGGGCGTACAGATGTCTCGCTCCAAGAGTTTATGGTTGTTGTTCGTTTTATTGTTCGATTCCAACCAGCTATAGCCACCATCAAACCTATCACAGCTAAAAGTAGTTCGATAGATGATATAGGAGGCGGGTCAGGTATCATTTAATATATACTAATTATTTCTTAGATTTTACAACCACAATCCCCAACTCCTGCAATTGCTCTGCGCTCACTTCTGACGGTGCTTCCATCATTAGGTCGCGGCCTTCGCCGGTTTTTGGGAAAGCGATCACTTCGCGGATATTGGGCTCATTCGTGAGGATTGCCAAGAGACGGTCAAGGCCCCATGCAATACCTCCGTGTGGTGGCGCGCCGTATGAAAACGCATCGAGCATATGCCCAAAGTTTTTGCGAATATTTTCCTCGGTGTGTCCCAATATTTCTAAAACCTTGATGAGCGCTTCAGGGCGATGATTGCGGATACTACCCCCTCCAATTTCATATCCGTTGAGTGCCACATCGTACTGTGTCGCCAAAATCTCACCAATCTTTTCTTTGTTCATCAGCCATTCGTAATGCTCTGGCATTGGCGCAGAAAAAGGATTGTGAGTAAATGTCCATTCTCCCGCTTTGTTTTTTTCAAAAAATGGAAAATCAACAACCCAACAAAATGCCAAAAGATTTGGATCATTTTTGTCCTCGCGCATATCTGGCTTGTCGTTGCCGTATTTTTCCATCGCCTCTTTGTAAGTGATGCGCGGAAACGGTATCGTCTGTATTTTTTTCTCTGGCGCAAGTGTTTGCACAAGCTCGATCAAAAGCTTTTCGTTGAGCTTCATAATGTCCTCTTGTGTTGTAAACGAAAGCTCCATATCGAGCTGAGTGAATTCTGGTTGGCGATCACCGCGCGTATCCTCGTCGCGCATACAACGTGCGATCTGGAAATATCGCTCCATCCCCGCCACCATCAAAAGTTGTTTATACTGCTGGGGCGATTGTGGAAGCGCGTAAAATTTTCCTTGTTCAATACGTGACGGCACAATGTAATCGCGCGAACCCTCGGGTGTTGATTTTGTAAGGAGAGGGGTTTCTATTTCAAGAAAGCTGTGTTTAGAAAGAAAATTACGAATATGAAGAGCAACCTCATGACGCAAACGCATATTACGCTGAAGGCGTGGGCGACGAAGGTCGAGGTAGCGATACTTGAGGCGCGTTTCTTCCCCTATCTCGTGACCATCTGAAGTTACATCCATTGGCGGAGTTTGTGCTTCGTTCAATACTACAATATTCAAAACTTCAAGTTCAATATCACCATTGGAAACATCCAATTTTACATTTCTCTCTGGGCGCCTGTTTACCTGCGCATTAACCTCAACAACCCACTCTGGACGAATAATTTGCGCTACAGCGAGAGCTTCGGTGTGATTGGGGAGTACCACCGCCTGCACCTTGCCACTCATATCACGCAAATCCAAGAAAACCATCTTTCCTTGATCACGACGAATATCCACCCAGCCGGCGATCGTTACTTCTTTTCCTATGTGATTTTTGAGATCCTTGATGTATGTACGTTCCATATAATTTTAGTGATATAACTTTCTTTTTACTTCTTCGATTGCGTCATTGTGTGTTTCGCTGTCAGCCAAGCGGTTAAATAAAACGCTCCCCTCTTCATCGATAAGCTCACGGAAACGACGGGAATACGCATCGATCCAAACTCCTGACTTATCTTCACCAAACGCCATCATAAGTTCAATTTGCGCCTTGTTGGTGACTTCCAAACGATGTTCAGCTGGGTCAACTTTTTCCTCTACCCATTGCCCAATTTTTTCTAACATTCCCATGATATAAATATAAAAAATTATAATGATAACAGTAACCCAACTTTCTCGCGCACGTCGTGCATCATTTTCTGTGCCTCGGCACGTGCAACTTCACCTCCTTCACGCAAGATACGAAGTACCGCCTCGGGGTCGCGTGCGATGTCTTCACGGCGAGAACGAAGTGGGGTGATAAATGCACGAAGGTTATCAATTAAAATTTCTTTTGATTCTTTGTAGCCAATACCACCAGCAAGGTACCTCGTACGAACGTCCTCAAGATTTTCTGCTTTCAAAAGTTCGTGGAATGCAAACACGTTGCACGTTGCGGGATCTTTTGGTTCCTCGATACCCTTCGAATCCGTAGGAATACTCATCACTGCTTTTTTAATTTCTTCATCAGAGGCAAAAAGGCTTATCACATTGCCGTAACTCTTGCTCATTTTGCGACCATCGGTACCCATAACCGTTTTCACTTCAGGAAGAATCATCGGTTCAGGAAGCTTAAACGTCGCGCCAAAAACATGATTGAATTTTTGTGCAATATCGCGTGCAATTTCAATGTGCTGTTTCTGGTCTTGCCCCACCGGTACCACATCAGTACCATACATGAGAATGTCTGCCGCCATAAGGACTGGGTAATCAAACACTCCCACATTCACCTCTTTGTTTTTTTGCTCGGCATCCTTGTATGCATGCGCGCGCATAAGGTACGGAACAGAAATAAGAGTGTTGAAAATCCAAGAAAGTTCAGTCACCTCAGGCACATCTGATTGAAGAAAAAGGGTGGTCTTTTTAGGATCAAGACCAATTGCGAGGTAATCCATCGCCACATCGAGGGTGAGCTTTTTTAAGAGCGCGCCATCCGAAATACTGGTCAGTGCATGATAGTTCACTACAA
The DNA here is from genome assembly GCA_001823545.1 of Candidatus Yonathbacteria bacterium RIFCSPLOWO2_01_FULL_43_27. GTDB lineage: Bacteria > Patescibacteriota > Minisyncoccia > Phycocordibacterales > UBA1550 > UBA1550. The sequence continues at coordinate 12,986 of MHUV01000007.1, forward strand.
ACGCAAACGAGCGATAATCGTTTTGAAAATCAACCAATTGGCGCATTGCACCAAAATAGTTGCCCAAATGCACTGTTCCTGTCGGTTTTATCCCCGTAAGTAATGTTTTCTGCATCATTTCATCTTACCAGAAAAACGATGTTTATTGAAGGGTATCCCCTCAATATACTCGTTATATAAAATAATAACCCTGCTCCGATAAATTGGAGCAGGGTTAAATTCTAAACCCTAAAGAGCCTAGGATTCAGTACTGGCGTGCGACACGACGAATGCAGACCCACCGGCTCTATTCCACACTTTATCACTCTCGTTGCAGCACGCGTAGATCCAACTACCACCATCACCACGATATACACCTAGAAAGCGCGGTTTGCCGTTAGGAGTGATGATGGATTCGTGCATGGCAATGATGTACCACAAACCCATGGCCTCTAACTCATCGTCCGTGAACTTCTCGCGGATGAGGCAGGCCAGTTCAGGTTCAGGTTTGCCGAGCTTGCGATTGTCGGGCGTCCTGAAAGCTTTCGCATATGCGCGGATCTTCTTCGTTGTCCGGTTGTTGTCCTCGAAGAAACAACCCCGAAGAACGGCAACATCGGTCGTCACGCCGCTCGTCGGCTTGAAGGAAGGCGAACGGAGCACCTGCTTGGCGTAGTCACCCACGCGGGAGCCTTTGCTTTCGAGTCGGGTGATCCAGTCCTTGCCGGTCGTGCCGTCCGAGGTGACCGAGAAGTAGATGATGCCGTCTACCTCGCACCACGAACGGACCAGTTCAGAGACCGAAAGTTCATCGGTGCTGAGTTGGCCGGCAGTGAAATCAGCAGATGCAAATCTGTTACTGTTGCCCATAATTGCCTCCTTGCGTTCATATGCGCGTTTTAGTTTTCCTCTCATTCGAGGAAGGAATGTACCTACTCGCAAATCGTATCAAAGAACTGTATTAATACATTATACACCTAATAGACACATATGTCAAACGCCAGAGTACGTTTTTTACAGCGAAAAACTTTTGATGTTATAGAGATCTTCTTCAGGCGCCTCTCCTACCGTATCCTTGCCATCCTCAGCAAGCTCATGAGGCTCTGCGGGGCGTGTCGCTTCCTCGACAGTCTCTCCGAGTGGGGGAAGGTTCTTTGCTTCACTCCCTGCTTCAAGTTCTGCCTGTAAGCGTTTGATGAAATTGCGCACGTCATCACTTGAAAAGAAATCGATGACGATTTTCCCTCCGACTTCACGTTTTTCAATCTGCACGCGTGTGCCAAGGCGCTCGGTAAGTTCGTGCTCAAACTCCATAATCTCAGGATCAATCCCCCGTTCTGGCTTGCGCACTTTGTTCACCGCGATACGACGTGCGATACGTTCTGCTTCACGCACATTGAGCTTCTTAAATATAATTTCCTTAAAAAGGGTCATTTGCTCCTCCGCGCGATCACCGAGCATAAGGAGTGGACGAGTGTGTCCTTCGTTGATACGTCGCTCAGCAAGTGCGGTGAGCATTTCTTGAGGAAGCGCCAAAATGCGAATCGTATTAGATACATATTCGCGACTTTTACCAACCTTGTGCGCGATCTGCGCGTGCGTAAATTTGAATTCAGACGCAAGACGGTTAAAAGCCATCGCGCGATCAACGGCATTCAGGTCTTCACGTTGGAGATTTTCAATGATCGCAAGTTCTAGTTTTGCTTGCGCTTCTTCTTCTTTTCCTTCTTCGCCAATACGAATAAGTACTGGCACTTGGGTTAGTCCCGCAATTTTTGAAGCCCTCAAACGACGTTCGCCTGCAATAAGCTCGTATTCTACGGCAAGACCACCTTCTGGCTTTTCTACCTCACGACGCGTCACGACGAGTGGCTGAAGAATACCGTACTGTTTAACCGAATCAGCAAGATCACGAAGTTTCTCTTCATCAAATTCTTTGCGTGGCTGAAATGGATTTGGTTTTATTTTTTCAACTTCGATCCAAAAGATCGCATTCTTATACATTTGATGGTGTTGATTCTCGTGTGGTGTGGTCATAAGAAATAAAATAGAATTATACGTTCCATCTTAGCACAAGAAATCCTTTGCGCAAGATTTTTTAATACATTACGTCATATGCACATGCCTCTACTAAGTGAGGAGAAATTTTATTATTTACAAACAACGATATTCAATGTTATAATATAAGACATATGGGGCAAATAACAATATTTTTAGGGCACGGGTTGGTATGGTGGACAGGAATGCTCGGCGGGTTTTTCTTCCTTCTCCTCATTATCACCGCACTCGTAAAACAATTTAATTATAATATTTTTATGGGATGGCAGATCCCGCTCACGCCACTTCACCATTGGTTTGGATGGCTTGCGTTTGGACTGCTCTTTATTCATTTCCTTCTCGCACTCTTTAGTTCTGTATTTATGGTCTTCTTCTAAAAAACCATAATAGGACCACGAACACAAGATGAATATTATCGCAAAGATCAAACACTGGTTTACCGAAGCACCATACGTTGAAGGCACGGTCATTGAATCAGAACGTATTGGCTCACGTATCCAAAAAGTTACCATTGGACTTCCGCTGGATGTCCGTGGCCCCTTTCCTATGGGTTCCTACATTGTCGCTTATACCTGGGGTTGTATACCTCGCGCATACTCGATTGCAAAAACCGACGGAGGTTCATTTACTCTTCTCGTAAGTTTTAGTGGTGGTGGCGCAGGCGCGCGATATTTCCGCGATATTACCGTCGGCAAAAAAGTTATTTTTTATGGACCTTTCGACGACTTCCCTTATCGTGCGGGCACTGGCCGTCCAAAAATATTCTTTGCAACCTCAACAGGAGTTGCTCCTTTTCGTATGATGGTAGACGCTGCTATCAGCGAAGGTCTTCATGCGACGATCGTACTTGGATCACCCAAAGAAGGCGATGTCGCATTCAAGGAAGAGCTTGAGGAGCTCTCGCGCACGAACCCTCTCTTTTCTTTTGTCCCCACACTCTCAAACGCTGATCCTAATTGGCAAGGCGCGCGCGGATATGTAACTGACTACATTTACAAAAACCCAGAGATCGTACGCTCAAGCGACGTATATATTTGTGGTATTCCCCCCATGACACTCGGTGTTCTCGATGCACTCAAAAAGATCCGCATGCCACAAGACAAGATATTTGTGCAAAAATTCGGATAAAGAGTATACTTACAATATTACTGATATCTCATCAATTCAACTATGAACATAAAAGAATCAACGATCTCTCATGGAATACAAGACGTGCGTAGGTACGGTATCGCTGTTTTAATAGTACTTTTTTTACTCAACGTCATCACATTGGGTGCACTTCATTGGGTTGAATCGAACCAGCTTCATAATGAGCTCGCAAAATATATGGAAACGATCCCATCCCCTAGTGCCACAAGCACCACACAGACAATTCGTCTTCCTGAAGATGTTCTATCATTTCAATTGAGATCTTCTGATCGCACAGGTTTTTACGAAACCTCCCTCGGCACGGGGAAGGACCGACAGGATTATCTTGCGTACGCAGACCCTAACAAACATTATGTATTAATGAAATCCGAGAAGGCAATCCAAGAAGAAACAAAAGGGTTCGGTATTACACTCCTCGCGCTGTATGCAGGTGAAGTGATCCTTCTTCTTGGGTGGTGGTTCTTTGTTCGCGCAAAGATACGTGAGATCTTTGACATTGACTAACAACGATAAATTAATAATTACTATGCCAACATCCTTTTCAAAAAATATTCAAAAATTTCTTGTGCTCTCATTTACTGCCGTCGCGTTGGTAGTGATCGTCATTGGCGTCAGTCGTACCAAAAAAACTGACGTTACTACAGATGCCAACAATGCATCCCCCACCCCTACACCAATAGACACCACCGGAGCGAAAACGTTCACAGGCACCTCCTACCAAACGCCGTGGGGTAACGCCGTTGCTTCTATTTCAGTCAAAAACGGCAAAGTTGTTGCTGTTACGATGCCTCAAGTACCAAACTCACCACCAAGCATCTTTGCAGAGCCATACCTTGTCGACCAAGCACTTCGCACAGGAAGTGCTAACATCCAAGGTGTGTCTGGCGCCACCTTTACAAGCATGGCGTTTAAATCTTCTCTTGAAAATGCTCTTCTTCAGGCACAAACACAAGGAGAAACGATTACCGGAGGTACCGGCACCACGACCTCGACAGCAAAACCCGTAGTTCCACGTAAATACCGCGACGATGATGACGAAGATGAGGATAGCGACGATGATTTCTTTGATTTTGACGACGACGAAGACGACGATTCAAGTCTCTAGTGTATCTTGTACAAGGTTGTACGATACGTTTTTTAACGATTTTTTGAGTTTGTAAGATTTTTTTGCTGACATCGTCTTAATATTGGTACGCACTGCGAGACTTTGTTTCGTGGTTGTTTTGAAAACTTTTATATTTTATTTATGTCAACATTTTCAAAAAAACTTCAAAAATTCTTCATTTATTTCTTTACCGGTGTTTCGGCAGTTGTTATTGTGCTTGGGATTCATCGTGCAAAGGAAACAAACGCGCTGGGAATAAATCCTATTCCTGACAACACGAGCGATATCCCCGGCGACACGTCTGAAACTTCAAGGCAAAATATTGTAAAAAACTCAAGCATACTCGGTACCTCGGTCGCTCTTCTCGATAAAACAGTTACCGCACAAGGCACCTCATACAAAACACCGTGGGGAAACCTCTCCACGAAGATCCAGGTAAAAAATGGCAAGATTGTTGCCGTGGAAATCCCAGAGCTTCCCGATTCTCCTCCAAGTATCTACGCCGAGCCATACCTTATTGATCAGGCACTTCGTTCTGGTAGTACCAACATTCAAGGAGTTTCTGGGGCAACCGTTACCACCAATGCTTTCAAATCATCTCTTGAAAGCGCACTTGCGACGGCGCGTAAACAAGAAGGAACTTCCTCAGTAAATTCACCAAAAGCAGTGAGTGCAAAAAATACCAGCACGTCAGCAAAAACTACCTCACAAATTACGACCCCTCCTCCAGCCTATGCACTACCTCCTGCATACGTACCTCCGCAAGTAAAAACGCAGACAATTTCTCAACCTACACTTACACAGGCAACCCCAAAAGCAGGTGTATCAGGGAATTTTACCGGTAATCCATTTTCAACCAAATGGGGAAATGCGGTTGCTTCAATTACCGTAACGAATGGGAAAATTACCGGCGTTACAATGCCGCAAGTTCCAAACTCTCCTCCGTCTATCGACGCAGAGCCATTTCTCATTTCACAGGCACTCGCCTCAGGAAATGCTAATATTCAAGGTGTGTCAGGCGCAACCGTGGTAAGTAATGCATTCAGAGCATCGCTCGAAAGCGCTATTGCAAAAGCAAACGCGCAAGCAGTGACACAAGGAGCAACGACCGTAGTTACAAGCCCGACAACAACGGCAACTTCTAATACTACAATGACATCTTCAACAAACACTCAACCAACCAAATACAAAAAAAATAAAAGAAATCATGATGACGAAGAGGACGACGACTAATTTATATTTATGAACCAACCCGAACATCGTGTATTTCATTCAATGGGGATCCCCATTCACATAACACTGGTGGGCTGTTCGGCAACAGAGGCAGACCACGCAGCACAAAAAGCAGAGGCCATATTCAACGAGTACGACCTCCGTTTTAGTCGTTTTAAAAATGAAAGTGAGCTCATGTCGCTTAATAACAGCAATGGTGTATGGCACAAAGTGTCACTGCCATTATTCCAAGTACTCAAAAAATGCGTAGCACTCTCGGCCGATACCATGGGAATATTTGATGCATCCGTAGGTGGAATACTTGCATCCTATGGATATGGATTGCCAAAAAAATTCATTCGAAAGACCCCCTTCCCTACGTACCGCGATCTTGCGTTCAACGATCGCGAACTTTTGGTGCGTCTTGCGCCTGGACAAATTCTTGAACCAGCGTGTATTGTAAAAGGAATGTCAATTGATGCTGCCGGACAAGCTCTTTCGGAAGTACGCGGTTTTATGATAAATGCAGGTGGTGATATTCTTACGCATGGTTCATTTAATAATGGCTCAGCATGGAACATTGCCATACAGGATCCGCGTGACCTGCGCGCAATTGTCACCACGATAGGTATCAAGAATGCCGGCATTGCAACTTCGGGTATTTACCAAACAGGAGGAGAACACGATGGTGAAAAATGGCACCACCTCATCAATATGCAAACAGGAAAACCAGCTAATCGCACCATGAGCGCTACGGTGATTGCACCTACGTGCGAACAAGCAGACATTGAAGCATCGCTCGCAATCCTTCTCCCCTTCGAACAAACTGTTGCTCGCCTTGAGCAGAGAAAATTGCCATATTTCCTTATTTACAACGATGGGCATATTGCGAAAAATGCCGCTTTTTCGGCACTTGAGGTTCCGTTTGACAAAATAGCAACGGATACAGTATAATTTAAAAGTGCCTATCCTTAACAAGGGAGTAAACTTATGGAGGAATTTAAAATAGACCCGATCAAACAGAAGGAACTTCACGAAGAAGTTCTGCAAAAAATTGATCCTCGTATCGCAGAGATTTTACGAAAGCACCTTCATTATTCCACTCCTCAAGAAGAAGAGGTGCCATTCAACGAGGAGCCTCCAAAAAAGACCTCCCACAAAAATGGACCAGGTGCATTTATCGAGAATTCTATACCAGAAAGCCATCGATAAATGTCACCAATAAGGACAGCCGCACGTAGTACAAAGAGCGGGGACCCCCCTCCCCGCTCTTTTTTTATTTATATTTTTATTATTTCATTACAAAACGATATTTCTTTTTAGCCCACACTCCTGCATAGTCAACGCCAATACGCGTAGTCTTTTTTATTTTTTGTTCAGGAACTACAACCCCCTTATCTTCAATCCATAAACCACTTATTCGTATTGCACGCAAACCATTCTGAGCACGCGTGATATGTAAAAATTTTGTAAGTCTTCCCGGCCCAACAATACCATCAGTACCACGAATAAGTACCGCCGCGGGATACCCACGTGCTCCCGTGACGATGTTGAGCATCTCGTACATACCGTATACCAGATACACATACCATCGTCCTGCATCACCAAACATCACCGCATTTCGCTCGGTCTTTCCTTTGTGCGCATGCGAGGCTTTATCGCCAACCCCGTCATATGCCTCAACCTCGGTTATCATCACGGCGACATCTTTGCCTTGTATGCTCCGCACCAAATACTTACCAAGAAGCTCACGCGCAACAATGAGTGTATCCCGCTCAAAAAAACTTTTTCCTAACACTTTTTTCATTTGCTATTAAGATCATAGATCACATCTTTGCGCTCAACCACGATCTGCCATCCATTGCGCTTTGCATGACGATAGAGCTTCATATTAGGGTTAAAACATATGGGATTTTCTACGAGCTCAAGAAAAGGAATATCACTTTCAGTGTCTCCTACCCCCACTGAAGCTTCGAGTGTCAAACCTTCCTTTTCTACGGCACGACGAAGAATTGCAGCCTTATTCTCAATCAAGTGTTCATCTTCAACACGTCCTGTAAAACAGTCGGTAGGGCCAAGTTCATAAAATCGCCCATATACTTTATCGAAACCAAGTTCCTTACAAAAAAGATCGAGAATGCCTTTAGGTGATTGAGAGATAGCGAGAATAAAATATTTTTTACGTTTTAGTTCGGCAATAAGGTCGGTAGTCATACGGTAGGTACGATTACGATACCGGTCCACAACGATGTTTGCCGAACGATTGAAATCTTTGTACGATACTCCCTTGATATTTTTTACAAACACTTTTACTACGGCGCTAATATATGAATCATAATCACCTTTACGATCAAGCCATCGTACCTTTTCTCGCGCATAATCAGCACGCACCGATACAGGAAAAATTTTCTCTTCAATGAGCACTTCTACGAGTTCAATCAATAAACTTGAACGAAAAATAGTACCATCAATATCAAAAATAGCAACGTTGCGCATATCTATATAATATCACAATGCACAGCTGGATAAAAAAACCGCCAGTTCCCTCGAAAGGAAACTGGCAGCTTGTCAAAAAAAACGGCACTTAATTATTAAGGGATTATCCCAGAAACTCCTCGTATTGCCTCGCGAAGACTTTCTCCCAGGCCTATGTATCCGACATGAAGTTCGGAAAAGTTATTACTCAGTTCGAACAACTCAAGTGCGTTTCTCTTAACCCTTGTTATGTCAATAAGGGTTCCTTTGTTTTCTCTGACCATACAGCGCATACCTGGTGCGTTGCTCATTACGCCGAGATGTTCCTCGAGAAATTCGCTCACCTCGAAATGAATGGGACTGGCCGGGACAAAGAGAACAAGAAACTGTCCTTGCTGGTTTTTCCAGACAAAAAAAGACATTTCTTTTTCTCTTGCCCAATAATCAAGAAACGACGATACATGAGGGCTTCTAATCTCATTGAAGCACAACATTCTGTTCACTTCTATCGTCGCTTCATTCTCCAAAAGGCTCGGCATCTTATCCAGAGCGCTTTTTACGCAATACCCCCCTACCAATACGTCAGAGGGTTTTCCTGCAAGAATTCCTGTTATCCTCACCTGTGCTTTGGAATGTCTAACCAGTCCCTGCAACATTAAGGCTCTGTGCATACCGTATACTCCTAATTTTTTTGAACTACCTTTTTTTAGTATACCACAAATATCAACAAAAAACAATAGCCTGTGGATAACGCTAGTTCTTTCTCTGTGCTTTTACACGATCAAGTTCGGTGAGATATTGCTTGCGAAGACGAACGGATTTTGGCGTAATCTCCAAATACTCATCGCCATTCATAAGCTCAAGTCCACGCTCGATAGTAAGCTCAAAAGGAGGCACGAGGGTAACCGCTTCATCTGAACCAGATGCGCGCATATTAGTAAGCTGTTTACCTTTGGTAGGATTAACCGACATTTCATCGCCTTTAGAGGTATTTCCTACTACCATTCCTTCGTAAACCTCGGTAGCTGGACCGATATACAACACACCACGCTCTTGGAGATTCCAGAGTGAAAATCCGAGTGCTTTTCCACTTGCCATAGAAACCATTGAACCTGCATCACGCTTCTTAATTTCGCCTGCAAATGGACGAAACTCAATAAAACGACTGGAAAGAATTCCCTCACCTTTCGTATCGACAGTAAATTGTCCACGGAAACCAAGGAGACCACGCGTAGGAATTTCGTATACCACACGCGTAATACCATGCTCCTCTTTCATATTGGTCATCAGCCCTTTTCGCTTGTTGATTTTTTCAATAACCACACCGGAGCATTCGGTCGGCACATCAATAATAAGCTCTTCGTATGGTTCAAGCTTAACACCTTTTTCTTCTTTAATAATAACCTGTGGTTGTGATACCTGCAGTTCAAATCCTTCACGGCGCATTTGTTCAAGGAGGATAGAAATGTGGAGTTCACCACGACCATACACTTTGAAAGAATCCATTGCAGAAAAATCAACACGGAGGCCCACATTCACCTCAAGCTCACGCTCAAGACGATCACGAATCTGACGAATCGTAACAAATTTTCCTTCACGGCCTGCAAATGAGGAATCATTTACCAATAAGTTAAGGGAGATAGTAGGCTCATCGATTTTGATAGCAGGAAGTGGCTCTTGGTCAGCGTTCGCGCAGATCGTCTCACCAATATAAATATCAGGAAGTCCTGCAACCATTACAATATCTCCAGCTATTGCCTCTGCGACTTCTTTGCGCTCGGTTCCCTCGTGGGTACAGAGTTTCGTAATGCGTCCTGTGCGCGTTTCGCCGTTAGACTTTTTTATTACCACAGCTTCTCCTGCATGAATAGTTCCTTCGTAGATGCGTCCAATAGCAAGACGTCCGAGGAAATTGTCGTACCCAAGGTTAAATGGTTGCATACGGAGTGGTACTGAAGTATTTGCTTGCGCAGGTGGTACCTGTTCGAGGATAACATCAAGAAGTGGCGTAAGATCTTTTGAATCCTCCTCAAGTGTTCTTTTTGCAATACCCTGACGACCAATAGCATACACAGTGGTAAAATTGAGCTGTTCATCGGTTGCGCCGAGCTCGAAAAAGAGTTCGAATACCTCATCATGCACTTCCTTAGGACGTGCTGCTGGTTTATCAATTTTATTCAACACGACAATCGGTTTAAGACCGAGCTCGAGAGATTTCTTGAGCACGAAACGTGTCTGAGGCATAGGACCTTCTTGTGCATCCACAAGGAGAAGCACGGTATCAATAGAACGAAGCACACGCTCTACTTCAGAACCAAAGTCCGCGTGTCCAGGAGTGTCTACGATATTAATTTTTGTATTCTTATAGAACACAGAAGTATTCTTTGCATAGATCGTAATACCACGCTCAAGCTCGAGTGCATTTGAGTCCATCGAAACTCCCTCACCTACCATTCCTGTCTGGCGCATCAAGGCATCGGTCAAGGTGGTCTTGCCATGGTCTACGTGTGCGATAATTGCAATGTTTCTGATTTCCATAATGAATAATTTATATAAATGTGGTAATAACGGTTATGCGTATGCTCTGCCAACAAATAAAAAATCCGCACAAAGCGGAAGTTAATTCCTAGATAGTTACTATACCAAATATAAGTTTAATGGTCAACATTGTTACGGCGTAACCATTATGTAAATTGACTTAAACGCACGAAATTAGTATAATATTTAAAGAATAAAATAACCAAAAGGAGGGCGCTGTATTGAAGATCCGAACAAAAAGAGACTGCTCAAAAGCAGCAAAATTGATTGGAGAGGAAGATATTACCGCCCTCATAATCGCAGAAGCATTTGGACTCTCGGAGAACGAAGAGGTCACAAAAAGAAAAGCAATGCGATTGAAACTTGAAACAGCAACATCACAGAAAGAGCTCTGGGAAGTGCTTGATGAGTCTTCGCGAGGTTCTGAAATAGAACTCGAAGCACTTAAAAAACTTCTCGAGAATGCCCACACCCAAGAAGAACGATGGGCTGTCCTTTCCGAGACTTACGCGAGTTCAGAAATAAAATTCAAGATTGTACGTGAAATTATTTCTCATGATACCTCACAAGACGAACTTGTTAGGATTTACCGAGAGAACCCCCTCAGTGAACTCAGCGAGGAAGCACTTCGTAAACTTTGTGAAATACTATAATACCCCGGCACACCTTGTGGTGCCGGGGATTTGTTTTTAATAACTATTTTACCACTACGGCTTGATCGGTAACACCAGGGATTGCATTGATATGTGTTATCAATTTATCAGCATCCCAATACTCGTATTCTGCACCACTCAAAGGGTCGTGGAGATAGAATCCTGCGGGAAACTCGACCGAGCCATACACACCCACGACAAGGCGCGCATGCTCGCCAAAATTTGCCGTAATTTCTTTTCCTTCTGGCGTCTTCCATGTTGTTACCCCCGCCCCGAGAGATGTATATCCCCACAGTACAATAGGGTATCCTTCTCTAATGTTTTTTGCAAGAAATTTTGGTGTAATTGCTGATGCTTTTACATATTCAGCGTTTCGCCCAAACTTCGTTGCCGCCAGCGCGACAGGCTCGCCATATACACCATATCCTTCACCATTATCTTTTGAAGCATCCCCGACAAACATCTTGTGAGGGTCATCCCATACGTTATTTTCTTTATCTTTTGAGCGTGGGTTGTATCCCATTTTTTGAATAATTGCCATATCATCAGTACTAATACCATAGTATGCTAGTGCCATACGGAGCGATGCCGCTTCACAACTTCGTGAATATAATTGTTTAAAATAAGGAACATCGAGCTTATAAACTTCTGGCGCAGTTACGAAAGAAATACTTACTTTTTCCTTGCTTGGTAAACCAAATTTTGCCTGCACGCCTGGCGTAATCGATGCTACGTATCGTTTTTGAGGTTCAAGTTTCTTTGGCGTAAAAATCAACTTTTCTTCTTCCCATGAAAATACTCCTGATGTCTCTGGTGACAACTGAAAAGCTTTTTCGGCACTTGCTTTATCCACCGGCTGATTAAAAGAAACTTCAATCGGTGTCCGTGTCCCGTGCTCATGCGATATTGAAGAAAATGAAGCAACCACATACCCCGGAGAAGCAATGGTGCGAACGTCATCTACGGTTACTACCCCACCCTCCTCTCCACGTATACCTTGTAATAGTTTTACAAGGTATGTCTTACCGCCAATTACTTCACTGACCGTATGTTCATAGGTGAGAGAGTCAACCCACGTCCCTTCTCCAGGAACATCGAAAAAAAGAGTAGATGACTCTCTCTTCATCGGTACATTAAAGGTAACTCGTATTTTGTCCCCAGGAAGTACTGGTTTCTTTGTAGAAAAATCCACGATCTTTGGCTCAATAGAAGATGGGGCTACTGAAAATGTTATCGAGGAAAGATGATTAGGTTCTCTCTCTCCATATCCCTGCGCAATAGAAATATCTGCAGTATACACCTCGCCTTTCATAAAAGAACTACTTGGCTTAAACGTAAGCGCAGTAACACCGAACATGCCCTTGTGAGCATACCACGAACCAGAAACAGCGGGCACAATACGTGCGCGCGTAATACGCACGTCCCTTCCGAAGGAAATCGTCCATTCATCAGTACTGCCAATTCCTTCTTTCTTATATTCAAGAACTAAAGGAAGCTCTGTACGAACAACGTACACACCAGCAAAAAACACGCCGGCTATTACAAAGAGAACTATTGGCAAAGTAAGAACTAATTTTAGTGAAGACATTGTACTATATAGAAATTAACTAAAAGTCCATTACCGTCTTAACTACTCACTCCTTTCAAGAAATCAATATTATCTTGGATGCTCTCAGCTTTTTTCAAAACTTGATTGCCATAAAATGTATTTGCGGGACGCGCATTATCACACTTTCGCCCAGAGTAATACCTACATGCTGCGTTTCTTTCTGCGGTATATCCACCATTGTCAGCACCAAGGTCAGAAAGGTAAATTGCAGTTGCAGTAAACGCATGTGCAGGATCCCATGGGTTTGCACTTTGAGCGCTCACCCCAACAGCCGAAGCAATACGCTCCTTAAAAAGCTCCCATGTTGAGGGAATAAACTGCGAAGGCCCCATACCACCACCGAACCCACGTCCTTTGTAATAGCGCGCCTCAGGAGGACACGATACCGGGGTCTTCTTCCAATCGAAACCTAAACGATCAGTAATTTTTTTGAACGGATCAGTATCACGTGGTGCTTTCATTACCTGACTGAATACCGTACCAGTGTTTTTACCCACACCATCCCCCGAATCGAGATCAGAGACGAGACATGAACCAACATTTTTTCCAAGATCTGATTCTTGCGTCAAAATAGCGAGCACGAGCGCAGGACGCACATTCGTTGCTTTTGCAGCGATATTTGCATATTCAAGCGCCTTCTCGAACGGAATTCCTTCAGTATCGCGAAGAGAGAACAATGCTGCACGAATCTGCGCAGCCTTCTTCTGCTTTTCTTTTAACTCTTTTTGGTATGCTGCTTCTTTTCCTTTCGTTTCTTTGAGAATACGTTGCTTTTCTGCTTCATTAGCTTCTGTTTTCTTTTTCTCTAACTCTTGCTGATAACGCAAATCAGCTTCTTTATTTTTCTTCTGTTCAAGAAGCGTTTTCTCTTCTTCGGTCATTTTTTTTGTAGCACCAATTTCAACAAGTGAATCATAGATTGATTCCTCTATATACTCGAAATCATCAATATCAGCAAAAAATTCAGAAATAGGTTGGTCTGAAAGAGCAATCTCAACAAGCGAATACGAATCAATCTCATCAGTGCGACGAAGTAACCCCGCAAGCGAATCGCGCTCGCGTTCAATTTTTTGCGTTAAATTTCCAATTGTTTTATTTTTTACCACAATATCCTCGGTAAGGTTATTGATGGAAGCCGTGCGCATTTTAATTGCGAGTTTTGCCTGTTTTATTTTATTGTTCAAAAGCGTAATATCGCGAGAAAGCGTTGTTTTCTCTTTTCCTGTTTTTTCAATATTCGCCTCAAGAATCATTGACTCTTTCTCACACGCCACAAGCGCATCCATAAGCTGTTCCTTAGTAAGACCATTGAAATTATCAGGGCATACTGTTTCCGCTTGTACCATCACGCCAAAAACCCATAGAGAGATCATAGGGAGCAAAAAAAGTATTTTGTATTTTGCGAGAAAATGTTTATGCATACGTATTTTTTACAACAACCAACACTGCTCATTATAACAAAAAAATCCACATTTGTATGTGGATTTTTTTGTACATAAATCGTCGTATTTATTTTTCTGCAGGAGCCTCTTCTTCTTCCTCTTTTTTGCCTTTCTTTTCAACCTCGATCTGAGAAATATCCATTGCAGGTGCCTCAACTGGCTCATCTTTTCCAACAGTTATTGACACTACCACATCATCTGGATCGGTAATAAGTGTAACGCCTTTTGAAAGAATGATGTCTTTCGCGAGAATCTGACTATCAAGAGCCTCGAGTTTTGAAATATCAACCACCACATTATGAGGAAGGTTTTCTGGGAGTGCCTTCACTTCGAGCTCATACAATACCTTTACCAAGGTACCACCGAGAGATTTTACTGCTTCTGAAACTCCCACAAATTCAATAGGCGTATGTACCGTTACTTCTGCACCCTTTTCTATAGCATAAAAATCAACATGAATAGGGAGGCCACGAATTGGTTCCTTTTGTACTTCGTGAATAAGAGCGCTCACCTTTCCTTTTGGCATCTCAAGGGTAATCACGGTTGACTCACCAGCCTCCTTCCAAACTTTTACAAACTCATTTATTGGGAAAACGCAAAGTGTTGCCTTTTCCTTGTGTCCATAATATACGCCAGGAATAAAACCCTGCTTGCGGATTTGTCCAAGCTTGGTCTTTCCTTCACGAATTTCTCCTTTTAGGGTAATCATAGTGGGTAGTATACGGATTTAAAGAAAAAAAGCAACTGATAATGAGATTTATTATGCCACCGAACCATTTTTACACAATACTCATCAAAACTATCTTATAGCTTGCCTGAAAACAATCTCAAACGTCTTTCAATAACTGCAGTCATAGCATCAACGCCAGGCTTGCCAAATTTATAAGGTGCAGTCTCATCTGGGTGCTCTACAAAGAATGCTTTCAATGCTTGTTGGTACGCAACACGAATTTCAGTATTGATATGTACCACACTGATACCTGCCTTTATCGCCGAGACAAAGTCTTCATCACTGGTACCAGACCCACCATGAAGCACCAGAGGTACGCCCGATGCCTGACGTATTTCACGAACACGCTCGATATTCAATCGTGGTTCGGGTGCATTGCGAAGCATCCCATGAATATTCCCCACTGCAGGCGCAAAAAGATCGATACCGGTTTCCTCAACAAAACGCTTCGCTTCTTCGTTGGTCGTAAGATTATCAAATGACACACCTTCGGGAACCGCATCAAGCACTTTTGAACCAGAGCCAATATATCCAAGCTCTGCCTCAACAATGATTTCTGGATTTACGCTTCGTGCATAATCTACGCATTGTTTCGTAATGCGTGCATTTTCTTCAAACGAAAGTTTGGCACCATCAAAAATAACTGCGTCATATCCCGCATCGATCACCTCTTTTACACGTTCAAACGAGTACGTGTGGTCAGCGTTGAGATACACAGGGTAATTCAATTCTTCACGAACACTCCTTACCATCGCAGCCACTTGTCGTATACCAATAAAATCACGTTCGCCCTCAGAAACGCCAATAATAACCGGTACTCCTACGGCACGTGCGCCATTGACGACCCCCCAAAAACCCTGGCTATCGGAAATATTAAAATGACCTATAGCAGTGCCTGCGTTTCCTGCTTCGGCAATTGCTTCTCGTAATGTTGGTATGGTGGTAGTCATACGGTTATAAAGTTAAATTACAATTTTGAACTATCCTGCATTGAATAGAAATCATTGATTTTATCCATTACTGCAGATTTAGCTTCAGGTACCCCTTGCTTTTTACGTGCAATGCGATATCCAAGCGAACAAACAAAACCAACCCCCAATGCAATTCCTCCGTACAAAATAATATCCATAGTACCTACGTATAATAATTATTTTCTATTAATGTTCATATTCTACCACAAGATACCTCTCTATGATACAATATCCCTAATTATTCAGTAATTATTTTTAATATGGAACAACAACTTGATTTTGTAGCGATTGGGGACACGGTCGTCGATGCGTTCATACGACTAAAAGAGGCACATATAGACAACGGACATCGCGTTGATGTCGCAAACCGTGAAATTTGTATGGTGTTTGGTACAAAAATTCCTTATGATTTTGTAAATGTACTCTACGCAGTTGGCAATAGCGCTAATGCGTCCGTATCAGCATCACGCCTCGGTCTCAAGAGTGCCCTTATTTCAAACGTAGGCGCTGACGAGGACGGCAAAAAATGCTTGGAATCACTTCAAAAAGATGGTGTCGACATTCGTTATATGCGTACCCACGACGGAATGAAGACCAACTATCACTATGTATTGTGGCTTGGTGACGAGCGCACGATTCTTATCAAACACGAGGATTTCCCCTACACACTCCCCCTAGAAACTCCAGGACCACGCTGGCTCTACCTCTCCTCGCTCAACGAGCAATCACTTCCCTTCCATAATGAAATTGCAAAGTATCTCGCAGAACATCCAGAAACAAAACTTGCATTTCAACCAGGAACATTCCAGATAAAGCTTGGTGTGGAGAAACTCAAAGACCTCTACGCACACACAGAAGTATTTTTCTGTAACGTTGAAGAGGCACGTATCATCCTTAATACAGATGAGCCTGAACCAAAAAATCTCGCGCGTATGATGACAACGTTTGGCCCAAAGATTGTGGTCATTACTGACGGACCAAACGGCGCGTATGTATTTGATGGCACCGACGTATGGTATATGCCGGTTTATCCAGACCCTGCACCACCGTATGATCGTACGGGCGCGGGCGACTCATTTGCCTCGACATTTGTTTCCGCACTTGCCCTTGGAAAAACGCCTGCAGAAGCAATCGCATGGGCACCCATCAACTCGATGTCTGTGGTGCAAAAAGTAGGCGCACAAGAAGGTCTTCTCAAGCGTACCGAATTAGAAAAATATCTTTCTGAAGCACCAGAGCATTACAAAGCAGTGAAATTATAAAATAAATAAAACCGCAGGCAATAACACCTGCGGTTTTTTGTACATACTGGCACCTCTATTAACCAGTGTAGAGTAACCTCAGTTTATTATTTCTCTGAAGTTTCCCGATTGCGCATTTTTTTAACTGATCAACTCTCGCGCGAGAGATTTTTAATTCCCTGCTCGCTTCCACGAGAGTTCTTTCGCCCTTGCCATCAAACCCAAAGCAGGTACAGATGGCGCGCTTTTCTTTTTCTGTAAGTCCAGCGAGCATGTCATCCATACGTCGTGCAAGTTCACTCCGGAACACTGCACGTTCCGGATGAAAAATTTCCTCGGCGTGAGACAAAAGAACGTCACTACGCTCGTGTGCAAAACACGTCTCCGCACGAACGTTGTGAAAATCACGCGCTCGTGACTTTTTTTTGATGCCCAGAAATTCGCCAGGCAAACATTCAAAAAACGCCGAAAGAGAAGTTACTGCTTTCCTCCATACCCCCTTCTTGGTTTTGAATGAGAGGATCCCGCTGACCAGACTGCTTAACGTCGGCTGGTCAATACCGCTTCGTGATGAAAGCTCAATGATACTGCCGATACCCTGCTCCTTCATTTTGCTAAGGATAATCGTGCCGGAAAACTGAACAAAACCGTTCCCTCTTGCACATCTTTTTTCCATACGCGGGACCCCCTTCAAAATTTTTTTTACTATCTTTTATAAGCATAGTACACAACACTACAACAATCAATCAATAGTTATCAACAAGGCTAATGTGTGTCTACAAAAAAGCCACGGGGTTGACTACCCGTGGCTCAAGAAAACTTATCTCGATTTTTTCTTCTTTTTCACAATATGATACTTTACTTTGCCAATTGCTTTTTTCTCTATTTCCCCAATACAGAAGGCTGAAATCTTTAAAACCTTCTTAATTTCTTCGAGAGTCTTCTTGGGGCCTTCTCCGAATCCAAAACGGAGCGAGAGCACCTCGCGTTCCTTGAATGAAAGCTCACGTAATGCAAAAGAGATATCTTCCCACGATGCATTGAAACACTCTTTGGCACGCTTTCGCCCAAGATCAGAGGTGATGCAAATCTGGTCTTCCTCAAAGAGTTCGTACGGTGTAACTGAAAAAAACTTTGCAATTGCAAGCACGCACGGCCTCCACCTATGCATACGATCCTGAGGAGAAAGTTCTTTATTAATCAATTTAAGGAGCAAGGTCTGACATATGTCACTCTGCTGTGAAAGCTCGACAACACTTGAAATGCCGTGTTTTTTCATCATGTCCAAAATGAACATATTTCTCTCTTTCACACCACAGTGAAAGACACTATGCTTATTTTTATTCATACCACGTACCTCTTTTATTTTTTTTGAACAACTCTTGTATGAAAATAACGTACTATTATTCAATTGTCAATAAAGCACATTACACGACAGGTAGGGTAATAATGAAATCAGTTCCCTTACCTTTAATTGATTCGATGCTGATTGAACCACCCATTTCTTTAACAATTTGATGCGTAATCCAGAGTCCTAATCCCGTACCACGAACATCTTCTGTTTCTTTTGATTTTACGCGGTAAAACTTTTGAAACAAATTCTTTTGATCTTCTGCGGAAATACCAATACCGGTATCACTCACGCGTACGACCACGTGATTTTGTTTTACATCTGCTCGCACCACCACCTCACCAGCAAACGTATACTTAAGAGCATTTCCAATAATGTTTGTAAAAATCTGCTTAGTTCTTTTTTCGTCAGTAGTAAGGAGAGGTATCGCATCAGAAAACTCCACGCGAAGTGCGAGACCTTTACTCTGCGCAACATTCTGAAGTGTCAAGACAACAGAAGAAAGAAGAGCTCTCACGTCTATCTCTGTTCTCGTAAACGACATTCGTCCCTCTTGAATACGCGCCACATCCAAAATATCATCCACGAGAAATGCGAGATCGCGGGCAGAAGCATCAATCATTTCAATATCCCGCTTGTGTGTTTGTGGGATATCTTTCATCCCCTGTAATAAATTGGCATATCCGCGAATAGCGGCAAGTGGCGTACGTAGTTCATGTGCTGCCATCGAAACAAAATCATCTTTCATTTGATCAACCTCCTTTAATCGTTGATACAACGTTGCATAATCAATAATGCGTGCCTGGCGCGCCAACATAACAATAATGAGTAGGATAATAATACCGAGCAATCCATAGGCATTACGCATATTTTTGCGCATCACAGCATCCGCTTGAGACATCGAGAGATCAACAACGATATACCCTATAGTTTCAGAGCTACTTGTCGCCGTGATTGCGCGTACACCACGCCAGTAACGCTCACCTTCTATAAAATAGGAAGTGGCATACGTCTCACGCGGATTTCCTGAAGCCGATCCCAATAGAAATGTTGAAAGATTATCTACTTCAGATCCTGTGTCGAGGTCGCCTGAATTAAGTGACGCTACTACCGGATAGGTTTCTCCAAAACGAGGACCAAGTACTTGGAAATTTCGCATGGTCTCATTATTTTTACCCAGCGCAACAATACGTTCTCTCAAATACGCAGGATCACGCATATGATCGCCGGCAAAAAGAGCAAATGTTTCTTCGAGGATGCTAATACGATTGCGCTCTAATTTGTTTTGATTCTCGCGCGTAATTTTCAGAAATTGTTCGCTCGTAAACACGAACGCGAGAGGAATCACAATCACAAGAAAAAATGTGTAGATGATTTGGGGGTTATTGCGCACAAAATTAAAACCATGAACGAAGAATTTTTTTAGTCGCTCTGTCATATTGATTACATTTCTGTAGCGCCAGCTCCACTGCCATCACGTCTTCGCACGATCACACCAATAGTCAAGAAGCTAAGGCCTAAAATACCAACGATAAGTACAAAAAGAGTGTAGAGCGAAAGCCCAGAGAAGAACCCCGGTTCATTATGCGCAACCGGAAGCATTACATCAACATTTCCCAAAGTGACAGCTTCTGCAACTTTCACAAATGGTAACGGTTCCGATTTTACAAGGACACGCCCATCGCCATCGGTAATTGCCGACACTACATGATGGGTGCCATCAGGAAGCTCTTTATCAAGCGTATATGACCATTCACCTAATGAATTTGTTTTTACCATCACTACGATTGGCTCAGAAAAAATGTAAAGTGTCACAAAACTATTAGGCAATGCTGTTCCGGTAAATGCAAAATGAGGAGCATGAGATTCACCAAGGGCGTCTGTTGTCGAGGTGCTCATAGTATTGTTTAATGCAAGCACCTTTTTAACCACAAGGAGTTGCTTGTCAGTAGTACCAGAAACAAGAGGATTGTTCTCGGTTGCAAGCACGGAAATAGATGGAATTACAGCACCCGTAGTGGTGGCTTGCGTGGCAAAAAGTACCGCAGACGTCTTGCTTCGGGGGTTAGAACGCACCGCAATTTCGTTTCCATCAGAAACACCATCTTGGTCCGTATCTCTATTTTTTGGATCTGTATGATAAATGTTGACTTCATCATAGTCCGCAAGTTCGTCATTATCAGTATCAACAAAGACACGAGCGCCAATGCGTTCAGTAAAAATTTTCTTTTCTTCCTTGTGATTCTGATTAAGAGCTTGTGTGCGTTCAATTATTGTTTCATTGGATACCAACTTATTTTTAACAAGGACCTGCGTACAAACACCCGTGTTCTTGAGGTCTGAACAGAACTGCTGAAACTCTTGTGGACTTTTTACTACAGAAGGAAGCTCTGGAGGACGCACGGCAATGTCGGCAAGAATACTCTCGATACGTTCAAAGGGAACACTACCAACGAGAGAAGGCTTTATCGGGGAAAGCATCGGCATCTTTGTTTGAGCAAATGTCACACACGTACTCGTTTCGCGTTTTTCTTTTTGCTCACAATACACCGCACACTCTTTAATGTCCGTACACCCAGCAGGATTTTTTATTCTGTTTACAATTTCTTGTTGTTCTTTTTTAGAAATTTTATTTACAATCTCTTTTTGCTTTTTCTCATCAAATCTTTCAAAATGTTCTACGGCGGGAAGAGCAGACCTCATTCCCTCAACGAACGCGACATTAACACGAACAGGTGTTCTCTTATCTTCGTTATGTTCTTCTCCACGAACAGGGGGGCCAACATACAAAGGAAGAGTTGGCGTGAGCGTTGTTTTAGGTAACGTGGAAGGCAACGTGTTGTTTGCCGTTGAGGAAAGTGGCGCAGGAACAATAACAGGAGGTGGTGGTAATGGTATCTTTGGCAGTGAAGTCGTGGTGGTAACGGGAAGTGGCGCTGATGGTGAGACCTGAGGCAACGTAGCAACAGAAGTACCAAAAGAAGAAGTGATGTTATCTTCTTCATGATCGTCATCATAAGAAACAGCGACATTCCCCGTCGTCACCACCACACTTTCCGTAGTCACCGTACTACTTGCCGACGAAACCACATTCCCCGTACCAGAAAGCGTACAGGTGACATCCAACACAAACTTACCATAGAGCATTCCAGATCCTACGTGGGGTTGATTGACCACCGCCGACCAATGATACACCCCATTACGAAGAAGGTGGGATCCTGGCAACACTGATGTGTTTGACGAATCAGTACCAACAGAGAGTTTAAAACTTCCCCCCGCTAAAGGATTCGCAATAAATGCAGTTTTTGTTTTTGGATGAGTAGGCTCAGAACAATCAACGCTTGTTGTGGGAACAACAGAAAAGGTAACAGGGGTTCCTGTGGTAGTGGTATTAGAATACGTAGCGGTTGTGCTCGTGGTGGTATTAAAAAAACTGGTCGTATCAGCAAATGAGTTCAAAGGAAAACGGATAACACCGACCCCAATTATAAGTGCAGCGATCACACCTATGTGATATTTATAAACGTGAAAGAAATTGTACATAATATTTTTTTGCTCCCTTCATCCAAGAAGCATTTTCACGGCATACTTAATTCCCTCTTTGTCCATACCATAATGTTTAAGAAGCTCCTCAGGTTTACCCGACTGTCCAAACTTGTCATGTACCCCCACAAATGCCATACGCGTAGGATGCGTGGTAGCAAGAACCTCGGCAACCGCGCTACCCAACCCTCCCGCAACCTGATGCTCCTCTACCGTAACAATAGCGCCACACTCTTTCGCAAGCGCCACAATGGCATCGCGGTCAAGCGGTTTTATCGTAGCAATATTCATCACCATCGCACCAATTCCGTCGTTTTCGAGTTCTCGTGCCGCAAGGAGTGCGTTGTGGACGAGTGCACCACACGCAATAATACCTACGCGTACTGTCCCCTGTGGACGATAGAAAATTTGTGCCTTACCTATTTCAAACGGCGTATCCTCGGTCGTAACGATAGGAGTTTTTTCGCGCGCAAGACGTAGATAGGTAGGGGTTGTTGTTTTTGCCATAGCAATCGTTGCCTTCTTGGCCTCGATAGTATCACAGGGTGCAATAACGACCATATTGGGAATTACGCGTGTGATCGCAATATCCTCTACTGCTTGGTGCGTACCACCATCAGGACCAACGGAAATACCCGCATGAGAACCAACGATTTTCACTGGCCGATCGTTGTAACAAATTGTGGTACGAATTTGTTCCCAGTTACGCCCCGGGCTAAACATTGCGTATGATGAAATAAAAGGAACCTTCCCCATCGCTGCCATTCCCGAAGCAACCGATGCCATCGACTGTTCCATAATTCCCATTTCAAAAAAACGTTTCGGAAATTCTTTTGCAAACGCGTCCATTTTGGTGGATTCCGTAAGGTCGCAACAAAGTCCCACCACACGCTCGTCAGCGCGCGCTGCTACAAGAAGTCCTTCACCAAACCCTGCGCGAATAGGTGCTTGCTCTACATCTGTATCAAAAAGTTTTGGATTAAGGGGAATGTTCATATATTACTCATGTTCGCTTACAATTTGTCCACCGAGCGTACGAAGTTCTGCTAGTGCATTTGCTCCCTGATCTTTATTCGGAGGGTTGCCATGCCATTTATAATCTCGTTGAAATGCTTCCACACCCTTACCCGGAATCGTATGCGCAATGATAACGGTAGGTTTTTCAAAAATTGCTTTTCCTTCGTTGACAGCATCGTTGATTGCCTCCATATTATGACCGTCAATTTCAAGCACATGCCATCCAAACGCCTCCCATTTTTGAACAAGTGGTTCAAGAGGCATCACATCTTCCGTGAAGCCATCAATCTGAATATTATTACGATCAACAATAGCAATAAGGTTATGGAGTCGCTCTTTCCCCGCGAGCATAATAGCTTCCCATACTTGTCCTTCATTAAGCTCACCATCACCAAGGAAACAATAGATGTAACGATCTGAGGAAAGACCATCGTTCAAACGATCTACCAGCGCCATACCAACCGCCTGTGACAATCCTTGTCCGAGAGGACCCGAGCTTGTCTCTAGCATTGGTAAATATTCACGATGAGGATGACCTTGCAGGCGAGAACCAAATTTGCGGAGCGTTTTCATTTCCTCGACGGGGAAATACCCACTGTGTGCCATCGTTGCGTAGAGTACGGGACAAATGTGTCCATTGGAAAGAATAACCCGGTCGCGTTCTTCCCACATTGGGTCTTCAGGGTTATGTTTGAGAATATGAAAATAGAACGCAGTAAAAATATCAGCCATACCAAGAGGTCCTGCGGTATGCCCTGACTTTGCTTCAACTAATCCTTCAATAATTGTTGCGCGAATGGCAACTGCTTTTTCTTCAAGAAATTTTATTTTCTCATCATGAAGATGTGTCATGCAATTATTGTACCAGATTTCTTAAATCTTCAATAGTGTTTGAAACGTCTCCACTCTTCAAAATAGTTGAACCAGAAACCAAACGTGTTGCGCCAGCATCTACGAGTATGCGTGCGGTCTCGTAATTAACTGAACCATCAATACTAATAGGCATTTCTGGATAACGTGAACGTATGTTGCGTACCTGCTCAAGAACACGCTCGTCAAAAGCCTCTCCTTGAAATCCAATTTTTCCAATTCCCATACATTGCACAAAATCAATATCCTGCATATAGGCTTCAATAGACTCAAATGGTGTTGTGGTATTGAGCGCAAGACCCAGCTCAACCAAGTCTTGCGGCACACTGTTGCGAACTGCCTCGAAATCTGTCATCGACTCAACATGCACGATAATGCGACGTGCACCAGCGGTAACCCATTTACTCACTGCTTCTTCAGGATTCTCGATCATAAGATCAGCTTCGAAGTCAATGAATTCCCATTCCGGCATCCCTTCGTCTTCAGTAATAATGTTCGCAAAATGCTGATCTCCCGGATAATACGGCCATGTGCGTGCGGGAACAAATTTCCCATCCATGATATCCAACTGTACCAACGGGACCACACCAGCAAAGAGTCCCATCTTTTCTGCGAGATCCTCATAGCTCTTTGGCATAATGGCAGGGATAATTTCAATCATTTTTTGTTTTCAAAGTTTGCCAAGGACCGCCCTTGGCAAACTATTATTTCTTAGTAATGATACTTTTCTTATACGTATTCAAATGTTCAAGTGCGATACCGGTACCTTTTGCCACACAATAGAGCGCATCTTCAGCAAGAACCGCTTTTACTCCCGTGCGACTAAATACAAGCTCGGGAAGATTGCGAAGTTGTGATGAACCTCCCGTCATAATTACTCCTTGATCAATAATGTCTGCAGAAAGTTCAGGAGGGGTCTCTTGTAACACATCTTTAATAGCGCGGATGATCTCGCGTAGTTCGCGATCAATTGCCTTTACAATTTCATTTGTCGAAACTTGCGCTGTGCGAGGAAGTCCCGTGACATAATCACGTCCCTTAATTACCAAAACAAGCTCATCATCAAGAGGAATAGCGGAACCAATGCGAATTTTTACCTCTTCTGCCGTACGGTCACCAATCGCAAGATTGAATGTTTTTTTAATATAGTCTGCAATGGCGTGATCAATTTTGTTTCCTGCGCATTTTACCGATGTCGATGCAACAATTCCTCCCAACGAAATCACCGCAACATCAGTAGTACCACCACCAATATCCACCACCATATGTCCGCGCGCTTCGTGAATAGGAATACCCGCACCAATAGCGGCAAGGATCGGCTCTTTCACTACGTATGCATTTTTTGCACCGGCTTTAATCGTCGCTTCAATAACAGCACGACGCTCGGTCGATGACACACCAGCAGGCACAGAAACCATCACGTCTGGCTTCAGAATATTCCATTTACCCAACGCCTTGTTGAGGTAGTAGCGAATCATTGCTTCGGTGATGCGGTAATCGGCAATAACACCATCCTTCATCGGACGATATGCAATAATATTGTCAGGGGTACGACCAATCATCTGCTTTGCCTCGAGCCCCACAGCCATAATGCGATTATTCTGTTCATTTACTGCAACGACAGACGGTTCATTGAGTACAATTCCCTTTCCTGGAATAAACACAAGTGTATTTGCCGTACCGAGATCAATACCGATTTTTCTAATAAAAAATGACATGAGAATTATTGAATGAATATTAGGTGCTTTCTTTTCCAGAATTGCGTAATGATGACATTATGGACGACGAGTGCACCTTTTGCAACTTTACAGCGTCTAGAGAAAACGTCCCCCACAGACATACTACTACGTGTGACGGCCCTTGAGCAAATGGGCAAAATATGAGGTAATATACTATTATGACCTCTCAAACGAGGAATAACCTATTTTATGCATATTCTTACCGTTCTACCAATTACCCGAGGTGTTCTCAAAGGCACCTACACATACTTTTCAAAAGATCCCGCGGATATAGGATTAGTAATTTCTGTCCCTATTCGTTCACAAGAAATGCCTGCGCTCGTCGTAGAAACACAAGAGGTATTTGATGCTAAATCAACGATAAAATCTTCAGGGTATGCTTTACGAAAAATTAAACAAATAAAACCTCTTACCATCTGGAACAGCGCTTTCATTGATGCGGTAGATAAAACCGCACACATTCATGCGCAAGGATTTGGCGAGACACTTCTCACCCTCACTCCTAAAACAATTCTTGATGCATACCTTTCAAAAGATCTTGCTCTCCCCCACACGACATTTCCTTCATTTACTCACCACCCCCGTATTCTTGCTATCCAAAATAGCGCCACCGTGCGCCTCGAGTCCTACCAACGTCTCGTACGCGAATCATTTGTCCGCCATGAATCAACATTTATCTGTGCTCCTACTGAGCAAGAAGTAGAACGAATTGGACAAATACTTAGCCACGGCATCGAAGACTATGTATTTGTATTTCATAGCGGACTCTCCAAAAAACGCACCCTTGAACGGTGGCGCGCCGCACTTAAAGCAGAGCACGCTGTTCTTGTCGTTGGTACCCCGCAATATCTGGCACTCGGACGATATTTTGCAAGCATTATTTTAGATGAAGAACATGCACGTGGATGGAAGCCAATGGTACGTCCACTCATTGATATGCGTATCTTTGCAGAACAATACGCACATTTAGCCGGAAGCACTCTCATTCTTGGTGCTCCTATTCTTCGCGCTGAAACACAAAAGCGTATCAAAGAAGGAACGATTGAAGAATTTGAAAGAATTGCAGTACACACAGAGAAACATATTACCACCGCAATTATTGACCCTCGTATTGAAGAAAAAGCAATTAAAGAGAAGGCAGGAAAACGCGTGGTACAAATGCTCACTAATGAAGTGCGCGCACTCATACAAACAGCACGTGAAAAAAATCAAAATATCGTGCTTGTCTCCGCACGAAAAGGACTGGCACCTATTACTGTTTGTGGTGACTGCGGTACGGTTGTGCGCTGTACTACGTGCGATAACCCTCTCGTTATTCACCACGTCAAAAGTCGCGAGAAGACGACCACACACACCACCGTCAAAAAAACTAGTGCAAGAATATTTACCTGCCACACCTGTGGTTTTGTACGTGTCCCTGAAGACGACGAACACGAAACGTGTCGCTCGTGTGGCGGATGGCGCCTTGGAGCGCTCGGTATCGGCACCGAACGAATACAGGAGGAAGTAGAAAAGTTTTTTCCGGATACTCCTCACGTTATTTTCGATAGCGAACACATTACAACACGTACACAAGCAAAAAAATGCATCGCGCAGTTCGAGGAACATCCGCATTGTATTCTCATTGGTACCCCGATGGCCGTTCCCTACCTCACAAACGCAGACCATATAGTGATCATTTCGCTCGATTCACTCTTTGCAATCCCCGACTTTCGCATCAATGAGCACATTTTCGCGCTCGTCCTCACGCTTCGTGAAAAGGCAACGGCATCGCTCCTCATCCAAACGCGCGCCGACGACACCACACTTTACACCCAAGCACTCGCAGGTGACCTTCTTACATTTTCTGAGAACGAACTTGCTCTCCGTAAAGCTTTTTCATACCCACCCTACAGCACAATTATCAAAATTATACTGCGCGGTACGAAAGAAGAATTTCCAGAAAAAATTGCACTCCTAAAAACATTTCTCGCTCCCCTTGAGATCATTACTCCCAATACCGTATCGAAAGAACCAAAAAACACCTATCGCACGCACACCATTCTCAAGCTAAAAATCTGGCCTGACGAAAAACTCATCACCAAACTGCGCGCCCTTCCTCCCGAGTTCACCATCGACGTAAATCCAGACCATTTACTGTAGCACTTCAAAAAAGTAACTATTTAAGGTATACTGTGTCCGAAATATGGCAAAAATACTCCAGCAAGATGCGCCGGTTCTTCGGGCAGAAGCTGAACCTGTCAACCCAAAAGATTTTGGCTCACCACGCCTCAAAAAAATCTTACAAGATATGCGCGTCGCCCTTGAGAAAGAAGAGGACGGCGTTGCGATCGCTGCTCCGCAAATTGGCGTTCCTTTGCGTATTTTTATTGTGTCACATCGTGTGTTTGAAATGGATGACACCTCTTCGGAGACTTCCCCGCAAGGTGAACCACAACCTCCAGTCAAAAAAGCACCAGCACGCGATATGGTTTTCATCAATCCAAGCTTGCTGAAAGTATCTCGCAAAAAGAAGTGGGTCCCCGAAGGATGCCTTTCAGTTCGCTGGCTCTATGGCGAAGTCGCCCGTGCCGACAAAGCAACGGTACGCGCATATGATGAACAAGGGAAACTTTTTACCCGTGGCGCAGGGGGACTTCTCGCACAAATATTTCAGCACGAAACCGATCACTTAAACGGCGTACTTTTTATCGATACTGCGCGCAATGTAGAACAAGTTACGAAAGAAGAAATCGAACGACAAAAACACCAACATCACCATGAGTAATATCCAAGAAGCCCCACCCACCCTCTCGTTTACCTTTTTCGGCACCTCACACATTTCTGTCATCATTCTTGAAGAATTGCTTCGTGGTGGCTTAACGCCCACCCTTATTGTTACCGCGCCACCGAAACAAAAAGGGCGCGGTCTCTCACTCACCCCCAGCGAAGTAAAAGTATGGGCAGACGCGCACCATATCCCAACCCTCGAACCAGAAAAACTTAATGATGAATGTTATAACCAACTGCTTGCCGGAAATTTTGAATTGTTTGTTATTGCATCGTACGGAAAAATCATCCCTGAAAGGATCCTTAATATGCCACGCCACGGCACCTTAAATGTTCATCCTTCCCTTCTGCCAAAACTTCGAGGTGCCTCTCCACTCCAAGGAAGCATCCTTGAAGACGTTCCCGTAGGTTCAACACACGAAACGGGCGTGACCATTATGCTTATTGATGAAGAAGTAGACCACGGCCCTATTGTTGCACAGGAAAAAATCTCTCTCCCTAACTGGCCACCAAAAGGAAGTGAACTCGAACACACCCTTGGTGTTCTTGGTGGAAAGCTACTCGTAAAAACGATTCCTCTCTGGACAGCAGGAACTATCACCCCTAGCGCACAAGAACACAACAAAGCCACCTACACAAAGAAAGTCACCAAAGAAAGCGGACACATTGACCTCGCTGACGATCCAGAGCGTATGTATCGCAAGATCCGTGCTTTCGATGTATGGCCTCGCTCATACTTCACCACCACGCGAAGTGGACGCGAAATGCGGGTGGTCGTTACCGACGCAAAAATAGAAGAGGGAAAACTCGTTCCGCTCCGTGTAATTCCAGAAGGAAAGAAAGAAATGAATTACGAAGATTTCCTAAAAGGACAAAAATAAAAAAGCAGGCAAGATTTCTCTTGCCTGCTTCAGGTCAACAGGGTTTAACTACCGGCAAGGAAGAGCTCCATCCATCTCTTCTCGAAGATCTCTTTAGCAGTACTTCCATTCGGAGCAGTATTATACAATTCTCGCGCTTCCTCCGCCGTCCGGCATGCAGGAGCTTTTACAGAAGCCTCAGCGTTAGAAAGTTCTTCTAATCGCGTCTTGAAGATCTTCTCCACAGTGCTTCCTTCCGGAGCGTTGTAATACAACTTTTGCGCCTCCTCCGCCGTCTGGCACGCAAGAGCTTTCGAGGGAGCCTCAATGTTTAAAAGATCCTCCCACAACATCTTGAAGATATTCTGAGCAGCGCTTTCGTCCGGAGCACCTCCAAATAACTCAAATGCCTCCTCGACTGTCCAGCACGTTGCAGCTCTTGCGATAGCTTCAGCGTTTGCGAGTTCTTTCCACCGCGCCTTGAATATCTTCTCATCAATGCTTCCATTCGGAGCACAGAAATACAACTTTCGCGCTTCCTCCGACCTCCGGCACGCTGCAGCTTTTGAGGAAAGTTTTGCTTCCGTTGCGTTTAGGATCTCTGTATACCGCGCGTTGAATATTTTTTCAGCAGTGCTTCTTTTTGGAGCGTTGATGCGCAAATCCCGCGCCTCCTCCACCGTCCGACATGAAAGAGCTTTTGCGGGAGCCTCAGCGTTTGCGAGCTCTTTCCACCGCGCCTTAAAGATATTCTCAGTGGTGCTTCCTTTTGGAGCGTTGGAAAACAACTTTTTCGCTTCCTCTGCTGTCTGGCATGTGGCGGCTCTTTCAGTGATCTCCCTCAACAAAACATCTAATGTCTTAGACTGCATATTCTCACCTCCTCAATTTTTTGTGTTCTATCTGTTTATTATTTTAGCACAATTAAACATACACGTCAAGAATTTACATAAGAAAAATGAAGTTGGTGCAAAGTCTCTTGTCTCACAAGACGCAGTTTAAGATTTTATAAAAACCGCGCTTCTTGCGAAGCGCGGTTAAGAGTCTTTTCGACCTTACAAACCCTCATCTCTCTCGAACAAAAAGAACTTCGGTCCCTCGAGGTAACGTCCATACAACGTCTTCTTTGGCTTCCTCAACCCAAGAACCATTGATCCTGTAAATTTTTGCAAGAGCACATGCTTTTGCAAAAAACACAGGGCCAATCCCGACGGCCCTCGAGTGCCACCGCGAAGGTGAGTACTTTTGTGCAAACGCCTTGAGTTCCTCTTTTTTTGCGATCCTGAAGTCGTTACTTTCAGCTTCGTACAATAAAGATATTTCTGTATCAGATAATAAACGGAACACCATTGCTTCCCTACCATCAGGAAGCGTGAGGTCTACCCCTAGCAAGTTCAAAAAAACGAGTTTTATACTCATAGCAACCTCCTGTTTGAAGTTATAGTCTTGCAATATTATATCAAATCTACAAACACGAGTATACAGTTATAAAAAAACCGCGCTATCATCACGACAGTGCGGTTAGCAGCCTTTTCGGCTCGGGTGCTACTACTATGACCCTATCCACTCTTTGGCTTTCAAGGCGTGGATGCCTCGTAATCTAAGACTTCATCGGAATTTTTGGCGGTGCCGTCTCATTTTGCGAGATACCCCTTTGTTTGCAAGCCTACTTTGTTTTCAGGGTGTAGGTCCCTGTCAAAATTTGGTTCGGAGTTTTTGCCGTCGAGGCATCTGCTCTCCTCCTTAATTTTATCTTAAAACATTATAGCAAATCTACAGATATTGTCAAGAGCGTGTATAACCGCACCCACTTTTGCACTCCTTGGAGAAAATTACTTGATAATAGGGTGATTGTACCAGAAACTGCATAGGTGACAACTTGTTCTCAAACGCTCCGTGTACCCGCTCGGTGTTGTAAAAAACAAGCCAGTCCATAAGAGCATGGTTGAACTTCATGGGGTCAAGAAGAAGTCCGGTGTGGTAGTCCACAAATTCTTCTTGAATCGTGCGATTGAATCGCTCCACATGGGCGTTCATCTTGGGTGTTCTGGGGTAGGTGTGGTAGTGCGTGAGGTGGAGATTCTTGATCTCTTCATTAAAGTGCTTCTTGAACTCAGAACCATTGTCGGTGAGTACGAACTCCATTTGAAATGGAAATACGACACGACAGAGATCAAAGAATTCTTTGGCGGCAAGCGATGCGTGTGAGGTCGTGCACCATGCAAAGGCAAAGCGAGTGTGAATGTCCTCAAAGGTGATGATGTACCTCCTGCATCCGTTCACAAAGCGTTCGATGGTGTCGAGGGCGACGACATGTCCCGCGTGCGTGATCTTCAAATGCTTTGGTTTCCTTAAGACTTTCTGACGATTTACTTTTTTGATCTTGCCGAAGTGGGATACCTTTTGCGGGAACTTCCGCAGCCCTCCCATATCTTTCATGAGGCGTCCGATGGTCACGGGCTTGGGGCACGGGAGATTGTTTGCCGTACAGAACTTTGTGAGAAATGGGTAGAGTTTTTCTTCTCCGAGATTTGGGTACTTGTCACGCAGGCGACGTATCTCGTCCAAGGTGTTTGCGTCCCAGAGACGTCTCCTTGTTACTTTGGGACTCTTAGATCCCGAATTTAATGCTTGAATCTTACCACCGCCCTTCTTGAGATTTTTCTGCCAGTAAAAGAGTGTCCGCCGATGCACCCCGTATGCTTCTAAAACTGCTTCAGTTCCATGCTTCTTCCAAAATGTCAGTATTCTCGCCCGTTCTTGTGCTTGTTCGGTGATCATATACCGAAAGCGTATCAGACGATCGGATAAAATAGCAGACCCTTTAATTCCTTTATTTTGATTGAATATCCTCATTTCTTTGGTTTCCCAAAGAGTGCAATATGTATGTGAGGTTATGCAGAGCGACAAAAAAACACCAATTTTATTGGTGTTTTTTTGTCGCTCGTCTCTATAAGCCTATTTTACTTCAATTTTTTCTACGATCATATCCTCGAGTGGTCGGTCAGCAACTCCTGTTGCCGTGTTTTCTATCGCAGTGACAGTCTCCATACCAGACGTCACACGTCCAAAGACGGTGTGTTTTGTATCAAGAAAGTTGTTGTTGGCCGTATTGATAAAGAACTGACTGCCGTTTGTGTTAGGTCCCGCATTCGCCATTGAAATCGTACCGATATCATTTTTATTCTCTGGAGTAATTTCGTCCGCAAACTGATACCCAGGACCACCAGTTCCCCACCTATTCTGATTGCTTGCCTCCTTTGAAAGCGGATCGCCACCTTGAATCATAAATCCTTTAATTACCCGGTGAAAGCGCGTGCCGTTATAAAAACTATCGTTCGCAAGCTTCTTGAAATTCTCAACCGTTTTTGGTGCACGCTCGGTAAAAAGTTCAAGAGTAATAATTCCTTTATTGGTCGTAATAGTTGCCGTAGTCATAGTAGTTGTATTAAGGGTAGATGTGGTAATAAGTTCTTTTGATAAGGTGGCGGATTCAGGTGCGGTATCTTTCTGTGGAGTAGTTCTGCCATTCACCCAAACCATACCAACAACAAAAATAATCGCGAGAGTAGTGAAAATGATATTTCGTGTATTCATAGGTTTAATCTTTCCTTCCAAATCGAATTATATTTTTAATCATACCAGCGCCACGGCGTACGAGGGTGCGATTTTTTTCTTTATTTGAATTAAGTTCGCGCACGATTTCATTACGTACATCGTCAATCGCTGCGTACAAATCAGACTTTTCAGAAACAGCACGATATTTTTTACCTCGCACCACCATCATTACCTCTGCACAAAAGATATCCCCGGCATTGTGATGTCGTGTAGACATACCAATTTCAACATTCGCGAGAATAACTTCTTCTTCGTGAGGTGGCGCAAACTTTTCTACACTGTTAATTTTTTCCTCAACATATGCCGAAAGAGCACTCGTGAGTTCTATGTTGGTTGTTTTTATTTTTATCTGCATATACTCATTTTAGCACCACCTAAGGATTTGGCAACTCATTGAGTGAGGAGCTTAAAGCTCTCTCACTCACGCACACGCACACAGGGGCTGTTTATCTAGAACCGTTCTAGATGTTTCTTTTATGCAACTATCGACGTATAATATACTATAGTATATTATACGTCGATAGGGGGAATATATGTTTACAAATATATGAGAATTCTCATATACAGGTGACATTATACACTCGTACAATACAAGCTCTCTTCAAAAAACTATTGCAAGATATCAGGGATACTTAGTATTTTCCCTGGACTATGATGTCCGGAAATAATACGAATCTGCTTTGGAGAAATACCGTAATGCAGAGCTATAAGCTCAAGTACCCGCACATTAGCACGGTTTTGCTCTGCCGGTTCCTTCACCGAAACAAGAAAGGAGTCTTCCCGCTCGCGCGAAAATGACTCCTTCTTTGCATCTGCAGTTACGCGTACGCGTATATACATAGATAATAAATGAATGCACCTAAAACAAACTAGATGACCTCTACGAGCAACATATTGGTTCCGCCTGAACTACCAAATGGCATACCTGCGACGATCACCACCTTGTCGCCTTTTTTTGCAAACTTATGCGCAACAGCAAGTGCGCGTACTTTTTTAGTTACCTCATCAATAGTCATCAGATTTTCTGCATAGATTGGATAGCATCCGAACGAAAGGACAGCCTGATTTACCACAGATACATTTGGACTCATTACAATGATCGGCTGTGCGGGACGAAAACGAGAAATCATACGCGCGGTCAAACCAGATTCCGTGAGTGCCACAATAGCGGTCGCACCAATAGCTGATGCCGCACTTACCACAGAAAATGTTACCGCATCAACAACCTCCTTTTGCACACTGTTGCCGTTTGCATGGTCACCCAAAATACTTTCTGCAAGCACATCAAGGTGTGGGTAGTTCTTCTCCATCATAAGCGCAACCTTTTGCATCATGGCAACAGTCTCTACAGGGTACAAACCAAGTGCGCTTTCTTCTGAGAGCATCACCGCGTCAGCACCATCAAGGATCGAGTTTGCAACGTCTGACACCTCTGCGCGTGTTGGCACCGGTGTCTTGATCATTGATTCCATCATCTGTGTTGCAACAATTACCGGCTTGCCCGCAACGTTACATTTTTCAATAATCATTTTCTGCAAAATAGGAACTTGCTCTGCAGGAACCTCTACCGCAAGGTCACCACGTGCCACCATCACACCGTCAGTTTCCTCGATGATTGCGTCAATATTTTCAATAGCCTCGTGGGTCTCAATCTTTGCAATTATTTTTGCGGTTGATTTACTCTTTGCAAGAATACCGCGAAGCTCGCGAATATCTGATGCGCGACGTACAAACGAAAGTGCCACAAAATCAACATTCTGTTCAATACCAAACACAAGATCTTTCTTGTCTTTTGGCGTAAGACAGCTGATTTTGAGCGATACGCCTGGAAGATTTACTCCGCGACGACCCTTGGTCTCACCGCCCACCATGACGCGACATTTCACTTCATCCTCAGAAACGGAAATTACTTCAAGCGCCTTTTTACCATCATCAAGCAAAATAATATTACCCTTTTTCACTTCCTTAGGAAGCGCTTTGTAGTTTACAAATGCTTTCGTTTCATCACCTACACACGCTTTGGTGGTAAGAGTAAAAATAGTTCCCTTTTTCAAGATGACACGCTCTTGATAAAAATCGCCAATACGGATCTTTGGGCCAGAGAGGTCCTGAAGGATTGCGATAGGTGTTTTGAGCTTTTCTGCTACGGCACGAATATTTTGCACCTGAAGAAGTGCTCCTTCGTGCGTTCCGTGAGAGAAATTAAGACGACATACATTCATTCCTGCTTTTGAAAGTTTCTCGAGCATTTCCTGACATTCAGATGCTGGTCCAATCGTTGCAACAATTTTTGTTTTTTTCATAAAAAATCTTTTTTCTATTTTGAATTAAGTTCCTATCATACCAGAAAACCAATTACGAGTCCACTCATAATTGGTTCGTGCGCGCTATACGCGAAACTATTCCAAGACCGCTTTGATGCGACGCACGCCTGCCGACGAAGCTTCCTCTTTAAGGATTTTAAAATGTCCGAGCGTACCCGTGTTTTCTACGTGTGGGCCACCGCACATTTCAAGACTAAACTTGTTATCCCCCTCGCCTATTTGATACACGCGCACAATGTCGCCGTATTTTTCACCAAAAAGTCCGATGGCACCACGACTGCGTGCCTCATCAATAGAAATATCTTCTTGGAGAACTGGTAGACGCTCGGCGATCTTCTGATTCACCAGATCCTCTACCTTCTTTTTTTCATCATCGGTCATTTTATCCGTGTGAGTAAAATCGAAACGCAAACGCTCTACGGTAATATTAGAACCTTTTTGTGCTACATGTTCGCCGAGCACCCTGCGAAGCGCCTCATGAAGAAGATGAGTTGCGGTATGATACTTGATAGACATCTCACTCGTATCAGCAAGTCCTCCTTTAAATTTTTGTTCGCTCCCTTCACGTGAAAGGTCCTGATGCTTTTTCATTTCCTCATAAAACCCATTCGTATCAATCGTAATATTATTCTCACGCGCAATTTCCTCAGTAAGTTCAACGGGAAATCCATGAGTAGAAAAAAGATGAAACGCTTCATGGGCAGAAATGCTCCCTTTTTCAAGAAGACGTTTGAGCTCCCTGAAACCCTTTTCTATTGTTTTTCTAAACTTGTCTTCCTCTTCCCAAATCTCCTTAACAATAAAATTTTCTTTTTCCTTAATATTGTCATACACACCACGATAAATACCCGCAATAACCGGCACAAGCTCGGAAAGTTGACTATGCTCAATATGAAGCACGTCGGCATAGCGCACCGCACGACGCAAAAGACGACGCAAAATATATCCTTGCTCGGTATTCGATGGGTGCACGCCGTCAGCAATCATAAACACACTGGTGCGAATATGATCTGCGACAATTCGTGATGCGCGCACATCACGAATCTCGCCTCCCGAGAGTTCGCGAATCTTATTCATCAAAGGAACAAACAAGTCCGTATCGAACACATTGTCCTTTTTTTGCACTGCCATCACCACACGCTCAAGCCCGGATCCAGTATCAACATTTTTCTTGGAAAGTTTACCGATCACCTTGCCGTCTTTTTTCTCATACTCCATAAACACATCGTTCCAAATTTCTACTACCTCCTGGCGATCATCTGCTGCCATATATTCTTCCTTGGACATATCGCCCAATCCGCGCTCGGTAACATCGTAGAACATCTCTGTATCAGGACCACATGGACCATTATCTCCCGGACTCCACCAGTTCGATTTTGCCGACATAAAATAGATGCGATGTTCTGGTATATATTTTTTCCAAATCTCAAATGCTTCAAGGTCGCGTGGTGCATTTTCGTCGCCTTCAAACACGGTTACATAGAGACGTTGCGGATCAAGCCCAAGTCCTTCTTCTTTTGAGGTGAGAAATTCAAAACTCCACTTGATAGCGTCTTCTTTAAAATAATCCCCGAGCGACCAGTTCCCCAGCATCTCGAAAAACGTATCGTGTGTTTTGTCGCCGACCTCTTCGATATCCTGCGTGCGCACACACTTCTGAGAGTTTGCGAGACGTTTTCCTTGTGGATGTGGTGCTCCCATAAGGTACGGCACAAGCGGTTGCATCCCCGCCGTATTAAAAAGCACGGAAGGGTCATTCTCGGGCACGAGTGGCGCGGAAGGGATAATAGCGTGTTCCCTTTTTTTGAAAAAAGTTAAAAAACGATTTCTAATCTCGTGTGACTCCATAATATATACCATCGACTAAACTAATTATTTTAATTCGTGACGCACAATTGCCTTGAGGCGATCCTCGACATACCAAAAGAAGGTAAAGGTCAAGATTGCGAGCACGGTAGTCACCATAGCAAGTGTGTAGAAACCATATCCTATTGCAATACCCACGCCAGCAGAAACCCAGAGGCCGGCAGCGGTTGTTACCCCGCTCACATCGGCTCCCTTTATAAAAATAAGGCCAGCACCAATAAACCCGATTCCGGTAATGATCTGTGCTGAAAATCTAATAGAATCCACCAGTGCAGTTGGTGAGTCAAATCCCCCGCCTATAAATACTCCCGTCATCGCAAGGAGTGCTGAGCCCATCGTCACTAGTCCATACGTTCTCATACCAGCAGTTTTACCCGCAATAGCACGCTCGATACCCAAGGACATTCCCAACAAAAGGGCGATGGCGAGCTTTGAAATTATCTCAATTTGTTCTCCGGAAATAATGTTTACTATATCCATAGTAATTAATAATATACCAAAAAAACTACATAATTGCCACTTATCTAAGCATCTTCAAAAATTCTGATTCTGTCAAAATACTCACTCCCAACGAGCGTGCTTTCGCAAGTTTTGAACCAGGATTTTCTCCTGCTACTACAAACGTTGTTTTTGAAGAGACGCTCTCCGAAATTTCTCCTCCAAGTATACGGATACGCTCTTTTGCTTCGTCGCGCTCAAGAGAAGTGAGCGTACCAGTGAGCACAAACGTCATGCCAGAAAGTTTTTGGTCTTTTGAAGAAGTCTTTTTACCTTCCTCTATGTGCACGTATTCCAAAAGTCGATCGAGAAGCGCACGGTGATGTGGATCCGAAAACCAATCAACGAGCGCACGTGCAACAATTTCCCCTACCCCATACTCCGCAGTGAAATCTTCGAGTGATGCGGTACGTAATTTCTCAATACTACCGAAAGAATCTGCGAGGTCATGCGCCGTTTCTTCACCTACATGAGGAATTGAAAGTGCGGTGAGAAACTTCCCAAGCGAAATTGTGCGCGCATTATTGATTGATTCAATTAAATTTTCTGCAGATTTCTCCGCAAAACGTGGGAGCGTAAGCACGTCACCTACCGTCAACGTAAACAAGTCATCAAGGTTCCCCATAAGCTCAGCATCGAGGAGCGCATCAATTACTTTGGGACCACATCCATCAATATCAAATCCTTTTTTTGAAACAAAATAGTAAAACAAGCGACGCTTTTGCGCAAAAGAATTTTTATTCACGCACCGATACGCCACTTGCCCAGGAACGCGTTCGATCGGACCACCACAATCTTCAACATATTCCGGGAATATGTATGGTCGCTCTTTTCCTGTACGCATTTCTTTCACCACGGCAACAATATCAGGAATAACATCTCCTGCTTTTTGCAAAATCACCGTATCCCCCACGCGCACATCGAGCCGTTTAATCTCATCTTCATTATGAAGTGTTGCGCGCGAGACGACCGACCCTGCCACTGACACAGGACGCAAATGTGCGACCGGCGTCACCACCCCTGTTCGCCCCACCTGCAAAACAATATCCTCCACCACGGTAGTTACCTGCTCTGCGGGAAATTTAAATGCGATACCAAATCGTGGTGCCTTGCCGGTATACCCCAACGCTTCTTGATATTCTTTTTCGTTGACCTTTATCACTACACCATCGATCCAATAATCTTGTTTATCTTTTTTGTTTTTCCATGCATGATAGTACGCGATTACGTCATCGATATTCTTACATAATTTATAGTGCGTATTGACCTTAAAACCAAGCTCTTTCAAAAGTTCGAGTTCGGCAATCTGTGACTCGGGAATCGCCTCTGAAATACTGCCAATGTCATACACGAACACATCAAGGTGACGCTCGGCTACAATACGAGGATCGAGTTGGCGAATAGATCCCGCCGCAATATTGCGCGGATTTGCAAAAAGTTCTTCGCCTTTCTTTGCACGTTCATTATTTTGTCGCTCAAACTCACGCTTTGACATAAATACTTCCCCTTCTGCGACGAGGGTGATTGATTTAGTAAGAATGAGTGGTACTGACTCGATGGTGCGAACATTCATCGTTACATCCTCGCCAACTTTGCCGTCGCCACGTGTTGACGCTAATGCAAGCTTCCCTTCTTTGTAGGTAAGGACGACTTTGAGTCCATCGATTTTAAGTTCGCACGTGTAGGTAGGAAAAACAGCACGACCAAGAGAGTCCTTCAAAAATCTTTTTACGCGTGTATCAAATTCACGCATATCATCCTCGGTAAACGCATCACCAAACGACCACTGCGGTACGGTGTGTGCAACTTTTTTAAATCCTTTGAGTGGTGCGCCCGCCACACGTTGTGATGGAGAATCGGGAGTTACAAGTTCTGGGTATGCCGTTTCAATTTCTACCAATTCACGCTTTAAAGAGTCGAGCGCCTCGGGAGATATCTCTGACTGGTCGAGTACGTGATATAGATAACGATGATAGTCTATCGTCTTACGCAAAACAGCAAGACGCTCCGTGGCGTCTTTTTTGTTCTTTGAAATTGCAAACTTCGCTACATTCATACTTAATATTCAATCTTTAATCCACGTTCAACGCGACGAGGGTTCGCAGCACTTGCGGTATTATACCCTCGTGAAATAATTTTTGTCGTAGTCGTCCCAACAGTAATATTGGTAATCTTTACCACGTCAACTTTAAATATACTAGAACCAGTTGGAAATGTTGTAGTGGCATATACATAAATACCCGACGCAAAGGAAGAGAGAGAACTAGACACCGTTCCACCACCACACCAAAAATCAGTAACAACTGGAACTGCTGGTGGAGTAGATGTGGCAAAATATACAGCACCTACTGGTATTGCAGGGGGATTAAGATCGCGGTACAAAGCACATTCAAGCCCTATATCAGCTCCAGAAAATGCACGTTGTGTCTGTTTCCAAAAGGATGCAAAATAAATTTCTTTGTACGTACGCTGATATACCCCCAAGCCAACCGTAAGCATTACACTTGCCATAAGTATTGCAATTAAAAGTACTGCCCCTTTTTTAGACTGTTGAATTTTCATAATAAATGAACTAACTATTAATGCCTGCAATAAATCCGGTTATAGAAAGTGTGTGAGATATATTCATTGAGTCTCGCCAAAAAACATAAGAATCAATTCGCTTCTCCTCTGGAACAATAGACGTAATCAGGACATACCGTTGAAATTTTGTAACCGTACCTCCTCCAGCACTTGACTGATAGTATAACCCTGTTGCTGTATCCTGACGAATAGTTAACGTAGTTAAATTACACACAACACCACCGCATGATATTAACATAGGTACAGATCTTGGATCCACAGCATAGTAATTATTCGCAACAATTCCACTATCCCACGCAGTATTTGTACCATTCCAATCATTCAACATGTTGGAATCCCTCTTTTGTCGCACTGCTTCTATCCCCTCTTGTGCCAGATTTACCGCGATAGCATGATCGCGCGCATACGCAGATTGAGGTAATGAACGTCCGATAATAGACATTGGGGCAACAACCGCAATAAGCAAAATAGAAATTGCAACAAGTGTCTCAAGGAGTGTAAACCCTTTTTGTGAATGATTAGTGTGCATATTATATATCATACATTCTTTGCGTTATCGTTGTTTGCAATTTAAATGCTGAGGTAATCTTTCCAGCTGTCGTTATTCCATCAACAAGCACCGCAACATAGGGCTGAACAGTATTAGGAAGAGGGGCTGCACCATTTACCACAAAGCGTAAGTTCGTAATATGAATGTCCTTTCCTGTTACCAGCAATGGTGTTCCTGATGTTATGTGGCGAATCAAACATCCTTGCGTTGTAGAAGAGAAAGTACTTCCACAACCACTTACAGCATTTCCTGCGGTAATAGCTCCGGTGCCAACACCTCGTTTATAGATAACTCGCTGATCATTTTGGTCTGTTATAGCTAGAATAGTATCACCAGGATAAGGACAATCATTTACCCCAGTTGCCCCTCCTCCACAATTATACGTCGTTCCCGTCTTAATACGACGCGACATATCCTCCAGAGAAAGATTGAGGTTATCTATCGCCGTACGCGTTGCGCGTGATTTACGATCAGCATTAAGAACCGCAAGAAATGCACTTGAGGAAATAAAAAGAACGATAGTAAAAAGACCTATGGAAACAATCATCTCCACCAAGGTAAACCCTTTCTTATGTTGTGTCGTATGTACTCTCATTGTTATTCTATCGTTATTTGCCCTGCGGAAGTAATACGCACCGTAGCGCTATTAGTTGAGTTAGAAACAAGGAAGCTCGCTGTTAAATTACCTGGAACATTATTTATTAATGCGTCTGGAAAAGGTCGCTTAAAAACAATATCGAGTGGCGAGTTAGGAGAAAGTGCTGAAACATTAACACCAGAAGAAAGATTGATTGCCTCCACTCTCTCAGAAACATTATTATAAGTTCCACTCCCATCTTTATCTACAAAAATAACGTATGTTGGGTTATTGGCAATTAGCCTCACCCCATATGGACAGTTAAAAGAAGAGCCCCCACACTGTACTGCTGTCGTCGAGGTTGCTCTACCACTCGTCCCATACACCTGTGCCTCTCGCAGAGAGAGGACGATTGTTTCTGCAGTATTTGCAACCGTAGTCTTAACGCTGTATGAACGATATTTTGCAAGCACCACGCTCGTCAGTACCAAAAATATACCCGTCGTCACAAGAAGCTCGATCAAGGTAAATGCTGATTGTGACGTACGAAATTTTTTCATTACAATAATAAATCAATAATATTTACTGAGCCGTCAAAGAAATTTATATGAGTAAAGTATACTATAAAAACACCTAAAATAAGAAACGGACCAAAAGGAATTTCACTCTTAAATGTCCACGACGTTGTAGTGATTTTTGATATAGTAAATTTTTGCTGTATGCGCTGTGCCACCATCATCACAACTGCGAACAATGCGCCAATCCAAAAACCAAACATAACCGCCGACATACCAAGCGTCATTCCTAAAAACCACCCTATACCTATTGCAAGTTTTCCATCACCGAGCCCCATCCATCGTCCTCGTGAAAAAAACCAAAGAGCCCAGAACGGGAGAAAATGAAGCGGGCCAGCGAGCAGTGTGAAATAGTATGGAAACTGAAATGCGTGTAGTAATCCTCCAGGTACTGTCCACAAAAACCAGAGTACAGAAAGTATCGCAAACATCGCCACGAGACCGTCAGGGATTATCTGGTGGCGAATATCATACACGGCAATTACCAGAAGTATAGAAAAAATAACGACAAGATAAATTGATTCAAAAAGAGATTTCTCTAGAGCAAACACCGCAACAAAGATTAAACCAGAAAGCGCCTCGACTAAAGGATACTGCCACGAAAGACGCACCGAACACCCTCGACAACGCGCGCGCTGAACCAGGAAACTCACGAGCGGGATCAACTCATACCAATGCAGTGTTTTTCCACACGCAAAACACTGCGATCTACCTTTAAGAGGTGAGGTTCCACTATTGTAGCGATAAATCACCACATTAAGGAAACTACCAATTATAGTACCGAGGACAAACATATAAAGTGTACTCAAAAATTCCATACATATAGTTTACCATAAAACAAAACCTCGCTGTAAGGCGAGGTTTTGCAAAAAACTAAACTAGAAATGCTAGATTATGGACATGCCGTAACGCTAGCCCCAAGGTAACCTGCAGTGATTCCCTTTGATGCACCTGTACTGTCTACACACCATGAATTTGCGGTATTGCTTTTAAGTGCTGAAGCAATTGCCCATGCATCATTAGCTGCTGCAAGGTGACAAACAACTGTTGATGCAGTACCTGCTGTTGCAAGAACATTTACCACCGTACCACCCAAAGCAGCTGCTGCGCCTGCTGTTTGTCCAGCGACTACAGCGTTTGTACAAAGGTTTGAATAGTTATTATTCGTGTCATACATGATTTCAGCCTGCGCACGAATGTTTGCCAAGTTTGCCTTGATTGCTGCGTCAGCACCTTTTGCACGTGCACTGTTGAGTGACGCCAAAACAACTGATGCGAGGATACCGATGATCGCGATAACGACCAAGAGTTCGATAAGTGTAAAACCTTTTTTATTCATAATTGTTTACTAATAAAAACTCTAATAAAAGCCCATTATCGTGAAAGAGTGATATGGCCATTAATCACCCTTTTTTGAACAAGAGAGGATACTCGCCTCTCTTTCAATATTATATCACCCGCATTATGAAAGTAGCAAGATAAAAACAGCACAATGTGGATAACTTTCATACACAGTTCCTCAAGGTTGACAAACTGCTACAGAATGCGAGAATAGCAATGCTGAAAATATATGACTAAACCACCCAAAAAACAAACGAGTAGCACGACGTTCTGGAACAATGAATACAAGAAAGGCAAACATTTCACCCTTTCTCGTGAGCCAAGCGAAGACCTTGTAAAATTTACAAGATTTTTGATGCGTCACGAAGGTCGCAAATCCTTGAACCCTATTTCCTCGGTACTCGACCTTGGTTGCGGTAATGGAAGAAACCTCATCTACCTCGCAAACACTTTTGGTATGCGCGGTGTAGGATATGACATATCAGGAGAAGCAATCGCGCAAGCAAAAAAAGAAAGTGCAGGACTTCCTATTACCTATGACATACAGTCTGTGGCACTCGAAGTCCCTCTGCCTAACAATTCTCAAACACTCGTTCTCGACATGATGGTTTCCCACTTTTTAAATGCTGACGAGCGCACGCACCTTGTTGCCGAAGTTATGCGCGTACTCAAACCAGGGGGCTGGCTCTTTTTCAAAACATTTCTTCTTGATGGAGACACGCATGCAGAACGCCTCCTCCGCGATCATCCTGCAGATGAGTCAGGCTCTTACATCCACCCTGCAATTGGTGTTCAAGAACACGTATTTACTGAAAACGAAATACACGAACTCCTTTCAGAAAACTTTTTTGTACACACGGTTGCCAAATCTCATCGTCACAAAGCGCCAGGCAATGCTGCAAAACGTCGCAGTATCTCGGTGTATGCACAAAAGATGGGGTAACGGAAAAGTTACTTACTATTGTCGAAACGTGCGCTCTCTAATTTACGAAGTGCAGTTTTTTTCAAAAGCTCGATTTCCAGGTCAGTCATACCTTTATCCTTAAAATTTTCGATTTCTTCAGGAGTAAAATTGAGCGTGAGCACGTCCGGATTAAACGCTTTCTTCTCTGTCACCACTACGGGTTCAGCAAATGCTTCATCACGTTTCTGCTCAGGCGCTGTCTCCTTCCCAAAAATTCTTGATAAATTAAACATATGCTATATAGTACTACGCTTTATGTACTCATGGCAAGTATTATGGCAAGTTTGTTTTCCTTTCGCAAAATAATATGCTAATATTTCCACCAGACTTATTTTCTCAATACGCCGCAGGAGAAACGTTATGCCGAACGATAAGGTAATAGTACCGCCGAGCTCGCTCTTTGAGTACGTCATACAGGCACTTGCCCCGCGTTCGAAGCACGCTATCGACCTCTGTGCCTTCAACGTCGCGAGAGAGAAAATTGCACACAAAAGAAAGGAGAAAATAAAGCAGCGCAGACACCTCCAACTGGTTCACTCTAACAGTGACGCAAGATAACCCGCACGGCTCC
This sequence comes from Candidatus Yonathbacteria bacterium RIFCSPLOWO2_01_FULL_43_27, assembly GCA_001823545.1. Taxonomy (GTDB): domain Bacteria; phylum Patescibacteriota; class Minisyncoccia; order Phycocordibacterales; family UBA1550; genus UBA1550. Next base: position 57,764 of record MHUV01000007.1, read on the forward strand.
ACACCCACCCCTACCACGTTTGTAGGGGTTTTGTTTTTTGTAAATTTCCAAAAAAATTTAATTCTTCTAATCTACCCTTAAAGGATCGACAGAACTCATCGAGCCTTACGTCTAATTTCCTTTAGTTTCTATATTTTTTAAACAAAACCCTCCCTAAGACTAATACAATTGCAAGAAGCGCGACCGTACCGACTATAACTAATATATCTCCTGTAGTATAATTAACATTTTGTACAAAGGAATACCCTAACTGAGCACAACAATCAGAAAAATCACCAGAAACATTATCGTCTCTCTGTTTAATTATACAACTTCCAGCTTTTGTTTTAAAAGAGATATATTCTTGTAAATGCCTATTAGATTCTAAACCACCTACATAATTCTTACTAGAATTATCAGAGATATCAGTATTGTAGTATAGATGTTCAGGATAATACGATTCCCAACCACGAGGTAAATGATATGACGTAAATTCATCCCCAGCCCAATAATTTGCGCATGTCTTATTTGTAGGGTTTAGGGCAATACCTCGGGGAGCTGGAATTGCTAATACCTTTCCAGCCCCGCTAAATAAAAGAACAGGAACAAAAGAAATTATAAAAGCATACAAAATTTTTCTCTTCATAAATTCATTATAGCATTTAAATTCTCTCTTTGAACAACTTAACACTCGGTCAGTTTTTTCCATGATATATGCCCCGTTGCGATTTTTAACGATATTTTTCTTACAGCACCGTAATTTACAGCACTAACAACCTAGGTACTCCTCTTACGACTAGATATTTATAGCTCGTTTGATTGCGACCTCAAGTCTTTCCGGTTCATCCGTTCCTATGCGATAGACGTTCCCATTTTTCATATTTATTTCAACTGCATCAAAACCAGAAACATTATATATCCACATCTTTGGCCACAGCCATAACCTTATCCCCCAGCCATAGTACCAATGATTCTTAACTTGCTTTGTTGATACTATTTCACTAAGCAGAAATTTTTTCTTAAAAATTCCATACCCAAATTTAATCTGAAGATAGCTGTTATCAATGGATGTTGTTAGGGTGGTAAACGATGCAAGGGTAGACACAATTAAGACCATTATGGCCGTGACGAGGAAATTTGTACCGGAGTAATACGAAGGTGGCTCAGCCCTAGCCGTAATATACACCCACGCGAAAAGCGCCAGCACAGCAAGCGTAACGACCAGTATCAAGTATCCAATTTGGGTGTGTCTATATGACGTCATAATTTATTTCAAATTTTTCTTTTCCGATCACTTGGAACGATGAGGACAACCTGCCCAACAACAAGGCCGGCGCATTCCACCCTTAATCTTCGAGAGCGCCTTCTCGATCCGAACACTTCTTGTCTCCTCTTTCTTGCCGGACGTGACCCAACAGATCCACTCATTGCGTGCGAGTGGTGTAATATCTTCCCATACAGCTCGCACCGCAGGCGTTGAGATAATGGCCTTTCGTAAATCATCTGGCATTTTATGCACCACACCACCGGAGAGTCTTTTTTCGGCCATAAGATTATGTTATCAATCTGACGTATTCATTGTACCGCGTGCACCGCAACATGTAACAAGGCCAGAGCGATGCTCTGGCCTTGGCAGTTGCGGAGACGGCGGTTCGGTCACGAGTTACTAGGTCTGCTCACGCGGGTACGCGTTGTGCGGACCAAGTACTCTCGACCCCAGCTCGTGGTTTTTGACTACAAAAACATCACTGCGCTTTTCGAATCCCGCACGCAATGTGCGCAGGCACATTGCTCGTCTCCTTAAAACAAAATCCCCCATTTAAATGGGGGATTTTGTTTTGGCGGTGACGATGTCCCGAAGTTAGAACCCATTAGGACGCTACACTTCAGTCGTGTCGATAAAATTGTAAGGGATTTACGCCGATTATACAA
>MHUV01000007.1:59692-60437 GCA_001823545.1 Candidatus Yonathbacteria bacterium RIFCSPLOWO2_01_FULL_43_27
GGATTTACGCCGATTATACAAGGAAAATCCTAGCTATTTTGACGTTCCGACTTTCGCCCAGAAGGTCTACTAACTAGGATTTTCGCAAGCTTTAGCGGTTATTCCTCTCCTCGGGCATCCTCGATCAATCTCTGTTCTTTGAGGTATCTGGTCACTGAATACCACCCAGCATTGATCACTGGGATCAATAATGCCCAACGAGGTTCATTCTCGGCATAGGCGATCAGTATCGGCAGGACTGCTGATACTGCGGAGTAAAAGAACACGATCGCAAGGTGCTTCAGGGCTTCTTTTTGAGGTGTTGTCATAGTGATTAAAATGATCGCTTAATAATTGCCAATCCTTCTTCGATTTTCCTCACACCGTCCTCGATAGAGGGATTGGTCGTTTGTTGGCCGGCAAGTGCGACCAGCTCGTCGAGGATCGCTTTGTTGCTTGCCGGACAGTTTGGTTTCTTTGAGAAGATCTCAAAGTGGCCAACGATGTGATTCCGGTCGATTGGAATCTGCCATCGCTGACAAATTTCTCGAATCAGGGTTGCACTCGATTGCTTCATGGCATCAGTCCACACGTCATTCGGTTTACCCTCATGTTCAATCCCGATCGTATACAGATTCGGGTTGACATTTGGTTTTATGAGCTTCCAAAGCGATGCATCGACACGACCGGCGTGCCAGGCGGCATCGTTTTCTTGCACATACTGGTGGACTTCACCGGTTCTCCCGATGCCGTAATGTGCGCTTAC
>MHUV01000007.1:60463-64596 GCA_001823545.1 Candidatus Yonathbacteria bacterium RIFCSPLOWO2_01_FULL_43_27
TACTTGTGATGATGGATTCGCAAACCACGAATCGGTGCCAATGAGCGTTCCATCCATGATGTGAATGACAACGCCCTCCGGCCGGTAACCTTTGCGGCCAGTCCAGAAGTTTGGAGACTTTTTTTGAATGATGTTCATAATGTTATTTGTTAAGGGTTAGTAGTAAGTTGATTAATGCTGTGATCAGACCTCCCACCGATGCGGTTGCGATGATCCAGAAGAATCGTTTGAGCCAATCAACGTCAGTGCTTACTTTCGTTAGATCGGTCTGCAGATGTACGAGGTGGTTGTCTTTGATCTCGTTTACAGTTTTTTCGACTCGATCAAGTCGTTCATCCTGTAATTGGTTTTGGTAATCAGTTTTTTCCATGTGCGTTATTTCGGCACGTATACCGAGTCGAATCTATTGATGAGACCTCTGCTCTCCAGTGTTTCCTCAAGTCGGTCTTGAATTTCACGATCTCGCCAGAATTTCTCTTTTTCCATGTCGACCGATCTCGCTTTCGCACCAACAATTCCGTATAGGAATTTCACAACACCGGCAGTCTTATCATCGGTAAGCTTGCCGGCCGTGGTGTAAAAGCGTCCAAGGGCGGTGTTTAGGAAGTGAAGTTTGTAAGCATTGGCTCGGTAACTCACAACCCCGTTTTTATTCGTATGCTCGGTTACTTCGAGCCAATCACGCAGTCCGGGGACTGCATTCACAAATGGATATACTCTGCTGTTTTCGATGATTGGCTCACCCATGAATAAGTTTTGTCCGGTAGCGGCTTCGATTGGATATTTAAGAAGCGGAGACAATTCACCGACGAAACTCGCCAGCGTTCTTTGCGGACTTCCTTTGTAGAGTCGGTTGATATCCTCGACTGGCAGACCAAGACCATAGAGGTACTGGGAGAATCCCTCTTTCTCACCAAGTCGGACAGGCAATCCCTCTCGCATGTATGGTGGCAAGTATTGAAATTCCTCTTTCGCTTTTTCCTTATCGACTTGAAGGTTGTCTACAAGCTTGCCAATGGCGGCGTATTTACCGGGCTGTTTTGCCATTTGCTCGAGTTGGAGAGGAATATTGCCACGAGTCCATCGGTAGAACGGCATGAGTCGCTTCATTACGTTTTGTTCGAACTTCGCAAGACCCTCCGGCGCATAGTCAAAGTGAAATTGGAACACTGCCTTGGCGGCATCCTCCGGTGCGTCACCTTTTATCAAGCGATCTATGAAAAGTGGCAGACGCAGACGGTTTTCAGTGATCTCCATCGCACCTTTCGGGAGATCCATCAGTTTTCCAACAGGGCTTTTTCCTATGTCTTTCTCGACTTCACGCATCACATCCAAGTAACCGGGTTGACCGACGACTCCCAGCTTTTCGGTCATCTCTTTTATTTGTTTGTAGGTGTACTTGGTGCCTAGTTTTGTTGTTATTGAACCTTTCATGCCTCGAGCGATCTGATCGCCTTGGAGATATCGTGCCGGATTTTTCACTCCGGCTATAAAGTTGTTGAAAATTCCACCGATTGAGTTGCGAACGTGGAAAGCTGGAAACCAGCCGGTTACTGATCCCTTCCAGAAATTGAGAGCTTTATCGTAGAGCTTTAGGAATCCCTTAGTCGCTTCATCGTTCGTGAGAACCTTGTATGTTTCCTCGACATGCTTCACGATCTGCTCAGGCAAAAGCACTCCCTTTAATTGAGGCACGGTGCTTTCAACGTACCGAATGCCGTTCTCAAAGATTGGCTTTACTGTCTCTTTGGTCATCATCTTTCCGGTTACAGGATTCCTTATTTCTTTTGTGATCACTTCGCCTTGTTTGCCGAATTGCTTTCCAGCTTCAGTTAAAAAGTCGTAGGCGTTTACAGCTCTGATATGCTCGGCTTTGCGTGCGCCGAATGCTTTAAATGCATCTTGCTCAAACAATCTCACTCCGTGTGTTTTGCGGAAGTAGTTATTGATATTCACGATCGTGTCGTCGAGGGTTCGAGACTTTGCAAACGGTGTGCTTACTCGCATCTTTCCTGCGAGCTCGTCAGCGACATCACTATTCTTTTGCAAGAAGTCACGGCCTTCCGGTGTCAGATAGTGTCGTAAGTAATCCGGTAGCTCGGTATGGAGTAGACCTTTTTCTTTTTCGATATTTGCAAATCGTTTATGCTCGCCCTGAATGTGACTAATGATGTTGTCGATCGCACTGTTTCCTTTGGTAGCGACTTGCTCGACTCCGTCGGCCGCCTTTGCAGGAAGATCGACCATTCCCTCGATCAGCCGGCCAACTCTGGTGCCAGCATCTTTGCCAAGTTCTTTTCTTGCTGTCTTGCCGAGATCAATTGCTTCGTCAGCGGCCTTACCGACTTCGGACCGGGTTGCTTTGGTGAATTGAGAAAACTTGTCGACATACTCCTCACCGATACGTCCCGGGAGGTCTTTGATACTTTTAAATGGCACAAATGCTTTGCCAGCGAGGTCTTTTGCACTTTCATACATTTTGCCGACGACAGGTGTCTTTTCGACGAGCCAGTCAGCGGCTCTGAACGGTGCGGTGACGGCCGATCGTGGAAGCACCTGTTGACCGGCAAATTTCAGACCTCCTTTGGCAAGATACTTTTCGCCCCCTTCCGCAAGAACCTTTTCTGCCAGAGCTTTCCGGGCGGCCGTCTCACCGACTTCCTGTATCGACTTTTTGAGGAGTGACGTTCCGGATTTACTGAGCACGACCGTCCCGGCTTTGGTTGCGAGTTTTGCACCGGCCCCATAACCGAATGTTAAATACGTTGTCGGATCAAGCAGGACGTCTGCGATAAAACCACCTACTTTGCTTTTGATTCCGAGTGCTTCAGACGGCTGTATGCGTTCTTGGATTCCAGCTTTGATACCTTTTCCGCTTATAAGACCACCGACCGCATATCCTCCTGTGTTGAGCACGTGGAGGATTCTCTGCAGAGTCGATTCTTTTGGTTGAGTAGTTGAGACATCGAGATTATTTTGCAGTGCAAAGTCTCGCAACCCCTCGACAGTGGTCACGTTTGGTTTACCGGCCGGTTTCTCAACCTCGGTCGTTACGTATTTCCCCTCGGCATTCTTTTGATACTGCACGACGTTACCGGGAGCAGGTGCAGACTTTGGGAGTGGAGGAGAGACCGGTGTAGAACCGGTGTTTATGTACTTTCCAGTTTTTGGGTCTTTGATGTAGGCCATAGCGTTTTAATTTCCGATACCGAAGAGACCCTTCAGGAAGCTCTTACCGGTGTTGTATCCGGACTTTGCGAGGTTCGGTATCTGTTGCGTGAATACGTCTTTGACCCCAGCACCGAAGTCTTGAGCGGTTATCCTCGGTTGACCTGATTTCAAAGCTTGAGCGGCCGCCGCATCCGCTTGCTGTTGAGCGTTTGCTTCAGCGATGATCTGATCTCGCTTCTGCAGGACTTGAGCACGGATGTTTTGAGGCACATTACTTGCGGTGAAGTTCGGGTTGTTGAGAAGTTCGAGTGCGTAAGCTTCTATGTCGCTCGATGAACCTCCTCCATCTGATCCGCTACCAGACTTTGCGCCGACTACTTTTGTGCCAGCAATGTCATGCACGGTTCCGGCAGGGGTGCTATTGGCAAGGTTTGCGAGTTGAATTGCTCGATTGATTACATCTTGAGCGTCTTTCTTTTCTTGCTCTTTGCCGTACTTGGATGCTTCGACAATATTTGCGACATCCTTTTCTGAAGCACCGAATACTTGTTTTAAGAGATCCCCGAGAACGCTGTATTGGTCTTTTTGAAATCCGAGTGTTTTTTCTGCGACGGTAAGTGGCAGTGTTGAATCCTCGTATTGCATGCCGGCCGCATCTTTCGCAGAGGAATCCGCTACGCCGAGTTTGTCGGCCAGCCGATTTCTTTCGTTGAGAAGTTTTCGATATTCGTCTATGAGCGGTTGCTTTTCTGAAGCGACAAGTCTTTGAGTTTGACTCTCGGTTACGAGACCACCGCCCTTTATCATCCGATTGCGGATGTCTTTCTCTGAATCATCGATCGCAAGTTCCATCGATGCCAAGCGATCATCTAAACTCAAAAGATTTTTCTGCATCACATCTACACCACGCTTCACCTTTTCTTGCTCATAAATGTCTGCTTTTTTAGGCAGATTTTTGAGCG